>NZ_DASUNH010000012.1:0-5744 GCF_036277275.1 Ideonella sp. | reverse complement strand
GTTCAGCGCCTTCTGCGCCTTCTCCATCTCGGCTTGCGCCTTGCGGGCCGCATCCAGCGCGCGCTGCGCCGCAGCCAGCGCTTCTCGCAGCGCCGCGGCCGCCGCATCGGCCTGGCTCGTGTCGGGCTTGGGCTCCGGCGGGACGTGCGTGGGGGTGTAAACGGGCGCGTAACCGCCAATGGTGACCGACATGGTGGGCTCCTTGGATCGCATCCGGAAGGGCCCCCTTGCATGCAGGACCCGAGAGCCCGCGAGATTAGGAACTCGACTGGGCAGCGACAACTACGGATTCACGGAAGGGGTGGAGGGGTGCGTGGACCGCCGTGGCACGTGCGTGCATGCTGGCGTGGACAAGCTCAGCCCGAACGGGAAAGCGGCATCGAGCGCGCGAAGCGCCGCTCCCTTCAAGTGGCGTGCGCGGATCCGGCTTGGCCGGTCCGCTGCGCGAGCCCCCTGGGGGCCGAGCCCGGACATGAACACTGTTCATGCCTGGCGAGGGGCTTGGCCATTGGCCAAGCGCGGCCCTGCAAGGCAGGCCCCGGAAGGGGCCGTGGGGGCCCTATGACACCCCCAGGTACTCGCTCTTCCACAGCTTGTTGTCGCGCATCCAGCTTTCGAGCCCTGCCGTGCTTTCCTTGGTGATCTCGCCGTCGTCCTTCATCTCGTCGTCCAGGACCTTGTGGGTCTGGCCGATCAGCTTCTTCATCTCGTCCGGCGACAGCGATTGCAGGTACTGCAGGCGCTGCTCTTGCGGCACGTTGTTGGCATCGAACAGCGGGTTCAGTGCGTGCATCGGGCCCATGCCGCCCTCCTGGAAGAACGATTCGGCCGAGCCGAACATGCTGTGGAGGGATTGATAGCTGTTCCAGCCCGGGACGAACCACTCCCAGTCGTCGACCTTGACGTCGGTGTTGCCGCCGCTCTGGTTCATCAGCTCGCGCGCCTGGTCCTCGGTAAAGCCGAGCGACTTGACCATGTCGGCGTAGTCCTTGTTGTCCTCGAACTCGAACTGGTTCTTGTCCTTGGTCACGCCGTAGGCAAATCGCGCGGCGAGGAAGGCCGCCTGCAAGCCGGCGGCGACCCAGCCGATGACGGGCGCCGCGCTCGAGCCGGCGATGGCGCCGCCCTGGGTCGCCGCCATCGTCGCCAGGCGCGCCCGCCAGCCCGCCGCGCCGATCTCCACCAGGTCGGCCAGCACCACGCCGCTGGTGAGCAGGCCGGCGGTCGAGTCGCCCTGGCCGTTGCCGACCTTGTTACCCCACAAGGTTTCGCCGGTGAAGTCTTCATAGGCCCAGGCGAAATCGGCGAAGGCGATCGCGCTGCCCAGCGCATTGGACTTGAGGACCTTCGACAGCTGCTCGGCGCCATCCGGGCCCATGTGCATCTTCTCGAAAGCCTGTTGCAGCTTGCCGCCTTCCATCGCCAGGCCCTTGGAGCTGCGATAGGCCTCGATCACCGCGCCGCTGCCGAACAGCCCCGCGAAGACATCGCTGCTGGTGACACCCTTCTCGCCGGCGGCGTTCACGCCGTTGTTCACCGCCGAGCCGAAGAAGCAGAGCATGCCCAGCCCGCGGGTGACGCGCTCCGACGTCTTCATGGCATCGGGCAGTGACTTGGCCTCGTAGCCCTTCGGGGGTCCGTATTGCGGCGCCTCGCGCTTGAACTGCTCGGTCAGCTCCTTGATGTCGACGTCGGACAGCTTGGTCTTCCCCGGCTCGCTGTTCAGGCGCTTGTTGATCTCGGCCTGCATCTTCTCGTTGAAGTCGAAGGCCTTCTGGATCGACTTCTCGTCGCTCAGGCCCAGGCGCGCGGCATTGCGGATCAGCTCGCTGTTGGGATCGAACTGGCCCGCGCCGTTCACGCCGCGGCGGAAGGCGACCGAGCTGTAGGCACGCAGCAGCTGATCGCCGGAGTCGCGGAACCAGTTCATCGTCAGGCGCAGCGTCGAGGTGGTCGTGCCGATGCCCTGCAGGGTGGTCCGGATCTCCTGGACCACCTCGCTGCTGGGTTTGACCAGCGCGCCGTCGCCGCCATTGGGCACCTTGTCCTTCAGCAGCGCCTGCACGTCTTTCTGGTACTCGTCGGTCAGCGTCTTGAGCTTGTCGTACGAGACCTTGTCGCCCTGGCCCAGTTCGGTGCGCAGGTCCGTTTCCCAGCGGTCGGTGCGCTCGTTCACCTTGGTCGCCAGTTCGGGCGGCACGTGGTAGTCGCGCACCAGCTTGTCGACGTGGTCGCGCTGCGAGCCGACCACGGCGGTCGGGTTCCAGGGGCTGGCGGCGGGGGCGAAGTGGCCGAAGTTGAGCTGGTCGGCGCGGTGCTCGTCCAGGCTCACGTTGTTCTTCAACGTGCTCATCGCCAGCGGGTCGGTGTCCAGGCTCTTGATCTCGTCGCCCAGCTGCTTCTCGGCCGGCATCGACGCCTTGTCGAAGTCGAGGTTCAACCCGATCAGGTCGCGCATCAGCCCGTCGACCTGGATCCCGCGCTGCTCCATCTTGGCGTACGCGACATCGACGCCGACGGGCTTGTCGTCCTCGATCCGGAAGTAGGTGTCCGGGTGGTCCTTGCGGTCCTTGGCGAGGGCCCGCGCCACGCCCTCGGGGTCGAGGCCGCCGTAGTCCTGCACCAGCCGCAGCGCGTTCTTGTTCTGCTTCTGCCAGTCTTCGACGTCACCCGAGACGTTGTCGCGGAACTCCTTGATGCCGTCACGCATGCCGTTGCGCGTCTTGGTCTCGATGGTGTCCGTCCAGTCGCGTCCACCGCCCATGTCCGGCCCGTTCGCGTGTTTCCTGGCGGCGTTGAAAAGTGCCACGCTCAGCTTGGCGGCACCGTGGTCGGCGATGGAGTCGGTGATCTTCTGGCGCAGCCCGCCTTCGGGTCCGCCGGTCAGCATCAGCGCCGTGCCGGCTGACAGCTTCGGGTCGCGGGCGATCTTGTCGAAGGCCGTGGCGTAGAAGTTCGCCACCTCGTCGGCGCGGTTGCCACCCAGCGAGTCGGCGCGCTCGACGAGCAGCGAGAGACCCTCGTAGGTGCCTGCATTGGCCGAGACGTCGTTCGTCAGGAATTGCCACAACGGGTCGTCCGGGCCCTTGTCGGTGTGGGCCTTGATCGCATCGAGCATGAGGTTGGCGGCCTCGGGTGGCGCGTTCTCGCCGAGTTCCTTGAACTGCTTGCCCAGGTTCTCCAGCGTCAGGCCCTTGGTGGCCAGCGCCTTGTCGATCTGTTGATCGAAGTAGCTGCGCGAGAACGTGGGCTGGCCCGCGGTCTCCCACAGCTGCTTGCGCTCCGCCGGGTCCTTCGTCGCGTTGAGCTGCGTGCTGAGCAGCTTCATCGCCTCGTCCGGCTTGCCCTGGCCGACCAGGTCCTTGACCTGCTGCCTGGTGAAGTCGCGCCGCTGTTGCGGCAGGGCCTCGTCGAGCAGCTTGAGATAGGCCTTGTCGTCGTGGTGCTTGGCCGCGAGCTTCTCGTACGCGTAGGAGACCGGGTCCTCGCCAGCCACGCGGCGCAACGGATCGTTGATCGTCTCCTTCGATGTCGCGGTGTCCTTCGCGCCGGCCTGGGCTTTGGTCAGGTCGCTGCCGACGCTGGCCAGCGTCGGCGGCTCCGGCTTGGTCGGGGTGGTCGGCGCCTTCGGTGGCTCGGTGTCGGTCGCCACCTTGGGCGGAACCGTGGTGGGCGACTTGGTGGGCTCGGTGGTCGGCGACGTCGTGGCCGTCGGCGTTGGCGTCGGCCCGGTCGTGGTGGGCGACGGCGACTCGCCGGGCGACGGGTTCGGCGTCGGCTGACCGGTCTTCGGCGCGGTGGTGACCGAACCCGGGGTCGGGATCAGCATCGGCGTCGGCGGCGGCTTGGCCTTCGAGCCGGCTTCGATCGCCTTGGCCACGCCGTCGTCCTTCAGCGCGTACTGCTGGTCGCCGTACTTGACCAGCTGGTTGACGGTCTCGTCCTTCTGCAGCTTGTTGAAGCCGCGAAAGCGTGGGTCGGTGGCCGCTGCAAGCATGGAATCCATGATCTTCTGGCGGTCGCCGGCATTGCTCTTGTCGTACAGCTGGCGCTCGGCCTGCACCTGGGTCAGCACCTCGAGCGCTCCACGCTGGTCGGCCGGCGACAGATCGGTGCGGCCGGCCAGTTTGCCGACCGTGCCGCGAAAGACCTCGTCGTGCTGGAAGGCGCTCAGCACCTTGAACTCCATCGCCTCGTTATCGAGCGCACGAAAGCCCGGCAGGTCGACCAGGTTGTTCAACGCCTTCAGCGCCGGCTCGTTCTTCGCGGACTCGCTGAACATGCCCAGCAGCCGGTCCTGCACGCGAACGTTCACGTCGTGGAAGTTCGACGAGCCGATCAGCTCGCGCAACTTGTCTTTCTCGTCGGTGGTGAGCACCTGTTTGGCATTGGCGAGCTGCGTGATCGTGCGGTCGAACTGACCAACCGCGTCGAGCTGCTGGTTGGTGTTCAGCTTGCGAAAGGCTGGCGAGTTGGTCAGCGCATCGAGGTCCGCACCGTACTGCAGGTCGTTGGGATGGCCGGCCTTCGAGTCGTCGGCCGCCGTCTGCACGGCCTTGTCGAGCGGCTTGGGCAGCCCGCTGCGCGGGTCTTCGTTCTTGAACGTGAAGGTGTCGCCGGACTTGGCGTTGTCGACGTCCTGGCCGGGGTTCTGCTCGCGCAGGTTCTGCAAGCCATGCGCGGTCTTCTCCTTCAGCACCTCGTCGGCCGGCCAGCCGTCGGTGCGCTTGGCGATGTCCTTGCGCTGGTCGGCGGTCAGGAACAGGTCGGGGTTCTGCTCGATCTCGTGCCAGATCGTGCCGTCGTGCCTGACGCCCTGGTCGTCGGTCCAGTCCTTGACGGTGACCTGTGCCGGCATGTCGGGCGACAGCAGCCGCGCGGCGTCGTTGCGCTGGTCCAGCGGCGTGGCCAGCACCGTGCCGGCCGGTGCCTTCGCATCGGGCTGGATCAGCGCGGCCGACAAGGCCGTCTCGAGCATCGAGGTGCGACCCGGCGACGACTGGCCCAGGTCCAGGCCCAGCAGGCCGAGCAGGTTGTTGGCGCTGTTGCCCTTGGTGCCGCCCGGCATCACCTGCAGGATGTCGTGGGCGATGTGGAAGGCCGCCTCCTTGTCACCGGCCAGCTCGACGCTGGCCTCCAGGTCGGCCACCGTCTGGTCGAACTCGCCGCGGGTGGTCATCACCTCCGGGTCGGTCGACGCGTTCCGGCCGGGCTTCGGCCAGTCTTCGTCGGCGTGGCGGCCGTTCGCCCCCAGGTCCTTGGTGATGCGATCGACGACCGGCATCGCACTGCGCAAGACGGCGCTGCGCTCCTGAGGCGTGTTGGCGCTCTCGAGCTCGCTGCGCAGTTGCTTGGCGGCAGCGTCGCCACCGCCCTCGGCGTAGGCGCCCGCGACCCGCTTGGCCGCCGCATCGGCGTTGGTGTTGCCCGTCGTGATCGTGGCGATGTCGGGCTTTTCCTTCTGGGCGGCGTCGACCCGCTCGGTCCAGTTGGTGTTCTTGCTGTCCAGCGCCTTCAGGTCGCCCGCCGTCTTGGCCTGGCCCTGCGGGCCGGCGGCCTCGAGCGCCTCCTTGCCGGCCACCTTCGCGTCGGCCCACTTCTCCTCGGCCGTCGCCTTCTTGGCGTCGAAGTCGTCCTGCAGCGCCGCCTTCTTGGCCACGTCCTTGTTGTCGTTCAGCGCCTTCTGCGCCTTCTCCATCTCGGCTTGCGCCTTGCGGGCCGCATCCAGCGCGCGCTGCGCCGCA
>NZ_DASUNH010000011.1:0-2511 GCF_036277275.1 Ideonella sp. | reverse complement strand
TCGCTTCGGCGGCTGGACGGCGCTGGCGCTGTTCTGGACCCACGCGTTCGTGTTCGTCGATGCGCAGCGTGGGGCACGGCCGTTCGCCGATGCGGTGTGGGCGTCGCCGGCGCTGTGGACGCTGATCGTGCTGAGCGTCAGCATCGCGCTGCCGTGGCTGCGGCTGCGCAGGGTACGGGTGGCGATCGTGCGGCCTTCGTCGCATGCGGCGGTGGTGCGCTTCAACCATGGCGAGACACCGTTCCCCGGCTCGTCGACCGCTGTCAGCCGCAGCCCTCTGGTCGAGTGGCACTCGTTCGCCAACATTCCGACGCCGGGCGAAGAAGGTTTTCGGCTGATCATCTCGCGTGCAGGCGACTGGACCGGTGATTTCATCAACGACATGCCGTCGCATGTGTGGGTCAAGGGCATCACGACCGCCGGCGTCGCGAACATCGAGACGCTGTTCAAGAAGGTGGTCTACGTGGCCACCGGCAGCGGCATCGGGCCGGTGTTGCCGCACCTGCTGGCGCAGCGTGTGCCGATGCAGCTGATCTGGTCGACCCGCAGCCCGCGCAAGACCTATGGCGATGCGCTGGTCGACGAGATCCTGGCCGCGCAGCCCGACGCATTGATCTGGGACACCGATGCCAGCGGCAAGCCCGACCTCGTGCACCTGGCGCTGGCGGCCCACCGCAGCAGCCAGGCCGAGGCGGTGATCTGCATTGCCAACCAGAAGCTGACGCGCGAGGTCGTCCATGCGATGGAAAGCCGCGGCATCCCGGCCTACGGCGCGATCTGGGACTCCTGAAACCTGCCAGCACCGCCCACCAACTCAACCCGACCTGGAGAGATCCCATGAGCAGCATCCTGATCGAACGCGACGGTGGCGTCGTCATCGCGCGGCTGAACCGGCCGCAGGCCCTGAACGCGCTGAACACCGACCTGATGCACGAACTGGTCGACGGCCTGCGGGCCTTCGACCGCGACCGCAACGTCGGCTGCTTCGTCATCACCGGCTCGGACAAGGTCTTCGCCGCCGGTGCCGACATCAAGGAGATGCGCGGCCAGAGCTACATGGACATGTTCTACGCCGACTTCTTCGCCGGCTGGGACGGCTTTGCCGCGCTGCGCACACCGAAGATCGCTGCCGTGGCCGGGCATGCGCTGGGCGGCGGCTGCGAGCTGGCGATGATGTGCGACCTCATCTTCGCGGCCGACAACGCCAGGTTCGGCCAGCCCGAGATCAAGCTCGGTGTGATTCCCGGCATGGGCGGTTCGCAGCGGCTGACCAAGCTGGTCGGCAAGTCGGTGGCGATGGACATGGTGTTGACCGGCCGCACGATCGGCGCCGAAGAAGCGCAGCGTGTCGGCCTGGCTTCGCGCGTGGTGTCGGTGGACAAGCTGATGGACGAGGCCCTCGGTGCGGCACGGCAGATCGCTAGCCACGGCAAGGCGGCGTCGATGGTCGCGCGCGAGGCGGTCGAGCGCGCGCTGGAAGTGGGGCTGCGCGAAGGGCTGCTGTTCGAGCGACGCACCTTCCATGCGTTGTTTGCGACCGAAGACCAGAAAGAGGGCATGCAGGCCTTCATCGACAAGCGACCGGCGCTGTTCCAGGGGCGTTGAGCTCCTCCGCGAGGGGCTTGTCATCGATTGACACAGACGCCGGATGCCGGCTGGGCTATGGTTTCCGGCTTCGATGCAGCCCTTGAAAACGATGAAGCAGACGACCGCCGCGGCGCTTGCCGCGCTGACCCTCGGCGTGATCGGCCCGCTGGCCGCGGCAGGCGAGTTGGCGGACGCTGCGGTCGCCAAGGAACTGGGCGTCAGTGGCGTGACGCACAAGACCACGACCAGGACTTGGCACGGCAAGACCTACACCGACGTGGCCTACAAAGACGGCCGGGGCGGCGACTTGTTCGCCCTGCGGTTGGGCACCGCCGACCAGTACAGCCTCTGGAAACACGCGATGGGCACCGTGTCGACGCCGGTCACGGGCGTGGGCGACGAGGCCTTCCAGGTCAAGAACTTCCGTGCGATCTGCGCCCGAAGCGCCAGCAGCGCCGTCTGCGTGACGCCCAGCTTCGTGAACAAGAACCTGACGATCACCGACCAACAGATCCAGGCGCTGGTCAGCGCGGCGCTGTGAGCTGCCGTGGTTGAACTTCCGCCTCGAAACCAGGGTCAATCCCGCAGGTGTGTGTATTGATCGGCAGGAGGCAGCGATGGCTTCTCGCACCTTGATGAAGATCGGCCGGGCCGGCCTGGCCGGCGCCTTGTTGTGGGCGGCATCGGCGGCAGCGGTGGCCGGCCCGGCCGAAGCGGCCAGCGCCGCGGCCAGCACGGCCTCGGGCGTGGCCACGCGGGTGGGCCATGCCGTGCAGCGCGGGGCTGGCAAGGCTGCCAGTGCGGTCGAGCGTGGCGCGCGGAAGACCGCCGAAGCGGTGGGCAGAGCGGCCTCGGCCACCGGCCGCGCGGTCGAGCGGACGGCGCAGAAGGTCGGGCTGCCCGCGTCGGCCGCGTCGGCGCCCT
>NZ_DASUNH010000010.1:0-38617 GCF_036277275.1 Ideonella sp. | reverse complement strand
GGCGGCGAGCTCGACTCCGTAGGCTGGCTCCCCTTCCGAAACCACGGTGACGCCGAGCGGCGCCAGAGCCTTGAGGAAAAACGCCTTGCTCGCGGCGAAGTCGCTGACTCCGAATTTGACGTGGTCAAACATGGGCCCTCCTGAAGTGTGCGGAGCCTGAAAAGTGAGCGGTCAGCCTGCATGCCGGCGATGGCAGCGCTTCAGACGAGTCGCTGGAAGAATCCGACGTGCCGGAGATGGGGCGCTGCTGCGTCACGCCATCGGTCGCTGCTGACAACGGTGGCCCCGGGCGGGTGAAGGTGAAGGGGCAGCGCCTTCGTGGTCTACGGCACACCAGCGACGTGCAAGGAGCCGCCGGGACGGGACACACACTGAAGGCGCCGCACCGCCGAGGCAAGACCCGGTGCGCACTGATGCCCACGCAGGCGTGGGGCCAGTTAGGCCGAGGCGCCCGACTGCGCGATCCCGGCGATGGCCCATTCGCGGCTGCCGTCGACCGGCTTCACGAGATGCCAGACTTCATCGAACGGTGCCGCCGATGCTTCTTTCTCTTCGCGGATCAGCCCGTGGAATCGCACGCTGACAATTTGGCGTTCGGCTTCCTGGGCGAAATCGAGCACCTGCGCATCGAGCTGCACGACGTCGGTCTGCTGGGTGTTGCCCTTGCGGTCTTGCAACTCGAGCCGGAAGGTAGCGAACATCTCGGGCGTGGCGAACTGGCGCAGGTCGTCCAGGTTGCCGGCATCGTTGGCAGCCTGCATTCGAATGAAGATCAGCTTGGCAATGCGTTCGAAGGCCGGGCCATCGAAGCCCGGGGGCAGGCTGCTGCCTGCCACGGCCGCCGGTGTCACCGAAAGACTCGTCGGGGAGGCACTTTGGGCAGTGCTGCCCGAACCGAACGCCGGCGCCCGCTCTGGCCGGCCGTGGTCACCCGAAGATCCGGCCCCGGCGTACTGCATGCTATGCGGCGCCGACATGGCGTGGCGGTTCGCCGCACTGGGCCCGAAACGCCGCAGCAGGAACCGCACCAGGAAGACGGCTGCCACCGCGAACAACACCATGGTCAGCAGGCTGCCGAACTCGGCGCCCATGCCGAGATGGCTCATCAGGGCGGCCAGGCCCAGCCCCGCCGCGATGCCGGCCAGCGGCCCCATCCACGAACGCTTCGGCGGGGTGGCGGGTGCGGCCGCGGCTGCGGGAGCAGTGGTTCCGGGCGTCGCGGCCGGCTTGGCCGGAACGGGTTGGGCGGGCTGCGGCTCGGGTGCCTGGCGCTTCATCCCCGACGTACGGCCTCCACCGAGTCGGCCGGCCTCGGCGTCGACAGCCACAAAACCGAGACCAGCGACGGCCACGCACAGAGTCATCAGAATTCGTTTCACGCGCACTTTCGTTGCACTGGGTAACTGCCATCATATGAGGGTGTGACCCACAAAGGGCAAGGGGTGATTCGGCCGCGGAGCATCGAGACCTCGCGCGCCTATGGCGCCGGGCCGTCAACGGCGTGCCGGAAAAGCCCCACGGTCATTCGACCGTGACGCTCTTGGCGAGCGTTCTGGGTTGTGGCAGCCGCCCGGCGCTACCGCGCCTTCACATCGCCGTGGCGATGTGAGCGTCAGCCGCAAGCCGCGCAATCTGCGTGCCGCAGGCGCGGGCACGCCATGCGTGCGTGTGTTCCCGGCGACTGAAGTCTGAGAAGTTCTGCCTGGTGCGGCCAACCGGCATTTCGCGGCAAAAGTCTGAGACTTCGACCATTGGATGCGAGCTTGAGCGGCGCGTCTCTAGCGCGATGTCTGAGACGTTATGGCATGCAGCGTCAGTTCAGGCCGCCCAAGTTCTTTCGTCATGTAATGCCTAACGTGACCGCCCGGGAAGCCCGTGAGCTGCCCAAACTGCCTGTAGCCAAGGCGTTCGTAAAAAGGGCGCGCCTGAAAGCTGAAGGTGTCCAGCAGCGCGAACCGGCAACCTCGACGAAAGGCTTCTGCCTCGGCGGACTGGACCAGTTGCTGCCCTATGCCAGCGCCCCGATGCGATTCGTCCACCCAGAGGAAGGCGATATCGAGATAGTTCCAGTACGTCTTCGCTGTCAGTCCACCGACGATCGCACCGTCAGGGCCACGCGCGAAGCTGCACAGCGGGCGCACGTCGTTGGTGGTAAATGCCTCGTTGAAGGCGCGCGTTTGGGCGACAACGAAAGCCTCGTCCTCTTCACGCGGGGAGTCGGTTGTATCGATCTTCATGAAGGCGAGGCTAGCTGATACCGAAGCGGCCGCCTACCAACACGGGAGGATGTCTCCGACTTTAATGGCGCGTCTCAGACATTGATGGCAGCGAACAGCGTGCCGCCAAGAGCGACACGGTCATTCGACCGTGACGCTCTTGGCCAGATTGCGCGGCTTGTCGACATCCGTCCCTCTTGCGCATGCCGTGTGATAGGCCAGCAACTGCAGCGGTACCACATGCAGGATCGGCGACAGCGCGCCGTAGTGCTCGGGCATGCGGATGACGTGCAGGCCTTCGTCGGCGGTGATGCGGCTGTCGGCATCGGCGAAGACGAACAACTCGCCCTTGCGCGCGCGCACCTCCTGCATGTTGCTCTTGAGCTTTTCGAGCAGCGCGTCGTGCGGCGCCACGGTGACGACGGGCATCTCGGCGGTGACGAGCGCGAGCGGGCCGTGCTTCAGCTCGCCAGCCGGGTAGGCCTCGGCGTGGATGTAGCTGATCTCCTTGAGCTTCAGCGCACCTTCGAGCGCAATCGGGTAGTGCAGGCCGCGGCCGAGGAAGAGCGCGTTCTCTTTGCGGGCGAAAGCCTCGGCCCAGCTGACGACCTGTGGCTCGAGCGCGAGCACAGCTTGCAGCGCCACGGGCAAGTGGCGCATCGCCTTCAGGTGCGCGGCTTCTTCTTCATCGGTCAGGTGGCCGCGCACTTGCGCGAGTGAAAGCGTCAGCAGAAAGAGTGCAGCGAGTTGCGTCGTGAAGGCCTTGGTGCTGGCCACGCCGACTTCGACGCCGGCGCGCGTGATGTAGGCCAGCGAGCATTCGCGCACCATCGCGCTGGTGCCCACGTTGCAGATCGTCAGCGTGTGCTGCATGCCCAGCGAGCGGGCGTGTTTCAGCGCGGCCAACGTGTCGGCCGTCTCGCCGCTCTGGCTGATGGTGACGACCAGCGTGCGCGGGTCGGGCACGCTGTCGCGGTAGCGGTACTCGCTGGCGATCTCGACATCCGTCTTGATCTTGGCAATGCTCTCCAGCCAGTACTTGGCGGTCGAGCCGGCGTAGTAGCTGGTGCCGCACGCGAGGATCAGCACGCGGTCGACTTCCTTGAACACGCGGTAGGCGCCGTCGCCGAACAGCTCGGGCGTGATGCCGTGCACGCCTTCGAGCGTGTCGGCGATCGCGCGCGGCTGCTCGAAGATCTCCTTCTGCATGTAGTGGCGGTAGGGGCCAAGCTCGGCCGCGCCGCTGGCCACGTGCACCGTCTTCACCTCGCGCGTCACCGGGCGGAACTGGCCGCTCGCATCGCGCGCGCTCACCCAGTGTTTGCCGAGCTGCAGGTCGACGACATCGCCTTCTTCGAGGTAGGCGATGCGGTCGGTCACGCCGGCCAGCGCCATCGCGTCGGAAGCGAGGTAACGCGCACCGCTGGCTTCGTCGACACCGAGCACCAGCGGCGAGCCTTCGCGCGCGCCGACCACGCGGTGCGGCTCGTCGCGGCTGAAGACGGCGATCGCGTAGGCGCCTTTCAGCCGCAGCACGGTGCGCTGCACCGCGTCGAACAGGTCGCCGTCGTAGTGATGGTGCACCAGGTGCGCGATGACTTCGGTGTCGGTCTGGCTCTCGAACACATAGCCCTTGGCCTTCAGTTCGTCGCGCAGCTCGTCGTGGTTCTCGATGATGCCGTTATGGACGAGGGCAATGCGGTCGCGCGAGAAGTGCGGGTGCGCGTTGTGCACCGCCGGCGCACCGTGCGTGGCCCAGCGCGTGTGGGCGATGCCGGTGCCGCTGGCCACGTTGTCGTGCTGCACCTGCGCCAGCAGATCGGCCACACGCTCGGTCGAGCGGCTGCGGCGAAGCGCGCCGTCTTGATGGACCGCGACGCCGCAGGAGTCGTAGCCGCGGTATTCGAGCCGCTGCAGGCCCTGAACGAGGATGGGGACGATGTTCTGGGCGCTGACCGCGCCGACGATGCCGCACATGGTGTGGTCTTTCTGGTGACGGGGCTTGGGCCTTCGACAGGCTCAGGCGGAACGGTTGGGCTCTGCGGGTGCGCGCCCTTCGACAAGCTCAGGGCGAACGGGCTCGGGGCTGAGGACGAGCGGTATGGGTGGCATCGTAGGCCCGCGCACTAGAAAGATGCTTTCAAAGTGGAGCCACGAATGGCATATTCAGTACACGACTCGGCAACATGAAATAATCCTTCTCCGTGGACAATGATTCGATGGATTCGATCACGCTCGACGTCGTCGACTGGCGCCTGCTGGACCTTCTGCAAGCCGACGCCAGCCTGACGAACCACGCGCTGGCCGAAGCCGCGCACGTCTCGCCAGCCACTGCGTTGCGGCGGGTCAAGCGCCTGCGCGAGATCGGGGTGATCGAGCGCTTCACCGCCCTGCTCTCGCCCCGCTTCGCCGGCCGCGGCCTGAGCGCGATCTGCGAGATCACGCTCGACCGCCAGGGCGATGAGCTTCAGGCGGCGTTCGAAGCGCGCGCGGTGGCCGACCCGGCGGTGCAACAGTGCTGGCGTGTCTCACCCGGGCCGGATTTCGTGCTCATCGCCTGGGCCGCCGACATGTCCGCGTTCCATGCCTTCACGCAGCGCCTGTTCACGCAGGACGCGAACGTGCGCAACGTGAAGACCTATTTCGCACTGAAGCGCGCGAAGTTCGACCCGCGGGTGGCAGCGCCCTGACGCCGTCCGTCTGCGCGGGGTCTCAGTCCTGGAACGAGCGCCACAGCGACGTGGCGACGAACCAAGCCGGCATCGCTGCGGTGCGCACCTCGAGCGACTCGCCGTTGGTGACCTCGGCGATCAGTTCGTGTGCCGCGCCAGAGTTGTCGAAGATGTAGGCCCGGTTGGCTGCGCCGCAGGCTTCATCCAGCAATTCGATCGACCGGTGGTAGCGCTGGACCACCTTGTCATCGGGCACCGCGTGACCGCCCTCGCTGACGCGCAGCCGCACCCGCTCGATATTGATCGTCGGATCACCGGTGGCCACGAAATACAGGTACGTCCGGTAGCCCTGCGCCTGAGCTTCACGCATGAAGGCCACTTTGTCCGGCGACGACATGACCGTTTCGAAGGTGAACGAGGCACCTTGGCTCAGCAACTCGCGGCGAATGAAGTCCGCCGTCACCGAAGCGAGGTACGAGTTGACGTCGGCCTGCGGGACCTGCAGCGCACCGCTCACCCAAGTGACACGATCGGCCACGCCAGCCAACCCTGCGCTCGTCAACAACCCTGACGAGTTCACGATGGCCGAAAACCTGCGCTGGAGGGCACCGTCCGTGCCGTCCAACTCGAAGTCGGCCAACTCAAGCTGGCCTCGCACCGCGAGCGCCTTCTCGATGTCGTCTGCGTTCACGTAGACACCGATCCACTCGGGTCGCAACTCGGTGTGGATCGTGCTCTTGCCCGAGCCATTCGGCCCGGCGAACACCCGAAGCCTCGCCTGCGAGCGCAGGGGCGGATCAGCGGTCACCGCGGAACGGGCGTCGCCTTTTTGCGCTTGAGCACCAAGCCCGGTTGCACCGGCGTGTCGGCGGGCAGCGCCTTGATCACGTGCTCAGAGCCGTCCGCGCGCAACTCGACCAGTTGACTGCTCGATGCTCGTCCGGCCTTCTTCATCACGACGCGACCGGTGTTCTTCAACGCCCGTTCGTGGGCCGCGCGGCCGGCCCGCGCCGCCAGCTCGGGGAACCGAGCCTCGGCATCGAGCATGCGGTCTTCGCTGATCGGGGGAATGCGGGTCATGAGGTGGGACACGGGGTAGGAAAGGGGATTTTGCATCCATTCGGCCGCGCCTGCCGGCCATGGCCGTCAAGCCCGCGCCAAGCGCAGCACGAAACTGACCCCACCTTCGGGCTCGTTGCGCGCTTCCACGGTGCCTCCCATCTTGGCCATGTAGGTGCGCACGACGAACAGGCCCTGGCCGCGGTGCGCGGGGTCGGCGCTCGGCTCGCCGGCGGCGTCGGACACGCCGTATTCGAAGATCCGGCCGACCAGTTCGTCGGGGATCGGCGGGCCCTGGTTGTGGATGGTGACTTCGACACCCGCGTCGACCGTCGCGAGCGTCAGCTGGATCGGTGTGCCCGCGGGGCGGTAGCGCTCGGCATTGCGCAGCACGTGGGTCACCACGTCTTCGAGCGAATACTCATCGCCACGCACCAGGCAGGGCGCGCCGGCGCTGGTGTAGCACACGTCGCTGATGCCAGCGTGCGGCGCGTTGTCGGCCACGTGGCGCAGGAACTCATCGATGTCCAGCGCGTTCACCGCCAGCGTCGTCGCCTCGAAGGCCTCGGTGGGTGAGGCCTGGCCGTAGAGCACGCGAACCGCCTGCTGCATGCGGCGAAGGTAGCGGTGGCTGGGGTCGGTGTCACCCGGGTGCAGCGCCAGCAGGCTTTGCAGCGGCGACATGATCTCGTGACCCACCGCGTGCCACTGCTCGCGCTCCTGCGCAGTGCGGATCTGTTCGCGGCGCACGTCGTCGTTGACGCGTTCCAGCAGCTCGGCGAGCGTACCGGCCAAGAGACCCAACTCGTCGCTGCCGCGCAGATCGGCCACATCGAGGCGGATCTCGTCGTCAGCTCCACCCTTCAGGCTCTGCACCCCGTGCCGCACCGCAGCCGCGCGCTTGGTCAGCAGCGTGATGCGGCGCACGATGCGCAGCTCGATCGCCACCCACGCGAGCACGATCGCCGCGAGCATCGCGACGACGATCCAGCCGACGCGCGCTGCGACGCGGCCGAGCGTGCGGTTGACGCTGCGCACGTCGCCGGTCAGCGTCAGCTCGTAGCGGCCGAGCGGCGTCGCGATCGTGTCCTGCGCAACCAGCGGCTGCTCGTAGCCTTCAACCTCGAGACGGCGGATCAGTTGCGCGGTGAAGCGGTCCCACCACGAAGGCTCGGCCACACCCGACACCTCATTGCCCTGCAGCAGCGCGAGCTCGGTATCGCCTTGCGCACCGGCCTTGGCCAGCCGCAGCGTCTCGCCGGGCAACAGGATGGGCTGCAGATCGGCCAGGCCGAAGGGCGGTGTCGCGTCGGGCTGGTTGCTGTCGAACAGCGTCGCGCCGCTGGGCGCCAGCACCTGCAGATGGATCAGGATGCGGTTCAGGTCGGCCGGCGGCCAGACGATCTGGCTGCGTTTGGTCTGCAGCTCGTCACGGAACAGTTCGATCGGCAGGCGCACCGAGTAGAACGCGCGGCGCGGGCAGTCGTCGCCGGTCTGGCCATCGACGCAGCGTGCGTCCTGCCAGAGCCAGCCGCGGAAGTCGCGCACGGGCTTGAGCGCCAGCGTGCCGTCGGCTTCTTCGGCGAAGCCGGTCAGGCGGCCGCGCTGCGCACCGGTGGTGTCTGGCCCGCCGAAGGAAGCGACGGGCCGCTCCCTAGCTTCCTTTGCCCCCTCGGGGGGCCTGCCGCGTCGCGGCAAGTTCGGGGGCTCCATTTCGTACGGCGCCAACCAGCGCCAGGTCTGGCCACGCATCGCCACCTCGACGCGCACGCGGTGCGCGGCGTTGAGGTCACGCACACCGGGCGGCTTGGGCACCAGCTCGCCGGTCGCGAAGCCGCCCACGGCGTAGATGAAGCCCCCCGCGAGCGGGTTGCTGCCGATCGCCACGCACAGCGTCGCGCCGTCGCCGTATTGCACGCCGCAGCCGGCCATCTCGACCGCCTGCTGCACCTTGGCCTTGTCGTCGAAATCGATCGCCGAGAACGGCAGCACGACTGGATGCAGCGGCGTCACCGCCGTGCCCCGCGCGTCGGGGTTCAGCAGTGCCAGCTGGCCGGTGGGGTGACGCAGCCGCGAGACGATCTGCTCTTTGGTCTTCGCAAAGCCCTCGCGGTAGGCACGCAGGCCCAGCTCCTTCTCTTCACGCAGCACGAAGCCGGCGAGCGCCACGGTGGCCAGCGCCAGCAGCACGAACACGCCGCGGAAGAAGACCCGCAGGCGCAGCGGGATGCGGGTGGGCAGCAGCGCCTGCACATCGGGCAGGCGGTTCGTCCACTGCATCACGGTTCCCAACGGAACCCGCGCATCGGCACGTTGGCAATGCCATCGAACGACGGATCGATGTCGCGGAACGCGTCGCGGATCGTGCTGACGTGCTTGCGGATGTTGTCGCGGTTGCGACCGCTCTTGACGACCTGGTAGAGGTCTTCATAGCTGACCACCTCGCCACGCCGTTGGTACAGCGCCGCGAGGATGCGCTGCGCCGTCAGCGGCAGGTTCACGCGTTGGCCGCGCCAGATCGCAGCACCCTGGCGCAGCGGGTCGAGCAGCAGCTCTTCGCGTGGCGCGGCAGGGGCAACGGCGGGCGCCTTGTCTTTGGTGGCACGCAGGATGTCGAGGAAGGTCTCGACGAAGTCGGCCTCGTCGAAGGTCGTCTTCTGCAGGTAGTCCCACGCGTCGAGCGCCTTCATGATGCTGCGGTAGATGGCCGCGGGCATCGCCGAGACCACCAGCACCGGCGTGCCGGCATGGCGCTTGTTGATCGCGTTGATGATCGCCACGCCGGCGTTGCGCTCGCGGCCGAGCTCGATGTCGAGCATCACCAGGTCATAGCGCTCGCGTTCCAGCGCGGCTTCAGCCTCGTCGCGGGTGAACCAGGTGTCGATCTGGATGCCCGGGCGCGCCGCCGCGATCCAGCCGCACAGCTGTTGGCTGGTCGGCTGGTCGTCCTCGATCACGGCCACTTTCACCATCGTTCGCTCCCGTCTGGTCCTGCTGGGCGGGATTATCCCGACGGCCCTTCCCGGCCGGTGTGAAGGTTTCTTCCGGACCCGGGCGGCAGCCTTCACAAGCCGGTGCGAACTGGGTGCGCGTCGCTCTCGCTTGCTCTGCGGTGAATTCGAAGAATGGGCGCCATGCCAAGCGAAGAACGCAACGGCGCCACGAGACAACGACGAGGACACCATGCAAGACGACACCACCCGCGACGACGACCAGCCCAGCACCTACGAAGCCCCTGAGCCGGCCCCGACCTGGAAGACCCGCCTGACGCGGATGGCCCGCGCCACCAGCGTGGCCTTGCGCCGCGGCGTCGGCAGCGGCGCCCGCACGCTGCACTCGTCGCGCACCGTGCTGCTGGTCGCCGGCCTGGCGATCGCCTCGGCCTACGTGCTGTGGAAGAACCCGCCGCTGGCCAGCATCGAGCACGGCGAAGTCGGCGTGCGCTCGAACCGCCTGACCGGTAGCACCACCGAGCTGCGCGAAGGCAGCGCGATCGTGCTGCCCGGCCTGCACACGCTGCGCACGCTGCCGCTGCGTGACCAGGTCTATCGGCCGCAGGGCAGCCTGCGCGCCGATGGCGAGTCGCCGTTCCAGTCGGTCGAAGGCCTGTCGCTGGGTGTCGACCTGTCGGTGCGCTACGCGCTGGACCCGACCCGCGTGAGCAGCGTCGCCGGCAACCTGCCGAACGACCTGGGCGCGGACATCGTGCAGCCGGCCATCAACGGCGTGATCTACAAGGTGATGGCGCGCTACACGGTGCGCGAGATCTTCTCGAGCAAGCGCGCCGAGCTGCAGCAGGCGATCGAGACCGAGCTGAAGCCGCGCCTGGCCGCCGACGGTGTGCTGCTGAAGGGCATCACGCTCGGCAAGATCGATCTGCCGGAAGACTACCGCCGCGGCATGGACCGCCTGCTGGCCGAGGAGCTGGCCACCGAGAAGATGCGCTACACGCTGGTGCTGAAGGAGAAACAGGTCGAGCAGACCGCGCTCGAAGCGCAGGCCGAGAGCGTGCGCCGCGAGAAGCAGGCCGAAGCCGCCGCGAAAGAGCAGGTGATCGCCGCGAAGGCGCAGGAAGAGGCGATGAAGCACGTGCTGCCGTTCAAGCAGAAGCAGATCGAGCAGCGCCAGCTCGAAGCCGAGGCCGAGAAGCAGGCCCGCGTGAAGGGCGCCGAAGCCAGCGCCCAGGCCCGCCGCATCGAAGCGCAGGGTGAAGCCGACTCGCGCCAGAAGCTGGCCGATGCCGAGGCCTATCGCCTGCAGAAGGTCGGCCAGGCCAACAGCGAGCAGATGGCGCGCGAGGGCGCGCTGATCACCCGCCACCCGCTGCTGATCCAGAAGACGCTGGCCGACAAGCTGTCGGACAAGGTGCAGGTGATCATCGCGCCGCCGCCGGCCGATGGTGGCTTCATCGGCGGGGCGCTGCTGGGCACGCAGGCCAAGGCCACGCTACCGGCGAACACCGGCCAATCGCAAGACGGATGGCAAGACGACTCGCAAGAGCAATGACGAGATCGACCAGGAGCCGATGATGATCACGACCGCTGCCGTTGCCGCCCTGTCGAGCCTCGCGCTCGTCACGCAAGATGCCACGCCGTTGCGCGCTTCGCCGACCGACAGCGCGCCCGCCCAGGCCCAGCTGTGGCCCGGCGACGCCCTCGAAGTGCGCGGTGAGCGCCTGGGCTACCTGCAGGTGTGGGATCACAAGCGCGAACGCGGTGGCTATGTGAAGGCCACCCAGGTGCGCGGCACCGATGCGAAGGAGGCCGATGCACCCGAGCTGCTCGCGGTGCTGCGCTTCGTCAAGGACACGCCGGGTTCGGAGTCGCTGGGTATCGCCTACGCCGCGGCCTACCTGAAGGCAGCGCCGGCCCGCGACATCGGCCCGGAGGCCTTCGATGCGATCGGCACGATGGCCGAGCGGCTGGCGCGGCGCGCGTCGTCGCGCAACACGACGCCCAGTACCACGCTGTCCGCGCACCTCGATGGTGTTGGCGCCTACGGCGTGCGGTGGGTCAACTTCGAGCGCGATGGCGTCGTGCAGCTCTGCTACGACGGTGACGCCTGGCGCCGCGTGCTGGCGATGCCGCAAGCCACGCCCGCGCAGCAGGCCCGTGCGGTGCTCGGACTGACGCGGCACGACTGCGTCGACCCGGCCCTCAAGCCGACCGAGCGTGAGGCCAACGACCGCTGGCGTGCCGAGCTTCTCGACAAGCTGCCGACCAGCGCGTTTGCGTCGCTGCCGGAGTGGACGAAGAACAAGTTGCGGTTGCGCCGTGCGGGCGTCTGGTCGTCGCTGGCATTCGCGCAGGCACGCCGCGGTGAAGCCGCGCAGGCAGCCGGACAACGGGCGGTCGATGAACTGGCGGGTGTACGTTCGACCGAGCTGGCCGAGGAAGACCAGGCCGAATACAACGACGCGGCGATCCGCGTGGGTGCTTCGCGTTGGGCCGCCTCGCCGGCACCGGTGGGCACGCCCGACATCAGCCGCCGCCCGACGCTGGTCACGCAAGCCGGTGAGCCGGGCGAAACCTGCCTGCTGCTGGTGGATGCCCAGCACGATGCGAAGAAGCCGCTGCTGCGCCGCTGCACCTGGGGTGTGGTTTGGATGAACTCCACCACGGCGGACCCGAGCGCGTCGTTGCTGACGGTGGCCGTGCAGCCGCTGGCCACGTGGCGCGAACTGTGGGTGGTCAGAAAGGTCAGCCCCCAGGCGGCTGGAATCCAGCCGCCGCCCCCCACGGGGGCGAGTCAACTCGGGAGCGGCCCTTCGTTGACTCAGGATGCCGAACAGGGCTGGGTGATCGACGTGCTCCCGCCTGCGCCGGGCAACCCGATGGGCGCCGACAGCGGCTACGTCGAATACGCCGGTTATGCGCCGGGCGCCGAGCCAAAGCTGCTGCTGGCCCGCGAGGCCCGCACCGAGGGCCGCTGGAACCGCCGCTTCGAAGTCGCCAAGCTGCCCACGCTGACAACCGACAAGTTCGCCAGCACGCCGCAAATCCTGGCCGCCTTCCAACGCTATCAAGATCCCCAGTGGAAACGCGGCACGGTCAGCATTCGCTAGACCTGACCCAGTCGGACGCGCGCAGCGCCGTCCCGTTCAAGTGGCGTGGATCCCCTCGGGGGGCTGAGGCCGGACATGAACAGTCCTGAGGGCTGTTCATGCCTGCCGAAGGGCCGAGCCTCTGGCACGGCGCGGCCTGCAAGGCAGGCCCCGGGAGGGGCCGTGGGGGCCCGCGTCACGCCGGGCGGTGATAGCCGCCCGGCACCCCACGTGGTGACAACACCCACTGCCACAGCTGGATGTCGCGGGCCCGGAAGGCACCGGCGCACGACAGCAGGTAGTAGGTCCACATGCGGCGGAACCGCTCTCCCAGCGTCTCGGCAAACCGCGGCCACGCAGCCTCGACGTTCGCATGCCAGCTCATCAGCGTGCGGTCGTAATCGGCGCCGAAGTTGTGCAGGTCTTCGACGACGAAACGCCGCTCGCAGACCCGGCCGATGCGGGCGATCGTCGGCAGCTCCCCGTTGGGGAAGATGTACCTGTCGATCCACGGGTCGGTGCCGTTGCCATGCTCGTTGCGGCCGATCGTGTGCAGCAGGAACAGCCCGTCGGGCTTCAGCGCGGTTTCGGCCACCCGCATGAACGCGGCGTAGTTCTTGTGGCCGACATGCTCGAACATCCCCAGGCTGACTACGCGGTCGAAATGGCCGCCCAGCTCGTCGACCTTGTCGATCAGCCCGCGATAGTCCTGCAGCCTGAACTCGATCGGCAGGCCGGCGCACAGCTCGCGCCCGAGCGCCACCTGCTCGGCCGACACGGTGACGCCAACGCACTGCACGCCAAAGCGTTCGGCGGCGTACTTCATGAGACTGCCCCAGCCGCAGCCGATGTCCAACACCCGCATGCCGGGCTGCAGCATCAGCTTGCGGCAGACGAGCTCGAGCTTGGCCTCTTGCGCCTCATCCAGCGTCTCGGCCCCACCGCCCCAGTAGGCGCAGGTGTAGGTCATGCGCGGGTCGAGCATCGCAGCGTAAAAGTCGTTGCCGAGGTCGTAGTGCTGTTGCCCGACCTGCCAGGCGCGTGACTGCGTCTGCAGGTTCAGCAGGCGGGCCTTCAGCAGATGCCACAGCGGCGGTTTGGCCGCCAACGCGATCGGACGGCCGCTGCGCGACGTCTGCGCCTGCACCAGCTTGTCGAAGAACTGGTCGAGCCGCTCCGCGGCCCAATGCCCGTCCATGTAGCTTTCACCGAGACCGAGCGTGCCCTGGGCCAGCACCCGCTCGGGCACGTCGGGGTCCAGCAGCTGCAGGTCCCACGGCCGATCGCCGCCGACGCGGATGTCGGCGCCCGCCAGCAGGCGCTCGAACCAGGCGCGCGCGCTGTCGCGTGGTGGGCCGCTGTGCGCCCCCGATGGGCCCTCTGTTGCACCGACCAGTTCCGCGTCCATGTGCACCGCTCCAACACCGTTGCCTGCCCTGCGCGCCTGCGTCAAGGGCGAGGCGCTGGTGTCACGTGGCGCCACTTTGCGGTACCGGGCGCGGGTGGGTCAAGCCCCCGGCCTGTCGGCACACCTTGCGAGCAACGATCGCGCCTGGGCCACCAGGCGAGGCGAGGCGAGCTACTGTTTGAGCACCGCCAGCCCCTTCAGGTACTCGCCCTCGGGGAACATCAGCGTGGTGGGGTGGTCCGGCGCGCCTTCGAGGCGCGCCAGGATCGCGCCATCGACCTGCGCATCCATCGCCGCGCCAGCGACGATCTTGTGGAACAGCTCGGCGCCGATGCCGCCCGAGCAACTGAAAGTCAACAGCAGGCCACCAGGCGCCAGCAGCTTCAGGCCAAGGCGGTTGATGTCCTTGTAGGCGCGGGCCGCGCGTTCAGCGTGGGCCGCGGTGGGCGCGAACTTGGGCGGGTCCAGCACGATCGCGTCGAAGCGCTCGCCGCTTTTCAGTGCCTCGCGCAGGTAGCCGTTGACGTCCGCATCGAGCGCCTGGTGGCGCGCCGGGTCGTGGCCATTCAGCGCGACGTGGGCAGTGGCTCGGGCCAACGCCGGCGCCGACGAATCGACGCTGACCACCTGCTCGGCACCACCGGCCAGCGCCGCGACGCTGAAGCCGCCGGTGTAGCTGTAGCAGTTCAGCACCCGCTTGCAGCCGAATCGGCGGACCCAGTCGGCCAGGCGGGCACGGTTGTCGCGCTGATCGAGGTAGAAGCCGGTCTTGTGGCCTTCTTGCACGTCCAGCGTCAGCTGCCAGCCGTGCTCGCGGATCGTGACCTCGGTGTTGCCCTCGCCACGCAGCCAGCCAGTGACCGGCTCCAGCCCTTCGAGCGCACGCACGCCCGAGTCCGAACGTTCGTACAGGCGCGTGCAGCCGGTGGCTTGCAGCAATACGTCCGCAATGGTGCTTTTGAAGCGCTCGGTGCCGGCAGACAGGAACTGCGCCGAGAGCAGGTCGCCGTAGCGGTCGACAACCAGGCCGGGCAGGCCGTCGGCCTCGCCGTGGATCAGGCGGACACCGTCGCTCTCGACGGCCATGCGTCGACGCAAGGCCACGGCCGCACCGATGCGGCGCTTGAAGAAGGCGTGGTCGACACGTTCGCTTTCGTCGAAGGTCCAGGCCCGCACGCGGATCTGCGAGCTGGGGCTGAAGGCGGCCCAGGCGAGGAACTTTCCGTCGTCGCTTTCGACGCGCACGGTCTCGCCGGCATCGGCCTGGCCCTTGGCGATGCTGCCGGCGAAGACCCAGGGGTGACGGCGCAGCAGCGAGCGTTCTTTGCCTTCACGCAGGCGAATGACTTTCATGGGCGGGATTGTCGCGCGGCGCATCGGCCGCCCGGCGCGGCCGGGCGCACCCGGCACCAACATGTACAGAATTCCATCAGATTCGGGAAAACCACGACAAATCGGTGCAACTCGGTACAGGTGTTCGTGGCTGGGGTATCGGCAGGCGACACGCTGTCGCCGGAAGATGCAACCCGCCAGTGGACGAGTTGGGAACCCACCCGCCGCCGCCTCACCGCCCCCTCAGCCCCTCAGGAGACAACTGATGAAGTTCACCACCACCTGGGCCGTCAGCGCGGCCGCCGTCTTGGGCCTGGCCGGCTTCAGCGCGCAAGCCGCCACCGAACTGGTGATCGCCACCGTCAACAACGGCCACATGATCGAGATGCAAAAGCTCGGCAAACACTTCGAGCAGGCCAACCCCGACATCAAGCTGAAGTGGGTGACGCTGGAAGAAGGCACGCTGCGCCAGCGCGTGACGACCGACATCGCGACCAAGGGCGGTCAGTTCGACGTGATGACGATCGGCATGTACGAGACGCCGATCTGGGGCAAGAAGGGCTGGCTCGCCGAGCTGAAGCCCGACGCCAACTACGACATCGACGACATCCTGCCGGCGATCCGCAACGGCCTGTCGACGGGCGGCAAGCTCTACGCGGCGCCGTTCTACGGCGAGAGCTCGATGCTGATGTACCGCAGCGACCTGGCGCAGAAGGCGGGCATCAAGTTCGCCGAGCGGCCGACCTGGGAGCAAGTGCGCGACGCGGCCGCGAAGATGAACGACCCGGCCAACGGCGTGTACGGCATCTGCCTGCGCGGCAAGCCCGGCTGGGGCGACAACATGGCCTTCATCACGACGATGGTCAATGCCCACGGCGGCCAGTGGTTCGACATGGGCTGGAAGCCGCAGCTCGAAACCAAGCCGTGGAAAGACGCGATCACGCTGTACGTGGACCTGCTGAAGAAGTACGGCCCGCCCGGATCGTCGGCCAACAGCTTCAACGAGATCCTCGCGCTGTACAACGAAGGCAAGTGCGCGATGTGGATCGATGCGACGATCGCCGCCTCGTTCATCAGCGACCCGAAGCAGAGCAAGGTCGCCGACAAGGTCGACTTCGTGCAGGCCCCGTCGGCCGTGACCGACAAGGGCGCGAACTGGTTGTGGGCCTGGGCGCTGGCGATCCCCGCCGCGTCGAAGAACCCGGACGCGGCGCAGAAGTTCATCAACTGGGCCACGTCGAAGGACTACATCAAGCTCGTCGCCAAGGAAGCAGGCTGGGCCAGCGTACCCACCGGCACCCGCAAGTCGACCTACCTGACGCGTGAGTTCCGCGCCGCCGCCAAGTTCGGTGCCGCCGAGCAGAAGGCGATGCTGTCGGCGAACCCGAACGACGCGACGCTGCCCAAGAGCCCATATGTCGGCGTGCAGTTCGCCGCCATCCCCGAGTTCCAGGCCATCGGCATTGCGGTGGGCCAGCAGATGAGTGCGGCGCTCGCAGGCAAGTCGACTGTCGACGAGGCGTTGAAGGCCTCGCAGACGGCAGCCGACCGCGAGATGCGCAAGGCGGGGTATTACAAGTAAGTTGCCCATTGGGAGCGAGATCAGGGGAACGGCGCGTTCCGTTCCGCTCATGTCCCCCGCCCTCAGCCTTTGGCTGAGGGCTCCTCCTAATACTTCGCTGCACGGAACACCCCATTCCCCTGATCAGCCACGGTCGAGCCCCTTCAACGCGTGGCAGACACCGTGATATGCCGCGGGTGTCGGGTGACCGGCGCAGTGAAGTAAAGGAGGAGGCAGCGGCCAATGGCCGTTGCCGGGGGACATGAACGGAGCCGGTCACCCGGCACCCGCGGCCCGCTCCAACAGCATCACCAACCTAGCCACATCATGAACAGATTCCTGCCCCGCGCCTTGATGGCACCCGCGGTCGCCACGCTGTTCCTGTGGATGATCGTGCCGCTCGCGATGACGCTGTACTTCAGCGTCATCCGCTACAACCTGATGCAGCCGGAGGCAACCGGCTTCATCGGGCTGGAGAACTTCGAGTACTTCGTCACCGACCCGTCGTTCGGCGCCGCGGTGGGCAACACCTTGCTGCTGCTGGGCAGCGTGATCGTGATCACCGTCGGCCTGGGCACCGGCCTCGCGCTGCTGATCGATGCGCCCTTCCCCGGCCGCGGCATCGTGCGGCTGCTGCTGATCTCGCCCTTCTTCGTGATGCCCACGGTCAACGCGCTGCTGTGGAAGCACATGATGATGAACCCGATCTACGGTGTGCTGGCGCAGGTCTGGCAGTTCTTCGGCGCGACGCCCATCGACTGGTTGACCGACTTCCCGCTGGGCGCGGTGATCATCATGATCGCCTGGCAGTGGCTGCCCTTCGCAACGCTGATCCTGATGACCGCGCTGCAGTCGCTGAACCGCGAGCAGCTCGAAGCCGCGCGCATGGACGGCGCCACCTACCTGCAGCAGCTGCGCTACATGGTGCTGCCGCACCTGGCGCGCTCGATGGCTGTCGTCGTGATGATCGAGATGATCTTCCTGCTCTCGGTCTTCGCCGAGATTTTCACCACCACCGGCGGCGGCCCGGGTGACGCGAGCACCAACGTCGCCTTCCTGATCTTCAAGCAGGCGCTGCTGAACTTCGATGCCGGCGTGGCCTCGGCCGGTGCGCTGTTCGCCGTCGTGCTGGCCAACATCGCCGCGGTGTTCCTGATTCGCCTGATCGGCCGAAACCTCGATTGACACCTCGACTGACCGCCATGGCGCGCCCCACCCCATTCCCCTACGCCTTGATCGTTCGCACCATCGCGGCCTGGGCCGTCACGCTGCTGCTGTTCTTTCCGCTCGGCTGGCTGGCGCTGACCGCGTTCAAGACCGAGATGCAGGCGATCCACGTGCCGCCGCAGTTCGTCTTCACGCCGACATTGGAGAACTTCCGCGAGGTGCAGGTCCGAAGCGACTACCTGCTTTACGCGAAGAACTCGATCATCACCAGCGTGGTGTCGACGCTGCTGGGCCTGCTGCTGGCCGCCCCCGCGGCGTATTCGATGGCCTTCTTTCGCAGCAAGCGCACGCGCGACATCCTGATGTGGATGCTGTCGACCAAGATGATGCCGGCCGTCGGCGCGCTGGTGCCGATCTACGTGCTGGCGCAGAAGTCTGCCCTGCTGGACACCCAGCTCGCGCTGATCATCGTCTTCACGCTCAGCAACCTGCCGATCATGGTCTGGATGCTGTATTCGCACTTCAAGGACATCCCGCCGGAGATCCTCGAAGCCGCGCGGATGGACGGCGCGACACTGTGGCAAGAGGCGCGCCTCGTGCTGCTGCCGCTGGGCATGGGCGGGCTCGCCTCAACCGGGCTGCTGTGCCTGGTGCTGTCCTGGAACGAGGCTTTCTGGTCGCTCAACCTGAGCTCGGCCAAGGCCGGCACGCTGGCCACGCTGATCGCTTCGTACTCCAGCCCCGAGGGCCTGTTCTGGGCCAAGTTGTCGGCCGCCTCGCTTCTCGCGATCGCCCCGATCGTCGTCTTCGGCTGGTTCAGCCAGAAGCAACTGGTGCAAGGGCTGACGTTTGGCGCGGTCAAGTAGGCGCCGTCAAGTAAGTCAAGAAGGGACCTGGCCATGGCCTACCTCGAACTCAAAGGCATCCACAAGCACTTCGGAGCGGTGCACACCATCCGCGGCATCGATCTGGCGATCCACCGAGGCGAGTTCATCGTCTTCGTCGGGCCCTCGGGCTGCGGCAAGTCGACGCTGCTGCGGCTGATCGCCGGCCTGGAGACGATCACCGACGGCTCGCTGGTGCTGGACGGCCGCGACATCACCGACGCGCCGTCCTCCAAGCGCGACCTGGCGATGGTGTTCCAGAGCTACGCGCTGTACCCGCACATGAGCGTGTACGAGAACATGAGTTTTGCGCTGAAGCTCGCCAAGGTGGACCCCGCAGTGATCCGCGAGAAGGTCGAGCGCGCGGCGAAGATCCTGAACCTGACGCCCTACCTGCTGCGCACGCCGAAAGAGCTGTCGGGCGGCCAGCGCCAGCGCGTCGCGATCGGTCGCGCGATCGTTCGCTCACCGAAGGTCTTCCTGTTCGACGAGCCGCTGTCGAACCTCGACGCGGCGCTGCGCGGCCAGACGCGCGTCGAGATCGCCCGATTGCACCGCGAGTTGGGCGCCACGACGATCTACGTGACGCACGATCAGGTCGAAGCCATGACGCTGGCCGACCGTGTGGTCGTGCTGCGCGACGGCGTGATCGAACAGGTCGGCACGCCGCTAGAGCTGTACGACAAGCCGGCGAACCAGTTCGTCGCGCAGTTCATCGGCACGCCGCAGATGAACGTCGTAGCGGCCGCCCAGGTGCCGCAGTTGGAAGACGTCTGCGGCTTGCCGGTGCCCGCCGGTGGCTACGTCGGCCTGCGACCCGAGAACCTGACCTTGACGCCAGTGGGCCAGGGCCAGTTCAGCGGCAAGGTCGAGCTGGTCGAAGCGCTCGGCGCCGAAACGCTGGTCTACATGAGCACCGATGGGGGTGCGCAACTCGTTGCACGGCAAAGCACGCGCACGCACCTGCAAGCGGGCCACATCGTCGGGGTCGCGATCGATGCCGATGCCGCGCACCTGTTCGACGCACAAGGCCGCGTGACGCGCAGCGGCGTGCCGGCCAGCACCGCGGAGGCCGCATGAGCGAGGTGCCTTTCGTGATGCTGCACCTGGGCCTGGGCTCGTTCCACCGTGCCCATCAGGCCGTCTATCTGAACGCATTGCACCAGCGCGGCGACACCTCGTGGGTCCTGTCCGGCGGCAACCTGCGCAACGACGTGCCCGAGCTGATCGACGCGCTGCGGGCGCAGGGCGGTGCCTTCACGCTGGAAACCGTGTCCCCGGCCGGTGAGACCCGCTACGAACGCATCACCTCGATCCGTCGGGTGTACGCGTACGAGCCGTCGCTCGCCGCGCTGATCGACGCGGCGGCCGATCCGGCCACACGGATCATCTCGTTCACCGTCACCGAGGCCGGCTACTACCTCGACGCGAAGAACCAGCTCGACCTCGGCTTTGCCGATCTGGCCGCCGACCTGGACGCTGCGAAAGAGCAGCGCCCTGGCGCCACGATCTACGGCGCCCTGACCGCGATGCTGCGTGAGCGGATGCGCCGCGGCAGCGGCCCGGTGACGCTGCTGAACTGCGACAACCTGCGCCACAACGGTGACCGCTCGCGCGGCGGCCTGCTGCAATTCATCGAACGCCTCAGCGATCCGGCCTTGCTGGCCTGGGTGGAGTCGAACACCACCAGCCCGAACGCGATGGTCGACCGGATCACGCCGCGGCCGACACCAGCGGTGCGCGAGCGGGTGCGCGCGGCCACCGGCATCGATGACCCGGCCGCGCTGATGAGCGAAAGTTTCATCCAGTGGGTGATTGAAGACCGCTTCGCCGCCGGTCGCCCCGTGTGGGAGCAGGTCGGCGTCGAGATGGTCGACTCGGTGGCGCCGTATGAAGAGGCGAAGATCCGCCTGCTGAATGCGACGCACAGCTGCATCGCCTGGGCCGGCACGCTGCGCGGCTACGACTTCATCCACGAGGGCACGCAGGACCCGGCCATCCGCCAGATGGCCTTCGACTACGTCACCGACGACGTGATCCCGGTGCTCGATACGCCTGATCGGCCCAGCCCGCTCGACCTCGCGGCCTACCGCGACGTGGTGCTGGACCGCTTCGCCAACCCGGCCATCCAGGACACCAACCAGCGCGTCGCGATGGATGGCTTCTCGAAGATCCCGGGCTTCATCGCGCCGACGATCCGCGAGCGGCTGGTGCGCAACGAGTCGATCGACAGCGTCGCGATGCTGCCGGCGCTGTTCCTCGCCTTCCTGCAGCGCTGGCGGCACGGCGCGCTGGACCACCCCTACCAGGACCAAGCAATGAACCCTCTCGTGGCCAAGGCCATCTGTGATGCCAGCGACCCCATCGTGGCGCTGGCCAGCCAGGCGGCGCTGTGGGGCGCCCAGGCCGGTGACCAGCGGCTCGTGGCCGCGCTGCGCGACGCGAGCGAACGCGTTGCCACTTTCGTGAGGGCGGCGGCATGAGCGGACGTCTGGATGGTCAACACGCACTGCTGACCGGCGCCGGTGGCGGCATCGGGCTGGCGGTGGCCGCGGCCTTTGCACGCGAAGGCGCCCGCTGCACGGTGGCCGATCTGCCGGCCGAGCCTTCATCGGCGTTTCGCGAGGCCAGCGCCGCGCACGCCGGCCGGTTGCACTACTGCAGCGCCGACGTGACGCAACCGATGCAGGTCGACGCGCTGATCGCGCTGGCCGAAGCCCAGCATGGGCCGATCGACACGCTGTTCAACAACGCCGCGATCTTCGACATGGCGCCTCTGCTGGCGAGCGACGAGGCGATGTTCGACCGGCTGTTCGCGGTCAACGTCAAGGCGATGTTCTTCGTGATGCAGAAGGTGCTCGCGCGCATGGTGCAGGCCGGGCGGCCGGGCAGCGTGATCAACCTCAGCTCGCAGGCCGGCCGGCGCGGCGAAGCGCTGGTGTCGCACTACTGCGCGACCAAGGCGGCGGTGATCAGCTACACCCAGAGCGCCGCGCTGGCGATGGCGCCGCACTGCATCCGCGTCAACGCGATCGCCCCGGGGGTGGTCGACACGCCGATGTGGCAGCACGTGGACGCGCTGTTCGCCCGCTACGAAAACCTGCCGCTGGGCGAGAAGAAGCGCCGCGTCGGCGAGGCGGTACCGCTGGGGCGCATGGGCCGGCCGGACGACATCGCCGGTGCCGCGGTCTTCCTGGCCAGCCACGACGCGGCGTACATCACGGCCCAGACGCTGAACGTCGACGGCGGCGCAGTCATGAGCTGAGCGTTCTGCGCTTCATCTCGACGCCCGGCCGTGCCACCATCCTGACCATGTCGTCACGCCACCTGCCCCGCCAGCGCCAGCCCGAGTTCGAGCGCGACTTCACGCGCAGCCCGGCGCTGGGCTACGAGGCGCCGGAAGACGTGGGCCTGATCCGCTGCCTGGCGCACGGCTTCCCGACGCCGCTGGCGCGCTGGCACCACCACGACGAGTATGAGCTGCACCTGATCGTCGCGACCTCCGGCAAGGCCTTCGTCGGCGACTGGATCGGGCCGTTCGAACCCGGTCACTTGGTGCTGGCCGGGCCGCGCCTGCCGCACAACTGGGTCTCGACCGACGTGCCCGAGGGTGGCGTCGCGCTGCGCGACCTGGTGATCCAGTTCCCCCACGGGCCGATCGCCAGCGCGGCCGAGCACCTGCCCGAGCTGGGCGAGGTGCTGCCGATGCTGGAGCGTGCGCGTCACGGCATCGAGTTCTTCGGCTTGGGTGACGTGGCCCAGCGCCAGTGGCATGCGATGAAGGGCAATCGCGGCCTGAAGCGGTTCGCCGCCTTCGTCACCTTGCTGGCCGAGATGGCGCGATGCACCGACTACCGGATGTTGTCGAGCGTTCAGATGCAAAGCGCCGACGATGACCAGCAGCTCGACCAGATCAACGCGGTGGTCCAGCGCATCATGGCCGACGTGGCGCAGCCCCTGGCCGCCTCGGAGATCGCCGCCAGCCTGGACATGAGCGAGAGCCGCTTCTCGCGCTTCTTCCGCCGCGCCACCGGCAACACCTTCACCGACTTCGTCAACCGCGTGCGCGTGCAGCGGGCCTGCCAGCTGCTGATGGATTCGGACCGGCTGGTCACCCACATCTGCTACGAAGTCGGCTTCAACAACGTGGCCAACTTCAACCGGCGCTTCCTGGAGATCAAAGGCATGACGCCGACCGAATTCCGCAAGCAATCCGATCGGCGTTTCGGCGGGAACTGTTAGCCCCCACGCCCGCTCCGGCGGGCTGCCCCCCGAGGGGGCTCGCGCAGCGGACCGGCAGAGCCGGATCCGCGCACGCCACTTGATGGGGGCGGCGCTCAGCGCGCCCCGGGGGACTATCCGCGAGCTCGGCGCAGGACCATCAGGCCGAAGCAACCGGCGATCACGAGCAGCGTGGCGGCAAAGCGCGGCGTGAAGAGATCGCCGATGGCCAGGCCGGTGTCTTGCAGCATCCAGTGGCCGAAACTGGCGACGCTGTCGAGCGGGCCGAGGTCGTTGTCGAAGTCGTGGGCGCCCTGCAGCGTCGGCATGAAGGCCCAGCCGGCGTGCTCGAACTGGTCGCTGAGCACGTCGATCAGCCAGGTCTGGTGGTAGACCTTGGCCAGGATCACGCCGCCCAGGCCCAGCACCGCCACCATCGCGGCGACGCCCCAACGCTTCAGCCAGGCCGAGGCCGCCATCGCGCCGATCACGAATGGCCCCAGCCACAGCGTGCCCAGCACCATGCCCAGCGCGGTCCGGCCGGCACTCATCAGCCACATCGGCAACAGCGTGCCCCAGGGCATCTCGGTCAAGCCGTCCAGGCCGTGCACCCGCAGCACCGCGATCAAGGCGCTGACCACACCGCCGGCGATCGCCAGGCCGAGCGCCATCAGCGGCAGCAGCCACAGGTTCATCAGCAGCGTCGCGCCGATGCTGCCCGAGTGACTGTTCGGCAGCGACAGCCAGAACTCGATCGAACGGTCCTGCCGGTCGCGCCGCGCCAGGCCGGGCGCCTGGATCGCGACCGAGCCGCCGATCAGCACCATCAGGAAGAAGGTGTAGCCGGCGGCGAAGGTCAACGCCACCATCAGCGGCGTAGGCGCCTTGTCACCCATCTCGACAGTCCCGATGGTCAGCAGCGGCACCATGATCGCCAGCGGAATGCTGCCCAGCAGCAGCCAGCCGAAGCGATGCTGCATCCACTCGCGCAACAACAGGGTCTTGAAGGTTTGCATCGTGCGTCTCCTCGTGCGCTTCAGCGTTGCGGGTTGATTTCGGGCGCGCGGGTCAGCGCGACAAACAGGTCGACCAGGCTGGGCCGCATGCGCTGGCCGAGCGAGGCCACATGGGCCGGTGGTGCGCCGTCGAACAGCGCGGCCGACTCGCCCTGCTGGCGGTAGCGCAGGATCGGGTGCGCCGCGGCAATCGCCTCGGCCGCCTGCGGATCGTGCTTCAGCGCGACGAAGCGCTCGTCGATCTGGTCGAGCGGGATGTTGAGCACCAGCTTGCCCTCGTTGAGCATCATCACGTCGGACAGCAGGCCCTCGATCTCCTCGACCTGGTGGGTCGAGATCAGCACGCTGCGCTCACCGTCGCACCACTCGTCGATCAGCATCTCGTAGAAGGCCTTGCGGCTGAGCACGTCGAGGCCGAGCGTCGGCTCGTCCAGGATCATCAGCTTCGCATCGACCGCGGCGATCAGCGCCAGGTGCGTCTGCACCACCATCCCCTTGGACAGGGCCTTGACCTTGTCGCTCGGCTTGACGCTGGTGCGCTTGAGCAGCGTGCGGGCACGATCGGCCGAGAACTTCGGGTGCAGCCCGCTCATCAGCTCGATCAGCTGTTCGACCCGGGCCCAGCGCGGCAGGATCGCCACGTCGGGGATGTAGGTCACCTCCCGCAGCAGCTTGACGCGGTCGCGCTGCGGCTCGAAACCCAGCACGTCGAGCTGCCCTTCATGGGCATGCAGGCCGACCATCGCCTTCATCAGCGATGTCTTGCCGGCGCCGTTGTGGCCGAGCAGGCCGATGACGCGGCCCTTGGCGATGCTGAAGTTCAGACGGTCCAGCGCCAGCTTCTTGCCGTAATGCAAGGACAGGTTCTCGGCCCGGATCAAGGTGTTGTTGGTGTCGTTCATCGTCGTCTCCCTCAGGCTTGTTCCCACTGCAATTCGTCCATGTGCAAGCCCAGGCGCCGCAGCTTGGTGCGCAGCTGGGGCCACTCTTGTTCGAGGAACCGTTGGCGTTCCAGCGAGCGCAGCTTGTCGCGGGCGCCGGCTCGCACGAAAAGGCCGAGCCCGCGCCGGTTGTCGAGCAGCCCATCGTCGGTCAGCGCCTGCAAGGCCCGGCCGACCGTCAACGGGTTCAGCATGTACTGCGCCGCCAGCGCCCGCACCGACGGCATCGGCTCGCCCTCGGGTGGGTCACCGTCGAGCAGCGCACCGGCCAGGCGGTCGGCAAGTTGCCGGTAGATCGGCTGGCGGTCATCCCAGGTTGGCATAGCCTTCCCCTTTCTGGCTCGGTCCCGGGTGCCAGGGGCACCTGGGTGTGTTACTGATGTAGAACACTGTAGGTGAGGCCCGGTGCCCTGTCGCCGGCCATGCGACAGGCTGCAGGATCGGGGGATGAAACGCGCAGCGGCCGGAAGGCCCGGGGGGGGAACCCGCGCCTGCCGGCCGCCGTGGGGCTTGCCGGGGGTTTGGCGTCAGAGGCCGAACGCGGTCACCTGGCCCTCGCTGCTCAGGTACACCCGGCCGTCGATGACGGTCAGTTTGGTGAAACTGCCGCGGATCGACAGCGGCACAGCGGCCGTTACCTTGCCGGTGCGGGCACTCAGCACCAGCAGCTGCTTGGCGGTGTTGAAGTCCTGCGTCGTCATGTACAGCGCGCCGTTGGCCCACGCCAGGTTGGAGGCGACCTGGTGGGTGCCCGACAGCGTGCGCGTCCACAGCACGTCGCCGGTGCGTGCGTCCATGGCCTGGACCTGGCGGTTGCCGCTGGCGGCGTACACCGTATGGCCCTTGCCGACGAGCGGGGACGAGATGTAGCCGGACAGCGTGCGGCTCCACAGCAGCTTGCCGCTCGCGGCAGCGAAGGCGCGCACGACGCCGCTGTCGCTGCCGACGATCACCCGCCGGTCCTGCGCCAGCGCCGGGTACTGCATGTTGCTGGTGTCGACATCGCTGGCCCACAGCGCCGCGCCGGTCGCCGCGTCGAAGGCGAACAGTTGGCGCGGGTTGGCGTCGCAGCACTCGTGCCAGGTGGTCGTGAAAACACGGCCGTTGGCGACGGCCACATCATTGTTCAACACCACGCCGCCGCCGGTGCTGGCCTGCCAGACGAGGCGGCCGTCGGCGGTGTCGACCGCCATCACCGCGGTACGGCCGGTGTTGACGTACAGCCGGTCGCCCTGCACCGCCGGGCCGAAGCCGAGGTTCAGGTAGGCCGAGCCCGCCGGCAAGTCGGCCGTCCACAGCACCTTGCCCGACGGCTGGTCGACGGCGGTCAGCACATTGCGGTACGGCGTGTTGAACGACGAGCTGACCAGGTAGGCGGTGCTGCCGGCCAACGCCGGGTTGCCGCAGTCACCGACACCGGCGTCCGGTTGGCTCCACAGCATGTCCCCGGTGTCCGGCGCCTGGGCCGAGACACCGTACAGGTTGGAACAGACGAACAGCCGGCCATCGGCCTGGATTGCCGAGCTGGCGTAGAACTGGCCGATCATGGCTTGCCATTTCTGGGTCAGCTGGCCGGCGTTCTGTCGCGTCAGAGTCGATTCGGCCGTGTTGGCGTAGCTCTTGCCGGCGTCGTAGCCGTCCTGGCTCCATTGGGCCTGGACGGTGGCCGCGGCACTGGCGGCGACGAGCATCAAGGCAACGCGAAGAGCGCGAACCGCGGGAGTACGCGAAGAAGACGTCGTCAAACTCATGGGCATGGGGTGTGCTCGGTATAGGTGGTGGGGAAAGGGAAGGGGCTGAACTGCGCCGGCGGCCCATCGGCGGCGGCAGGCGCGGCCCCGGTGTTCAGAGGGTGCCCGAGCCTCGCTGTCATGGCAGCCGTTGCTCGCGCCAGCGCATGGCCATCAGGATGCGGCTGCGCGCGCTGGGGTGATCGAAGAAGACGAACTCCTCGAGCGGCCCCGGCTCGGTCTTTCTGTATTCGGCCAGTTTGAGCATCGCTTCAGACAAGCCCAGTGGTTCGCGCGCCAAATTGAGTGACCACATGTCAGCTTCGGCCTCCATCGTCCGTGTGATGGTGTTGGTGATCGGCGTGGCCACGAACATGAAGACGCCGATGGCGCCCACCAGCAACGGCAGCGAGCCGACGTCGGCCACGCCTTCGGGCCCGCTGGGCAGGCGCCAGCGTGCACCAAAACGGGACAGCAGCCGGCGCATGGCCCAGGCAGCAAATGCGAAGCCCGCCAGGAACAACACGCCGAACATCACCAGCGACTTCGTGATGTGGTGCATCGCGTAGTGGCCGATTTCATGGCCCATCACGGCACGGATCTCGCTGTCGCTCGCACGGCGCAGCAGGTTGTCGTTCAGCCGAATCGCCGCCGTGTCCCCCAGCCCCGAGACATTCGCGCTGACCCGGGTGGTCTGGCGCGACGCGTCGAATTCGTAGACGTTGTCGGCCGGCACGCCGTTGGCATGCGCCATCGCCAGCACCGCCCGCTTGATCGGGCCGTCTTCGACCGGCTTGTAGGTATTGACCAGCGGGTCGATCCAGACCGGCGCCACCAAGGCCCCCAGCGCCGACAGCGACACCGTCACCACGCTCGCCCACATCCACCACCGGTCGCCGGTGCGGCGCAGCAACGCATACAGCAGCGAGACCGACAGGCCGAGGATCAGCGTCACGACGCCCAACTGAACCAGGCGCTCGCCGAACCACGCGGCAAACCCTTGCGTCGCCATGCCGTAGGCGTGTTCGCGCATGAAGCCTTCGTAGACCGTCAGCGGCAGCGTGAGCACCCAGGTGGCCACGGCGTAGAAGCCGCCGTACACCGCATCGGCCAGCCAGCGCCAGCGGGCCACCCGACGGGCCCAGTCGCGCACCGCCGTCGACGGCCGCGTCCACAGCAGCAGCGCGGCCACGGCCAGGCCGAGCAGCGTGTTCCAGAGGATCAGCCAGTACCCGCCTTCGAAGTAGGCGTCCGACCGGGCGCGGGCTTCGGGCGACAGCCGGTCCAGGTAGGCGCGCGTCGCGGCTTCAGGCTCACGCGGCAACGCGGCACGCCACGCATCGTCGGCAGCACGCACCGGAAAGCGGGGCGCGGCGACACTGGCGGCCGGGGCCACGGAGGGGGCCGCTTCGGCCGCGGCCACCGGCCCTGTCCACAGAAAGAGCCAGGCCAGCGCGCAGCACAGCGCGCTGCCGATCAAGTGGCGGGCCAGGAACCAGGAAGTGGCGGCAAGTTGCATCGCGTCCTCGGGCAGAAATGCGAAGGCGCGATTGTCAGCGCGGTGATTGCCGCCCGCATGGCCCCTAGTTTCGAGTCCACCACCGGCCGTGGTCATGCGTTGAGCACCGTCACAATCTTCGCCTACGACACACCCAGGAGGAGCCCCGCGATGTCGAGCGTTCAAATGCCCCGTTCCCTCACCACCTTGGCGCTGGCCGCTGCGCTCGCCGGCCTGGCCGGCTGCGGCAAGGTCACCGAAATGGCGACCGAAAAGGCGACCGAGAAATACATGGAGTCGCAGATCAACCAGAACGGCGGCAACACCAAGGTCGACCTGTCCCAGGGCGGCATGACGGCCGAGGGCACCGACGAACACGGCAAGGCCTTCAAGATGGAGATGGGCTCGGCCAAGCTGAGCGAAGCCGACGTCAAGATTCCGTTCTACCCGGGCGCCACGCCGGCCGAAAACAGCGGTACCCGCATCAAGAACGGCGGCGGCGAGATGGTGTCGATCGAGCTGGTGACCAGCGATGCGGCCAAGACCGTCTCGGCGTGGTATCGCGACAAGCTGAAGTCCACCGCCGGCGAGGGCAGGACCGTCATCGACTCGGCTGCGGAAGACAACGGCATGTCGCTGGCAATCAGCGACCCGAAGTCCAATGAAGCGGCCACCGTCAACGTCTCGCCCGACGGCGACGGCAGCCGCATCACGCTGATCCACACCGTCAGTGACAAGCAGCAGTAAGGCCTGTTGCCTGGGCAGGTGCTATCGACGCTTCGCACGGGGGTGCGCGGCGTCGTACACCTTGGCCAAGTGCTGACAACGTGCGCCCCGGCGCACGTTGCGTCGCAGGCTCATGTCGCGCAGCGACGTGAAGGCGCGAAGCGCCGGCCGAAGACAAAGTCCAGCGTCATCGCCGCTTGGCACGTGGATGAGCAGCGTCGTAGACCTTCGCAAGGTGCTGAAAGTCCAGCTTCGTGTAGACCTGGGTCGTGCTGATGTTGGCATGGCCCAGCAGCTCCTGCACCGCGCGCAGGTCACCGCTGGACTGCAGCAGGTGCGAGGCGAAACTGTGGCGCAGCATGTGCGGATGGACGGAAGTCGGCAAGCCGGCTTGCAAGGCCAGCGTCTTCAACCGGGTGCGGACCTGGCTCGTCGACAGCCGTGTGCCACGCTGGCTGACGAACAGCGCCGCCTCGCCGGCTGACGCGACCCCCGGCCTCACCGCCAGCCAAGCCTGCAGCGCGTCGCGTGCAGCGCTGCCGACCGGCACGCTGCGCCATTTCGACCCCTTGCCGCGGACCTGCGCGCTGCCATCGGCCAGGTCGACCCAGCCCGCCGCAGCGTCACCGGCCTGGCAGTCCAGCGCCACCAACTCGCCGACCCGCAGGCCGCTGCCGTACAGCAGCTCGACGATCGCATGGTCGCGCGCTGCGAGCGCCGGGTCGGTGTGTTCGGGCGATTGGTTGGCCAATGCCACCGCCTGGTCGACCGGCAGGGCCTTCGGCAGCGGCTTGGCCGCCTTGGGCGCCCTCACCCCCTCGACCGGGTTCAGCTTGACGCCCCCCTGCAGACCCCACCAGCGGTAGAAGCCGCGCCAGGCCGACAGCTGCAGCGCCAGGCTGCGCGGCGACAGGCCGCCCGTGTGGGCACGCGCCAGCAGCATGCGCACGTGGTGCGATTGCAGTGCATTCAGCTCGATGTGCAGTTCGGCCGCGCCGGCAGCCAACCGCGTCAGTGCATCGGTGTACAGCGTCAACGTGCGCGCCGCGACGCGCCGCTCAGCCTGCAGATGCGTCAGGTAACGCTCGATCGGTGGCTGCTGCGTCGACATTCGGAGCCGCGATGCTCCGAAGGAGCCATCGACTTCAACGGGCGTACGCGGATCCGGCTTTGCCGGTCCGCTGCGCGAGCCCCCTCGGGGGGCCGCGGCCGGACATGACCCGTCCCGCGGACTGGTCGTGCCTGCCGAGGGGCCGGGCCTGCTGCGCGGCGCGGCCTGCAAGGCAGCCCCCGGAACGGGGCGTGGAGGTCCATCAGCCCATCAATCCGCCAGGGCGCGCGCCATCGCGGCGCTGGCCAGTTCACCGACCTGCTGCAGGAACTCGGTGCCCATGTCGCTCTGGAAGCGCAATGCATCGGGCGAGCCCAGCACCAGCAGGCCGAAGCATTCGCCGCTGGCAGCGCCCAGGCGCAGCGGAATCAGCGCAATCGACTGGGCCGGCGTGCCGTCGGCGGCCAGCCAGTGCGCCGCCTCGAAGCCGCTGTTCAGGCCGCAATAGGGCGCCGCCAGGCTGGCGGCGAAGGTCTTCAGGTCATCGCTGACCGGCTGCGCCCACGGCAGGCCGGTGTGAGAAGGCGCCACGCCCCACAGCCGCAGCGCGACCATCGGGATCATGAACTCGTGCTTCAGCTCTTCGATCAGCACCTGGCCGAGCATGATGGTGCTGCGTGCCAACATGACCGCACGCGTCCAGCGGTGCATCTTGTTGACCAGCGCCTCGTTGTCGTGGCCAGCGCGGATCATCTCGATGATGCGGCGCTCGAGGCCCTTGATGCGCTCGCGCAGCATCTCCATCTGCCGCTCCTGCAGCGAGACGGCGCGGCCACCGTGCGGGCTGGCCAGCTGAATCGTCGCCAGCAACTCGGCCTGCCGCTCGAAGAAGCCCGGCGTGTTGGCCAGGTAGGCGGCAATGTCTTCTTCGGTGATCCCTTGTACACCGGTGTTCATGTTGCCTCCTTGGCGCTGCGCGCCGTCCCCCCGAGGGGGAGTTCGCCCTTGGGGCGGCCCTTCGTGCTCACAGCTCGATCTCCCCTTCAAAAACCGTTTCGGCCGGGCCGGTCATCAGCACCGGAGCATCGCCGCCATCCCACTGCACCGTCAACCGGCCGCCACGCATGTCGACGTCGACCTGCGCATCCAGCCAGCCGAGCCGGATGCCGGCGACCACCGCCGCGCAAGCGCCAGTGCCGCAGGCCAGCGTCTCGCCAGCGTCGCGCTCGAAGACCCGCAGCGCGATCTGCGCGCGGCTTTGCACCTGCATGAAACCGACATTGACCTTGCGCGGAAAGCGCGGGTGGGCTTCGATCATCGGGCCCAGCTCAGCCACCGGCGCCTCGGCGACGTTGTCGACCCGCAGCACGGCGTGGGGGTTGCCCATCGACAGCACGGCGACTTCGACCTCGCGCGTGCCGGGGCGACGGGCGCGCCGGTCGTCCGGCAGGTCCAGCGGCCACAGCGCGAAGGCGTTCTGCTCGTGCGCCTGCAGCCCGGCGGTGTCGAACGGCACGCGGCTCGGCTCGAACACCGGCTTGTTCATGTCGACCGTGACGCGGCCGTCGGGCTGCTGGCGCAGCTCGAGCAGGTTGTTCATCGTTTCGACGCGGATGGTGTCGCGGTCGGTCAGCCCGTGCTCGCGCACATAGCGCACGAAGCAGCGCGAGCCGTTGCCGCAGTGTTCGACTTCGGCGCCCGAGGTGCCATTGAAAATGCGGTAGCGGAAATCCACGCCCGCCTGCGTGGCAGGCTCGACGACGAGGATCTGGTCGGCGCCGACTCCGAAGCGCCGGTCGCCCAGCAGGCGCAGCTGGGACGTACTCAGCGTCAGCGGCACACGGGTGGCGTCGAGCACGACGAAGTCGTTGCCCGCGCCGTGCATCTTGGTGAAGCGAACACGCATGAAGGGGATTATCGGCGTTGGGACGCCCCCTCCTCCCGCGCCCGCCGTGCGCCCACAATCGGCGCATGCCGGGCGCAGCGGGCCGCCACTGGAAAATGCGTGAGTTTCTGATCGTCGCGCAATCCGGCGCATCTGTACCCTGTCAGAGCTGACAGTGTCCGGCCGGGCCGGCGGGGCGCACACTGCCCTCATACGCTGTCATCGCGGCCGGCCCGGCGGCTATGTACTGCCGGGTCCGGTGGCGCCTTCCCGCTTCGCTCGAGACCACAGGCTCCGCCCTCCGGGCGGGCCGGTTCAGACGTGCCGGATGCCCCTCATGTTGGCGCTTTTGCATCGCAAGGCCCGTTGAATTGGCGTAAGGTTGCATCGACGCGCCCCGCAGCAGTCGCGCGGCGGACAAGATGAAGCCCGTCCTCCACCGTCGACACCTTTTGCTCCTTGGCTTGGCAGCGCTCGGGCTGGCCGCCTGCCGGCGCGCGCCCGAGCCCGTTCGCATCGGCTTCATCGGCGGCTTGTCCGGCAGCGTGGCCGAACTCGGGGTGAACGGGCGCAACGGCGCCCTGCTGGCGGTCGAGACCTTGAACGGCCAGGGCGGCGCGCGCTACGAGCTGCGGGTCGAGGACGATCAACAAGACGACGACAAGGCCCGCGCGGCCCTGCGCTCGTTGGCGGCGCAGCAGGTGGCGTTCGTGGTCGGCCCGATGACCAGCTCGGTGGCGGTCGCCGTGCTGCCGCTGGCCGAGCAGGAGAAGCTGGTGCTGATCAGCCCGACGGCCACCAGCGACGAGCTCAGCGGCAAGGCGGACCACTTCTTTCGCGTCGCCTCGGGCGCCGCCATCGGCGCGCGCCAATTGGCAGACTTGATGCTTTCGCGCGGCCAGCGTCGTGTCGCGGTGCTGATGGACCGGCGCAACCGGGCCTATTCCGAAAGCTTCGCCCGCTCGTTCACCGAACGCCTGCAGAAGGCGGGTGCCACGGTGACCACCGAGCTCGGGTACGACGGGACCAACAACGACTTCACCGCACTGGCCGGCTTGTTGATGGCCGACAAGCCCCAGGCGGTGCTGCTGGTGGCCGGGGTCGGTGATTCGGCCCTGGCGTCTCAACAACTGCGCCGCCTGGAGCCGGCGATCGGGCTGGCCGTCACGCCGTGGGCGGCCAACACGCGTTTGCTGCAACTGGGTGGGCACGCCGTGGAAGGCTGCCTGGCGCTGCAGGCGCTCGACCTGGACGGCACTGCGCCAACCTACGTCGCCTTTCGCCAGCGCTACCGCGAGCGTTTCGGCGACGACCCGGGCACCCCGGCCGTGCAGTCGTACGAGGCGGTGATGGTGGGCGCTGCGGCGAGGGCTCGGCAGGCACAGGGGCACGACCTGCGCCAAACGCTGTCCGAGCCGCAGCAGCGCTGGCGCGGCCTGTACAGCGACATCGTGCTGGACGCCAACGGCGACACCCAACGCCCGCTGCATGTGACGGAGGTCAGGGCCGGCCGTTTCGTCCCGCTGCGCTCATGAAGAAGCAGAAGCGGGTGGCGCTGCACAGCGTCTTCGCGTGGCAGTTCGCATTGGTGGCCGCACTGCCGTTGCTGGCAGCCGCGCTGTTGTGGGGTGCGCTGGCCGTGCCCGCGGCCCTGCGCGAGATCGAGCGCGACAACGAGCGCATGTCGACGGCAATCCGGGGCCAGCTCGAAGCGGTCTTGACCGTGCCGCAGCGAACGCTGCAGCTGTCGGCGCAGTTGCTGAAGGCGCCGACCACGCCCGCCCCTTTGCAGCACCAGGTGCTGCAGGACACGCTTGAAGCGACACCGGCCTTCGAGGCCGTCTACCTGACCGACGCGCAAGGCATCACCCAGGCCGCCGGACTGCGCCCCAGCACCGGTGTGCACGCGGCCGATGTCCGGGGCCTCGACTTTTCCGCCCGACCTTTCTACGCGCTGGCCCGCGAGCGCGAGGGGCCGGTGTGGTCCGACACCTTCTTGTCTCCATTCAGCGGCCGGGTCACCGCCGCGCTGGCCGTGCCGGCGGGCCAGGGCATGCTGGTGGCGGACATGTCACTGGCGGGCTTGGCGCAGGAACTGCGGCAGTTCGCCGGCCAGCAAGACCTCGCTGTCATCGTGCTCGACGCCAAGGGCCACGTGATCGTGCACCCCGACCCCCACCTGGCGAACTGGCAGGAGAACCTGCGCGACCTGCCGTTGGTGCGCACCGCGCTGGAGAGCAAGGGGCCGACGCGGGGACACATCGAGCTGAACGGCGAACGCTGGCTGGCGGACGCGGCGCTGGCCCGTCCGGCCGGTTGGACCGTGCTGGTGGCACAGCCTCGCTCGCGCTTGCTGGCGCCGCTGTGGCGCATCGGCGTGGTCGCCGGTTTCTCGATCGCCGTGGCGCTGGTGCTGGCCGTGCTGGCAGCGCTGCGCCTGGCGCGCCGGGTGGCCGAACGGTACCGACGGCTGGCCGGTGCCGCGCAGGCGATCGTCGATGGCCAATCCCCTGACACCGACCTGGACTTCGGCAGCGAAGAAGCGCACGCGCTGTGGGAGCGACTGCGTGGGCTGCTCGACCGGCTGCAGGAGCAGGAGCAACGCGCCAGCGACGCCCGACGTGACCTGCAGGCAGTGCTGGATGCCGCCACCGAGGTGGCCTTCATCGCCACCGACACCCACGGCGTGCTGCGTTTGTTCAACCGCGGCGCCGCCAAGATGCTCGGTTGGCCGGCCGAGGCCGTGCTCGGCCACGCGGCACTTGCGCGGTTTCACGATCCGCAGGAGGTACAAGCCCGCGCGGTCGAACTGCGTGCCCAGCTCGGTCGCGAGGTGGTCGGTGACGAGGTGTTCGTGGCGATGGCCCGGCTGAGCGGCTACGAGGTGCGCGATTGGACCTACCTGCGGCGCGATGGCTCGCGCCTGCTGGTGTCGCTGGCCGTGACGGCGGTGCGCAACGCCCAGGGCGCGCTGACCGGGTTTCTGTACATTGCTGCCGACCAGACCCAGCGCCAACGCGCGGCAGAGCTCGAGCTGGCGCGCGAGCGCGCCGAAGCGGCCAGCCGGACCAAGTCGGAATTCCTCTCCCGCGTCAGCCACGAGCTGCGCACGCCGCTGAACGCGATCCTCGGCTTTGCCCAGTTGATGAGCATGCAGGGCGCCGACGCGCTGGCGCCAGCGCAGCGCGAGCGCGTGCTGCGCATCGAGACCGCCGGCTGGCATTTGCTCAAGCTGATCGACGACGTGCTGGACCTGTCGCGCATCGAGTCCGGCCAGGTCACGCTGTCCGCCAGCGCGGTGGATTTGCAAGGCGTGATTGCCCAGGCGCTGCGGCTGGTCAGCCCGCAGGCCGACCAGCTGCAGGTGCGGCTGCAGGCGCCGCCCGACGGCCAGACGCAGATGGTGCTGGCCGATCCGACGCGGCTGACCCAGGTGCTGCTGAACCTGCTGAGCAACGCGATCAAGTACAACCGCCCGGGTGGCGACGTGCGCCTGGTGCTGGCCAACCCCGACGACGGGTTCGCCGGGGTGCATGTGCTCGACACCGGCCGCGGCATGGACGAAGCGCAGCGGCAACGGCTGTTCACGCCGTTCGACCGCCTCGGGCTGGAGTCGTCGGGCATCGCCGGAACCGGCATCGGCCTCGTGATCAGCAAGCGCCTGATCGACCTGATGGGCGGGCGCATCGAGGTGCAAAGCCGGCCCGGCGAGGGAAGCTGCTTCAGCGTGCTGCTGCCGACCGTCGACAGCCACGTCGCCGACAGCCCCGCTCCCGAAAGGGTCGCGGTACCGCCGCCGCCCGGAACCCTCGGCGACGTCGTGTACGTCGAAGACAACGCGATGAATGCCGCCTTGATGCGCGACCTGTTCGCGCTGAGGCCGGCCTGCCGCCTGCACCTGTGCGAATCGATCCGGCATGGCCAGGCGTTGATCGAGCAGATGCGCCCTCAGCTGGCGCTGGTGGACATGCACCTGCCCGACGGCAACGGCCTGGAGCTGTTGCGCTGGCTGCGCCGCCAGCCCGGACTGCGCGACATCCCGGCGATCGTCGTCTCGGCCGATGCCACCCGCCGGCAACAAGAGGCGGCCTTCGAGGCCGGCGCGACCGGCTACCTGACCAAGCCGGTGAACATCGTCGACGCGCTGCGCGTCATCGACACCGCGCTCGGTGCGGCGCCGGCGGACCAGCCAGGCACCGTACCCGCCGCGTGAGCGGGTCGGTGGCCGGCGGGGGGCACTTCAATAGAGCTTGGCCTCACCCGGCGGGCGGGTCTTGAATCGGCGGTGCACCCACAGGTACTGCGCCGGCAGGCGCTGAATTTCGCTCTCGATGAACGCGTTGATGCGGCGGGTCGCGGCGACCTCGTCCTCCTTGCCGGGGAAGTTGGTCCACGGCGGCAGGAACCTCACGCGGTAACCCTGCCCACCCGGCAGCATCTCGGCGATCACTGGCTGCACCGTCAGGCCGAGGCCTGCGCTCATGCGCGCCGGCGCCAGCAGCGTCGCCGCGGGGACGCCGAAGAACGGCACGAAGGCCGCTTCCTTGCGGCCGAAATCCATGTCCGGCAGGTTGAAGAACACGGCCCCCCGTTTGATTGCACGCACCAGCGGCAGCGCCTTTTCGTGGCGCGAGAAGATTTCGGCGTTGCCGAAGCGCAGCCGGCCGTCGCGCATGCGGGCATCGAACACCGGGTTGCTCTGGCGCTGGTAGATCGACGCGACGCGGCGGCCCTGGAACAGCTGGGTCGCCATGCCGGCGACGTCCAGCGCCATGAAGTGCGGCACCAGCCACATCACCGGGCCGGCGTGCTTCTCGGCAAAGTCGACCTGGCCTTCGACGCGGATCAGACGCTTGAGACGCCGGGCCGGCGCGTACCAGATCAGGCCGCGCTCGATCAGGCTGCGGCCCAGCCAACCAAAATGCTCGCGCGCCACCGCCGCGCGCTTTTCCGGCGGCCAGTCCGGAAAGCACAGCGCCAGGTTGCGCAGCGCGATCCGTCGCCGTCGCCGTGCGAACGTGTGCAGCAGCGCCCCCAACCCACGGCCCAGCGCCGCCTGCGCGCCCAGCGGCAGCCAGTGGACCAGCCACAGCAAGCCGAGCAGCACCCGCGCGCCGATGCGCCCCCACCATTCCATCGTTGGTACTCCGTTGTTTTGTCAGCCACCCTCACCGGGCTTGAGCTTGCGGGGGGATTTGTAGCGGTTGTACCCCCACAAATACTGGGTGGGCAGTGCGCGGATGGCCCGCTCCATTGAGGCATTGATCACGCTCGCCGCGCCGACATCATCGGCCTGATCGGCGGGCAAGCGCTGGTCCAGCGGTGACAAGTGGATCGAATAGCCCTCGCCACGTGGCAGCCGCTCGCACCAGGCCAGGCCGACGGCGGCGCCGGTCTGCTGCGCCAGCCGGGCGGCCAAGGTCATCGTGTACGCCGGCTTGCCGAAAAAAGGCGCCCAGACGCCCTGGCCCAGCGGCGGCACCTGGTCGGGCAGCAGCCCGACGATTTCGCCGCGCTTCAAGGCCCGAAGCAACTGGCGCACGCCGGCCAGCGAGGCCGGCGCGGTGGCCATGTTCGGTCGGGCGCGGGCGGTTTCCTCCATCTCACGCAGCGCGGCCTTGCGCGCCGGTCGGTACAGCACGGTGATCGGTCGGGCGAAACGCTCGGCGGCGGCCCGGGCAGCCACCTCGAAACTGCCCAGGTGCGGCGTCAGCAACAGCACGCCGCGGCCCGCGGCCAGCGCATCGACGATCAACGCCTCGCCATGCCAGCGGACCCGGTCGCCCAGACGCTCCCCAGGCGGCATGAACCACAGCCAGGGCACCTCGGCCACCAGCCGACCGGCTTCGGCGATCGATTGGCGGCGCTGCGCGACGCTCAGGCCCGCCAGGGCGGCGTTGGCGTTCAAGCGGCGGCGGTAACTTGGCGACAGCGCCCAGGTGGCCCAGCCCAGCACGGCCCCCAGCGTGTGCAGCCAAGCCAGCGGCCAGCGTGACAGCCAGCGCATAAACAACGTCATGGTTGAAAGTCGGCGTCTTTTATAATCGCGGCCTGTCGCCGAGTTAAGAGGACAACTTGCGGGGCGACGCGGATGGTTATCGACCGAACCCGCCGGGCCAATCCCTTCAGAATGGCCTGCCAAATACCGCTAAAGCGTTCGCCGCCCTTGCCAGGTTGCCAAGTGGGACGACGCCAAGCCAATCGGCCCAGTCTCGAACCAGCAACCTGAAAGCAAAGTGAACGTGGCGAACGATTATCTCTTCACCTCCGAGTCCGTCTCGGAAGGCCATCCCGACAAGGTTGCGGACCAGATCTCCGACGCGATCCTCGACGCGATCTTCGCGCAGGACCCGCTGAGCCGCGTGGCCGCCGAGACCCTGTGCAACACCGGCCTGGTGGTGCTGGCTGGCGAAATCACCACCCAGGCCAACGTCGACTACATCCAGGTCGCGCGCGACACGATCAAGCGCATCGGCTATGACAACACCGAATACGGCATCGACCACAAGGGTTGCGCCGTGCTGGTCGCCTACGACAAGCAGTCGAACGACATCGCGCAAGGCGTGGACCGCGCCAGCGACGACTACCTGAACATCGGCGCCGGCGACCAGGGCCTGATGTTCGGCTACGCCTGCGACGAGACGCCCGAGCTGATGCCCGCGCCGATCTACTACGCGCACCGCCTGGTCGAGCGCCAGGCCCAGCTGCGCAAGGACGGCCGCCTGCCCTTCCTGCGCCCGGACGCGAAGAGCCAGGTGACGATGCGCTACGTCGACGGCAAGCCGCACTCGATCGACACGGTCGTGCTGTCGAGCCAGCACGCGCCCGAGATGAGCGACGGCACGAAGATGAAGCCCGAGTTCACTGAGGCGGTGATCGAGGAGATCATCAAGCCGGTGCTGCCGAAGGAGTGGCTCAAGGAAACGCGTTTCCTGATCAACCCCACCGGGCGTTTCGTCATCGGCGGCCCGCAGGGCGACTGCGGCCTGACCGGCCGCAAGATCATCGTCGACACCTACGGCGGCGCCTGCCCGCACGGCGGCGGCGCGTTCTCCGGGAAGGACCCGTCCAAGGTCGACCGCTCGGCCGCCTATGCCGCCCGCTGGGTTGCCCAGAACGTCGTCGCGGCGGGCCTCGCGGACCGCTTCGAGATCGAGCTCGCCTACGCGATCGGCGTGGCCAAGCCCCACGCGATCTCGATCGAGTC
>NZ_DASUNH010000009.1:0-143936 GCF_036277275.1 Ideonella sp. | reverse complement strand
GTCGGCGTCCAGGATCTCCCCGGTGCGGGGGTCGACGTGGCTGGGCCCGATCGCTCCGAAGGCCGGGTCGGCATTGGTCATCCATCGAATCGACGCGTAGCGCATGTCCAGCGTATCGAACTTGGCATCGTCCGGCTGCTGCTGCACGACCAGGGCGTTCTTGAAACCAATGCGTTCAAAGGCGGCATTCCAGGCGAGCACACCGCGGCTGATCGAGTCGCGGTAGCGGGCCGGCACATCGCGGTCGAGCCAGAAGGTGATGGGCTTGACCGGTTCCGACAGCGTCGCCGTCGGGTCCTTCTTCTCCAGGCGCCAGCGGCGCACGTAATGCCGGTTTGGCGTGCGCACGGTGTCGTGGCCGAAGTCCAGCACCATGGTGGTGAAGTAGCCGATGCGGGGGTCGGCGCGGCGCGGCGTCATCGGCTTTGCCGGCAAGGCGGCGAGCGAATAGTGCAGGCCGAGAAACATGCTGCGCGGATCGGGCAGCGTGCTCGGCAGAATGGGCACCGGCGCCGCACTCGGTGCACCCGGCGCGGGGCTGGACAAGCTGCCCGTGCTGAAGTGCAGGTTCAGTTCGAGCGTGACCACATCGGGCTCGCTGCGCACCTGCGTGAAGGCCGAATTGCGGGCATCGAAGCCGTAGTTCTGGCGGTAGGTACGCTGCAGGTTGATGCCCAGGCCCATCAGGTCGGCCACGAAAATCGGGTTCGCCTCGACCAGGATCGCCTTGGTCTCGGCCTGCGGCTGGCTGGCCACCGGCGCACTGCCGAGCAGGCTGTCGGAGAACGCGTTCGCCACCGAGCGCGCTTCGGGCGACCCCGCGGGCGCCATGTAGCGTTCGTTGCGCGCCACCAGCATCACCTGGTTGTGAACCCGGCGGAACTCGACGATCTGCGGCCGGCCGCCGTACTGCAGGCCCAGCATGCTGCCGCCGAATATGGCTTGCTCGCCAATGCCATGCGAGAGCTTGGGCGACAGGAACAGCGGCTTGTTGAAGTCGTCAGGCTTCAGCTCGAACCAGACCTTTTCGTCCCTCTGCCACAACGGCAGGAGGCCGTCGATGCGCTTGGCGCCCTTGATCACCGTGGCAAACGCCGGCGGCGCTCCCGCTGGCGCCGGCGCGCTCGCCGCGCCTCCCGGCTTGGGGGCTGACGGCGCTGCGATCGGTGCCCCGGGGATCGACGAGCCTGTGCTGGCGGGCGCAGCCTCATTCGGCGTCGCCGAGTTGGTGACCGGCGCCGGCGTCGGCGCCGGGGGCACCGCCGAACAGGCCATCAGGCTCAGCAGCAGGCTGCTCGATGTAAGCGCCAGGCCGGCGCGTGCACGCGAAATCGGGTCGAACATGTAGAGCAGCAGGTGGAGAACCGAACGAAGACCGCGACGACAGCCGACGCGGCGACAAGCAGGAGCCGAAGAAAGAACGTCGCGGCACCGATTGCTCGATGCCGCGACGGCTGGGCGTGAAACGATTGTGCCCTCACGCGGGCGCCGCGCCGATCAGGAAGATTCCGATCACGACGCGGTCCGCCAGTGGCACGCAGCCGCTGGGTTCGACCAATTTCAGTTCAGTGAGTTCGCTCCATCTCGACGATCGTTCTCTTTGTGCTCCCGCCGGCGTTCTTGCGGTCGTTCCTGCTGTTGCCGCTCGGGTTGGCGATGTTCGACCTGGCGTTCGCGCGGGGCGGGGTGCGGCTGTGGCGCAGGCTGGACTGCACGCGGCGCTTCGCGCTGCTGGAAGCCCGGCACTTCACGTGTTTCGCGTTGGTCACGCTCGCGCGGGTTCTGATTCTGAAACCCCGGCGCCTCGCGACGCTGGTCACGCTGGTCACGCTGGTCACGCTGCTCGCGCTGCTCGCGCTGCTGAGGCAAACCCGGGGCGTCGTTCTCGCGCCTCGCCTGCGGGACCACCTGCCCCGGCTCGCGCTGGACGTTCGGCGCATGGGTCGGCGCCCCGGTCATCGGCGGGCGAGCGACGCGCGGCCGCGCGTTGTCGGGCTGTCCAGCAGGCGGGCGGTTGGCCGCCGCAGGACCATGGCCGTTCGGCGACCGGTCATCGTCGTGGCCGGCACCGGCTTGCGGGCGAGCAGCGCCAGGCGACGCAGGGCGCGCCGTTGGCGCAGCATTGCCCACGCCATCGGGGCGGTTGTTGCCTGCACCGTCCGGCCGGCTGCCCATCGGGCGGCCACCCACATCCTTGCCGTCAGCCTGTGCTTCACGCGTCGCCAGCGCCCCGACACGCGGCGGCGGGGGCGTGCGGGCGGCGCGGCCAGGCTGAACGGCCTGGCGCGGTGCCAGCGAGGCATTGGCCGGCGTCGGCGGCGCCACTTGCGTCACGCCGCGCTGCTTGTGCAGTGCACGCACCACATCCGCATCGGCCGGTCGTGCAGCGGCGTGGACGGCCTGGCGCCGGGTCAGCACATCGGAGGAGACGACCGTCACGCCGCCAGCCACGCCGGTGTTGCGGTACATGATCGGCCGCGCCGGACGCACGTTGTTGATCACCGTTACGTGGGTGATGTTGACCTGCTTGATGTGGACGTGGGAGTGGCGATAGGCCGGGTAGTACTGCTCACGCGGCGCCAGCGGAACCCAACCCACCGGCTGGCCGCCGCCAACGCGGATCGACATGCTGAAGTTCGAACCACCAACCCACGCCACCATCGCCGGGGCATAGACCGGCCGACGCACGTAGGTGCCCGGTGCCCAGCACCAGCGGCCGCCCCAGTGCACCCAGCGCCCGTAGTGGAAAGGCGCGAAACCCCAGGGAGCTTCGTCGACCCAGGTCCAGCCCCAGGGGCGCACCCAGGCCCAGCGGCCATGGCGGTACGGGGCCCAGCCGACGGCCACCGTGGTCGGGTACCAGATGGCACCGTACTCCGGATGCTTGCCCCATTGGCCGTTGCGGTCCAGGTCTTCGGCACCCGTCATTTCCGGCGACACCGGGCGCTGGGCTGCGTAGCGTTCGTCGCGCGCGTCGTCGCTGCGCACCCATTGCTCGAAGTCGTCATTGGCCGGGGTCGACCAGTTGTAGTGGGTGCGCTTGTCGTTCGGGTCCAGCCACAGCTCGGCGCGCTGGCCGGCCCGCAGCGACAGCTGGCTGTCGGCGGATTCGAAGTCCAGCTCACCTTGGGTCGCGCCGGCCATGCTGCCGCGCTCCCCGTGGTCGATCCGGTACAGGCCGGCCGAGCGGGGTTGGAAGCGCCCTTCGGCGGTGGTGATCAGAATTTCGCGGGCCACTTCGGGCTCGCGCACACGCACCGCCGCAGCGCCGTCATGCAGCGTCAACTCGATGCGTTCGTCGTCCAGGCGGTTGATTTCGAGATCGCTGCCCTGGTCGATCCGGATGATGGTGGAGCCGATCTGCAACTCGACGCGCGAATCTCGGTCGGTCGCGACGCGGTCGGCGGTGGTGATCGGACGGTTGTTGACCGCCGCCTGCCATTCGCCCTGGCCTTCTTCCAGCAGCCAGACCTGGCCCTTCATGTCGGCCAGCCGGCCGACGCGCCCTGGCGGATCGTCTTCGGCACGGGCCCCCATGGCTGCCAAACCCAGGCCCCCGGCCACCAAAGCCGCCGCCAGCCCGCGAGCGGCGAAGGCCAGCCGATGTTTCCAAATGTTCATGCGTCTATCTCCAGACTCTTCCAAAACCACAACGCGGGGCGGGCGGATTCGGCTGACGTCACAGTGTTGCCGGCATGTAACCGGCGAAGATTAATCGTCGCTGGCCGGGTCCAGATCGGGAAACAGGACACTGGTGAAGCCCAACCGGGTCAGGTCTCGCATCCGGGTCGGGTACAGCCGGCCGATCAGATGGTCGCACTCATGTTGCACCACCCGGGCATGAAAGCCTTCGGCTTCGCGCTCGATCGGGCGCCCCATTTCGTCGACGCCGGTGTAGCGGATGCGCCGAAATCGCGGCACGACGCCTCGCAGGCCTGGCACCGACAGGCAGCCTTCCCAACCTTCTTCCTCGGCGAGCAGGCCATCGGCCTCCGGCAGTGGCGTGATCAACGGGTTCAGCAGCACCGTCTTGGGCACCGGCGTCGCATCCGGATAACGTTCGTTGCGATCGAAACCGAAGATCACCAATTGAAGGTCGACGCCGATCTGCGGGGCCGCCAGGCCAGCACCTTGCGCCGCGGCCATCGTGTCAAACATATCTTGGACCAGCGACCGCAGCTCGGGCGTGCCGAATGCGGCGACGGGCGGCGCCACACGCAGCAAACGCGGATCGCCCATCTTCAGGATCTCTCGCACCGCCATGGCCTGCCTTCTCGTGCATGGAAAGTGGGCATTATGGGATGCGTCAGGATCATGACAGCGCAGCGCGGCGTTGGTACCCTCGCCGACTTGGCGATTCCACAAGACCTCACTCTGATGACCGCTTCCACCACCTATGTCGGCCTGCTGCGCGGCATCAACGTCGGCAAAGCCAAGCGCGTCCCGATGGCCGAGCTGAAGGCATTGGTCGAGTCGCTGGGCTACACCGACGTGAAGACGCTGCTGAACAGCGGCAACGTGGTCTTCCGCGGCCCGACGGGCAACCCCGCCGCCGCGGCAAGACGCATCGAAGCGGCATTGCCCGACGCGTTCGGCTTCAGCGCCAAGCTGACGGTGCTCGATGCATCGCAATGGGCCGAACTGTTGGCCGACAACCCGCTGCTGGACCGGGTGAGCGATCCGTCGCGGTTCCTGGTCGCCGTGTGGCGCAACGCGACCGCACGCGCGGGCGTCGAAAAGCTGGCGTCACAGGACTGGTCGCCCGACTTGTTCGCCGCCGGCCGCCACGCCGGCTACCTGTCGTGCACCGAGGGCATCCTGGCCAGCAAGACAGCCGTCGCGCTGGATAAGGCCTTGCGCGACGAAGTCACCACCCGCAACTGGGCGACCGTGCTGAAGATCGGCGCGATGCTCGAAGCCGCCAAGAACTGACCCCGCCTGCGATCGAGGCGAATTTGCGCACCGCCACGGCGGCCTGGGCCTTCTTCGGCTTGACGGTATTGATCGAAGACTCGGCCGCGGGCCAACGGCTCGGTGCGACGACGAAGTACAAGTAGCTCGCGAGCTCAGTCCGCCGGCACGAGCCAGCGCCAATCGGTCGACAGGTCTTCCTCGACCCAGCCGAACAGCAGGCCCGTGGCACCGGCTGCCATGGCTTCCAGCTCGGCCAGGTCCTGCAACGCCGACCGATCGCGCTGCAGCACGAAACGCGCATCGCCGCGCCACGCGAGGTGCTCGCTCAACGCCGCCAAGGTGTGACTGGCCTGGCTCTGCATGAATGCGAACGGCATCGGCAAACCTTCGGCCGCCTGCGAGGCGATCGAGCGGGTGGCGCTGCGCGGGCCGCCGAAACTGGCCAGTCGCAAGACGGCGCCCTGCGGCAGCGCCGTTTCGCCGGCCAGCGCCAGGCATTCGCGGGCGCCATACAGCGCCAGCTCGGCCCAGGGCCCGAGTCGGCGCGGCCGCAGGCCCAAACGCTGCACGAGCTGCTCACGCCAATCGGCGGGCAGCGGATCGGCCACGAAACGCGCCCTTTCACGCCACGCCGTCATGCCTGCATGTCCTCGAGCACCACCGCAGCGTGTCCACCGCCGAATCCAAAGATGTTCGCCAGCAGGTGACGGGCGGTTCGAGGCGGGTGGCTGGCCAGCTTGGCCCCAAGCGCCGGGTCGACCTCGCCGTCCACCGAGGGCCAGGCTCCGTTTTCGAGGCACCCCGTCAGCAACGCCAGCTCGGCCACGCCGGCGGCGCCCAGGGTGTGGCCGATGCTGGCTTTGAGGCTCATCAGCGGCGGCATCCGGGCGCCGAACACACGGTGCAAGGCCTGAATTTCGGTGGCGTCGTTCGCGGGACTGCCGGCAGCCTGCAGCTTGACCAGCCCGATGTCGTCCGCCGTGACGGCGCTGCGCAGCAAAGCCTCGCAACAGGTCGACTCGACCGCGCCGAGCGCCGCGCCCGCGGCATCCCGGCCGTCGACATGGTTGGCGCCACCGGCCAGGCGCCAGCGGGCCGGACGGCGCGTCAGATGAAGGGCCGCGACGGCTTCGCCCAACACCATGCCATCACGCCCCAACCCCATCGGTCGGGCGCGCTCGGCCGCCAGCAGCTGCATGCCAAGAAAGCCACCCGGTGTGACACGGCTGCGCAGCTCGATCCCCATTACCAGCGCGTCGGGCAACAGCCCCTGACTCACCAGCGCCTGCGCAGACAGCAGCGCATTCAACCCCGAGGTACAAGCCGTGCTGACGCTGTAGGCCGGCCCTTGCCAACCGAGCCAGGCGGCCACATGCTGGGTGAAGTCGTCGAAGCTGCCGTCGAACTCACCGCTGTCTTCACGGGCACCGATGTCCATCGACGACGAAGCGATGAACAAGGCGCCGCGCCGATCGCCGTCGAGCGCGCCGCATTCGCCTGCGACCTGCCGAACCCAGTGTTGCGCACGGTCGCTCCATGGCGTCTGCGAGTCGTTGTCGATCGCAAAGTAGGGGCAGCCAAAGCCGCCCGCAAGGCCGAGCCGTTGCGGTACAACGCCGCCGCCGGCCAAGGCCGCCAATGCCGCCTCGAGCGTTGGCGCGAGCCCGCAAGCCAGGCCGCGGCCCGTGATGAACACCGGGGCATCCATCGGCGTCTATCGCTGCCCGGTCGCCAACTGGGCGGCAAGGTACTCGGCCAGTCGCGAGATCGAGCCCAGCGCCCGGCGGGTTTCCTTGCTGTCGGCCATACGCACGCCAAAGCGGGCCTGGATCGCCATCGAGACCTGCAGCGCGTCGAGCGAGTCAAGGTCCAGCCGCGCGTCGGGGCCGAACAGCGGTTCGTCGTCCGACAGGCCGCCCGCCGGCGACTGCTTCTCGGCGGCCTCGAGGACGAGGGTCTTCAGCTCAGCGGCCAGTTCGATCGGAGTCATCTTGCGCGAGGGTGGATCAGGACAACGGCCAGCGCAAACATCAGCGCGGCGAAAGCGAGCAATGGCCAAGTCAGCCGCGCGACAGCAGCGACGTCACCGCCGCGCATCAGGACCTGAAGCAACGCCTCGAGGCCCCAGTTCATCGGCGACCATTCGGCCAGGCGCTGCATGAAGGCCGGCATCACGAACTTGGGCACCATGATGCCGCCGATGGCCGCCATCAGGATGTTGGCGATTGGCCCCACGGCGCTGGCCTGCGCGTGGGTTCGCACCGCGCCGGCCAGGGCCAGGCCCATGCCGACGGCGGCGAGGCTGACAGCGCCGATGGCCACCAGCAGCGCGCCCCAGTCGATGCCGGCCAGCGACAGCCCTTCACCGCCGAGCAGCGGCATCAGCCACACGCCCACCGCGAGCATCAGCGCGGCTTGCAGCAGGTTCACCGCGAGGTAAGGCCAGGTCTTGGACAGCAGCAGCGCCCAGGTCGGCACGCCCAGGGTGCGCAGCCGCGCGAGCGTCCCGCTGGCGCGTTCCTGCACCAGCAGGTTGGCCAGCGAAGCGACGACGAAGAACATGCCGAACACCAGCCAAGCCGGCACATTCTGCTGCACGGCGCTGGGGCGCGGCCCTTGGGTGTCCAGCCGATGCGCATCGATCAGCCGGGCCATTGAGGCATCCGCCGGCGGCTCGGGGCCCAGGCGGGCCAGCGCGAGGCGGGCCTTCATCTCGCCGGCCAGGCCGGTCAGGTCGGCTGTCAGCGCGGCAAGCAGGCCTGCGTCCATGCCAGGCTCGACGCGCAGTTCGAGCAGCGGCTCGGTCGGCAACGCCGGCTTCTTCAATTCGTCGGACAGGCCGGGCTGCAAGACCAGCAGGTACTTCAGCGTCCCGGCACGCAATGGCGCGGCCGCATCGGCCGGCATGGGCTGGGCTGCCCCATGATCGCGCGCCCAGAGCGCAGCCAACGTGCGCGCTGGTTCACCCTCGTCGCGCACGTCGATCGAGTAGGCCATCGTGCGCAGCGGCGGGCGGTAGACGTCTTTCAGCGCCAGCGACATCACGACGATGAAGACCAGCGGCATCAGAAACAGCGCCGCCAGGCCGTGCGGGTCGCGCACCAGCGTCAATAGCTCCTTGCGGACCAGGCCGGCGATCACGCGTCGTCCCGCAGCGAGCGGTGGGTCAGCGCCATGAAGAGCTCTTCCAGGTTCTGCCGGCCCAGTTCGGCATGGCGGACGTGGGCACCGGCCGCCTCGAGTGCGGCAAACACGGCCGAGGCCGGGGTGCGCCCCAGTTCGACGCTGCAGCGCTCACCGCGCCTCTCGACCGGCCCGATACGCCCGAGCAATGCCAGCAGCGCCTCGGTCGTGATGCCGTCGGCCATCACCGTCAGCTGGGTCGCGTCCTGTGCCAGCAGCTCGGCCAAGGGACCGGCGCGCAGCACCTGGCCATGGTCGATGATGACCACGCGGTCAGCGATGGCCTCGATCTCGTCCATGTAGTGCGAGGTGTAGACCACCGTCGCGCCCTGCCGGGCCAAGTCGCGGATCGTGTCGAGGATGAAGGCCCTCGACTGCGGATCGACGCCCACCGTCGGCTCGTCGAACAGGATCACGCCCGGCTCGGCCAACAGCGCAATGGCCAGGTTCAAGCGTCGCTTCAAGCCGCCCGACAGACGCTCGGCGCGCGTCGAGGCGAAGCGCTCCAACTGGGCGAAGGCCAGGCAGGCCTCGATGCGGGCGCGGGCGCGCGCCGCCGGCAATCGACAGACTGACGCGAAGGTGGCGAGGTTCTCGCGCACGCTGAGCGTGGGGTAGAAGGCGTACTCCTGAGGCGCCACCGCCATGTGAGTCGGCTTGCGCGCACGCAGCGCCAACAGCGGCTCGCCGTCAACCAGGATGGTGCCCTCTTGCAGCGGCAGCACGCCGGCCAGCAACGAGATCAAGGTCGTCTTGCCGGCGCCGTTCGGCCCCAACAGGCCCAACACGGCACCACGCTCGGCTTGCAGACTGACGCCGTCGAGCGCAGAGCGCGGCGAACCCGCGTAGCGGTGGCGTAGCCGCTCGATCGACAGCGTCATTGCACGGCAGTTTTCAGCTCACGGAAGAATGCCTCCTCGCGCAGGGCAAGGTCGCGCAGCAGTGCAGCAATGGCCGGTGGTGCGACCGGCTCGCGAGCTTTGACCATGCGCGCGGCCTTCAATGCGAAGCCGCGCCAGCCGTCGCCGATCTCGGTCAGCCGGTCCGCAAAGCTGGCCAGCACTGGCCGCTCGGCCAACGCCGCCGCTTCCTGCAGGAAGGCAGCGTAGATGAAACGAAAGCCCGCGCCGCCAGTGCCGATCTCTTCCTGCATGCGCACGATGTGGCCGATCAGCGCCGCCGTCGCCGGCTCGGCGGCCGGTAGCCGCTCGAGCCGTCCGGCCAGAAAGCGCATGCCGCGCACGCCGGCGATCGGAACTGGCGCCAGCATGTGCCGGCAGTTGCGCGCAATGGCCCGGCGCACGGCCGCCGGCTGGACCGACTGGCGCTCGATACGCTGCGGGTAATACAGCAGGCCCTTCGGCGCGAGGGCGCCCTTGGCGAAACGCGCACGCGCCAGGTCGGCGGACGGGCAACGCACCGGGTGCTCGAAGACCGGGTCGCTGATCAGGTAGTCGTCGCCGTCCTTGCCGTAGACCAGCAGATTGTGAGCATTGAAGTGAAAGCGCATGTCCGGCGGGAAATACGGCAGCCAATAGACCGAGGTCTGCAGACCGACGACGTGCCCTTCGGCCAGCAACGCATCAAGCCTTTGTTGGCCCGCCGCCTCACTGCGGAAGCTCTCGAAGCGGAAGTGCGCATCGAATGGTGCTTTCATGCCGCGGATGATGGCGCGCGGCAGTGCCCGGTAGGCCACGACCGGCTGGCCCGAAACCTTGATGAACGGCAGGTAGGCAAACGACAAGGCCCCTGCCAAGCCGAAAGCCAGGCTCTCGGACATCGGCAGGCCATGGTGGCGCAGAAGGTTGGCGACGACGCCGCTTTCGCAGTGCGCCGCGTGGCGGTGGTCGAAGTTCATGGCAACTTGCGCAGTGCTGCCGTCGCCAGGCCCAGTGCCTGCGCATAACGGCCCAGCTGGGCTTCACTCAAGCGGGAGAACCCCTGCGGCTTGAGATGGCGGCGCACCCGCCATTGCCAGAAGCCACTGCTTTGGGCCAGCAGCGCCACGTCCATGCGCTGGGCGTGCATCCAGTATTCGAGTGGCGACGCGAGGCCTGCGAGCACGCGCTCGCGGGACACTTCGGCCTGCTGCGCCATTGCGTCCACCGCCTGCCGAGTGACGATCTCTTCGACCTCCCAGCCGCGCGAAGCCACGATCGTCAGTTTGCCGTTCTCGTCGCGGGCGTAGATGGCCTTGCGCTGGCCACCCAGCGTCGCGTTGCCCTCCTGCGGCACATTGTTCGCATCCATCAGCCGGCCACCGCCTCCATGTGTACGAACCCGCTGGAAAAGCGCCCGCTCTCGGGCACGTACATCAGCAGCCTGTGGCCTGGCTTGATACGGCCCGAGCGGAACAGCTCGTCGAGCATGATGTAAGGCGAAGCCGAGCCGGTGTTGCCCTTGCTCGTCAGGTTGGTGAACCAACGCTCGCGCGGGATTGAAAAGCCCAGCTCGGCCAGCCCCTGCTCGGTTGGCTGAATGAAGAACTGGGACGAAAGGTGCGGCAGGAACCAGTCGATGTTCTCGGCGCGCAGATGGCGCTTCTTCATCAGGTCGGCCAGCGGGGCCAACCCGGCGGCCTGGATGATGTTCGTGTTGAGCAACTTCACGTCCTGCTTCACCGCAAACACCGACTGCGTCCGCCACTGATCGGGCGTGAAGCTGAGCCAGCCGCGCAGCTGGCCGTCGTCACCCTTTTCGGCGCCGGCGTACATGCAAGTGGGCAGCTCGTGGGCGGCCGACGACAGCTCGATCCAGTCGATGCGCAGGGACAGCGGGCCGCGGGGCTCGTTTTCGAGCAGCACGGCACCGGCGCCGTCCGACAGCATCCAGCGCAGAAAGTCCTTCTCGAAGGCAATCTCGGGCTGGCGCTCCAGCGCCTGCAACTTGTGCTCAAGCTCCGCTTCGAAGTGGCGCGCCAGCAGCACCGGCGAGGCCAGTTCGGAGCCGGTGGCCACTGCGCGCCGTGCGTCACCGCAGCGCACCGTCAGCCATGCGTGCTTGAGCGCCGCGGTGCCGGCCAGGCAGATGCCTGCGCACGAGACCACCTCCAGCCGCGGCCAGCCCAGTTCACCATGCACCATCACTGCGTGGTTAGGCATCAACTGGTCGGGCAGCGAGGTGCCGGTGGCCAGGCAATCGACACGGCCCACATCGCCCAAGCCGCGGATCGCAGCCGCAGTCAGCTGGGCATTGCTCATCGCCGGCTCGCCGGTCGCCCGGTCGATCGCGTAATGGCGCGACTGGATGCCGTTGCTGCGCAGCACCAGCCGGCGCGCGCGGGAAGGCTTGCCGCCGACGCGGCCCAGCACGTCCTCGATCTCTTCGTTGCCGACGGGCGCGAACGGCAGGAACGCGCTGGTGCGCGTCACGTAAACACTATTGGTCATAAAGCGCACATCGTTCCGTCGACGAGCCCGAGGGCTGCTCGAAACGCTGCTGGATGTCGGCCAGCCAACGGCCCATGAAAGGCCGCAGCAAGGCCTGCACGGCCAGGCTCAGCGGAACCACCGCGATGATCGCGGTAACCAGGAAAGTCACGTACAAGGCCAGGAGCGGCACGCGCTGCCAACTGCCGGGTGCGCCGGCCGCGCGCAGCAGATGGCCCCAAAGGTAAAAACTGCGGCTGCCGGCCTTCTCGCTGGCATACAGCTTCGGATCGACCTGCACAGCGCCCAGGCCGGCCAGCAGCGGCGCGGTGCCACGCTCGCGGTCTGCCGCCAACGCATCGCGCAGTGCCAGCCCAAACCGGCGCGCCCCGCGGATCTGCCCCTCGTTCAGCCCGGCCGCCGACATGCCCCAGATCGGCCCTTTGCGGCCGCTGAGCAGCCAGCGTGGCGTGGTGATGAAGGTCGCCAGCGTCGGGCCGGGGTCCGTCAACACCACGTTGTCGATCAGGCGTGCTCCGGCATCGGCCAGCAGCGACTTGAGTTTTTCCTGCGCCAGCAGCCACATGTTTCGGCAGGCGATCAGCGTGACCACCGGTGTGCCATGCAACACCCGACGAACAGCCGGATCCTTCAGGAAAGCCGTGACGGGCTGCGACGGGGCGAGAAACCACACCTGGTACGGCAGGATCACGAGGTCGAAACGCTCGTCGCCGGTCAACGACAGCGGCTTCAGCGGCGGCGGCACCATGTGCGCCGATTCCGGAAACGCATCGAAGAAACGGAAAAACGGCCACGGAAACGGGAATGGTTTCAGTGGCGCCAGCGTTTCGGTATGGATCTCGAAACGGCTGTCAGCGCGCAACGGCGCCAGCAGCTCATCCGCCACGGCCTGCAACTGGCCCGTCTGGGAGTACTGGACGACGAGGATCTTCTTCGAGGTCGTCTGGGCAGGCGGCAGGCCGGAAATCACGAGGAACGCTGGAGCTGGCAAAGCTGCGGATTATCGCGACTATTCCTCCAACAATCCCCGCAGTCCTGCCTCATCCAGCACGGTCACCCCTAGTTCGCGGGCCTTGTCCAGCTTGCTGCCGGCTTCTTCGCCAGCCACGACGTAGGTGGTCTTCTTCGACACCGAGCCGCTGACCTTGCCGCCGGCGGCCTCGATCATCTCCTTGGCCTCGTCACGGCTCAAGCTGGGCAAGGTGCCGGTCAGCACCAGCGTCTTGCCCAGCAGCGGCCGCGGCGCATCGTTGGCGGTGCCTTCCTGATCGGGCCAGCGCACGCCGGCCGCACGCAGCTGCTCAACCACTTCGCGGTGGTGCGGCTGGTCAAAGAAGTGACGGATGCTCTCGGCGACGATCGGGCCGACATCGGTGACCTCCAACAGCTCTTCCAACCGCGCATCCATCAGCCGGTCGATGTTGCCGAAGTGGCGCGCCAGGTCCTTGGCGGTCGTCTCGCCGACCTGTCGAATGCCAAGGCTGTAGAGAAAACGGCTCAATGTCGTCGACTTGCTCTTCTCGATGCCGGCCAGCAGGTTCTGCGCGCTCTTCTCGCCCATGCGCTCCAGCGCCATCAGGTTGGCCAGGCCAAGGCGGTAGAGGTCGGGAACGGTCTTCACGATGGCGCCGTCCACCAGTTGGTCGACCAGCTTGTCGCCCAGGCCCTCGATGTCCATCGCGCGGCGGCCGGCGAAGTGCAGCAGCGCCTGCTTGCGTTGCGCCGGGCAGGTGATGCCGCCGGTGCAGCGCCAGTCGGCCCCGCCTTCCTCGCGCTCGATCGGGCTGGCGCAGACGGGGCACTTGCCGTGCAGGCGCTTGTACAGGTCGAACGGCTCGCCGACATCCGCCGGGCGCTTGTCGGCCACGATGCCCACCACCTCGGGAATCACGTCGCCAGCGCGGCGCACGATCACCGTGTCGCCGATGCGCACGTCCTTGCGGCGGGTTTCGTCTTCGTTGTGCAGCGTCGCGTTGCTGACCGTCGTGCCGCCGACGAACACCGGCTCCAGCTTGGCCACCGGCGTCAGCTTGCCGGTGCGCCCCACCTGGATGTCGATGCCCAGCACCCGCGTCATCTGCTCTTGCGCCGGGTACTTGTGCGCCACGGCCCAGCGCGGCTCACGCGAGACGAAGCCGAGTTTTTGCTGCAGCGCACGGTCGTTGACCTTGTAGACCACGCCGTCGATGTCGAACGGCAAGGCATCGCGCTTCTCGGCGATACGCTGATGGAATTCGACCAGACCGGCGCAACCCTGCGCCACGGTGCGATCAGCATTGACCGGCAGGCCAAATGCCGCGATCGCGTCGAGGATGGCGCTGTGCGTCGGTGGCCGCTCCCAGCCCTGAACGTCGCCCAGCCCATAGGCGAAGAAGCTCAGCTTCTTGTCGGCCAGCGAACGGTTGTCCAGCTGGCGCACGGCACCGGCCGCTGTGTTGCGCGGGTTGATGAAGGTCTTGCCGCCCTTCTCGCGCTGGCGCTCGTTCAGCCGCTCGAAGTCGTCGCGCCGCATGTAGACCTCGCCGCGCACCTCCAGCACCGGCGGCGGGGTCTTGCCGATCAACCGCAGCGGGATCTGGCCGATCGTGCGGATGTTGTGGGTCACATCCTCGCCAGTCTCACCGTCGCCGCGCGTGGCGGCCTGCACCAAGACCCCGTCTTCGTAGCGAAGGTTGATGGCCAAACCGTCGAACTTCAACTCGGCGGCGTACTCGATCGGCGGATCGCCTTCTGCCAGGCCCAGCTCACGTCGCACCCGGGCATCGAACGCCTCGGCCCCACCGGCGGTTGTGTCGGTCTCGGTGCGGATGCTGAGCATCGGCACGGTGTGCTTCACCGGCACCAGGCCCGGCAGCACCTGGCCGATCACCCGCTGGGTGGGTGAATCCGCCGTGCGCAGCTCGGGGTGCGCCGCCTCGATCGCCTCCAGTTCCCGGAACAGCTTGTCGTACTCGGCGTCCGGCAGTTCCGGCGCGTCGAGCACGTAGTAGAGGTGGGCGTGGTGGTTCAGTTGGGCGCGCAGTTCGGCGGCGCGCTTGGCGGCTTTGGCTTGATCGGCGGATTCGGGCATGCGGCGAAGTTTACGCAGCGCCGCCGACCTCGATCTCAACCTTCAGCGGGTACCACTCTCGCCCGACCCGCCTGTTTGGCCTGGTACATCGCGCGGTCGGCACGGTCGATGAGCGTGGCCACGCCATCGTCGCGACCAATGGCAGCGACGCCGGCCGAGAAGCTCAAATGCAGGTCCTCGGCGATGTTCGGGAAGCGCACCTCGGCGAGCTTCTTCTGCAAACGCTCGGCACACGCGATCGCGTCCTGGGCGGACGTAGCCGGCAGCAAGACCAGGAACTCCTCACCGCCCCAGCGGCCCAGCGCATCGACGTCGCGCAGCTGGGCACGGGCCAGTTCCGCCACGGTACGCAGCACCTCGTCACCTGCGGCGTGGCCGTAGGCGTCGTTGACGTGCTTGAAGTGGTCGAGGTCGATCATGATCACGCTGCATGGCGTGCCGAATCTCGCCGCCAGCGCCATCGCCTGGCCCAGCCGCTCAGTCATCGCTCGGCGATTCAGGCAGCCGGTCAGTGCGTCCTGGGTCGCAAGCATGCGGTTCTGCTCGAGCGCTGCTTCGAGCGCGGCCTTCTGACGCTTGCTGCGCTCGCGCATGCCAGCCAGTCGCGAGGTCAGGATGCAGACACCCATCAACATCAGCAGCAGCATGCCGAAGTTGACCTTTTCGAAAGTCAACACGGCGGGATCGCCGGCATCGCGCCGGATCCAGTAGAACGACGCTGCGCCGAACATCACGGCCGCGTAGACCCCCACGGCGACGACCTGGCGTACCGACAGGCCGAACATGCCGAACATCAAAATGACAGCAAGAATCGGCAACGCGGCGCTGCGCACCGGGCCAGCGAGCACGTAGCCGCCGGCCGCGATTGCCACTGCGTACAACATCTGGAACATCGCCAGCGACGGATCACGCCACTGCTGGTTGATCCCGCTGCGAATTGCCGCAAACACTGCCAGCATGCCGCCCAGTGCGGCGATGGTCCACGGCCAGACCCAGCGGTGTTCGGGACTGTTCACGTCAGCGCCGGCGTGCAACAGCATCACGCAGCCGGCCATGATCGCGTTGGCCAGCGCGGTCTGGCCCAGCCGGATGCGCTGTCGCGGGTCGTTGGTGAAGATCCAGCCCGACAGCCGCTGTTCCCAGTTCCGCGCCGCAGAGTTGTCCGGCGCAGGCTGATCCGGCGCCGCGATCGATACCGCAGGATCCCGCTGCGCCAGCGCCTTCTCGGAAAATCCGTCGTCAGGTCGATTCATGCATGCCTGCGGGCCCGGCCACCGGCGTATGGCGCGCAATCATCACCTGATCCACTCGGTAGCGGTCCACGTCCATCACCTCGAATCGCCAGCCTTGCCAGACCACATGGTCGGTTCGCTTGGGAATACGGCGAAGCATCACCATCAGAAACCCCGCCAGCGTGTCGTATTGGCCCGGTTGCGGCCAATCGTCGATTGACAGCGCACGTTGCAAATCAGGCACCGGTGTGCTGCCGTCGGCAAGAAAGCTGCCATCGTCGCGCCGGATGATCTGCTCTTCGTCGTGTGGCACGACCATTGCTCCCATCACCGTGCTCATCACGTCGTTCAGCGTGATGACCCCGACGACCAGGCTGTACTCGTTGACGATGACGGCAAAGTCTTCATGGGCTTGGCGAAACTGCGTCAGCATCTCGGCCAGCGTCAACCGGTCCGGCACGATCAGCACCTTCTTCACCAGGCCTGAATCGGCGCAGGCACGCAGGCTCATCGGTTGCCCCAGGAGCACACGCTGGAACAGGTCGGTCGCGTCGATGTAGCCCAGGATCTCGTCGATGCCTTCGCCGCAAACCAGGTAGGTCGAGTGCGGCGCTTCGGCCACCCGGTTGCGCAGCAAGGTGTCGTCGTCGTCCATCGACAGGTAGACCACGCGTTCGCGCGTCGTCATCGCGGTCTCGACGGTGCGAGTGTCAAGCTCGAAGACGTTCTCGATCACCTGCTGCTCTTCAGTCGCGACCGCACCGGCCAGGGTGCCAGCAGCCGTCAAAGCCAGGATGTCGTGGTGAGTCACCCGGTCGTCGCGCTTCAGTGGCAAGCCGAGCAGGCGCGACAAGGTGTCCGACAGGCCGTTGAAGACCCAAACCAGCGGCTTCAACAGCCTGGTCAGCAAGCTCATCGGGCCGACGGTGCGCATCGCCAACTGCTCCGGGTCGTTCATGCCGAGGCGACGCGGCACCAGATCGGCCAGCACGATGAACAGCGAGGTGATGGTCAGGAACGAGAGCGCGAAACCCATCGTCTGTGCCTGCTCGGGCGCCAACGCCAGACCGAGAAGCGCGGCGAAGTGCGGCGTCAACGCCCCTTCGCCGACGATGCCGCCGAGGATGGCAACCATGTTGAGCCCGATCTGGACCACCGTGAAGTAGTGGCCCGGCGCTTCCTGCACCGCGATCACGCGCGCGGCACGGGCCTCGCCTTCATCGGCCAGCCGGCGCAGTCGAAGCCGGCGCGCAGCCGCCATCGAAATCTCCGCAACCGAGAAGAAGGCTGCGCCTGCGATCAGCAGCGCGATGAGCAACAGGTCGGTGGCCATGCCGTCAGCATACGGCCTTCACACTGTTTTTCGATCAGCTGAACAGGCGGCGTGCCGCCGGGCTGCCAGCAGCCAAGTCGCGCGATTCGAGTGCGCGGTAGAGGCGGTCCAGCTCCTGTCCGATGGCCGCAAAGGCGTGCAGCGTGATCGGGTTGGCCTGGTCGTCGACCAGCGTGGCGTCCAGGTCGTCAGCCAGACGGCGAGCACAGTGCTGCCAAGCGGCAAAGGGTTCGGCGGATTCGAGCGTCTGCGGCACGTCCAGGCTCAGGCTGAGCTCGCGCAGCGCGGCGTGGCCCGGGTCATCGGACAGCGCCACCTGCGGGTCGAAGGCCAGGATCAGCACCGGCGGCACGCCTTCTTCGGCCCCCGGCAGCACCAACCGCCCCGGCACCGAGCCCGGCACGAAGCCGTGGCGGCTGGCCGCCTGTTGGATGTAGCCGACCGACCAGGCGATCGAGTTGGCTCGCAGGACCGCCGTCAGCTGCGCATCGTGCTGGCTCGCGAAGGTGTCCAGTTCGCGGGCCCGTGCCACCGCGTCCAGCATGTCTGGGAAGTCCACCGCCGCGCTCAGAGCCTCGGCAAAGGTCTCGATCTTCTGCACGAACTCGGAGTACTCGATCTCGTTGACGGCCCCGTGGCGATTGGCCATCTGCAGGCCGGCCTGGAATTCGCCATAGCGTTGGCCGGCACGGGGCATTTCCCACTCGCCGGTCTCGGCATTCAGGCCCTCGATGTGAAAGGGCTTGGTGCCGGCGCGGCGGCTGCCGGGAAGGTTCTGAAGCGCCAGCTCGCCGGTGATCGGCGACTCGGGCGTGACGGTGGCGATCGCATCGATCAGCGCGTCGACACGGGCCTGGCGGCGCGGGATGGCCGTCGGCAGCGGCCGCGAATCGCCCAGGTCCGGCTCATGCTGACCGGTCAGCGTCGGCTCCATGCGCGACGCCGTTTCGGCGCCGGCCGGCGCCTGCGGCAACCGGGGCGCTTCGCGTCGTGCCGTCCACGCGCCATGCACCACCACGGCCATCAGCACCAGGCCAGCCAACATCGCCAATGCCACGGTGAGGGTCATGCGGCCTCCACCATGCCAACCGCCGCTTCCATGTCGACGGCCACGATGCGCGATACGCCCTGCTCCTGCATCGTCACGCCGATCAGTTGCTCGGCCATTTCCATCGCAATCTTGTTGTGCGAGATGAACAGGAACTGCGTGCCCCTGGACATCTCGCTGACCAGCTTGGCGTAACGCTCGGTGTTGGCGTCGTCCAGCGGCGCGTCCACTTCGTCCAGCAGGCAGAACGGCGCAGGGTTCAGCAGGAAGATCGCGAACACCAGCGCGATCGCGGTCAGCGCCTTCTCGCCGCCCGACAGCAGGTGGATGGTCGAGTTCTTCTTGCCCGGGGGTTGCGCCATCACCTGCACGCCGGAGTCGAGGATCTCGTCACCGGTCATGATCAGCTTGGCCTGACCACCGCCGAACAGGCTGGGGAACATGCGGCCGAAGCCTTCGTTGACCTGGTTGAAGGTCGTCGACAGCAGGTCGCGCGTTTCCAGGTCGATCTTGTGGATCGCGTCTTCCAGCGTCTTGATCGCGTCGTTCAGGTCGGCGTTCTGCGCATCGAGGAAGGTCTTGCGCTCACGCGCCGCGGTGAGCTCGTCCAATGCCGCCAGGTTGACGGCGCCGAGGGCGGCGACATCGCGGTTGATCCGGTCGATCTCGCCCTGCAGGCCCCAGAGCTTGACGTTGCCGTCGGCGATCGTCTGCGCCAGCGCTTCGAGGTTGACCTCGGCTGCGGTCAACTGCTCCATGTACTGCGCGCCGCCCAACTGGGCCGCTTGCGTTTCCAGCTGCAGCTTGGTGATGCGCTCGCGCAGCGGATCGAGGCTGCGTTCGAACTGCAGGCGCTGCTCGTCGGCCGCACGCAGCTTGGCCGACAGATCGTCGTACTCGCTGCGCGTGGCGGCGAGCGCCTCTTCCTTTTCCAGCTTGATCGCCAGTGCGTCCTGCAGGCCGGCCTGCGCCGCCTGGTCGTTGAAGCTGCCGAGTTCAAGCTGCAGCTGCTCGCCGGCCTGGGCATTGGCTTGCACCTGGCTCGCGGCGGTCTCGATCGCCCGCTGCAGTTCGCCGCGGCGGGCGGCCAATGCGCGGGCCTGGAACTGTGCCTCCTGCGCCTGGCGCTCGAGCGAGCGCAGCTGTTCACGCGCGTCGTTCAGGCGCCGTTCGGCCTGGATCACCGCCTCTTCCAGTTCGGCGTGGCGCTCCTGCGTGTTGGCCAGCTGCATGTCCAGCTCTTCGAAACGGGCCTCGCCGGTGACGCGACGCTCGGAGAGCTCCTCCATCTGGCCGTCGATCTCGGCCAGTTCGTCTTCGAGCTGGCTGCGACGCGAGCTGGCGGCTTCGGCCTGCTGGCTGAGTTGCAGCAGTTGCACGTGCAGCTGGTGCGCGCGGGTCTGGGTTTCGCCGGCCTCGCGGCGCGCCACCACCAGGCGCTGCGAGGCTTCGGTGTAGGCCGCCTCATGGCGAACCAACGCGGTGCGCGCTTCGTCGGCGATCAGCGCCTGCGCGCGGCTCTGCCGCTCCAGGCTCTCGATCTCCTGCGCGCGGGCCAGCATGCCGGCCTGTTCGGAATCTGGCGCGTAGAACGCCACCGCGAACTGTGACACCGCGTGGCCCTCGCGGGTCATGATGATCTCGCCGTGCGTCAGCTGGCTGCGCTGGGCCAGCGCTTCGTCGAGATTGGCCGCGGTGTAGACGCCCTCCAACCAGTCGTTCAGCAGCGCCTTCATGCCAGCGTCGTTCAGGCGCAGCAGGTCGGACAGGCGCGGCAGCGTCTGGTGGGTGTTGGCGATCGCCGCTTGCGGCAGCGAGTAGAAGGCCAGCTTCGCGGGCGGCGCATCGGCGGCAAAGGCGCGCACGATGTCCAGCCGGCCGACCGACAGCGCGTTCAGCCGTTCGCGCAGCGCCGATTCGAGCGCCACCTCCCAGCCTGGCTCGATGTGGATCTTGGTCCACAGGCCTTGCAGCCCATCCAGCCCGTGTTTGGCGAGCCAGGGTTTGAGCTTGCCTTCGGTCTGCACCTTCTCTTGCAGTGCACGCAGCGCGTCCAGGCGGGCCGTCAGGTCAGATTGTTTGGCCGATTCGCGGTTGACGGTGTCGTGCTGGGTGCGGCGTTGCTCGTCGAGCAGTGGCACCTCGTCGCTCAGCTCGTGCAGGCGAGCGTCGGCTTCGTCGCGCGCGGCATCGGCGGCTTCGCTGTCTTCCTTCAGCTGCGCGAGGCGGTCCATGTCCGGCGCAGCCAGGCCCTGGCGCTCGGCGGCCAGGCGCTCGCGGCGGGTGCGCAGTGTGCGGGTCTGCTCGTCGATGTTGCGGCTTTCGGCCGCCAGCACCTGGATCTGCTGCTGGACCTGCGTGACGTGGGTGCGCTGCTCGTTGGCCTTGGCCTGGGCGGCGCGCACACCGTCTTCGAAGCTCGGTGCCGACATCGATTGCTCTTCGGCCTGCGCGGCCAGGATCTCGGCCTGCTCTTCGGCGGCGGCAATCTGCTCGGCGATCGTCTCCAGCTCGACTTCGGCGTCTTCCTTGCGCGACGCCCATTGCGCGTTCTGCGCCTGCAGGTCGGCCAGACGGGCTTCGGCGCGCTGGCGGCCCTCGACGACGTAGCGAATGCGCTCTTCGAGGCGGCTCACTTCGAGTTGCGCCTGGGCCAGGTCGCCCTGCTTCGCATGCAGTGCGTCCGACGCCGCGTAGTGCGCCTGGCGCACCGTTTCGAGCTCGGCTTCGACGTGGCGCAACTCGGCCAGGCGCGCTTCCAGTGCGTTGGTCGCTTCGAGCGACGCCAGCTTGACACGCTCTTCTTCTGCCGCGGCGTCGCGGTGCTTCAGGAACCACAGCTGGTGCAGCTTCAGCGTGCCCTGCTCTTGCAGGCCGCGGTACTGCGAGGCGATCTCGGCCTGGCGTTCGAGCTTGTCGAGGTTGGCGTTCAGCTCGCGCAGGATGTCGTCGACGCGGGTCAGGTTCTCGCGCGTGTCCTTCAACCGGTGCTCGGTCTCGCGGCGACGTTCCTTGTACTTGGAGACACCGGCGGCTTCTTCGAGGAACAGGCGCAGTTCCTCGGGCTTCGACTCGATGATCCGGCTGATCGTGCCCTGGCCGATGATGGCGTAGGCGCGGGGCCCCAGGCCGGTGCCGAGGAACACGTCCTGCACGTCGCGGCGACGCACCGGCTGGTTGTTGATGAAGTAGCTGGAGGTGCCGTCGCGCGTCAGCACGCGCTTGACGGCGATTTCGCTGTACTGGTTCCACGAGCCGCCGGCACGGCCGTCTTCGTTGCTGAAGACGAGCTCGACGCTGGCGCGGCTCGACGGCTTGCGGTTGCCCGAGCCGTTGAAGATCACGTCTTGCATTGACTCGCCGCGCAGTTCGCTGGCTTTCGATTCGCCCAGCACCCAGCGCACCGCATCCATGATGTTGGACTTGCCGCAACCATTCGGGCCAACCACGCCGACCCGCTGGCCGGGCAGCTGGAAGGTGGTCGGCTCGGCGAAGGACTTGAAGCCGGACAGCTTGATCTGGTTGAGCCGCATGAAGGGGAATAGGGCCGGGCGAAGGGCCGGCCGCAGCCGCTGAGCCTTCGCTCTAAGTCATTGATTTATCAGTGGATTTTGGCCAGAACCAGGCCGCAAAAGTGGCCGGGATGATACCATCGCGCCCTTCTCCGAACCCTCAGCCGCTGCCGCTTGCGGCCGCCGACGCCGCCATGGCCCGTACCGCATCCAAAACCACAACGCCCCCCGCTGCTGAACCGAAGCAGCGCCCGATGCCGCCGAACCCGCCCACCGCCCCGTCGAAGGAACTGTTCGTGTTCCCCAACCCGGCACCCGAGCGGGACTACGTGATCCAGTTCCAGATCCCCGAGTTCACCTGCCACTGCCCGCTGACCGGCCAGCCCGACTTCGCGCACTTCACGATCGACATGGTCTGCGACAAGCTGTGCATCGAGCTGAAGAGCCTGAAGATGTACATGTGGAGCTTCCGCAATGAAGGCGCGTTCCACGAGAAGGTGACCAACGACATCCTGACCAAGATCGTCGAGGTCACGAAGCCGCGCTATGCCCGCATCACCGCCAAGTGGTACGTGCGCGGCGGCATCTACACCAACGTGGTGGCCGAGCACCGCAAGAAGGGCTGGAAGCCGGAACCGGTGGTCACGATGCCGGCCCACGCCGCCGAAACCGGCCTACGAGGCTGAGCCAGGCCGAGCGACATGGGCGCACTCGCCGGCCACCCGCCCTATCAGAAGTTCGAGGTGGCCGTGCGCCGCAGCCCGATCGACGGCTTCGGCGTCTTTGCGCTGGAGCCCGTGCCAAAGTGGCACAAGATCGGCGAAGTGCGCGGTGAATCGATCACCATCTCCGAGGCGCGCCGGCGCGCAGCGATGCTCGAGCGCATCATGATCGTCGAGATCTCGTCGAAGAAGGCGATCGACCTGGCCAAGTCGACCGACCCCATGCGTTTCACCAACCACAGCTGCCAGCCCAACGGCCAGCTGCGCGTGCACGAAGGTCGCATCGAGTTCTACGCCTTGCGCAACATCGAGCCGGGCGAAGAGATCACCGTCGACTACGGCGAGACCCACCACGAAGGGCGGCTCACCTGCCGCTGCGGCGCGCCGGGGTGCACGGGGCGGCTGTGAGTGGCGGCGGTCACACCATGCGCCGGCATCGTCAGGCGCGTGATGTCGTTGGCCACCAGCACCTGCGCACGTCCGGCCTTGCTGTTGTACACGGTGTAGGTGATGCCGCGGTTGATCGCGGTGCCCATGTCGGTCCAACGGCTGCCGTTCTTCGTGAGCACGGCCACGTCGCCGGCATTGCCATCGACGACCAACTGGTGGCGCCTGACCGTCGCGGTGAAGCTGTAGGTGCCGTTGCTCCAGCCGAGCGCGGCCTGGGTGCCCTTGTTGATGAGGTTCATGCCGGCCATGTCGTGAACGTCGTTCACACCCAGCGCAAGGGTGTTGTCTCCGCTGCCGGTCAGGTCGATGCGCTCGATCGACTCCAGGCGAGAGGCGCTGCCCGAGGTGCTGCCGCCTTGGTCGGCGACCCTGCCAAGATCGAGGTTCAAGTTCGCGCCCGACAGGCGCAGCGTGTCGACCCCGGTGCCGCCGTCCACGCGCGCCAGGTGCCTGCTGTTGCCACCGGCGCCAAAGTCGGCCCGCAGCGCCCGCAGGTTGCCGGCATCCAGGACAAACACGTCGTCGCCGGGGCCGCCGTAGAGCACGTCCGCGCCGCCGTTGCCAAGGTGGGTGTCGTTGCCCGCGCCGCCGACCAGCACGTCGGTCTTCGAGCTGCCGGTCAGCGTGTCATCGCAGGCACCGCCGAGCTGGTCAACCTCAGTATCGATGAACGCTCCGGTGGTCGAGCCGAAGATCACGTAGCTGCGCCCAGGCGCTGAGTTCCCCGGCGCGCCGACGATCAGGTCGGCCAGGCCGTCGCCGTTCACGTCCCCGGCGCCGGCCACGCTTCGCCCGCTGAGGTCCATCGCCGACTGGCCGTTGATGACGAAGCCCCCCGTCCCCCCGGCGATGGCCGAGAGCTGTATGGCCGAGGTCTCGGTCCGGCCGTAGACGACGTAGCTGCGCCCGGCGGTGAAACGGCCTGGCGGGTCGCTTTCCGCGGCACCGATGAGCAAGTCGGCCAGGCCGTCCCCATTGACATCGCCCGCGCCCGCCACACTGCCGCCGCTGTAGTCGCCTGCGCGCTTGCCGATCATGACGAAGCCGCCAACCCCGGCCGAGATCGCCGACAACTCGACCGCCGCGGTGTCGGTCTTGCCGAAGACCACGTAGCTGCGACCGACCGCATGGCTGCCGGGGAAGTCGCCGGATGCGCCGACCAGCAGATCAGCCAGCCCGTCGCCGTTCACGTCACCGGCGCCCGCCACGCTGATGCCGCTCAAGCCCACCGCCATGTCGCCGTTGATGACGAAGCCCCCGGTGCCGGCGCTGATGGCCGAAAGCTCGACAGGCTCGGTGCCGGCCTTGCCGAGCACCACGTAGCTGCGGCCGGCCGAGTCACCGCCCGGCGTATCGCCATAGCGCGCGCCGACGATCAGGTCGGCCAGGCCGTCGCCGTCGACGTCGCCGGCCCCCGCCACGCCGCGACCACTCTCGTCGCCGTCGAATTCGCCGTTGATGGCGAAGCCACCGTTGCCCTCGGCAACCGCCGAGAGGTCGATCGGGGTGGTACCGGTCTGGCCAAAGACGACGTAGCTGCGCCCGGCCGGCCCCTCCCACGAAGCCCCGACGATCAGGTCGGCCAGGCCGTCCCCATTGACATCGCCCGCGCCGGCCACGCTGATGCCGGTGAGGTCTCTGGGCGCCCGGCCGTTGATCACGAAGCCGCCGCTGCCGGCGGCCACGGCCGCGAGATCGACGCGCCCGGTCCCGGTCTTGCCGAAGACCACGAAGCAGCGCCCGGGCAGATCACCCGCCGGTGCCCCGACGACCAGATCGGCCAGCCCGTCGCCGTTGACATCGCCGGCGCCCGCGACGCTGAAGCCGCTGCCGTCGAACGCGAACTGGCCGATCATCGCGAAGCCGCCGATACCCGCGGAGATCTGCGACAGATCGATGGCGGTGGTCTCGGTGGTACCGAAGACCACGTAGCTGCGCCCCGCGTATTTGCGCCCCTGGGCGGTGGCATTAGTGGCGCCGACGATCAGGTCGCCGCGGCCGTCGCCATTGACATCGCCGGCACCTGCCACGCTGATGCCGCTGAGCTCGATGCCGCCTTGGCCGTTCATGATGAAGCCGCCAATGCCTGCGGCAATGTCGGACAGCTCGACCGGGCTGGCTTTTGCCACCGCCACCTGCGGCGCCAGCGCCGCCACAGCGGCCATGGCCCACGCCATGCCTACCGCGGCAGCCACGGCGCCTGCCTTTGACACCTCGGGCGGCGGGCAGACGGCACGTTTCGTGGCTGGGTGTGTCGTGTCGGGATTCGCGTTCGTCTTCATGGTGCCCTGACCTTTCCGCAGCTTCACTCGCCGCTGATGCCGAGCACGATGCCGGTATTGCGCGCATCGGTGCCCCAGATGCAGTAGTCGTAGCGGCCGGCCACCGCGGGGTTCACCCACGGGTTATTCACACAAGCCCCGACGTGCAACTCCGTGGGAAAGCCGCCACCGCATCCCCACGGAACACAGCAGGACAGCAGGTCGATCGAGCGCACGTTCTGCATCGACTTGCCCATCAGCGGCAGCACCGACGCCTTCGACGTGAAGCCTGGCTTCGCCTGCTGATCGCACTCGCCGTACAGGCCATGCGGATCGCCCGAACCCTTGTAGTGCAACGCGCCCAGCATCACCGCATTGCCATGCCCATCGTTCGGAGTGCTGACGCAGTAGCTGTACGGGTGCTTTCCCTTCGGGCAGTCCACCGCCTTTGGGGCCGCCTCCTTGGCCGCCGTGGCGGCCGTGCACGCCACCGTGACGATGCCGGTGATGGTTCGAGGGTCTTTGCCGGCGGGGCGAATGAGCCCAAGCTTGGGTTGCAGGTCGGCCCCGGCCGGGCACCCCTCATACAAGGCGTTAGGGTCGGTGTGCGTGTTGAGTTTGAGCACACCGAACTCGACCCAGTTGCCCCGGCCGTCGTTGGTGGCCTCCATGCAATAGTCGTACGGGCTGCCGCTGGGGCAAGGCTTCTTGTGGAAGCCTCCACCTCCGGTGAAGTGGTCGCAGCGCAGCACCTTGATGGCCAGCACATCGAGAACGGTTTCGCCCACGTACTGCAGGGTGTCCAGCTTGCTGCCCATCGCCGAATTGACACCGCAGTGGCCGTACAGCGCGGCCGGCTCGGTCGACCCATTCCACAGCGAGGTCTCGGACTGTGCCGTGGCGCCGCCGGCGGCCAAGAGGCACATGCCCGTGACGGGGATGGCCATTGCGGCAATTCGACCGGTGACCGCCTTGACCGCCGAGAGGTTGAAGAATCTCATGGATATCCTCCTTGCACCGGGACCGGCGCAGTCCGGAAATCGGCGCACTGCGGCCCCGAGCGCACTGTGCGCGTGCGAACCGACGCCTTCTTGATCCAACGCAAGTTGGATCGACGGCGACGCCGTCGGCGCAGCGCGCCTGGTGCGGCCGCGCGTACGCTGCGCGGCCGTCAGCCCGAGGTCACGGGGTGGATCCGTCGGTATCGGCGGGCCCGAGCCACTGACGCAGCAACTGCTCCAGCGCCTTCGGGTCGACCGGCTTGCCCAGATGCGCGTTCATGCCGGCATCCAGGCACTGCTGCCGATCGTCTTCGTAGACGTTGGCGGTCATGGCAATGATCGGCGTGTGCTGGTGCAGCGGCTGGCGGCGGATGCGGCGGGTGGCCTCCGGGCCATCCATCAGCGGCATGTGCATGTCCATCAGCACCAGGGGATAGGCCTCATGCTGCGCCATCGCGACCGCCACGGCGCCGTCGCCGGCCAGATCGGCCGCCAGGCCATGGCGTGCCAGCAAAGCCTGGATGACCTCCTGGTTGACCGGGTTGTCTTCGACAACGAGCACCTTGCCGGGCAGTCGCCACTGCGGCAGGCCCGTGCGGTGCGAGGCCGCCGGCGCAGCGGGACCGGCGATCCTCGGCACGGTTTCGGTCACCAGGCGTTGCAGCGGCAGCAGGATCCAGAACCGGCTGCCGTGTCCCGGCCGGCTGGCCACGCCGATCTGGCCCCCCATCAGCTGGCAGAGCTCGCGACTGATCGTCAGCCCCAGGCCGGAGCCGCCAAATCGCCGGGTGGTCGACACGTCGGCCTGCTCGAAGGCGTCGAACACGCGCACCTGCTGCTCGGGTGTCAGGCCGATCCCGCTGTCCCACACCTCGAAGCGCAACCAGACCCGCTCGTCTTCGTCTTCGCGCACCTGCGACACCGCCAGCCCCACCTCACCATGGTGGGTGAACTTGACCGCATTGCCCAGGAAGTTCAACAGCACCTGCCCGAGCCGGCGCTCGTCGCCCAGCAGGCGCTGCGGCAGGCCGGCCTCCAGCTGCCTGTGCAGGCGCAGCCCTTTGGCCCTGGCCGTGGCGTCGATCATGCCGAGCATGCGGTCGACCAACGCTTCGAGGTCGAACGCCACCGTTTCGAGCGACAGCTTGCCGGCCTCGATGCGCGACAAGTCGAGCACATCGTTGATGAGCCCCATCAGATGCTGCGCGGCATCGAACACCCGCTTCAGCCGTTCGCGTTGCACGGGTTCGTGGCTGTCGTCGTGCAACAGCTGGGTCAGCCCGATCACCGCATTCATCGGCGTGCGAATCTCGTGACTCATGTTGGCCAGGAACGCGCTCTTTGCGCGGCTCGCCGCCTCGGCCGCTTCCTTGGCGGTCGCGAGGTCGGCCGTGCGCTCTCGTACCTGGCGCTCGAGATCGACGTTGGATTGCTGCAGCCGGGCCTCGCTGTCGCGCAATGCCGCTTCGGCGGCGCGCCGCTGCGCGAGTTCGTCCGACAGCGACTGCACAGTCTGGCCCAGCCGTTCGTTCATCGCGTTGAAGGCCTCGCCCAGGCGGCGGAACTCCTCGGTGCCGCGCACCGCCACACGCCGGCCCAGGTCGCCCGTGGCAATGCCCTCGGCCGCCTCGCTCAAGCGCGTCAGCGGGCGTGACAAGATGGCCGCGATCAGCCAGACCGCCCCCATGCCCAGCAGCGCCAACAGCACCACGAAGCCCAACCACTCGCGCTGCAGCAGCTTCAGCGGCGCCTCGAATTGGCGCTTGGGCTCATAGACCATCACCAGCCAGCGGGTGCCCGGCACTGGCTGCACATGGCCATGCCAATGGCGGCCGGCCCATTCGGGCTCTTGCGGCTCTGAAGTGGCACCGATGCGGAACTCCGGCGGCAGGCGCTGCTGGCCGGCCAGGCGCGAATCGGTGCCGGCAAACAGGTGCCCCTGGGCATCGAACACGATCCCGTGCACGTCACCATGCGCGCTCAGGCTTTCCGCCAGCACTTGGCCGAGCAGGCCGGCCTCCAAGCGCAATCGCAGAACCCCCAGCACCGCGCCGTCATGCTTGACCGGCGCCGCCGCGAACAGCGCCGGGCGGTCGTCCCAACTGGGCGTCAGCGGGCCCATCAGCTGCGGGTAGCGCAGCGCCAGCACCTCTTTGACATACGCCTCGTCAGCCTCGCTGCGGCCGACCCGTGGCGCCTGGGTGTCGGCAATGTTGCGGCCCTGCGCATCCAGCAGGCCCACCGACGTGGCGTGCAGGGGCTCGCGCAGAGCCACCAGCGTCAGCACCCGGTTGGCCCACAGCGGGTCGGCCACCATGGGCTTTTCCAGCAGTTCGGGCAGACCTGGCATGGCCACGTCGGCGCGCAGGTTGTCGAGGATGCGGTCGGTGCGTGCGCCCAGGTCGCGTGCCGTCTCCTGCGCCAATGAACGCAACTCGGCGTTGCGCTCGTCGGCCACCCGGTTCGATTCGCTCAGGTACTGCCAGCTGCTCACCAGGCTCAAAGGCAGCAGCGTCACGCCGACCAGCACACCGGCCACCAGCAACCGGGTTTTCAAGGCAGCAGGTCTCCGCGCAGAAAGTCGGCCGGCTCGACCGGTCGCGCCAGCATGCCCTTGTCGAGGAAAAACGCGCTGTAGCGCGCCACCACCGGCCCCAGCGTTTGCGGGGGCCCGTCGGCGCCCAGCAGCCGGCGGTTGTCGGCGCGGCGCATCAGGCGCACGCCCTTGAGCGATATCTTCGAGGCCGCGCGGTCGACACGACGGGCGATGCGCTCGTTGCCTTCGTCGGGGTGGTCCAGCCACCAATCGACCGCACGCAGCCACGCGCCGACGAAACGCCGCAATTCGGGCGCGCGCCGGTCCACGGTGGCACGCGTCGCCGCCAGCACGTCCGGGATCAGCCCGGGCGTGTCAGCGCTCGAGAACAGCCTCAACGCACCGGTGGCCTCGGCCTCGCTGGCATAGGGCTCCCAGGTGTGGGCCATGTCGACCTGGCCGGCGGCCAGCAGGCGCGGCACGTCGGCCGCGTCGGCATTCATCCAGGCGATGCGGGCCGGGTCGACGCCCTGCCGGCGGAGGAACTCGCGCGCGAACAATTCGCCGAAGCCGCCGAGGTTGGTCGCCAGCGACAACCGGCCCTTGCCTTTCAGGTCAACCCCGCGGCGCATCAGCAGCGCGTCGCCGCCAGCCGATTCGTCACTGACCAGAAACACTTGTACCGGCGTGCGGCCGTGGGTGGCGTTGATCAAATCGCCCAGCGCCACCGCCACCACGTCGACCTGACCGGCCGCGAACTCGGCCATCATCCGATCGGTGTTGGCCGGGAAGCTGATCGCCAGCTGGACCTGTGCCTCGGCGAGGTAGCCCAACTCATCCGCCAGTACGGCCGGGTAGTAGCCCGGCCACAGGTCCATCGCCAGTCGCAACGGGGCCGGCTCGACGGCCGGTGCGCGGCGCTCGGAGCAGCCGGGCAAGGCCACCGCGGCCGCCAGGCCACCCAGCCCGGCCAGACAAGCGCGCCGGCACCAGCCCCGCTCGCTGGGCGCCTCGGCCGGATCGACCCCCACCTCGTCACCGCCTGGACTCATACTGCACTCGCCCATCGGCTGCATCTGCTTGTCTCGGATGCCGGCCATTGTGTCTTGCCGCCTGCTCGGCGCCTATCAAAACGCCGACTGCCATCTGGGCAAGTGGCCGAAGGCACTCGCTGATAATCCCCGGCATGAACCCGTTGCTCGGCAAGCTGCACGCCTACCCTTTCGAGCGCCTGCGGGCGCTGACGCGAGACATCACACCGAACCCCGCCTACCGGCCGATCAGCCTGGGCATCGGCGAACCCCGCCACCCGGCCCCAGCCTTGGTGGAAGAAGCCCTGCGCACCAACCTGGCAGGCTTGTCGAGCTACCCCGCCACGGCCGGTGAGCCGACGCTGCGCGAGGCGATCGCGGCCTGGGTGGCGCGTCGCTACGGCGTCGGGCTGAACCCATCGACCCAGGTGCTGCCCGTCAACGGCTCGCGCGAGGCCTTGTTCTCGTTGGCGCAGACGGTGATCGACCCGACCAAACCGGGCGCGACCGTCGTCTGCCCGAACCCGTTCTATCAGATCTACGAAGGCGCGGCGCTGCTGGCCAGTGCGCAAACCGCGTTCGCCAACAGCGACCCGGCACGCAATTTCGCTTGCGACTGGAGCCAGATCGACGAAGCCACCTGGGCCCGCACCCAGCTCGTCTACGCCTGCTCGCCCGGCAACCCCACCGGTGCGGTGATGCCGCTGGCGGAGTGGAAGACGCTGTTCGAGCTGAGTGACCGCCACGGGTTCGTGATTGCGAGCGACGAGTGCTACTCCGAAATCTACTTCCGCGACGAGGCTCCGCTGGGCGCACTGGCCGCGGCCAAGGCGCTGGGGCGTGAAGGCCTGCGCAACCTGATCGTGTTGTCGAGCCTGTCCAAGCGCAGCAACGTGCCGGGCATGCGCTCGGGCTTCGTCGCCGGCGATGCCAACATCCTGAAGGCTTTCCTGCTTTACCGCACGTACCACGGCAGCGCGATGAGCAAGGTGGTACAGGCCGCCAGCGCAGCGGCCTGGAACGATGAGACCCATGTGGAGGCCAACCGCGCCCAGTACCGTGCCAAGTTCGCGCAAGTGACGCCATTGCTGGCCAAGGTGCTCGATGTGGCGCTGCCCGATGCCGGTTTCTACCTCTGGGCCGGCGTGCCAAAAGATGCCCATGGCGGCGATGACATTGCCTTCAGCTTGGGACTGCTCGCTCAATACAATGTGGCGGTCCTGCCCGGCAGCTTGTTGGCGCGCGAAGCCCATGGCCAAAACCCTGGCGCCGGCCGCATCCGCATGGCGCTGGTGGCCGAAGGGCCTGAATGCCTGGAAGCCGCCGAACGCATCGTTGCCTACACGCGATCCCTCTGACCCCATCCCCTCATGACGCACGCTTTGCAAACCCTCATCGACCAGGCCTGGGAAGAACGCGCCCGCCTCACCCCCGCCACGGCTTCGCCCGGAATCCGCAACGCGGTGGACCAGGTGATCGCCGACCTGAACGCCGGCCGCCTGCGCGTGGCTGAGCGCCAGGGCGTGGGTCAGTGGACGGTGAACCAGTGGGTCAAGAAGGCGGTGCTGCTGAGCTTCCGCCTGAACGACAACCGCAAGATGCAATCAGGCGACCTGACGTTCTACGACAAGGTCGACACCAAGTTCTCGCACATGGACGACGCGGCGCTGGCCGAGGCTGGCGTGCGCGTGGTGCCGCCGGCCGTGGCCCGCCGCGGCAGCTACATCGCCAAGGGCGCGGTGCTGATGCCGTCGTACGTCAACATCGGTGCCTATGTCGATGAAGGCACGATGGTCGACACCTGGGCCACCGTCGGCTCGTGTGCGCAGATCGGCAAAAACGTTCACCTGTCGGGTGGCGTGGGTATTGGCGGCGTGCTCGAGCCGCTGCAGGCCAACCCGACCATCATTGAAGATAACTGCTTCATCGGCGCCCGCTCCGAAGTGGTCGAAGGCGTGATCGTCGAAGAGAACTCGGTGATCTCGATGGGCGTCTACATCGGCCAGAGCACCAAGATCTACGACCGCGCCACCGGCGAGGTGATCTATGGCCGCGTGCCGGCCGGCTCGGTCGTCGTCAGCGGCAACCTACCTTCGCCGGACGGCAAGTACAGCCTCTACTGCGCGGTGATCGTCAAGCGCGTCGACGCCCAGACCCGGGCAAAGACCAGCATCAACGAACTGCTGCGCGGCTGATACCCTGCACCGACGCCAACCAAGCGCTGAACCCTTCACCCCCGCCGGGAGACATGCCGTGATCACGATGGAAAACGTGTTGCGCCTGATGGCCGACAAGAGCGCTTCGGACCTGTACCTCTCGGCCAACGCGCCCATCTTGCTGAAGGTCAACGGCCAGCTGGTGCCGGTGACCGACCATGTGCTGCCGCCGGCCGCGCCGCGCCAGCTGCTGACCGAGATCCTGACCCCGCTGCAGCTCGAAGAGTTGGAGCAAGAAGGTGAGCTGAACATCGGCTTCGGCATTCCCAAGGTCGGCAGCTTCCGCCTCTCGGCCTTCAAGCAGCGCGCCACGATCGCGGCGGTGGTGCGATGCATCCCCGTGCGCATCCCGGCGATCGATTCGCTGCACCTGCCGCCGATCCTGGCGACGCTGGCGCTCGAAAAGCGCGGGCTGATCCTGATGGTCGGCGCCACCGGCACCGGCAAGAGCACGACGATGGCGTCGATGATGGAGTGGCGCAACCAGCACATGTCTGGCCACATCCTGACCATCGAAGACCCGATCGAGTATTTGTTCAGCAACAAGCGCTCGGTGGTCAACCAGCGCGAGGTCGGCCGCGACACCAACTCGCTGCACATCGGCCTGAAGAACGCGCTGCGCCAGGCCCCCGACTGCATCATGATCGGCGAAATCCGCGACCGCGAGACGATGTCGCAGACGATCTCGTACGCGCTGTCGGGCCACCTGGTGCTGGCCACGCTGCACGCCAACAACAGCCACCACGCGCTGGGCCGGATCCTGTCGTTCTACACGCCTGAGTCGCGCCCCGCACTGCTGGCCGACCTGGGCGCCGCGATGAAGGCGATCGTGTCGCAGCGGCTGCTGCGCTCGGGCTCCGGTGGCCGCATCCCGGCGGTCGAGGTGCTGCTGAACTCGAAGCTCGTCTCGGAGCTGATCGAAAAAGGCGACTTCGGTGGCGTGCGCGAAGCGATGGAACGCTCGCTGGCTGAAGGCTCGCAGACCTTCGAACACGACCTGGCCCGGCTGATCACCGAAGGTGTGGTCTCACGCGAAGAAGCGCTGATCCACGCCGATTCGCCGACCAACCTGCTGTGGCGCCTTCAGAACGAAAGCGAGCCGGTTTCGCGCGTGCCGGTCACCAAGCCCGAGCCCGAGAGCCCCTCTTTCACCGAAATCACCCTCGACGTGGTGCCGGAAGACCCGAAGCCGAAGCCGCTGATCAGCGCAAGAACGCGTTGAGATAGGCCCCCACGCCCCCTCCGGTCGCTACCTTGCAGGCCGCGCCGGACCAGAGGTCCAGCCCCTCGACAGGCACAAACAGTCCACTGGACTGTTCGTGTCCGGTCTCCGCCCCCGGGGGGCTCGCGCAGCGGACCGGCAGAGCCGGATCCGCGCACGCCACTTGATAAGAGTCAACGCCGGCGGACAGGCGATGGCGAAATGCACATAGACATCGAATGACGGCCGTACTTCGCCTGCTTGAGGACCTGCTCGCCCGCCCCAGCGTCACCCCCGACGACAAAGGCTGCCAGGCGCTGATCGCCGAGCGCCTGTCTGCGGCGGGCTTCACTTGCGAGCACCTTCCCTTCGGGCCCGACGACTTCCGGGTTGCCAACCTGTGGGCCGTGCGTGACGGCAGCCGGCCTGGTCCGACGGTCGTCTTCGCTGGACACACTGACGTCGTGCCCACCGGCCCCTTGGGTGCCTGGAGCAGCGATCCGTTCGTGCCCAGCTACCGCAATGGCAAGCTGTACGCCCGCGGCGCAGCCGATATGAAGACCTCGGTCGCTGCGATGGTGGTGGCGGCTGAAGAGTTCGCCCTTGCACACCCGCGGCACGCCGGACGTGTCGCCTTCTTGCTGACCAGCGACGAGGAAGGCCCGTCGGTCGATGGCACGGTCAAGGTCGTGCAGGCCTTGAAAGAACGCGGCGAACAGCTGGACTGCTGCATCGTCGGCGAGCCGACCTCGGTCGAGACGCTGGGCGACATGATCAAGAACGGCCGCCGCGGCTCGCTGTCCGGCAAGCTCACGGTGCGTGGCGTACAGGGCCACGTGGCCTACCCACAGCTCGCGAAGAACCCGATCCATCTCGCCGCACCGGCGTTGGCCGATTTGGCGAGCATTCAATGGGACGCGGGCAACGAATACTTCCCGCCGACCACCTGGCAGATCTCGAACATCCACGGCGGTACGGGCGCGACCAACGTGATCCCCGGCGAGCTGGTGGTTGACTTCAACTTCCGCTTCTCCACCGCCTCCACGCCCGAAGGCCTGAAGAAGCGCGTCGGCGAAGTCTTGAATCGCCACGGGCTGGACTGGTCGGTTGCCTGGACGCTGGGCGGAGAACCCTTCCTGACGCCGGTGGGCTCGCTGGTGTCGGCGTTGTCGTCCGCCATCGCCGCAGAAACCGGCGTGGCAACAGAGCTGTCGACCACCGGCGGCACCTCCGACGGCCGCTTCATCGCCAAAGTCTGCGAGCAGGTCGTCGAGTTCGGGCCGGTCAACGCGACGATCCACAAGATCGACGAGCATGTGACCATCGATGCGATCGAGCCGCTGAAGAACATCTACCGGCGGACGTTGGAAGCGCTGCTGGCGTAGCTTTGGGTTGTGCCTTGCCGGTGTTGGCGTGCCGGCCGAGGACGGTATCCGCCGGGCCTCATTGAGAAATCGGCCCAACGGATACCGCCCCCGACCTCCCGACACGTCGCGACGGTGGCACCGTCGAACAGCCACCACTCTCGAAGACGAACGCGGCGGCGCGCCAACCCACGCTGCCAGGCCGCAAGCCGGTGCCCGCAGGGGTGATTTCTCAATGAGCCCCTGCGGGCACCGGCTTGCGGCCCACGCCACCCCGGCCCCGCTACAGTCCCACCCAAAATCCCCTCACCGAATTCCTCACCATGACCGTCATCGAACTCATCGAGCAGATGAGCACCCGCCTCGAACAGGCGGGCGTTTCGTTTGGCCACGGCACGACCAATGCGTTCGACGAGGCCGCCTGGTTGGTGCTGTGGGCTCTTGGCCACCCACTGGACGGACTGGACCTGGTGGCCGAGCAATCAGTGGACGAGGCCCAGATAGCCAAAGCTGCCGCGCTGGTCGAGCGCCGCATCGGCACCCGCCAGCCCGCCGCCTACCTGACCGGCGAAGCCTGGCTGCAAGGCGTGCCGTTCACCGTCGACGAACGGGTCATCGTGCCGCGTTCACTGATCGCCGAGTGCATCGCAGACGCGACGATCGACCCCTGGCTTGGCGCCGAGACTCACCGCGTGCTGGACCTGTGCACCGGCAACGGCAGCCTCGCCGTGCTGGCCGCGATGGCCTGGCCGGATGTGGAAGTCACCGCGTCGGACCTGTCGACCGATGCGTTGGCCGTCGCGCACATCAACGTACGCCGCCACGAGTTGCAAGGGCGGATCCGGCTGGCACAGGGCGATGGCCTTGCGGCACTGGCCGGCCTGGCGCCCTTCGACCTGATCCTGTGCAATCCGCCCTACGTCAACACCCAATCGATGGCGGAGCTGCCGGCGGAGTACCGTGCCGAGCCGGAGATGGCGCTCGCTGGCGGCAGTGACGGCATGGACTTCATCCGCCGTCTGCTGCGTGACGCGCCAGCCCACATGACACCGGCAGCCGTGCTGGTGCTCGAGATCGGCCATGAGCGCGAGCATTTCGACGCCGCCTTCCCGACGCTGGATGTCGTGTGGCTGCCGACCAGCGCCGGCGACGACCAGGTGCTGCTGGTCACACGCGAGTCACTGACCGCCGGCTGATCAGTCAGTCCGCGCTGACCGTGCGGTCGGCCGCCCATTCGCGCAATTCGGCGATGGCTTCGGCCCGCGTCACCGACAGCGGGCGTGTGCGCAGCAGCTCCCGCATCACGGCCTCGTGCTGCGGCGGTTCGCCGCGGGCGTGGGCCTCGTAGCGCGCCGCCACGACAGCAGCCTCGATCTCGGCCCCTGAAAAGCCTTCGCTACGATCGACCAGCGGCGCCAGCGCAGCGTCGTCGAAGGCGATGCGGTGCTTCTGCAGATGGATGCGGAAGATGCTGTGGCGCACGTCCGGTGCAGGCAGGTCGACGAAGAAGATCTCGTCGAACCGGCCCTTTCGCATCAGCTCCGGCGGCAGGCCCTCGATGTCGTTGGCCGTGGCAACGAGGAACACGCTGGACCGACGCTCGGCCATCCAGGTGAGCAACGAGCCGAGCATGCGCTTGCCAGCCCCCGTGTCGCCGTCGCCCTGGCCACCGGCCAGGCCCTTCTCGATCTCGTCCATCCACAGCACGCACGGCGCCATGGCGTCGGCCATCTTCAGCGCCTCGCGCAGCTTGCGTTCGCTCTCGCCCTGGTACTTGTCGAACAACGCACCGAAGTCCATGCGGAACAGCGGCACCTGCCACGAGGCGGCAATGGCCTTGGACGCCAGGCTCTTGCCCGAGCCCTGCACGCCCAGCATCAGCACGCCGCGCGGCGCGGGCAGGCCCGAGGCTTCGGGGTCGAGGAACGGTTCGCGGCGCAACAGCAGCCAGCGCTTGAGCGCCTTCATGCCGGCCACGTCTTCCATCGCCGGCAGTCTCTGCTCGAACACCAGCAGCTCGGCGACGCCCAGCGTTTCCTGCTTGGCGGACAGCACCCGTGCGAGGTCTGCGGTGCAGATCACGCCATCGGTGAGCGTCAGCCGCACCAAGTGCCGCACCGATGCCTCGGGCAGCCCGACCATGTGGCGCAACAGCGATTCCAGCGTCTTGCGGCAGCCGCTGATGTCCTGGCCCTGCCGCCCCTTGTGGCGATCCACCTCTTCCTTGAAGAGCTTCCTGACCAGATCGAGGTTCATGGGCTCCACTTCGAAGCGGCTGGTGAAGGGCACCAGCTCGCCGGGCAGCGGGATGTCGTGCCCCACGAGCACCATCTGCTGTCCGCGGCCTTCGGCCTTGAGCGCGATCTCCTTCATCGCCCGCGTGATCAGCGGGTTGCTCAAATACGGATGGACGTCGAGGAAAACGACCAGCGCCGCGGTCGGCAGACGATCGACCTGCTGCAGCGCTTCGGGCAGTTGCTTGGTCTCCGCGGTGTCCATCACCGGGCTGCTGGCGAAGTCCGTCAGCGAAATCTTCAGACCGTGGCTGATCTTCAGCCCACGACTGGCCGACCAGGTCCACACCTCGCGCTGCATGCGGGCGGCGATGCGCTCGAACAACGCCAGGACCTGCTTCTCCTCGTGCGTTTCGATCATCACGATCGGTGTCTTCGTGTCGAGCAGGGACGAAAGCTCGTCAACTTGCTGAAGCAGGGGCATGCAGGGTTCCTGAAGAGATGGATGCGGCGGCTGGCGAATTGTCTGGCATGGACACGGGCGTTCCACGCTCACCGGGCGCGCAGCCCTGCCCCGCCGCGACGGCCGTCACGGACGTTCTCCTCGCCTCGGGCCGAGATACCGGCCGAGGCCGCCCCTCGGGTTAGGCGCGAGTCGCTGCGCGCGCCTTGGCCGGGCGCGGCGCCTTGGCCCGGACCGCCGGGTTCGTGGCAGCGCGCCGCGCCACCTCCCAGCTTCGGCGGCACCACTGCCGCAGCGCGTCGGCGTCGTCCCAGGCTTCGGCGGGCAACGCACCAAATCGCTTGACTGTCACCTGCTGCCCGGCCGACTTGCCGTAGGTGAAAGGCTCACCGCCGCCGGCCGCTTGCAGGGCTTCGCGCAGCGCATCGTCCACCGTCAGCCAGACCTGGCCCTTGAGCACGGCGGCGAACTGGGTGCCGTCCAGGCGCAGGCCGTCGCCGCCGAAGAAGCGCACCACGTCGACCGGCGCCCAGCCGGCCAACGCCTCGCGCAGCTCGATCGCGATCGCCGACGCGGCGTGCGGCTTCACGCCGCTTCGAGCGGGAAGAAGCCAGCGATCTCGGCCAGGCGACCATCCGCGTCATGGCGCGCGCTGCTCACGCCATGCTGCAAGGTTTGGCCATCGGCCGCGCGCAGCCGCCACCAGGCAAGCGACCGGTCGTGGTGCGCTTTCACCTGGTCGATGTGGAAGGCGCAGCCCGGCATGGCCTGCTGGAAGCCAGCCATGTAGCCGTGCAGTGCCTCGTGGCCATCCAGCGCCACGTTGGGATCGGTGTAGTGCACGCCGTCGGCCAGGCAGGCCGGCATGTGCTCGGCGCGCGCAGAAGCATCGGCAGACCACAGCTGCGCGTAGCGAGGCCACAAGGTTTCGGGTGATCCTGTCATGTCGACTTTCTCTTGGGTTGGGATGGTGCAGCGGGCTTGACGGCGAGCGCCGCAAACTCCGCCTCGATCAACGGGGCCAGCTCACTGTCGGGCCGGCCGCCGCGCACCAGCACGAGCAGGCCCTGGTACAGCGCCAGCAGGCGCAGCGACAGCGCGGCCGGTGAGGCGCCAGGCGTCAGCTGGCCGCCGGTGCTGGCCTCTTGCAAGCTGTTTTTGAAAGCTTGCCGTAGCAGGTCCAGGCCCTCGTGGACGCCGGCCAAGGCTTCACCACCCGCCGGGCCCAGCTCGATCGCGGTGTTCGTCAGCAAGCAGCCATGCCGACCACCGGCAGGTTCTTGCAACAGCGAGCGGAACAGGGCCCGCAGGCCGGCCAGCCCTGTGCCAGGCGCCAGGTATTGCGCGATGCGCCCGCCGACCACCGTGTCGTTGTAGTGCGCCAGCGCGGCGTTGAACAAACTCTGCTTGTCGCGGTAGCCGTGGTACAGGCTGCCCGAGCGCAGGCCCGTGGCCTGTTCCAGGTCTTTGATCGACGTGCCGCCGTACCCGCGCTCGCGAAAGGTCTGCATCGCCGCGCGCAGCAGCTTCTCGTCGTCGTAGGTTTTTGGGCGGGACATGGTGGTCTTTGTTGGTCAATCATTCTAGAACGATTAACCAACAATACAAGCCTTTCCTGAGGGCGGCTGGGTCGACTGCCCTACACTGCGCTCCCCACCCCGCGCGCCTGCGCGAAGCGCTTGCGGCCGCCTTGCCGGCCGCCCGCTGGTTTCCCGTTTCTCTCGTTCTCCTTTTTTCGATGATCACCCTGCGCAACGTCACGCTCCGGCGCGGCACCAAGGTCGTGCTGGACAGCGCTTCCGTTACCCTGAACCCCGGCGAAAAGATCGGCCTCGTTGGGCGCAATGGCGCCGGCAAGTCGTCGCTGTTCGCGCTGCTCGCCGGCCGCCTTGGCGCCGATGCTGGCGACTTCGAGATCCCGCCGCGTTGGCGCATGGGCGAGGTCGTGCAGCACATGCCGGAGACCGAAGACCCAGCGACCGACTTCGTGCTGCAAGGCGACACGCCGCTGATGGAAGCGCAGGCCGAACTGGCCGCCGCCGAAGCCGCCGACGACGGCGAGGCGATGGCGCATGCGCACCTCTCGCTCGAAGAAGCCGGAGCCTTCGACGCCCGCGCCCGTGCGCAAACGCTGCTGCTGGGCCTGGGCTTCAAGCGCGACCAGCTCGACGCACCGGTCAACAGCTTCTCGGGCGGCTGGCGCATGCGCCTGCAGCTGGCCCGCGCGCTGATGTGCCCGGCCGATCTGATGCTGCTCGACGAGCCGACCAACCACCTGGACCTCGACGCCCTCGTCTGGCTCGAAGGCTGGCTGCAGCGCTACAGCGGCACGCTGCTGGTCATCAGCCATGACCGCGAATTCCTCGACGCGATCACCCAGGTGACGCTGCACCTCGAGGACGCCAAGTTGACGCGCTACGGCGGCAACTACACCACCTTCGAAGAGATGCGCGCCGAGCGCATGAGCCAGCAGGCCGCCGCCTTCTCGAAGCAGCAGGAGCGCATCGCCCACCTGCAGCGCTTCATCGACCGCTTCAAGGCCAAGGCCAGCAAGGCCAAGCAGGCGCAAAGCCGCGTCAAGGCGCTGGACCGGATGGAACGCCTGGCCCCGGTGCTGACCGCCAGCGACTTCAACTTCGAGTTCCGCGAGCCCCAGAGCCTGCCGAACCCGATGCTCGCGATGAGCGACATGGTCTGCGGCTACAAGGGCGCGAACGAAGACGGCAGCGACAAGGCGATCGTCCACAACATCAACCGCACGGTGCTTGCCGGCCAGCGCATCGGCGTGCTGGGCGCCAACGGCCAGGGCAAGTCGACCTTCGTCAAGACGATCGCACGCGAGAACCCTGCCCTGGGCGGCACGGTGACCGAGGGCAAGGGCCTGTCGATCGGCTACTTCGCGCAGCAGGAGATGGACCTGCTGCATGCCGACGACACGCCGCTGCAGCACATGGTGCGGCTGGCCCGCACCGTCGGGCCCGAGGCACGCGAGCAGGAGTTGCGCGATTTCCTCGGCCAGTTCCGCTTCGTCGGCGAGATGGTGCACCAGACCATCGGCACGCTGTCGGGTGGCGAGAAGGCGCGCCTGGTGCTGGGCTCGTTGGTCTGGCAGCGCCCCAACCTGCTGCTGCTGGACGAGCCGACCAACCACCTGGACTTGACGACACGCGAAGCGCTGTCGATGGCGCTGAACGAATTCGAAGGTTCGGTGATGCTGGTCAGCCACGACCGCGCGTTGCTGCGCGAGGTCTGCGACGAGTTCTGGCTGGTGGCAGACGGCGCGCTGAAGCCCTTCGACGGCGACCTGGACGACTATCAGCGCTGGCTGCTGGACCGCAGCCGCGAGGCCGCCCGGGCGCTGTCGGGCAAGCAGCCGGCCCCGGCGCCCGCGCCCGCAGCCGCAGCGGCGCCAAAGGTCAGCGCAGCCCCAGTCCCCAAGGCCCCGGCGCCCGCCGGCCGCGACGACCGCAAGGCCGCCGCGCAGGCGCGCGCCAAGCTGGCCGACCGCACGCGCCCGCTGCGCAACGAGGTGCTGAAGATCGACCAGCGGCTCGCCAAGCTGCATGCCGAGCAGGCCGCCGTGGAAGCACAGCTGGCCAAGCCCGGCCTGGCCGGCGAGCAGTTCGGCGAACTCGGTCGCCAACTCGCTCATGTGCAGGCCGAGGTGGCGATGCTCGAAGAGCGCTGGCTCGAACTGCACACCGAGATCGAGGCAATGAAATAGCGCCCCCACGGCCCCTTCCGGGGCCTGCCCCCCCAAGGGGGCTCGCGCAGCGGCCCGGCAGAGCCGGATCCCCGCACGCCACTTGATGAACGACGGCGCTACGCGCGCCTAAGATCACGCCACTCGTTCAAAGTCCATCTCCCAGTTGGTCTCCCAGGTCTTGCCGCCATCCGGCGAAAAGGCCTGTTCCCAGCGCGGCGTGTCGCTGCGGGTGCGCAACCACAGGAAGCGCACCTTGATCGGCTGGCCGCGGAAGGTTTCATCGGCGTAGAAGACACCGTCACCACCTTCGAAGCGGCCAACCATCGGCACGTCGATCTGGCCTGGGGAGCGCGCGTCCAGCCACCAGATCGACCACTGCTTGTTCTGCGGATCCCAGCAACGGATGGTCGACGCCCGGTAGCGGCCGCTCGGCAGGTCCAGCACGTTGTGGTCGACATTGCCCTGCCCGCCCATCAGCGGCTGCATGTGGCTGATACCTTCGAACAGCTCCCATTCGGTGCAGCCGGCCAGGCGGTCGCGCAGGCGGCGGTGGTGAACGCGCCAGTGACCGAACAGCGGGTCGAAGTCGTGGCAGGTGCCTTCGTGAGGCGCGGTCAGGTCATTGATCGTGGGCATCGGGGTCTCCTCGTTGACGTGGGTGATGAAGGGAAAGGGGCCGCCGCTCAGGCACATGCGGAGCGCGCGGTGGGTTCAAGCTGCAGCACCAGCGGCTCGGCGCGCAGCCAAGGCGCCAGGGTGTCCAGGCCGGGCACCGACGCGCCGCCAGGCCACGCAGCCAGCAGCATCAGTACCGGGCCGTCCGTGCGCACCGGCAAGCGGGGGAAGTTGTTCTCGGCGAACTCGGTTTCGAAGACCCCCAGGTCCTCCGCGCCTGCTTGGCGCAGGCTGGACAGCCAGTGCGTGTCGATCCAGGCGCGCAGGTCGTCGCCAGCGGGTTCGGCGAGCGGCAGCACGATGGCGCGCCAAGGCCGCGGCGACGCCGCGCGCTCAGCCGGTGCCAGCGCCGGCAAGCCGGGGCTCGGCCGCAGCAGCAACACGTCGTCCGAGTCGACGATCGTCGCATTGGCGGCGTTGCGGAAATCCTGCCAGACCGGCCCGAAGTAGAAGGCCTTCAAGCCGGCCGCGCGCGAGGCCATGTCGGCAAAGCCGCGCAGCCAGGTGAAGCGGTCAGGCTCGGCGGGTTCGCGAAAGAGGCCGGGCAGCCGCATGCCGACGGCTTCCTGGCTCTCGATGAACTCGCGCTCGAACAGCGCGATCAGTTCGTCGCGCCTACCCAGCTGCGTCCGGTAGCGGCGCAGCTCAATGACAGTGAGGGGTGTGTGGGTGTCCATGGCGGCATGATGTGCCGCCAAACCTGACATCGAATGTCATCTTTTCCAGCGCGCTCGAAAGTTGGGCTGAGGAATGCGCCGCCGGTTGCGAAGCCTCAGGCGCCCGGCCCGCAGTCCAGGCAGCGCTCGACCGGCACCGGCCCCATGCGCAGCGAGCGCTGCAGGAAGCGCAATGCGGTTCGCAAGCCCTCCTCGATGACCGGGTGGTAGAACGGGCTGTCGAGCATTTGCTGCACCGTGTCACCGCGCTGCACGGACCAGGCCAGCAGATGGCCGATGTGCTCGGCCGCCGGGCCGATCATCTCGGCACCGAGGAAACGTCCGCTGCCATGCTCGGCATAGACGCGCAGAGCGCCCTGGTTCTTCAGCATCACGCGGCTGCGGCCCTGGTCTTCGAACAAAACTTCACCGGTCTCGAACGACACCTTGTCGTGGCACAACTCCAGGTGGCTGCGGCCGGCCAGCATGATCTGCGGGTCGGTGAACGCCACGGCCAATGCCGCCCGGCGCGGGCGTTCGCGCACGTCCGGGTAGCGACCGGCGTTGTCGCCGGCAATTCGGCCTTCGTCGGCGGCTTCGTGCAGCAGTTCCAAGTCGCTGTTCGCGTCGCCGGCGATGAAGACATGGCTGTCGCCGATCTGCGAGGTGCGGCGGTCGAATCGCGGCACGCCCTGGGCATCCAGTGGCAAGTGGGTGTTCTCGAGGCCCAGGCCACGCAGGTTCGGCGCGCGCCCGGCAGCGGCCAGCACCCATTCGAAGCGTCCTTCGCCGGCCTCGGTCTGCACGATGACCTCGTCGCCTTCGCGACGCAGCTGCAGGTTCTTGGCCTCCAGCTGCAGCGACAGCTCGCGGCTGAAGAGCTCTCGCGTCAGGGCCTGCAGCGCGGGGTCGGTCAACGGGCCGATGCGCGCGCTGCGGCCATACAGTCGCACCCGCACGCCCAGCCGGTGCAGCGCCTGCGCCAGCTCCAGCGCGATGACACCGGCACCCAACACGGCCACCGATTTCGGCAGCGTCTGCCAGCTGAACACGTCGTCGTTGATCAGCAGGCGGTCGCCCACCGTCTCGCGCCACTGCGTCGGCACGGTCGGGTGCGAGCCGGTCGCGATGACGATGCGTGCCGCCCGCACCTGGGTGTGGTCATCGACTTGGAGGGTGTGCTCGTCGATGAAGCGCGCGTGGCCATGCAGCTTGTGCTCCGCCGGCCACTTCTCGACCGCCTCGGTGACGAAGCCGACGAAACGGTCGCGCTCACTGCGCACGCGACGCATCACCGCTTCGCCGTCGATGCGCAACGGGCCCGCGTGCACGCCGAAGGCACCGGCATGCTGGGCCGTGTGCGCGGCCTCGGCGGCAGCGATCAGCAGCTTGCTCGGCATGCAGCCGACACGTGCGCACGTGGTGCCGAATGGGCCGCCTTCGATCACCAGCACATTGCGGGTGTGCGCCAGCGCGGAGCGGTAAGCCGTCATGCCGGCCGTGCCAGCCCCGATGATGGCCACGTCGACCTGCAGTTGCTTCACGAGTCACCTTTCGCCGGCCTGCCGATGGCCGAGCACGCAGCGTAGCGCGGCGACGCTGCGGGCGCCATCGGAAGGGGCTTGGCAGCCGCAGCCCGCGGCGCGGTCAGCCTTCGCTCGGTGCGCGGCTGAGGGCGTTGTTGGCAGTGACCAGTTGGTTCAGCATGCGCAGGAACTGGGCCCGCTCGTCGGGCGGCAACGGCTGCAGCATGCGCTCTTGCGCGCGAAGCATCGCCGGCACCACCTCGCTCAGCAACGCGTGGCCCGTGCCGGTGAGCGACAGCAGGCGCACGCGACGGTCGGACGGATCCAGGTCACGCTGCACCAGGCCGCGCGCCTGCAGCCTGTCAATCACGCTGGCGATGGTCGAGGTGTCGAAGCCGATCGAGCGGGCCAGCGAGCGCTGGTCCACGCCGGGCGCATTGGCCAGCGCCTGCATCGTCGCGTACTGCACCGGCGTGACGCCGTGCGGCTCGGCTTCTTGCAGGAATATCGCCACCGCAATCTGCTGCAGGCGACGAATCGAATGGCCGGGCAGGCTGTCCAGCGCAATCGGTGCAGCGGCGTCGCTTGTGTCGTTGATGGCGGGCATGGAAGCGGGGCCTCGATAACCGGTTCGAGAGGCGCGCCGGATGCTATCACCGCCCCCCATCCATCGAGCCACGATGTGCGGCCGATCCTTTCGCTGTATAGACACCACCATATCGGTTCTTTACCGTCTTCATTCAGCAGAGATGGCCATCAACATATACTTGTCTACATATCGATATTCGGCAGCACCCATGCGCCCTTTCCACCGACTGCTGATTCGTTTCACCGCTGCGTTGAACGCCGGGTTCGTCAGCCTGGGTGCGGCGGCCGCCGACCTGACCGTCTCGGCCGCCGCCAGCCTGACCAATGCCTTCCGTGAGCTGGCACCGCTGTTCGAAAGCACGCATCCGGGCACCAAGGTCCAGTTCAATTTCGGCGCTTCCGGCGCGTTGTTGCAGCAAATGGCCAAGGGCGCGCCGGTCGACGTGTTCGCCAGCGCCGATCAGGAGACGATGGACCAGGCGCAGGCGCAGTCGCTGGTCAAGGCTGCCGATCGGCGCAACTTCGTATCGAACACCTTGGTGGTGATCGTGCCGCAGGCAGCGGCGAACGTGCCGCGGACGGTGAAGGACCTGGCCCAGCCGGCCTACGCGCGAATCGCGATTGGCCAGCCGGCCACGGTCCCGGTGGGCCGCTACACCCGCAGCGTGCTCGAAGCCGCGGGCCGGTGGGCAGCCATCGAGCCGAAGACGATCGGTGCGCAAAACGCACGACAGGCGCTCGACTATGTCGCGCGTGCCGAAGTCGACGCCGGCTTCGTCTACGCCACCGACGCCGCCCTGATGCCTGCCAAGGTCAAGGTGGCGCTGACGGTGCCGACGACCACACCCATCCGCTACCCCGTGGCCCCGCTGGCGGCCAGCCCGAACGCCGGGCAGGCCAGGCGATTCGTCGAGTTCCTGACCGGCCCGGCGGCGCGGACGGTGTTCGCCAAACACGGCTTCGGCCAACCCTGACCAGAGCGGCGATGGAAGGCGCATGGATCCCGCTGCTGCTGACGCTGAAGGTCGCCGGCTGTGCGACGGCCTTGAATCTTCTGCTCGGCGTTGGCATGGCGTTCGCCTTGGCCCGTTGGCGCTTTCCCGGCCGGGAAGTGCTCGACGCCGTTCTGACACTGCCGATGGTGATGCCGCCCACGGTGATGGGGTACTACCTGTTGGTTCTGATCGGCCAACAGGGGCCGCTGGGCGCGTGGCTCTGGTCGCAGTTCGGCATCCGGCTCATTTTCACGTGGGAGGCCGCGGTCTTGGCAGCCATGGTGATGTCCTTTCCGCTGGTGTTCAAACCCGCCAGGACCGCTTTCGAGGGCGTCGACCCTCAATTCGAGCATGCCGCTCGCACGCTCGGCATCAGCGAGTGGGCGGTGTTCTTCCGCGTCTCGCTTCCTCTTGCGTGGCGAGGCATCTTCGCGGGCCTGCTGCTGTCGTTTGCCAGGGCCATGGGGGAATTCGGCGCCACGCTGATGGTGGCCGGCAGCATTCCCGGCAAGACACAAACCCTGTCGATTGCTGCCTACGAGGCAGTTCAGGCCGGCCAGGACGACATGGCGAACTTCCTCGTGGCGGTAACCACGCTGACTTGCCTCGCCATCCTCTTGTCGGCTGGCCGATTGCTGCCGCCACACAAGGAGCCGCGAAGCTGATGGAACCCACGTTGACCTGGGACATCGCGCTGGCCAAGGAGCTGCGTCATGGCGATGCAGCCTTCACGCTGGATGTGCGCTTCGCCAGCCATGCGCACCGCGTCGTCCTGTTCGGCCCTTCCGGCGCCGGCAAGACGCAGACCCTGAAGCTGATCGCCGGCATCACCCGGCCCGACACGGGCCATGTGCAGGTAGCGAGCCGCACCCTGTTCGACAGCGAACGCGGCGTGAACCTGCCGGCACAGCGTCGCCAGCTGGGTTTCGTGTTCCAGGACTACGCCCTGTTCCCGCACTTGACCGTGAGGCAGAACATCGCCTTCGCGCGCCGCCACGGCTGGCTCAATCCCGGCGCAAGGCGGCACGACGAGGTGGCCGAGCGCTGGATCCGCAATTTCCATCTCGAGCCGGTGGCGGGGTTGTATCCGGCGCAGCTCTCGGGCGGCCAGCGCCAGCGCACCGCACTGGCCCGAGCGCTGGCGCACGAACCGGCGGCGCTGCTGCTGGACGAGCCCTTCGCAGCGCTGGACCAACGGCTTCGGCTGCGGCTGCGCAGCGAGTTGGCCGAGCTGCTGGACCAGGTGCGCCTGCCGATGCTGCTGATCACCCACGACGAAGGCGACCTGCGCGCACTGGCCGATGACGTGGTGCACCTGCAGGACGGCCGCGTGACCCACGTCGAAACGGCCCGCGAGGTGGCTCATGCCTGAGCCGAGCCCCACCGCCCACGGCCACCTCTCGGCCCGCACCATGCCGATCCGGACCCATTTGCCATCCAGACTGCGCCATGGCCAGCATCGCACCGACCTCGCGCCGCGCTGAGCCGCGCCCGGCCCGCCGTCACACCACCCGGCTCGGCCTCGACGGTGCCGTCTGGCTCACCGTGGGCGGCGAGAACCTCGCCGGCCACACGCGCGTGGGCTTGCTGCGCGCGGTGGCCGAACAAGGCTCGATCACCCAAGCCGCCAAGGCCTTTGGCATCAGCTACAAGGCCGCGTGGGACGCCATCGACCAGATGAACCAGATGGCGGGCGAGCCGCTGGTCGAACGCAGCACCGGTGGCCGCGGCGGCGGCTCGACCCGGCTCACCGCGCGTGGCGAACGCCTGGTGCAACGCTACGGTCAGATCGACGCGGCGCACCAGCGCTTCCTGCGCCTGCTGGACCAGGCGTCGATCGACCTCGACCAGGATTTCTCCCTGCTGAGCATCCTCAACATGAAGACCAGCGCACGCAACCAGTTCGTCGGCACCGTCACCAGCGTCCGCGCCGGTGCAGTGAATGACGAAATCGAGCTGACGCTGCCCGGAGGCGCCAAACTGGTGGCCACGGTCACGCGCGAGAGCACCGAATCACTGGGCCTGCGCACCCACATGACCGCGATCGCGCTGGTCAAGGCCTCGTCGGTGCTGCTGGCCACCGGGTTGGAAGGCAGCAAGGTCTCGGCGCGCAACCAGCTGCCCGGCACGGTGGCTGCTGTCACGCCGGGTACGGTGAATGCCGAAGTCGAGCTGGAGATGGATGGCGCCAACCGCATCGTTGCCATCGTGACCCAGGACAGCCTCAAGTCGCTCGGGCTCGCGCCAGGCACCCGCGCCACGGCCTTGTTCGATGCATCGAGCGTGATCCTGGCGGTGGCAGCCTGAGCCGGCGGGGCGCGCGCAGCGGGGGTCAGTAGTGCGGCGGCAACTCGTCGCGCAGGCTGCGTGGGGTACCCGAGCTGTCGTTCGGCAGCTGGTCGCGCAACTGACGCAGCTCACGCATCAGCAGCTCGATCTGCTGCTGTTGCCGCACGACGGCTTCGTTCAGGTGGTCGATCAGGTCTTCGCTGAAGCTGGCCTTGATCTCCAGCTCGGTCAGGCGGCGATCGGTCTCGGCCAGTGATGGGTCGTCATGCGCGGTGCTCATGCCGCTATTGGACCGCGAAACGCACCCGGTCTATCCCCAGACCGACGACGCGTCCCGTCGATCGGCCCCTAACCCAATGGGCTGACGCAAGCCCCGCCGCGGCGTAGAGTGCGCGCCAGGAGGCGCCACCCGATGCCCATTCCGCTCAAGCAATACGCACCGCTGGACGTCATGCTCGGCCGGCCCGCGGCGGCGAACTTCCCGCAGCACCCGCGACGCTTCCTCGCCCAGGGAGACTCGTGGTTCTCGTTCGGGTCGGTCAACCCGCTGGCCACCGGCAACATGATGGACGGCATGGCCTTCGAGAAGGACAGCTGTGTCGTCAACTGCGCCCATCCGGGCGATGTGCTGGACCACATGGTCGACAAACGGCGCGAGCCGATGTTCGCCAACCTGCTGCTGGGCGCGCAGGCCTGGCGCTGGGACGCGATCCTGCTGTCACCTGGCGGCAACGACCTGATCGATTTCATCCGCGTGCCGCAGGTCGACGACAAGGGCCAGCCGGTGCCCGCGTTCCTGCGGGCGCTGTTGACGCCTGCCGAGCGCGGCGGCGAGCCCGACCGCGCGGCGGCCTATGTCAGCGAGCAGGGTTGGGACACCTTCGTGCAGCACATCGTGCCGCAGTACCACGAGTTCATCGCGATGCGCGACGCAACGGCCAGCCAGAGCCAGGGCGCACCGATCTTCGTCCACACCTACGACTTCATCACCCCGCGCGATGCCGGCGCGGGTGCCGGTGTCGGGCCCTGGCTGTTCCCGGCCTTGACCAGCTACGAGGTCCCGCAGGCCCTGTGGCAGCCGCTGACACGCCTGTTCCTGTCGCGCCTGACAGGCCTGATGCGCAGCATGGCGTTGCCGCAGTTTCATGTGATCGACACCCAGGGCACGCTGGCCCCGGCCGACCTGGGCAGCCATGGCGACGACCACGACTGGGCCAACGAGATCCACCCCAACCCGGGTGGCTACGTGAAGCTGGGCGCGGTATTTGCCGCCGGTATCGAGGCGCTGATGCCCTGAATGCCGTCGCGGCCGAGCCAAGTTGGTCAACCGGATGTAAAGCTGCCCCGCCTTCGGCGATTGGCCGTCAGCACAGGCGACGTCTGGTGCGTTGAATCATGACGTTTCAACTGCGGGGTTTTCTCATGAACTCGCCCAAACATTCGATGCTGGCATTGGCAACGGCCTTGGCCGCCAGTGCCCTGTTGTCTGCCTGCTACGTTGTCCCTGCCCGCCCGTACCGTGGCGGTTATGCCTACGACGACGTCTACGGCCCGCCGGTGACGGTGGCTCCGCCCCCGGCGCAGGTCGAGGTGGTTGGCGTGGCGCCCTACCCGGGCGCGATCTGGATCGGTGGTTACTGGAACTGGGTCGGCGGCCGCCACGTATGGGTGCACGGCCGCTGGGACGCACCGCGCCCCGGTTACCGCTATGAGCCGCACATGTGGCGCCGCGACGGCCAGAGCTGGCGCGAGGCGCCGGGCCGCTGGCGCCCGGTCAACTGAGCCGGCCGGAGCCCCGCATATCGACCCACCGTGCCGCTTCATGCGGCGCTTTTCGTTGGGCCCGCGCATCGTCGATGCGGGCGAACGTCATAAAGCAAGCAAAGAAATCGCCTCTGGACTAGAATACCCGGGTTGCCGCGTTTTTGCTCACTGTCGCGGCAAGTGCGGCCCGACGGCCCGACAAAGCTTCCACCGGCCTGCCCGATATCTCTGCAGCCCGCTCCTCGCTCCGAACCGGCTCAACGCCTGGTCCCCGCGGTCGTCAGCCTCACCTCCGCGGCGAGCTTCATCTCCGGCCCACACCTGCGCAGCGGCCGGCAAACCTTCTCCAACGGCCCATCGCCCTGCCTTCAGGCAAGTTGGCGCGCTGGCCGCCCCATCGTTTGCCCAAGGAATTTCATTGGCGAAAGAAGAACTGATCGAAATGCACGGCAAGGTCGAAGACGTCCTGCCCGATTCACGCTACCGCGTGGTTCTCGACAACGGCCATGTGCTGGTTGCTTACACCGCCGGCAAGGTGCGTAAGAACCACATCCGTATCCTCGCCGGCGACCGCGTGTCGCTGGAACTGTCCCCCTATGACCTCAGCAAGGGACGCATCACCTTCCGGCATCTCGACCGCGGTGGCGCCCCCCGCCCTGGTAGTGGCCCCCGTCGCTGAACGGGCAATCTTTTGTTAACTTCGCGGACCCGGCGACAGGAAGCGCCGGGAATGCAATTTCCCCACCAAGAAAGGGCCCCATGGGCAACAAACTCTACGTCGGCAACCTCGCTTACAGCATGCGCGACGATTCTCTCCAACAGGCTTTCTCCGAATTCGGCACCGTCACGTCCGCCAAGGTCATGATGGACCGTGACACCGGCCGCTCGAAGGGCTTCGGCTTCGTCGAGATGGGCTCGGACCAGGAAGCACAAGCCGCGATCCGCGGCATGCACGGCCAGTCGGTTGACGGCCGCGCACTGGTCGTCAACGAAGCCCGTCCGCGTGAAGAGCGCCCGGGCGGCTTCGGCGGCGGTGGCTACGGCGGCGGTGGCCGCAGCGGTGGTGGTGGCGGCGGCTACGGCGGCGGCGGTGGCCGCAGCGGTGGCGGCGGCTACGGCGGCGGCGGCGGTGGCCGCGGCGGCTACTGATTTTCTGCAGTAAGCTGGTTACCGGTTTTGACGGGCCCCTCGGGGCCCGTTTTTCATGGGGCGGGCCAAAACGCACCAGCCGACACCGCCTCCCGCAGCACATGGCGGCCAAGCGGCGATTTGTTCACAGCTGCTCCACCTGAGGTCATTCGGTGCGTTGAATCTGTCGCGTACAAGGCCGAAAAGGACATTCAAGAATCCACGTCCTGCCTTGCCAACGAAAGCCCCGATGCTTGCCGACTGCAGCCGCCACGCCGAAGACGACACCGACGACGAACTCCGGGCGCTGCGCGAAGAGGTGATGCGCCTGCGAGCGTTCAGCCGCGATGTGGCGCACCAGATGATCGGCGCCTCGTCATCGATGAGCCACCTGGCAGCGCTGAGCGAGCTGGCGCTCGACCGTGGCGAACCCGAACGGCTGGCAACCTTCTTGGACCTGATGCGCGACGAGTCGGCTGCCGCCAGCGCACTGGTCGAAGCCTTGATGGCCCTGGCCGAACCGCCGCAGCCACCGCAGGACTGCGACGTGGTGTCCCTGTCGGCCTGCGTCGCCAAGGCGCAACGCCAGTTGATCCTGGCCGGCCGGCACGAATCGACCGCCGCCACGCCGGTGGTGGTTGGTCACCTGCCGATGGTCTGGGGCAATGAAGCCCTGCTGACCCAGGTGTTCGTCAATCTGATGGGCAACGCGCTGAAGTTCTCGCGCCGCAGCACCAACGGCCGCGTCGAAGTCTTTGCCCAGAAGCACGACGACGAAGTCGCCATCTGCGTGCACGACAACGGCGTCGGCTTCGACGACGCCCAGGCCGAGCGCATGTTCGAGCCGTTTCACCGCAGTCACGGTTCGGCCTACCCCGGCCATGGCCTGGGCCTGACGGTCGTGCGGTCGATCGTCGAGCACCACGGTGGACGCGTCTGGGCTGAATCGCAGCCCGGCCGAGGGGCGCGTTTTTCGGTCTCGCTGCCGGTCTGTTCGCCGATCCACATGCCGAACAGGTTGCCGCCCTGGGCCGACCGTCCGCTGGACGAGGAACAGTCCGAGTCCTTCATCGACGAAGCACGCATGGCCGCCTGGTCGCATGCCTTCGTTGCCAGCCCCGACGAAGTCCGCGAGGCTGTGCGCCGCGTTGGCTCCGACGTGCAGGGCATGGGCCGCTACCTGCTCGGCTTGCGGCCTGCGATGGCGCAGTAGTCGAGGTCCCACGGCCCCTTCCGGGGCCTGCCTTGCAGGCCGCGCAGAGCCAAAGGGACTCTCGCGCAGCGGACCGGCCAAGCCGGATCCGCGCACGCCACTTGGGGTGCAGCGGCTCCGGCGGAGCGCTGCTGTCGGTGCTAAACCCTCAGAGTCTCTCGAAGACCGCGGCGATGCCCTGGCCGCCGCCGATGCACATCGTCACCAGCGCATAGCGACCGCTGGTGCGCTGCAGTTCATAGATCGCCTTGGTGGCGATGAAGGCGCCTGAGCAACCGATCGGGTGGCCAAGCGCGATCGCGCCGCCATTCGGGTTGGTCTTGGCCATGTCCAGCTCGAGGCCGCGCGCCACGGCAATCGCCTGGGCAGCGAAGGCCTCGTTGCTTTCAATGACGTCGATCTGGTCGAGCCGCAGGCCGGCCTTCTTCAGCGCCAGCTTGGATGCTGGGATCGGCCCTTCGCCCATGATCTCGTTCGGCACGCCGGCCACCGCGTAGCTGACCAGCCGGGCGAGCGGCTTGTAGCCGGCGGCGGCCGACACCTTGGCGTCGCCCAACACGAAGAACGCCGCACCGTCGTTGATGCCCGAGGCATTGCCGGCAGTCACCGTGCCGTCCTTCTTGAACGCCGGCTTCAGCTTGGCCAGCGATTCCATCGTGATGTTGGCCTTCACGTACTCGTCGGTGTCGAAGACCACCTCGCCCTTCTTCGTCTGCTTGACGATGGGCACGATCTGGCTCTTGAAGCGGCCCTCGGCGATCGCCACCGCAGCGCGTCGCTGCGATTCGACTGCCAGCGCGTCCTGCTGCTCGCGGCTGATGTCCCATTTGGCGGCCAGGTTCTCGGCCGTGATGCCCATGTGGCCGACGCCGAACGGATCGGTCAACGTCGCCACCATCGTGTCGATCAGCTTGGTGTCGCCCATGCGAGCCCCCGTGCGCATCGCGGTGCTGAGGTAGCCACCGCGGCTCATCACCTCGACGCCGCCGCCGACGCCGTAGTCACAGTCACCCAGCAGGATGTTCTGCGCGGTCGTCACGATGCCTTGCAGGCCCGACGAACACAGGCGGTTGACCGCCATCGCCACCGAATCCATCGGCAACCCGGCCTGGATCGACGCCACCCGCGCCACGTAGGCAAAGCGACTGTCGGTCGGGATGGTGTTGCCGACCGTCACGTAGTTGATCGCCTTCGGGTCGACACCAGAGCGCTCGACCGCCGCTTTCATCACCGTGCCGGCCAGCTCGGCCGGCTCGATGTCGGAGAGCGCCCCACCGAAACTGCCGATCGCCGAACGCGCGGCACCCAGAACCACCACATCACGTGTTGCAGCCATTGCTCAAGCTCCTTGTGTCAAAACAGGCCAAATGATGCGCCACACGGCGATCTTTTGGGGCCGTGGGCTCTTGATCTGGCGCAATCGCGCAGGCGCCGCCGCCAGTGGTCGATCAGCCTCCCGGCCGACGGCAGTTCACCGGCAGATACCGGTTCTCGATGTCGGTGCGGTCTCTGCCCTGAACTTCCATCTTGTCCGGAACCTTGCCACCCGCCGCGCAAACCCAGGCCGGAGGCACCTTCGGCGTGTCGGGCACCACGGCGGGCCGCAACGTCAATGTACGTCCCTTGATCGCGCCGTTGGCGTTGTTGCCGAAAGTGATGTGGATGGCCCCGTCTTCCACCGTGACGGCGGAGACGAAGTTGCCGACGATCTTGGCCGCCGCCGGCACGTCAGCCTCGTCGTTGTCGGCGGGCATCTCGTTGTTGACGCGCCAGTAGGTCGCGATCGGCCCCTTGACCACGTCGTCAGCGAGCTTGGCCGCCTCGACCACCTGCTCGCGCACGATGCGATCCTGGATGCTGGGCACGGCGATCATCGCCAGGATCGCGACGATGGACAAGGCGACCATCACCTCCACCAGCGTGAAGCCAAGGGCTGGTCGGCGCGAATGAGATGGCATGGGCAAGGGCGAGCAGGTCGTGAAGGCCGCCGAACTGTACGACGAAGGCGGCGCGCCGGTCACAAGGCGCTTCAGCGCGCCGGCGCCGAGGCGGCCGTGGCCTGCGGCACCGGCTGCGCAAACCAGGCCAATGCCTGCTGCAGCGGCGACGCGTTCACCACGTGATCGCCAGGCACGAGCTCCAGCCGGACACGCGTGAAGCCCGCCACACGCAGATCGTCCTCGATGTCACGGTGCTGCGCCGGCGTGGCCACCTTGTCTTTCGTTCCACCTTGCAGGAACACCGACACAGCGCGCGTGACATCGTCGAGCACCCCGAACTGCTTGGCCGCCTCGCCCAGCGCGTTCGTGTTGACACCCGCCATGTAGACCCCGGCGACCTGCACGCCGCGGCTGCGAAACAGCGCAGCCAACCAGCCCGAGTACTTCGCGCCACCGGAAAAGCCGGCGAATGCGATGCGCGGTTGATCGGCGCCCTTCCACATCGGCTTGACGGCTGCCAGCGCCGCATGGGCCAGCACGTAGCGCAGCTGCAGCAGGTCCTCGTCTGGCGACACGGCAGGCTCGGGGTCTGCCGCCACGCTGACCCATCCGGCAGCGGCGGCCGCCGCGCGGTAGGCCAGCAGCAGCGCGCGGCTCGAGCTGTATCCCCGGTCCGACGTCGCGTTGACGATCAGCACCGGCCACTCCCGGGCAGCGTCGAAGCCGGGTGGCAAGACCACCGAAACCAGCGCCTGCTCGACCTTGGATGGGCCGGCGCCGCCCCCGGCCAATTGCCGCCATTCGGTCGACAACCCCACGCGCAGCTGCACCGGCTCGCCCGACGTGGCATCGGCCGATGAAAGCGATGGCGACAGCACCAATGCCATCAGCCACCAGCCGCCCAGCTTGTTCTTCCAGCCCCGCATGTGCCGCATTCTCACCGCCTGGCGATGACCCAGAATCGGATGACCTCAGGGGGCCCCACCCTGTGCCGGTGGTGCTGCATCACCGTCCGTCATGATGCATGCTCCCGCTGTCGACGCGAGTCCAACCTCCAACAAGGAGACTGCCCATGCTGCTCGAAGGTTCCTGCCACTGCCGTGCGGTACGTTTCAGCGTCGTGTCGCACTCGCCCGTACCGTTCATGCGCTGCTACTGCTCGATCTGCCGCAAGACCGCCGGCAGCGGTGGCTTTGCCATCAACCTCGGCGCCGATTTCGCAACGTTGAAGGTACAGGGGCAGGAGCACCTGTCGGTCTACCGCGCGATCATGGAGGACGGCCACGAGAGCTCTGGCCAACGGCATTTCTGCAAGCGCTGCGGCACGGCATTGTGGCTGTGGGACCCGACCTGGCCCGAGCTCGTGCACCCGCACGCCGGCGCGGTCGACACGCCGCTGCCAACGCCACCTTCGGTGACGCACATGATGCTGAGCTCCAAGCCCGCGTGGGTCGAAGCGAACGTCGGTGACGACGACCGCGAGTTCGACGAGTACCCGGACGAATCGCTGGCCGAGTGGCACCAGCGGCATGGGCTGACGGGCTGACGCCCCTGCGCTACAGGGCCACCAGCACCTTGGCGTTGGCGCCGGCTTCGACGCGCTCATGCGCCCGGGCGATGTCGGCCAACGGGTAGGTCGCCAGCTCGGGATGACGCAGCGCGCCACGCTGCAGCAAACCCGTCGCCGTGTCGATCGCCTCACGCAGTGCCGCTTCCGGCAGCAGGTAGACGATGAAAAAGTACAGCTTGATGAAACGCGAAATCAGCGGCCGGAACGGCAACTCGATCGTCGGCGCGTTGGAGCCATAGATCACCGCCTGCCCGCCGAAGCGCAGCGCCTGGGCGTAGTGGCGCGCATTGCCGGCCACATCGACCTCGACCACCGCATCGGCGCCCTCGCCTTGCGTCAGCGCACGCACCTCAGCTGCGAGATCGGCCGTCTTGTAGTTGACGGCCGCAACGGCACCCAGCGAACGTGCGAGCGCCGCCTTCTCGTCGCTGCTGACCACGGCGATCGGGCGGCCACCAGCCAGCGCCACCAACTGGGTCACGTAGGCGCCCACGGCACCGGCGGCTCCAGGCACCATCACGGTCTTGTTCAACAGCGTGCCAAGTGACAGCACGGCATGCACGGCCGTCAGCAGCGGAATGCCGATCGAAGCCCCCACTTCCAAGGTCACGCCCTCGGGCAAGGTCACCGCCTGGCGCGCCGGCAGTGCGACGAACTCTGCTGCAGTGCCCATCGCCCGGCCCCATTGGCCATTGAACAGCCAGACGCGCTCACCCACCCGCCTGGGCGCGACGCCTTCGCCCACGGCAACGATTTCGCCGGCACCGTCGCTGTGCGGCACGACAAATGGATAGTCCATCGGCGCACCGCCGAGACCCGCGCGGCTCTTGACATCGGACGGGTTGACGCCCGAGAACACCACCCGCACCAGGACCTCGCCAGGTCCAGGTTGGGGTTTCGGCAGTTCATCGACGGACAGCACATCGACGGCCCGCCCCTTGGCGCGGTAGACAGCGGCTCTCATGGAGGCGAAGCGTAGACCGCGGCGGCAATGCCGCCAAGCCACGCTCAGCCAACGCAGCCTTGCCGGCCGCGCAACAATCAGACCGCAGTTTGAAGCATCCGAGCACCCAAGGCCTCGGCCACCTCGATGCCGTCGACACCCGCGGACATGATGCCGCCGGCGTAACCCGCACCCTCGCCGGCCGGGTACAGCCCGGCCACGTTCACGCTCTGGTAGTCCTTGCCGCGCGGGATGCGCAGCGGCGAAGAGGTGCGCGTTTCGACTCCCGTCAACACCGCGTCGTGCATCGCAAAGCCGCGGATCTGCTTGTCGAACGCGGGCAGCGCCTCGCGAATCGCCGCCAGGGCGTACTCCGGCAGGCTGCCGCGGCCAGGCTCGGCCAGGTCGGTCAGGTGCACACCGGGCTTGTATGACGGCAGCACGCCACCGAACTCGCGCGCCACCTTGTCGCCATGCCGGCCGGCGATGAAATCGCCGACCAGTTCACCCGGCGCGAAGTAGTCGCCACCGCCCAGCTCGTAGGCGCGAGACTCCCAGAATCGCTGGAAGGCCATCCCGTCCAGCGGCGACACCGGGCCCGAGGCCAGACCGTCTTGCCGGTAGTCCTGCGGGGAAATGCCGACGACGATGCCGGCGTTCGCGTTGCGCTCGTTGCGCGAGTACTGGCTCATGCCATTGGTGACGACGCGGTTCGGCTCGGACGTCGCCGCCACCACCGTGCCGCCTGGGCACATGCAGAAACTGTAGACCGAGCGGCCATTGCTCGCGTGGTGCACCAGCTTGTAGTCGGCCGCGCCGAGGATCGGGTGGCCGGCGTTCGGGCCGAAGCGCGCCTTGTCGATCACGCTCTGCGGGTGCTCGATGCGGTAGCCGATCGAGAACGGCTTGGCCTCCATCGCGACACCGCGTTGGTGCAGCATCGTGAAGGTGTCGCGGGCGCTGTGGCCGAGCGCCAGCACCACATGGTCGGCCTCGAGCTGCTCGCCGCTGGCCAGCGTCAGCCCGCGGACGGCGCCGCCTTCGATGCGGATGTCCGTCACCCGCTGCTGGAAGCGGATCTCGCCGCCCAGCGCCTCGATGTCGGCCCGCATCTTCTCGATCATGCTGACCAGGCGGAAGGTGCCGATGTGCGGCTTGCTGACGTAGAGGATCTCGTCCGGCGCGCCGGCCTTGACGAACTCGGTCAGCACCTTGCGCGTCAGGTGGCGCGGGTCGCTGATCTGGCTCCAGAGCTTGCCGTCGGAGAACGTGCCGGCGCCGCCTTCGCCGAACTGCACGTTCGACTCGGGATTCAGCTCGCTCTTGCGCCACAGGCCCCAGGTGTCCTTGGTGCGCTCGCGGACCTGCTTGCCGCGCTCCAGCACGATCGGCCGCAAGCCCATCTGCGCCAGCACCAGCGCCGCGAACAGGCCACACGGCCCAAAGCCCACCACCACCGGCCGCGGCCGTTGAGTGGCGTAGAAATCGGCCGGCGCCGAGCCGACCAGCTTATAGCGGGTGTCCGGGGCAGGCTTGATGTGGGCGTCGCCAGCATGGCGGGCCAGCACTTCGGCCTCATCCAGCCCTTCAGCAAGCTGGCAATCGACGGTGTAGATCAACACCATCGCGGTCTTCTTGCGCGCGTCGTAAGCGCGGCGGAAGACGGTGAAATCGGCGAGCTGCTCGTCGCGCAGCTTCAATCGCGCCACGATGGCCGGGCGCAGCGCCTCTGGCTCGTGATTGAGCGGTAAGCGCAGTTCAGTGATACGGATCATGGGATGAAGAGACCCCGGAGCCGCCGCCCGAATCTGCCAAGGCGAGCGCGCAGGGCTTCGACAAGCTCAGCCCGAACGGAAAGGGAGAAACGGGTCGCGTGGACGGGGCGCGCGAAGCGTCGCCCCCTCCAAGTGGCGTGCGCGGATCCGGCTTTGCCGGTCCGCTGCGCGAGCCCCCTCGGGGGGCAGGCCCCTGGCAGGGGGCCGTGGGGGCACTATTTCAACCCCCTTTGTGCGGACGCTTGCCCGGGTTCTTCTTGCTGCGGGTGTGCGAGCCGCGTTCCAGGCTGATCTTCTGGCCCTTGCCGGCCGTGTAGGTGACGCCGTTCGGCGCGACGGGACGCGGGGTGGCCTTGCGGTCGGCTTCGGTGATGATCTTGTTGCCCATGGAATGCTCCGGTCGGTGGGTGGGATGAAGTGAAGGGCGAGATTATCAACGCTCGCGGCTACCATCACGACCTGCGCAATTGCCGCCCACCCACAACTTTGGAGGACTTATGGCCAAAGGCATTCAAACCGCCAACAAGATGACCAAGAAACCGAAGAAGGATGCCGCGCCCACCAAGGCTGCCGGCTCCGACCGGCCGGTGCCGCCGGTGACCGCCGTTCTGCCCAAGGGCAAGTTGAAGAACAAGCCGGGCTGACCGCCCGCCTGACCTGCTGATGGCCGCCCGCCGACCGGCCCAGCCCGCCAGAACCGCCGCGTCGACACCGCCCGTGGCCGAAGAAGAGTTCGGCAAGCCGGCGGCCGGCTGGCGCCGGGCGCTGTACCGCATCGTGTTCGAGTCGGACACGCGCAGCGGCCAGCTGTTCGACGTGGCCGTCATCCTGGCGATCCTGCTCAGCGTGGCGGTCGTCATGGCCGACAGCATGGCGGTGGTCGTGGCCCGCCACGGCCCGGCGCTGTCGATCGCGGAGTGGACCTTCACCGGCCTGTTCACGCTCGAGTATCTGGCGCGCCTGGTCAGCGTGCAGCGGCCGCTGCGCTACGCGCTGAGCTTCTACGGCGTGATCGACCTGCTGTCGGTGCTGCCGACCTACCTGGCCCTGTTGTGGCCCGAGGGCCAGCTGCTGATCGACGTGCGTGTGCTGCGGCTGCTGCGGGTGTTCCGGATCTTCCGGCTCACCGAGTACATGGCCGAGTTCAGCCAGCTGGGCAGCGCGCTGCATGCCAGCCGCCGCAAGATCCTGGTCTTTCTGTCGTTCGTGCTGATGGTGGTGCTGGTGATGGGCACCGTGATGTACGTCGTCGAAGGGCCGCAGAACGGCTTCACCAGCATCCCGATCGCAATGTACTGGGCCGTGACGACGATGACCACCGTCGGCTTCGGCGACATCACGCCGCACACCGACATCGGCCGCATCATCGCCTCGGCCATGATGCTGCTGGGCTGGGGCGTGTTGGCCGTGCCGACCGGCATCGTCACCGCCGAAATGACGGCCCAGCGCCGCGATGCGCTCGCCGGGCGCGCCGCCTGGCGCTGCGCCGCCTGCAGGGCCGACGGTCATCCCGATGGGGCCCGGTTCTGCTGGCGCTGCGGCGTGGCGCTCGATCGCTGAGCGCGCCACGCGCGGCAATGCCGGTCAGACCGCCATGATCGACACGCTCTTGGTGACGAGGTAGGCCTCCATCGCCTCCGGGCCGCCTTCGGAGCCGTAGCCCGAATCCTTCACGCCGCCGAAAGGCATCTCGGCCACCGGCGCAGCCGGCTGGTTGATCCACAGCATGCCCACCTCCAACCGGTGCGACAGCTGGTGCGCGGTCTTGATCGAGCGGGTGAAGGCATAGCCGGCCAGGCCGAACGGCAGCCGGTTCGCCTCGGCGATCGCTTCGTCCAGCGCATCGAACGCGCGGATCGCGGCCACCGGGCCGAAGGGCTCGTTGTTGAACACATCGGCTTCCAGCGGCACATCGGTCAACACCGTCGGCGCGAAGAAGTTGCCCGCGCTGCCGACGCGCTCGCCGCCGGTCGCCACCGTCGCGCCCTTGGCGCGGGCGTCGTCGATCACCTTGGTCATCGCGCTCAGGCGCCGCGCGTTCGCCAGCGGCCCGATCATCGTGCCCTCGGCCAGGCCATCGCCCTGCTTCAGCCCCGCGGCATGCTTGACCAGCGCCTGCGCGAATTCGTCCTTCAGGCTGCGGTGCACCAGAAAGCGTGTCGGCGAAATGCAGACCTGGCCGGCGTTGCGGAACTTCGCGCCGCCCGCGGCCTTGACCGCCAGCGCCACGTCGGCGTCTTCGGCCACGATCACCGGCGCGTGGCCGCCGAGCTCCATCGTCACCCGCTTCATGTGGCGGCCGGCCAGCGCGGCCAGCTCCTTGCCGATCGGCGTCGAGCCGGTGAAGGTGACCTTGCGGATGACCGGGTGCGGGATCAGGTAGCCCGAGATCTCGGCCGGGTTGCCGAACACCAGGCCCACCACGCCAGCCGGGATGCCGGCATCGACGAAGGTGGCCAGCAGCGCGGCCGGCGAAGCCGGGGTTTCCTCGGGCGCCTTGACCAGGAACGAGCAGCCGCTGGCCAGCGCCGCGCCCAGCTTGCGCACGATCTGGTTGATCGGGAAGTTCCAGGGCGTGAATGCCGCGACCGGCCCCACCGGCTCCTTGAGCACCAGTTGCTGCGCCGCCAGGTTGCGCGACGGCACGATGCGGCCATAGGTGCGGCGGCCTTCGTCGGCGAACCACTCGATGATGTCGGCGCCGGCCAGCACCTCGCCGCGCGCTTCGGCCAGCGGCTTGCCCTGCTCTTGCGTCAGCAGGCGGGCGATCGTGTCGGCGCGCTCGCGCACCAGGCCGGCGGCCCGGCGCATCACCGCGGCGCGCTCGTGGGCCGGCACGTTGCGCCAGGTTTCGAAGCCCTTCTGGGCCGCGGCCAGCGCGCGGTCCAGGTCCGGGATGCCGGCATGGGCCACCGTGCCGATGGGTGCGCCAGTGGCGGGATTCAGCACGTCCAGCGTCTTGCCGCTGGCCGCGTCGACCCATTGGTTGTCGATCAGCAGTCGGGTGTCGGGGTAGGAAGTCGTCATGTTCAGCTCGGTTGGTCGCAAGGTCGCAACCGGCATTCTCGGCTGTGACGGCGAATCGAGCTGTCACCCATGCGGCCAGCCCTCGGCCGCATGCGGGTGTCGGTCAGGCCAGGGCGACCGGGTCCAGCCGGCGGTGCGGCACTTTCACCAGCTCACGCTTGTGCCAGCCCTTGCCCGGCACGATCGGGAACTCGGCTGCAAAACAGCCATCCGCCGAGATGATCTCGAGGTACATGAAGGGCTCGCCGCCCGGGCCCCGGCGCTCGCAGACGTAGGCGAACAGGGCTTCGACGCGCTTTTCGGCCAGCAACAGATCAAACAGCGCGCGCCGGCGCGTCGGGTCGGCCAGCGGCAAGGCCCCGTCCACACCGCGGCTGGCGACCGGGATCCATTCGGTGCCCAGCAGCTCGCCCGGAATGCAGGAGTCCATCTCCAGCGCGTAGATCTGGCCCTCGTTGCTCATGCCGCGGCGCACGCCCGTGCGCAGAGGCTCGAACAACTCGCGGAAGGCCGCGTTGATGTCGGCCGACTCCATGAAGCGGTGCTGGCGGTTTCCCTGCGGGTCGCCGATCCATGGGGCAGAAGCGTCGTCGCGAATGTCCATGTCCCGGTCTTCGGCGCGACCGGGTCGGTATTGAGGGCCGCCCGTTGCACTTCGCAACGATTTGCAGCGCCACGGCTGGACGACTCTCGACGACGGGGCACCGGCAGGGCTCCGCTTGGAGCCCCGGTGCCAGCGTCACATCGGCGCTACGGCTTGATCTGAGCGCGGATCTCGCCGTCCTTGTTCGCTGCCGAGTGCACATTGACGTACAGCTCACCGGCTTTGTAGGCCTTCAACTGCTCAGGGGTCAGCTTCGAGCCGGCAGGCACCGCCCAGCCGTTGTCGCCCGATTTGGTCAGCGGCAGCACGACCGGCCCGCTCTTGCCCGGCGCACCCTGGTGGATGTGGGCTGCCGTGGCCGCGACGCCGGAGGTCGTGACGCTGCCGGTCACCGCACCGTCGGCGGCAACACTGATGGTGCCGGTGCCGGTGGCCGTGGTCTTGACCGGCGGCGCTTCCTGGTCGCCACTGAGTTTCAGGTCGGCGCCAAAAGCCGGGCCGGCAGCCAGGCACGCCGTCATCGCAAGGCCTGTCCACAGGGGAAGTCGACGAGTCGTCATGGGAGAGCCCTTTCTTGAGGATGGGGTGCTGCTGTGGGCATGTGGCGTGCCTGGGCTGGCTGCAGGCGGCCGCAACATGCGCGTCGCCCCCCGCCACGCAACAGGATCAGTTTCCTCGTCTGCAAGGGTTTCCAGCCACCGGCAAGGAGCACCGATGAGCGAATGGCCGGCGCTGGAGGTGCGGCTCAAGCGCAACGGCCGGGTCCATTCGCTTCTGGAGCGCTGAGCTCGGCAGCCCCCCTGCCCGGGCCAGGATCCCGCGGCGCGCCGGATCCCCCACGTGGAACGTCCTCGACCCGACGCCCGCCGGCCGAGGCACCGGCTGGTGCCCGAAGCTGGATCAGGGCCTGAACGGCAGCCCTACGCCTCGACCACTGCCGGCACGTCGAGCTGGGCCTGCAACAACTCGGTCGCCCCGGCGGCCGGGCCGGGCTTGGAGTGCAGGAAGCCCTGGATCACGTCGCACGACCAGCCTTGCAACAACGCTTGCTGCTCGAGTGTTTCGACCCCCTCGGCGGTCACCGACAGGCCCAGGCTGTGGGCCAGCCCGATCACGCTGCGCACGATGGCGTCGCTGCGCTCGCCGCCACCGAGCTGGCTGACGAACGAACGGTCGATCTTGAGGCGGTTCAGCGGGAAGCGGCGCAGGTAAGACAGGCTCGCATAGCCGGTGCCGAAGTCGTCGATGGCCAGTTGCAGCCCCAATTCACGCAGCGCGTGGAGCTGGGTGATGCTGGCCTCGGCATCGTTCATCACGCTGCCTTCGGTGATCTCGAGCTCGATCTGCGCCGGGTTCACGCCGGTTTCTCGCAGCGTCTCGCGCACCGTGTCCAGAAAATCCGGGTGGTTGAACTGCCGCGGCGAGATGTTGACGGCCACCTTCGGCGCGCCCAGCCCTGCGTCGGCCCAGGCCTTGGCCTGGGTGCAGGCCTGGCGCAGCACCCACGCCCCGATGCGAACGATCAGCCCCGACTCTTCAGCCAAGGGGATGAACTGGGCGGGCGACACCATCTTGCCGCCATCGCGCCAGCGCAACAACGCCTCGAAGCCGCAGAATCGTTCGGCGCGCGCATCGCGCAGCCCTTGGTAGAACAGCTCGAAATCGCCATGCTCGATGGCCTTGAGCATGCGCGCTTCCATGTGCAGCTTGTCGCGCTGGCTCTCGCCGATGCGCGCGTCGTAGACCACATGGGTGTTGCCGGGCTCGGCATGCGTCTGCAGCTTGGCCAGCTCGGCCAGGCGCGCCACCTCGTGCACGGTGCTCGCGTCCTTCGGGTAATGCGCAGCGCCCAGCCCAATCGCAACGATCAGGTCCTGGTTGCCGATTTCGAACGGAGCGTCCATCGTGGCCGCCAGTGCTTCGAGCAGCTTTTGCAGGCACAGATCACCGCCGTCCATCTTCACGATCGCACCGAAGGTCACGCCGTCGACCCGGTACAAGCGGCCGCCGTGCTGCGAGACGATCTGGTTCAAGCGGGTCGCGATCTGGCACAGCAGCAAATCACCCAGTTGGTGACCGACGCTGCCAACGATCAGGCCAAACTGCTTGACCGACAGGCTGACGCAGCAATAGCGGTCGTTGACCAGCGCTTCGGTGTGGGCCTCCATGGCGCGGCGGTTGAACAGGCCAGTCACCGCGTCGTGGGTGCTGGCGTACTCGAGCGACTGGTTGTTCTCGGCCAAGCGGCGGTTCGACTCGCGGGCCCGCAGGTACAAGCGCCAGGCGATGATGCCACCGGCGCCCATGGCCGCAGCCAGAAGCAGACTCAGCGTGCGCTCGATGGCTCGGCGGGAGATTTCGGCCGCCTGCAGCGCGTTGTCGTGCTGCAGCTGCTCCATCTGGCGCTGCCGTTGCTGGAAGCTCGACTCGCGCTGCAGCGCGATCACCGTGCTGACACGATCGCGGCGCGACAACTCCGTCTCCAGCAGCAGCGATTCGCGCAGCCGCGACCAGCTCTCGCTGGTTTCGCCATGGCGCTCCAATGCGGCAACATAACGGTTCAACTGCACCAACAACTCGGCGTCGCGCTGGCGGCTTTCCAGCATCGCCAAGCCGGCGCCCGCTGCCTTCATGCCGGACTGGACGCGGCCAACGCCGAGATCGGCCAGGCCCAGGTTGATCAGCGCGTGGCCGAGCGAGTAGTCGTCACGCCGTGCCAGTGCCTGGTCGTGCGCCCGTTGCGCCAGATCACGCGCAGCACCGAAATTGCCGACGCTCAGGTGCAACCCTGCCAGGGCCCGGAGCGCATCGAGCTCGGTGGTCAGCCAGGTTTCGCCCCCGGCCTGTGAATTGACGGATTGGCTGGCCGCCACAGCCGGGCGGGGCACAGCCTCGGCTGCACGACGGGCCCGTGCACTGCGCACCGGGTCACCGAGCGCCTCGGCGGTCAGCGATTCCATCACCCAGCCGGCGGCGACCAGCGAGTGGTCGTTGCTTTGCGTCCCCAGCTCCCGCACGCGGGTGGACAGTCGCATCGCACGCGTCATCTCGCCCCTGACGATGCGCAATGGCACCAGCGCCAGCAGCGCCTGACCTTCCCGACGCGGATTGTGGCCTTCCCGCGCGGCTTCCGCCGCCGCATCGAGCAGCCGAATGCCCTCGTCTACCTGACCGTTGGACTGAGCCAGGTCACCCGCAGTCATGTAGACCCAGTAGCGCAGGTCTGCGCTCGGGGAAGCCTTGGCCAGCGGCACTGCGCTCTCGATCCAGCCGAAAGCGGCCCGCACCTGGCCGGCCACCTGCAGTGCAGTCGCCTTCAAGGCATAGGCCGAGGCGAGCGTGGCGGCGTCGCCGCTGCGCTCGCCGATGTCGGTCAACTCTTCGATCGCCGCGTCGGCTACCGCAGGCTTGTCGGTCACCGCATGGGCATAGCCCCAGGCGGCCAGGAAGATGCGCAGGTCATCGCCCTGGCTGGCGCGCGCCTGCGCTTCGAGCGAACGCAGCCGGTTGATCACCTCGGGCGGGTTGCCACCGTGTTCGGCCTCGATGGCGAACACCTTGTCGCCGATGGGGCCGGCGTGGGCCAAGCCCAGCGCCCCCCAACTGACCACTGCAGCCAAGAGCCGTCGTGCCGCGCGCGCCGACTGGCGGGGCGCGACAAACCAGACGGGCATGAGTGACGCAAGGCGTTGGGTGTCCACGACCGGTTATCGACGGCTCCCCCCGACGCTGTAGCAATCGGACACGGCAACACTTCACGCTCGGGGCCCGCCCCTTGGCGAGAATGCAGCGTTTCGACCCGCAGCCCCCTGCTGCCCCTCCCCGATGGACCTGGACCGCTTCGACCTCGCGATCCTCGATGCACTGCAGCGCGACTGCCGCGTGGCCGCCGAAAGCCTGGGCCAGGTACTCGGTCTTTCGGCCACCGCGGTGCAACGCCGCATCCGTCATTTGAAGCACATCGGGGCCATCGAGGCCGAAGTGGCGGTGCTCGCGCCAGCGGTGATGGCGGCGCAGGTCACCGTCATCGTCGAGCTGGCCTTCAAGCAGGGGCTGACCGCCGCTGTCGACGCGTTCAGGCGCGAGGCCAACGCCCATGCCGAGATCCAGCAATGCTTCTACGTGGCAGGCGAATACGATTTCGTGCTGGTCGTCGTGTCGGCCAGCATGGCCGACTACGAACGCTTCACGCGCCGGGTGTTCTTCCCGAACGACAACATCGCCCGCTTCCGTTCGACGGTGGTGATGGATTCGGTCAAGCGGGGCTTGCGGCTGCCGCTGGCTCGGCCACCGGGCTGAACACCTGCTGGCTGTGCGGACGCAGCCGCAACCCCGGGCGATGGAACAGTCGCTGGTGGTCGTGGCAGACCGGGACGCACAGCCATTGCGCCTCCAGTTCGATCAGCGCCGCAACATAGGCGGCGGAACGCGCGCTGCCCAACGGCAGGTGCCGCGCCGCAGCCACCTGCGCACTGAAGCGTTGCACGTGCAGGTTGGCCAGCGCCCCCGGAGCCTGCTTGTCGTAGATGCCGAAAAACTCGTCGGCGTCGTCGAAGTCCTGCGCCCAGCCGCGCGCCACGACGTCGAACGCGCCCTGGGCCACCAGCGTATAGACCGCCGCCGGCTCGGCCACCTCGATGATCTGGTGCGGCAGGCCCTCGCCCGCGAGCGCGTCGGCCAGTGCGGTGAGGATCTCGCTCAGCGGGCCGCGGCCCGGGCAATGGACGATGCGCAGTGGCCGGTCAGCCAGTTCGTCGCGCCAGCGTCGGGCGAATTCGGCCGCTGCCAGAAAGGGTCGCGACCGCGCTCGGTAGGCCGGCGTCGCCAGGTCTTCGGGCAACAAGAATGGTTCGAACGCCGACCCGAACAGGCCACTGGCCAGGCCTTGCGCCATCTGGCCGAAGTCGCGCCGCAGCTCGGTGCTGTGCAGGGTGCCGGCGGCGTTGACCATCAATGCACCGACCCAGCGATCTTTCAGCGGCGTCGTGTCGAAGCGGCCGGCGAACAGCGGTTGATGCCGGCGCTCGACCGACACGACGTCGACTTCGTGTCCCGCCAGTGCCGCCGCCAGGTCTTGCGGGCTGCTGAAACTCGCCACTGTCAGCTCACTCGGCGCCGAGCGCGGCCCACAGTAGCCGGCATGCGTGACGAAGCGCATTGCCGCACCATCCTGCCGCGATGCGAGCGGCCCGGAGCCAACCAGGCGGCCATCCTTTGCCTCGTGTACCGCACCCAACATCGGATGCGCCAGCAGCTCAGGCAGCGGCACATAGGGGGCCGCCAGGAGAACGCGCAGGCAGCGCTGCTCCTCGTCGACCTCGAACGACTCCGCGATATCGCCGTCGTGCACGGTCCCGCCGCGGCGCAGCAGGCCGCGCAGCACGGGCGCGAACAGCGATTTCGACGTCGGCCATAGGTGCCGTGAAAGGCTCCAGGCCATGTCGTGCGCACGCACCGGTGTGCCGTCGTGGAAGACTGCCTCGCGCAGCCAGAAGCTGTATTCGGTGCCATCGGCCGACAACGCCCAGCGCTCGGCCAGGTCGGGCAACGGTGGATCGCCCCGGCGGTCGACGTGAAGCAGCGGCTGGTACAGCGGCGCAACGATGGGAAAGGCGCACACAGCGGTGTCCGTCGGGTCTAGCCGCAGGTGCTCGGCCAGCAGGGCCAGGGTCAGAGGCATGGTGGTTCGGTGAGTGACGACGCCGACAGTGTCGGTCTTGTGTCATGTCGCCCAGCGGCGAATCGGCCCACCGAAACGCCGCCTGGCGGCGCTGGCCCCTGCCCGGCTTGACGACCGAATCGGCGCTGGTTCGCATCGTTTCCATTGACACCGACCGCGGGGCCGACATCAGACGGCCAGATGCCGCAACACCTGCGCCTTCGACCGGCTCACCGGCAGGATCGCTCCATCCGCCATCACGGCCACCAGCGTGCTGGCATCCTGTCGCCTGAAGGCCTTGACCTGGTCGAGGTTGACGATGTGCGAGCGGTGGATGCGAACGAAGCGCAGCGGGTCGAGCCGTGTTTCGAGCTTGTTCAGCGACAGGTGCAGCAGCTGCATGCCGCTGGCGGCGTGCACCGCCACGTAATCGCCGATCGCCTCGAAGCGCGTCACGCCGGCCACGGCCACCGGCACGATCACGCGGCCGTTGCGCACGAACAGGCGGCTGATCGGGCCCGGGCTCATCGCCTCGCCGAAGCGCTCGAGCGCCGGGGGCGCAGGCTCACCCAGCGCCGCGCGCACACGCTCCAGCGCGGCAGTCAGGCGTTCGGCGCCGAAGGGCTTGAGCAGGTAGTCGAGTGCGCCGAGTTCGAACGCGGTCACCGCGTGCTCGGCGAAAGCGGTCGTGAACACCACCACCGGGCGGTGCTGCAGCCGCGCCATCACATCGGTGCCAAGCAGGCCAGGCAGCTGGATGTCGAGAAACACCAGGTCGGGCCGCTGGCTGTCGATCGCCGCCAATGCGGCCGGGCCGTTGGCGGCCTCGCCGATGCATTGGATCCACGGCGCATCGGCCAGCAGATGGCGCAGGCCGGCGCGGGCGATCGGCTCGTCGTCGACGATCAGCGCCGAGATGCGGTCGGCCTCATTCATCGTCGCTTGCCTCGGGCAACGCGCGGCGCAGCGGCAGCCGCAAGGTCGCGCCAAAACCTTGCCCCGGCGCCCCGCGCAGCACCAGGCTGGCGCTGCCGCCATACAGCCACGCCAGCCGTTCGCGCAAGCGGCGCAGCCCCGTGCCGCCGTGCTCCACGAGTGCCAGGTCGGCGCCGACGCCGTTGTCGTCGACATCGATCAGCAGGCTGGCCGCCTCCAACCGCGCACGGATGCGCAGCGTGGTCGGCTCGATCGCCGGCGCCGCGCCATGGCGTACGGCGTTCTCGGCCAAAGTCTGTAGCGCGAACGACGGCAGTTGCGCGTCCAGCGTCGCCGTGTCGATCTCGCTGCGCACCACCAGCCGCTCGCCGAAGCGGATGGCCTCGATCTCCAAATAGCGCTGCACGAAATTCCACTCGTCCCGCAGCGTCACCCATTCGCTGTGCTCGCTGATCACATTGCGCAGCACGCCGGCCAACAACTCGGCCGCGCGCACCGCACCGCGCGGGTCCAACGGGATCAGCTGTACGACCGTGTGCAGCGCGTTGAACAGGAAGTGCGGGTGCAGCTGCGAGCGCAGCGCGGCCAGTTGGCTGCTCGCCGCCAGGGCCTTGAGCTCGGCCGATCGCTCGGCTTCGCGGCTTGCATAGGCCACGGCCCCGACCATGCCGTAGAGCCAGATGCCGGTGACCAGGTAGGGGCCGATGCCGGGTCCGACCGGGATCGCGATCCGGCCACGCTGCAGGCTTTCGACCACCGCGTTGAGCCCGAACCAGCTGCACGAATAGACCACGCCACCCAGCAGGTGGACAGCAATGAAGCGCAGCCTGAACGGGTGCGGCCAGGGCAGCCGTGCCGTCAACCGGTGCACCCCCATCCCCAGCACTGCGGCAATCGCCATCAGGCGCAACGCATACGGCGCAGCGTCGTCGAACGGCGCCTGGTGCGCAGACATCATCAGCACCGTGAACAGCGCCCACATCGGCAACCAGCCGATGATCAGTTGCGTCCAGACCCAGGCGCGGGGCATCCGTGGTGTCCTATCCCGCAAAGAACCGCCATTGGGATCCGACCAGATCTATCCCCATTGCGGCCCGTCGCAATGACGGTCATTTGCGTGACAGGACACTGGTTCACTCCACTGGTGACAACGAAGCGCCGATTGTCGCGTGGCCGGGCTCGGGCTCAACGCGGCGCCTTGGCGGCCACGCGCTTGGCCACGATGACCAGTGCGCCCTCCTCCCAGCTCGCGCCGTTGTCGGTCGAACGGTCTTGGCGCATCTTGAAGCCGTCTGCCGTGATGTCGTGGAAGCGGGTGCGCGTCAACATCGGCTTGCCGTCGGCGCTGGTGCCACTGCCGTCGACGCGCATCTCGCCGGCCTGCCATTGGGCGGTGGCGCTGGAAAAGCGCACCCGGTAGACGTCCAGGCTGCTGATCAGCCAGCGCTGCGCCTTGGCGTCGTAGATGCGTTGGGCGTGCGCCAGCGTCACCGGGTTGCCGGAGCCGTCGACCACACGCAGTTCGTCGTCGACGCCCATGCCCTCGAACGCGCGCCAGGCCTTCCAGCTGCCGGTCAACGTCGGCTGGCCATGGATCAGCTTCGCCAGGCTGCCGATCTTGGGTTGCAGCGCCACCTCCCACTGCCCGATGAGGAAGTCGAACTGCGCCGCTTCGCGTGCCGGCGTCGCCCCGCCCGACTGGGCGTGCGCTGGCAAGGTGGAAGCGAGCACAGGCAGCACCAGCGCGGCGGCAACGGCGAAGGTTTTCATCGGATGGAGTGGGAGTGGGGTCGACATGGCGCCAGCATGCCGACGCTCTGCCGCCTGCAGGGCCTGCTTTCGCCGAACGGGCGAGTGGGGCCGGTGAATGGCACGTCCCCACCGTGGCCCACCACCTACAGTCTTCGCACCCCTTCGGATGGAGACACGCTTGAACGACAACGGCACCGCCGCGATTCGCCTGCACCAGGCCCGCAAGGTCTACCCCGGCCTGGGCGAGCCCTTCACCGCACTGCATGGGCTGTCGCTCGAGATCAGGAAGGGCGAATTCGTCGCCGTGGTCGGCGCGTCGGGCAGCGGCAAGTCGACGCTGCTGCACCTGCTGGCCGGCATCGACAGGGCGAGCGCCGGCGAAGTGTGGGTCGGCGGGCAAGCGTTGCACCGCATGAGCGAGGCGCAGCTGTCGGCATGGCGTGGCCGCGCCGTCGGCGTCGTGTTCCAGTTCTTCCAGCTGTTGCCGGGGCTGACGGTGGCCGAGAACGTGATGCTGCCGATGGACTTCTGCCAGCAGTGGCCCGCCGCTGAGCGACGCGACCGCGCACTGAAGCTGCTGGGCCGGCTGGGCGTGGCCGACCAGGCCGACAAGTTCCCCGCCGCACTGTCAGGCGGGCAGCAGCAGCGCGTGGCCGTGGCCCGAGCGCTGGCCAATGCACCCGCGGTCTTGCTGGCCGACGAACCAACCGGCAACCTCGATTCGCGCAACGCCGCGGCGCTGCTCGACATCTTCGCCACGCTGGTGCGTGATGAGGGCCTGACGGTGGTGATGGTGACGCATGAGCGCGCAGCGCTGCAGCAGGCCACGCGCCGCATCACGCTGCTCGATGGCCGTGTCGTTGCCGACGAACACACCACGTCGAGCCAGGCGCTGGCCGATGCTTAGCCCCCGCTGGCGCAAGGCCCTGCGCGATCTGGGCCGGCACAGCGCACGCTCGCTGCTCGTCGCATTGGCCATGGCCCTGGGGCTGACGGGCGCCTGCACGGTGCTGAACGCCTGGGCCCTGGTCGAACGCGCGACCGAGCAGGGCTTCATCGCCAGCCTGCCCGTGTCGGCCACGATCACGGTCGAAGGCACGATCGATGCGGCCGCGGCGGACGCCGCCCGTGCCCACCCGGCCATCGGCGCGGTTCGCTTGCGCCGCAGCCTGGTGCTGAGCGCACAAGCCCAAGGCGCATCGCACGACGCCATCTTTTTCGCCTTCGACGACTTCAACGCACCGGGCATCGGCTTGCTGCGGCCCGAAGGCCCTTGGCCGCCGCGCGACGGCGAGTGGGTGATCGAACGGTCCTCGCTGGATTTTTCCGGCGCGACGGTCGGCGATGCCGTCACGCTGCGACCACGCGCTGCCGAAGCCCAGCGCCTGGCGTTGAGCGGTGTCGTGCGCGACGTGAGCCAGGCCCCAGGCTGGATGGACCATCTGGTCTACGGCTACGCGCCGCCCGCCACTTTGCAGCGCCTGGGCGCACCGGCCGGATTCGACCAGATGCAGCTTCGCGTTCGCGACGGCGTGGCCGACCGCGCCACGGTGCGCCGCATCGCGGCCGAGGCCGCGGCAATGCTGGAGCGGCACGGCCTGCATGTCGCCAGCGTCGAGGTGCCGGTGCCGGGCGAGCACGTGCATGCGGCGCAGATGAACTCGGCGCTGATGACGCAGGGCGCTTTCGGGCTGCTGGCGCTGCTGGTCTGCGCGCTGCTGGTCGTCAACCTGATCCAGTCCACGCTGGCCGGCCAGGCCCGTGAGATCGGCTTGATGAAGACCCTGGGGGCCGGCCCCTGGCCGATTGCACGCCTTTACCTGGCACAAAGTGGCATGCTGGGGCTGCTGGCCGCCTTGCCCGCGCTGCCGGCGGCGGTGTTCCTCGGCCGGCGCTATGCCGAGTTCCGTGCCGAGATGCTGAACTTCCCGCTCGATGGCCACGGCGTGCCGGGGTGGGTGCTGGCGTTGGAGCTGGCGGTCGCATTGGCCTTGCCGGTGGCCGCCGCGGCATTGCCGGTGTGGCGCACGTGTCGGGTACCGGTCGGCGAGGCCTTGCGCGACATCGGCATCATCGCCTCCGGCCGCGCCCTGGCCAGCCCACGCCGCGTGGCCGTCGGCGGGTTGCCGCGGATCCTGCTGCTGGCCCTGGGCAACGCCTTCCGGCGCCGCCAGCGCATGCTGTTGACCTTGCTGGCCCTGGCCGCCGGCGGCGCGGTGTACCTGGGGGCGGCCAACCTGCGTGGCGCGGTGCAAGACTCGGTCGACCTGCTGTTCGAAGCCCAACACTTCGACCTCTCCCTGCGGCTGGTCGACGCGCGCCCCGCCGTGGCGCTGGAAACCACGGCCCGCGCGGTGGAAGGCGTGTCGCACGCCGAAGCCTGGCGTAGCCGCCGGGCGACGCTGGCCGACAACGGCGACGACTTTGCCCTGATCGGCGTGCCGGACAACTCCACAGCACTGCAGCCCCGGTTGGTCGAAGGCCGCTGGCTCCAGGCAGGGGACGACACCAACGCGGCGGTGCTGAGCCGCGGCTTGCTGCGCCAGCAGCCGCAACTGCGGCTCGGCGACCAGGTCATGCTGCGCATCGACGGCGAGAGCCGGTTCTGGACCATCGTCGGCGTCGTCGACGCTGGCCCGCAACCGGTGGCCTACACACGCCGCGCGCGGCTCGAAGCGCTGGCCGGCGACACGCTGGCCGGCACTATCGTCGTCGCGCTCGAAGGCAACCCCAGCGACGCGGCCCAACTCGACGCGATCGCCCGGCTGCGCGGCGCACTGGCCGAAGCCGGCATGCCCGTCACCAGCAGCCAGCGCGTCGCTGAAAACCGGCGTGCCTACGAGGACCACCTGCTGATGGTGGTCGAGTTCCTCGGCGCGATGTCGTGGCTGATGATCGCCGTCGGTGCGATCAGCCTCGCGTCGACGATGGGGATGGCGGTGCTCGAACGCCGGCGCGAACTGGGCGTCATGCGCGCCATCGGCGCGCGCAACAGCACGACGATGCTGCTGGTGCAGACCGAAGGCCTGATCATCACCGGCCTGGCGTGGCTGGCGGCCCTGCCGCTGTCGGTGCCGATGAGCGTATTGCTGGCCGATGCGTTCGGGCGCGTGATGTTCCCGCTGCCGACGCCCTGGTGGCCGGACGCCGCCGCCGCGCTGCGCTGGCTGCTGGTGATGGTGCCCGTGTCGCTGCTCGCCTGCGCCTGGCCCGCCTGGCGCGCGGCGCGGGTGCCAGTGGCTGCGTCGTTGGCGTACGAGGGTTGACCCCCATCACCGGGACATCGCATTGTGGGGACGCGCGGTGATCGACAAACGCACCGTTCCGGTGGACCATGTCGTGATCCGCGACAAGATCCCTGACTCGCCGAGCCCTGCCACCCAGGCTTCTTCGAGGCCGACAACCTGGTGTCGAGGCCGCCTTGCCGCGAAACGCCGCCCCGCCCTGCCCCCGACGATTGAAACGGCCCTGCCTGTGAACGAGCCCCGTGCTGTCGTGTTGCGCCCCGCCCGGCTGGATGAAGCCCGGGCGATGGCCGAGATGTCGCGCGACCTGATCGAGTTCGGGCTTGGCTGGCGCTACACGCCCGCGCGCATGGCCACGCTGATCCGCGACACCGAAACGACAGCGGTGGTCGCCTGCGACGGGCCGCGGCTGCACGGGTTTGCCGCCATGCACTTTGGCGACGAGAAAGCGCATCTGCTGTTGCTGTGCGTGCAGCCATCCCAGCAGCGGCGCGGCATCGGCCGCTGCCTGACCGAGTGGCTGCTCGAGTCGGCGCGCGTGGCCGGCATCATCACCATCGCGCTCGAACTGCGGGCCGACAACCCGGCGGCGCTGGCCTTCTACCGCCGCCTCGGCTTCATCGAGACCCAGCTCGTCCCGGGCTACTACAGCGGCCACGTGGCGGCGCGCCGCATGCAGATGCCGCTCAGGCCGGCATCGGGGATCTAACCCGGCCGGCGGTAGTCATTCTCGACCCAGGCGGCGGCGCTGGCGGCGTTGAGCTTGAAGCCGGCCGACACACGCACCTGCGCGATCTCCGTCCCCAGCGCGTCCTGGGCGGCCAGCACGGCGTAGGGCTCGAACTCGTCGGGCACGATGTCCAGCGTCACGGTGATGCGCTCGTCGCCGACATCGACGCTGACGCTCTTGTGCAGCATCGCGTGCAACTGCTGCTCATGGCGGCGGATCACTTCCGACGCGGTCTTCACCAGCGTGTTGAAAGCGGCGGTGTCCAGCGGCTTCGGGTTCTTCTTGTCGCGCCCCATGGTCCACGGGCCGACCAGGGCAGGCTCGGCTTCGCCGTCCTTGATCATCTGGACCGCCCAGCCGTCGTCGTCTTCGTTCTTGATGACCTTGGCGGTCCAGCCGTTGTCGCGCCACAGGCGTGCCTCGTGGATGGTCTCGGGCGGCGGGCCTTCGCCGGAATCTTGGGAGTGGGTGGTATCCATCGTCATGGCGGCATGGTAGCGGTGCCGGGTACGGCACTTGCTGCGAAGCGCCCACAGCCGAAAGCGAGCCATGAACACAGCGTCCACCAACCGCGCCCCCGAGCCGACTGCGCCGAACCCCGGCACGCCACACCAACACGGTCTTCCCCAAGCTGTTCAGCCATCGGGGGCGGACGAAGAGCCCGGCCCGGTGGAGAGCGAAGACGACATCCCGCGCGACGAAGCCGGTGGCAGCACCGCCGACGCCGCGTTTTACCGGGCTTCGCGGGCTGCGACGTTGCCTGCCGACTCGGCTCAACGGTCGTCCGAAACCTACACGCCGCACAGGTCGTCGTACACCCCGCCGTCGAGCGACGAACCGGGCCCCGTCGATAGCGAAGACGACATTCCGCGCGAAGACAACGACACACCGCGCGAGTAGCGCCGGGTCGGCCTGCAGAGGCCGACGGACGGCCAGACGAGGGCCGGCACGCCATGGCACAACCGTGGCGTGCCGTCGAGCCGCTCAGCGCTCGATCAGTTTGAACGACTGCGCCGCCGTGCCGTTGCAGTCATAGATCTGCAGCCGCACGCCGTTGTCTTTCGACGCTGCCGGCACGTCCAGGCACTTGCCGCTGCCTCGGCCGACGAACTTGTAGGCGCCGCCACCGACACCCACCGGCTTCCATTGCTGGTTGTCGCCGCCGCCGTAAGTCCACAGCTGGACCGGCGAGCCGTTGCTGGTGCCCCAATTCGCCACGTCCCAGGCCAGCGTTGCCGCGTGCTGCACGAGCACCTTGTAGTAACCGTCGCTCGTCGGCTTGAATTGCCAGAGCTGGTTCGCCTGGCCGCCGGCGTTGCAGGCCCACTGCTGCACCTTCGCGCCGTTCTGAGTGCTGAACTCGGCATCGTCGACGCAGCTGCCGCTGTTCACGTTGACCACGTTGTACCAGCGGTTCGGGTCGATCACCGGCGGCGGCGTGCCCTTGTTGAAATCGACGGCGAAGTGGTTGCTGCGGCCGCCGTATCCGTTCTGCCAGGCTTCGAAGCCGGCTTCGACGTCGATCAGGTACCACGCGTCGGACAGCAGGCCGCGGCCCCTCGAATCGTCGAAGAACGGCTTCAGGTCGAAGTCGACATCGTTGCGCGGGCTGGTGGCCACGTACGAGACGATGTGCCAGACATCGTTGAAGCCAGCGCTTCCCTTCGGCGCCGTCCAGACGTCCCAGTTGATGCCGTTGATCGTCACGTTGCCGGTCTTCCGGCCGGCCGGCGTGACCGAGCCCGACTTGTTGATCCAGATCATGATCTCGGTGCCGTCGGGCTGGCCTGGCGGGTTCGGCGATTGCGCGAACCAGACGTCGTACGAGATGTTCCACTGCCCCGGCCCGGGCGGCGTCACGCTCCAGCGGGTCGGCGCACTGGTGACCGTGTTCAGCGCCAACGGCAAGCCGCTGTCCTTGGTGCAACCGCCCCAGTGGCAGCCCTTGTAGATCGACGGGTAGCCGCCGGGTGCGCCGTTGGTCGGCACCGAGTTGTTGCCGGTGACGGTGAAGGCCCCGGAGCCGGCATCGACGTGGATGCATTGCGTGCCGCCGGAGCCGGGGTTGTAGAAATTGTTCTGGACGATGTAGGTGCCGTTCAGTGCGGGCAATGAGCCGAACTGATCGCAGGTGGTCTGCGCGAAGGCGGGACCGTAGCCCATCAGCATCGCCAGCGAGGCGAGCTTGAGCCGGACTGTGTTCATCATCTCGGTATCTCCTGTAGGTGGCGTGTGGTGGCTGCGCCTGTTTCCGAGCACCGCCCGGGGCGGCCGCCCATGGCCGCGACCGCCCCGTCGGCTTTTCGCTCCTCTCGGCCTCCCGGCCCCTGCCCCAACGAACGTCCGGAAACCCGCGCCGCCCCTCAAGAAAAGACAAGGTCGAGCGAGCGCAACGACACGCCACGCGAACTGCGGGGCGTGTCGTCGCTCAGCTCAGGGCTCGATCAGCTTGAAAGACTGTGCCGCCGTGCCGTTGCAGTCGTAGATCTGCAGCTGCACGCCGTTTTCCTTCGAGGCGGCCGGCACGTCCAGGCACTTGCCGCTGCCGCGGCCCACGAACCTCCAGGCACCGTTGCCCAGGCTCTCGGCCTTCCATTGCTGGTGATTGGCGTCGCCATAGGTCCACAGCTGGACCGGGGTGCCGTTGCCGGTGCCCTGGTTGGTGGTGCTCCAGGCCAGCGTCTTGAGCTGCTGGACGAGGACCTTGTAGTAGCCCCCGCCGGTCGGCTTGAACTTCCAGAGCTGGTTCTTCTGCGGCGTCGAGTCATTGCAGTCCCACTGCTGGACCTTGGCGCCGTTCTTGATGCCGAAGTCGGCATCGTCGACGCACTTGCCGCTGTTCGAGTTCACGACCTTGTACCACTTCTTCGGATCGATCTTGTCCGGCGGCGTGCTCCCGGTCTTCACGGTGACGTCGAACTGGTTGACCGTGACGGGGTAGCCGTTCTGCCAGGGTTCGGTGCCTGCCTCCACATCGATCAGGTACCAATGGTCTTCCAGCAGGCCCCGGTTGTGCGAGTCCCTGAAGAAGGGCAGTAGATCGAAATCGACCGCATTGCGAGGGCTCTTCGCCACGTAGGACACGATGTGCCACTTGTCGTTGAAGCCGGCACTGCCTTTCGGCGCCGTCCAGACCTCGAAATCCATCCCGTTGATGGTGACGTCGCCCGTGCGCTGGCCGGCCGGCGAGACCACGCCCGAACGGTTGATCCAGATCATCACCTCGGTGCCGTCCGGCTGGTCCGGGACCGTCGGGGTCTGCGCGAACCAGACGTCGTACGAGATGTTCCACTGGCCGGGGCCGGCCGGCGTGACGCTGAACTTGCTCGGCACCGACGAAATGTCGCTGAGCTTCTGCGGCATGCCGCTGTCCTTCGAGCAACCGCCCCAATGGCAGCCCTTGTAGATCGACGGATAACCACCCGGCGGGCCGTTCGTCGGCACGGAGTTGTTGCCGGTCACGGTGAAGGCGCCGGTGCCGACATCGACGTCGATGCATTGCGTGCCGCCGGGTGCCGGGAAGTAGAAGTTGTTCTGAACGATGAAGGTGCCGTTCACCGCGGGCACCGAACCAAATTTCTCGCAGGTCTGCACGGCAAAGGCCGGCCCCTGGCCGACAAGCAGCGCCAGGAAGGCGAGCTTGAACCCGGCTTGTTTCGTCATCTCGGTATCTCCTCTAGGGTGGTGTTGTGGTCGCGCCTTGCAGCGCTGCCCGGCACCGGGCGCAGGCCCAGGCTGGCGGGGCAGCTTAGGCGTCGAGCCCGGTGCGGCACCCCGCCGGCATTGCGACAAATTCCGGCCGGGATTGACAAGAACGGCCTGTGCAAACAAACAAGACCGTCGATAGCCCGACCCCCTCGCACTTCAGCTTGCACCCCGGGCGTGAACAGGACGGCACGGTGCGAGGCCTTGCGGAAAAAACTGTATGCCCATACAGTGTCGTTCGCAAACCAGGAGCCCGCCATGCAACCCAGCCTGCGCCAGACCTACCACCCGAAGCCCGACACCACGCCGAGGTGGTTGCGCCGCTTGTGGCTCTGGCTTTGACCTGGAGGCCATCGGCGTGCGGTACAACACGTCGGTATGGGCCGCCCCCCAATATCCAATGAGCAGTACGGTTACCGCCTCAACCATGTGCTCGACTACATCGATGCCCAGCTCGATGGCGACCTGAGCCTGGAGACGCTGGCTGCGCAGGCGCATTTTTCGCGCTTTCACTTCCTGCGTGTCTTCCAGGACTGGTACGGCGAAGCGCCGATGGCCTATGTCCGTCGGCGGCGGCTGGAGGCCGGTGCCGCGCTGCTGCGCTACGGCGACCACAGCATCGCCGACGTCGCGCTGCGTTGCGGCTTCGACACACCGGACGGCTTCACCCGCGCGTTCCGGCTTTACTTCGGCCTGGCCCCCGCGCGCTGGCGCCTGCCCGGCGAGGCGGCTGCGCCGGCCGCAACAGCAGCTGCCCGCCCCTCCCCGCAGCCAACAGCGACTGCAGCGACTGCAACGCGATCATGGGCGGCGTGTGTCCAGCGTCTGCCCGAAGTCCGCGTGGCCTACACCCGGCGCGTCGGTGCTTACGGCGAAGCGAGCGCTGCCCAGTGGCAACAACTGGCCGACTGGATGCAGCGACACCGCCTGAGTGGGCTGACGCGCTACGGCATGGGCCTGGACGACCCAGGCGTGACCCCGGCCGACAAATGCCGCTATGACGTCTGCGTCGCGCTGCCGGTCGACTTCGAGCCGCCACCGCGCACGCCGATCAAGACGATTCCCGGTGGACTGCATGCAGTGCTGGCCTACGCCGGCCCACCGGAGTGCAGCGCAGCTGCCTGGGTCTGGCTCTTGCAACAGTGGCTGCCGCAGTCGCCCCACCAATTGGCGCCTGGCGCCGCCTTCGAACGCTACCCGCCAGCGCTGCCCGACCCGGGCGCCCACGCGCAGGACTGCGAGCTATGCCTGCCGTTGATGGCGGCCGGGGGGTTGTGACGTGGGGCGAGCGCAGAGCACGGTGTCATCGCTCTCGCCTCACTGATCAGCAATCTTGCTGCTGGAAATATAGAGGTTGTACACCGCCGAAAACGCGGTCTGGATCACCATCGCGACCAGCCAATCCTCGCCTCCCCCGAACCAAACGACCAGCGCGAGCACCGCGGGCAGGGCATACAGCGACAAGTAGTAGGCCAGCCGGTGCTGCCGCAGGAAGCATCCGACCGCCGCGAAGAGAACAACGCCCTGAAGCAGAATGAAGGCGGCCAGGATCAGCCAGACTCGCATCACATGAACATGCCGGAGACAACGTGGCCGACGTTGCCCATTTTGTTCTTGATGTTCTGCCGAATCTTCTCGCACTCGCACTCATTTGCGCCGTAGAAGTGCAGAGGCGGCCCCTCGCTCAAGCCCGTCAAGGTGTTAAGCGCCAATCCAACGCCCATGGTCGCCGCGATGGGGCCCATGCCGTATTCGACGCCAAACTTCTTCCCGAAGAATCGCCCAATGGCGGGAACGATCTTGTTACCTCCGAGGGTGGGACCGACGAAGCCAACGGCGGCCGACGTGATGACTTTGCGGAAATCCATGCAGCGCGCCGCATCCAAGGCGCTGCCGCCACCGGCAAGGTAGTTCAGTCCGAACTGGAAGCCGGCGTTGATGACGGCGCCGCCAATGGCCCCCACGATGCCAAATTCGCCCGTGGGATCGGCGTAGCTGACGGGGTTCCCGCCAACGTAGGCGTAGGCATTCATCCCCCCGTCGAATCCGATGGGGTCTTCGGTGATGAAGCGGGAGTACTTCGGGGAGTAGAAGCGCTGCCGGTAGTGGTACAGCCCGCCCAGTGGCTGACCGCCCAGGTTACCGGTCAACGAGGCCGCCTCGTTCTCCCGCCCGGTGAACTGGTACGGGTTGTCGCTCACGGGCTGCCCTTGCGGCGTGACCTGGAGTGTGTTGCCGTAGGCCTCATAGTGATAGCGCGCCTGCGTGCTCTGGTCGTTCCGCAAGATCATCACGGTGCTGGCCAGGTCATCGGTCAGGAAGTGACTCAAAAGCGGTGCCGTCGTGCTGGGATTGGACGGATTATTGGGCCCGTTGGCATTGCCGCTGTGAGGGGCCACCCAACGGCCAAAGCGTTCATCGAGGGCCAGCCCGTTGAGGACGTTGGCGCGATAGTTGGTCTTGCCGGCATTGGCGATCGGGCCGTTGAGCTCCTGGGCCACGTTCCAACCGTCGTGCAGATAGCCGATGGTGTCGCCGCCGGCCGTGCGCGCGACGCGACGGCCGAGGGCGTCGTACTGGTAGCTGGCGACGACGCTTCCCGACGGGCTGCCGAGCCGGATCTCGGTCAGCTGATCGCGGTCATTCCGGATGAACCAGTGGGTGCCGTCGTTGGAAAGATTGCCGTCCGCGTCATAGACGAGCGTGGTGGCACCGCCGGACTGCCAGTTCGTCAACTGGTTGTTCTCGTTGTGGGTCGCCGATGCCACATCGACCGGCAGCTTCAACGACGCCAGCGAGCCGCCTGCCGATTCGCGCTGGCCGATCGCATCGTACGTGTAGCTCAGGTCACCGATGAGGTCGCCGTTCGATTTGCGATAGACGATGCTGATGAGCTGGTTGGCGTTGTCGTAGCCGTACTTGACGGTCACCCCGTTCGCCAAGGTGACGACGTCGCGGCGATTGCCATCGTCGTAGGTGATGCCCACGGTTTGTGCGACGTTGCCGTTCGAAGCCCCTGCCGCCTGTTGCACGCTGGTCAGCCGGTTCGCCGGGTCATAGAAGTACGTGATGGTCGGCTGGCCGGCGACCGTCATCGTTTCGCGAAGCCCGGTGGCGTAGTAGGTGTAGTTGACCTGCCCTTGCGCGGAAGTCTCCTGGCGAAGACGGTCGAGATCGTCGAAGACGCGGTCGATGACCGACTCGACGGTGAAGGTCTCGCAATCGACGCCGGCGCACCGGCCGCTCTCGATCTTCGTGACCCTGTCGCCGCTGTCCCAGGTGTAGCGGACGCCGTTCCGATAGGTCGTCGGGGCCGCCGTCGTGGCACCGTATCCGACGAACCGCGCACGGTTCAGACCGTCGTACCGCAACCCGGTCACCCGGCCCCGGCGGTTGGTGACCCGTTCGAGCTTTCCTCCAGCGCCAAAGACCGACGAGGACGTGACGCGCAGGCCGTCCGTGAGGCTGCTCGTCATGTTCAGCTTGTCGTAGGTGAAGGAGGTCTGGTTGTCTTCCTGGTCGTAGACGTTCTCGATGTTGCCCGCGGCATCGTAGGTCGCGCGGGCCGTAGCGCCCAGGGCGTCGGTCGTGCTGAGGACGCGATCCATTCCGTCATGGTCGAACTCGAACTGGTTGGCGAGTGCGTCACGGCGGACGGTCAATCGCCCGATCGCATCATGGCCGACCGTGATGGTCTTTTGGAACGGATCGGTCACCGAAACGAGGTCGGGGCCGTTGTAGCCCAGCGTGATGCCGTGCCCCAACGCGTCCTTGATGCTTTTGACGCGACCGGCGGCATCCGGCACGAAGGTCGACTTGAGCCTGTTCGCGTCTTTCACCTCGAGGAGGTTGCCCAGCGCGTCACGCTTGTAGAAGACCGTGCGCTTGAGTGCGTCGGTGTAGGACGTCAGGGTGCTGAAGGCGCCGTAGGTGGCGCTCTCGGTGACCGCGTCCGGCGTGCCGAACAGGCGCGTCACGCTCGTCACGTTGCCCAGCTCGTCGTAGCCGTACTTCGTCTTTCGCTGCAGCGCGTCGGTCTTGAGGAGGATGCGGCCGCTCTTCGGATCACGCTCGAAGGTGGTCTTCTGCTCTTCGGGCGTGCCCAGCGGATAGATGTTCTCGACGACCTGCTGGTTCGCGTCGAAGGCGACGCGCCTGACGAACCTGCGCCTGTCGGTCACGTCCGCACTGGTGACCTTGCCCTCGGCGTTGGTCACGTAGGCGATCTCGATCGTGGTGCCGTCGGCGTAGGTCTGCTTCCTGACCCTCGCGTTGGCGTCGTACTCGTTGAACACCATCCGGTCGTCACGCGGATTGGTCAGCGACTCGACGCGGCCATCGGCCGTGTAGGCGTACTTCCAGACGGCGTTGTCCGCCAGCGTGACGGTTTCCAACCGCCCCACGTTGGGCGAGGTGGTCTTGTAGGTGTAGACCACTTCGCGGCCGATGTTGTCGCGGGCCTTGCTGATCCGGCCGTTGGTGTACTCCAGCTCGATGTAGCGGCCGTTGGGCGACATGATCTTGGTGACGTCACCGGAGAGCGCCGGTGAGCGCGCCAGCTCGACCGTGTTGCCGAACCGGTCGCGGATCAGCTGCAGCTTGTTGACGCCGTAGCCGTGGAAGACATAGACCGTGCCGTCGCGCAGCGTCAGCTCGAAGGTGGGATGGGTCGATCGGATCGTCGCCTTGTAGAACGGGCCCGCAGAGGCCGTGTGCTCCCAGGTGGCCTCGGTGTTGCCCTGCCCGTTGCCCAGCACGCGATCGAACACCAGCTGGACGCCGTTGGGCTGGATGACCGCGACCTTGCTGGTGTTGTGGTACTTGTCGCCCAGGCCGTTGCCTTCCAGGGCATGGAGGTTCAGGTCGTAGCGGTGCATCATCCCGATGCCGAAGGCCCGCGCGTCCTTGTCCTTGTCCATGAAGGTCCGCTCGAGGGCGATGGGCATCACGTCCGACACGTACAGATCGGTGTGCGTGTGCTGAAAGGTGCCGCGCGCCAGCAGGACGGGATCCCCGCACGAGCCGTCGCCCGGGCCGTTTCCTGCCCCCGCGCCGGTGCCCCCTCCGGCTCCACCGGCTCCACCGCCTCCGCCACCACCACCCCCACCGCCCCCGCCGCCGGCGGAACCGCCGCAGCAGGAGCCTCCGCAGCAGCTGCCGCAACCGCCCGGGTCACCGCCCGGCCCACCAAAGAGGCCATAAGAATGCGCGGTGAACTGGTAAACGCCGAAGCCCTTTTTCGACTCGATCTGCGAGCCGTCGGCGCTGACCTGCCCCTCACCGTACAGATGCCAGCCCTTGACCACCGGGTCGTAGGCCCAGAAGCCCATGGGGCGACCCGGCTGGGCATCGCTGTAGTTGGGGTAGACCACGCGAATCGGCTGGGGCGCCCCGCCATTCATCGACTGGATGTAGGCGCCAGACGGCTGCAGCGTGAAGTACACCGGAAAGTCGGCATCCTGCGGCATCGGGAAGGCCGCACGGTCCACCGGCACCGGGCTCAGGTTGATCTGGGTCAGGATGCGACCGGCGCGGTCCCGGATCACCGTACCCGCCGGAATGCGCACTTCGAGGCCCGGCATCGACGGGTTGGTCACCACCATCTCGCCGACCGTGGGCGACGGCAGGCGCACCGTGCCTCGCGGGTCCAGCTTGGTGAGGTACACGGGCTCGTCGAGCATCGTCGTCTGGCCCGCCTCGACCTGCACCTGGCGCAGGTAGGAGCCATAGAAGACGCCGGGCCGGTTGGCCGAACTCCCCTCGATCACGAGCGTCTGCGGGCCGGCGGCCACGCTGCTCAGCAGGAACCGGCCGAGGTGGTCCGATGTGCCGCTCACACCTGCGATGGAGAGCGTGACGTTGGCCAGCGGCTTGCCGTTCACGCGCCGCACGATGCCCGACAGCGCAGTGACGCCGGACGCAGCCTTCAGCCCCGTCGCGTGCAACGCCTTGCGTTGGGCGTCACGGTGCTCGTAGTACGCGCGCATCGTTCCGGAGAACGGCGTCTCGTAGTACCACATGCCCTTGCGGCGCTGGGGCTTGATCTGCCAGTCTTCGTCGTCCGCGGCCGACTTCTGCGCCCCGCCCGGAGGCGGCAACGCGGTCGGCGCAGACAGCGGCTTCGACGCGCCGACGCCGCCGGCTGCAGGGGGCGCCGTCGGCGGGACGGTGCCCGTCGCGCCGGACGATGGCGGCTCGCTGCCGAGCGAACGGGTGGTGAAGCCGAACGCCGTGAATGGCACGGACTGGCCGAACTCGTCGGTCGCGCCCTTGATGAACATCGTGTAGGTGCTGGCAGGCATCAGCTGCTGCGTCGGCGTGACGAACAGCACCAGGCCGGCTTCCGCAGCCACCACCTTGCAACGCACCTGGCCCGAGCCGCCGATCAGTGTCACCGTGTCGCCATTCAGCGATGACACCAGCATGCGCTTGGAAAGGCGCACCGAGATCACCTGGTCGACGGGCACGTCGCGGCTGTCGGCTGCCGGCAGGGTGCCCAGGATGGCTGGTGCGCTGCGATCGGTCAGCCGCCGGGCCTGCTCGATGGCGGCCTGCGAGGCGATCCGGACGAAGCGCTGCTGGGGCACTTCGAAGATCTCGGCATCCGGCACCGGCCGTCTCGCGCTGTCGTAGCCGCCCAGCAGCACGACGGCATCACTGGGCATCAGGCTCGCGAGGTGACCGAAACGTGCCGTCTCGGTGCGTCCGTTGAACCGCTCCACCTGCCCGCTGAAGGTGTTGAAGAGCTCGGCGTCCGACAGCGGATCACCGCGTTCCGAAAGGCCGCCCGTGATGAGCAGTCGGCCATCGGCCAGCAGCGTGGCCGCGTGCTGCGAACGCGGCAGGAGCCCCAGCGCGCCCGCTTCGGTGAAGCGGCCGGTCGCGGGATCGAAGCGCTCCGGCGGCGCCACCGAACCTGCCTCGGTCAGGCCGCCGAGGATCAGCACGCTGCCGTCGGGCATCACGTTGGCCGTGTGACCACGGCGCGGGTGCAGCAGCGCGCCCGCGAGCGCGGTGGTGCGCGATGTCTTGGGATCCAGCCACATGGCCGGTGCCGGGCTGTGGGTAGGCTCGAGGCCGCCCAGCAGCAGCCAGCGGCCATCTCCCAGCAAGGTGGCGCTCTGCCCCTGCATGGTCGCCGGCCGCGGGAACAGTTGTGAGAAGACCGAGACAGGCGACGCGGACGGCTCCGCTGCCCCCAGGTCACTCGCGAACAGGATCGGGCAGGTGCCGATACCCACCCAGGTCGCTGCCAGCAGCACCTTGCGCCATGTACGCGAGAAACCTCCCTCCCGCGACGATTTGAGGCCCATAGCCTTGCTCATCATCTTTCCTCCCGGCCGCTGCCTGCGTTGCCAGTCAAATCGTTGAACGGATGCGAATCTTGAAACTGGACGCATTGGGCCCGGCATGCAGCAGCACGCGATACGTTCCTGCGGCGGGGATCGCCGGGAAGCGGCAGCTCGAGTTGAACTCGCCGCCAAGCGTGCAGGTCTCCAGCACCTGGCCCGTCGGACTCAGCAGCTGCATCGTGAACGGGTCCTCCGACCGCGGCGCAGGCGAGGTGGTGACCTCGCTCAGGACCGCGCCCAGGCGCTGCCCGGACGTGGCAACGAACGAGTGCTCGAACAGGCGTCCGGGGCTCAAGGCCACCGCCACCGCGTCGGCATCGACCACGAGCGAGCCGGTCAGCGCCCGGTTGACGAACAGCGTCACCTGGCCGGTGTTGGCTTCATGAGGGTCGACCAGCAGCGTGAAGGTGCCCGTGTCGGCGGCCACGCCCAGATCCACGAACCCGCTGGAAGACGACTCCTTGCTGAACATGCGATTGCCGAGCAGCCTGGAACCGTCCGGGTTCTCGACGTGCAGGTAGCTCCAGTAGCCGGAGATCGTGGCGTCGCGCCAGGCCAGGGAGAGATGCTGGCCCGAACTCGCCTTGAAGGTGTAGCGGCCGTTCTGGCCCGGGCGAGAACTGTCGAAGACGGTCGCCGTGTCGGCGTTCGGCGTCATTTCGGCCGACAGGTCCTTGGACAGCATCAGGCTGAAGCTGGCAGAGTTGGCCGCGGTGGGCCTGGCGATCACCGAGTAGGTGCCCGCCTGCACCAGCGTCGGGATGACACAGGCGCCATCGCGCGAATAGCTGCTGCAGTCCTTGACCATCCGGCCACTCGGGTCGTAGACGCGCAGGCTGACACCGCTCTGCGACGGGACCAGCACGAGGCCGGTCACGCCGATGCCGAGGTTCTGCCCCACCTTGCCGGTGAACTCATAGCGACCGCCCTGCCCGGTCTTGAGCGACACGGCCCGGCTCGAACCGTCGATCACGAGCGTCGCCTCGTCCTGCGTCGGCACGGCCACTTTGACCTGGCCCGTGCCGGTGGTCAGTGGATCGATGAGCACGGTGTATGTCCCCGTGTCGGTCAGCGTGCCGAGGTCGAGGATCCCGTTCGGGCCCGCCGCGCCCAGGTGGTGGCTGGCCAGCCGCGTCCCATCCGGCTTGTAGACGTACAGGTAGCTCCAGTAGCCCGGGAACGTGGCCTCGGTCCAGACGACGCTCGTCGCCTGGCCCGCCGTCCCGCTGAAGGTGTAGCGGCCGTTCTGGCCTGCCCGTTCGGTGGCAAACAAGGTGGGGGCGTCAGGATCGCGGGAGACCTCCCCGCCCGCGTCGTTCGACAAGACCAGGCCGAGGGCAGCCGAACCGCCCCGGGCCGGTTCGACTTCGACGACATGCTTGCCCGCCACCAACAGCGGCCCGATATCGCAAGAAAAATCGGTCGCCGAGTTGCCGCAATCCTTGATCAGCCTCTCGTTGGGGTCGACGACCCGGACCGCGACGGTGCCGTTCGCCGGCGTGGTGGTGATACCGGTGATGCCCAGCCCCAGACGCTGTCCCTTGGCCCCTGTGAACGAGTACCGCCCGGCCTGGCCGGACAGCAGGCTGACCGGCGTAGCCGCGCCATCGACGGCGACCGTTCCGGTGGCGTTCTCCCGCACCGAGACCGTCACCTGGCCGGCGTTCGTCCTGAGCGGGTCGATGAAGACGGTGTGGTTGCCGCTCATCACCAGCGTCCCCAGCTCGAGTGCACCGTTGGGCAGGCTGTCGGCCGAGAAATAGCTGCTCGCAACAAGCACGCCGTCGGGTCGGTACACGCGCAGGTAGCTGTAGTTGCCGGGAATCGTCGCGTCCGTCCAGGCGATCGTGGTTCTGCGCCCTTCGGTGCCGGTGAAGGTGAACCTGCCGTTCTGGCCGGGTCGCGCCGCGTCGAACCGGACACCTGCGCCGTTCATCGCCAGCGCAGCCACCGAGTCGGTGCTGAGCGTCAGCGTCGCGGTCGCCGAAGATCCTGCGGACGGCTGCACGGCCACCGTGTAAGTGCCGGTCGACGGCAGTGGCCCGAAGTCGCAGCTGTAAGCCGTGCTGTCGGTGCCGCATTCGGCCAGCGTGGTGATGTTGTCCGGCCGCTTGATGAACACGCGCAGCCGCTGGTTGGCAGGTGCCGAGACGATGTTCGTGACCCCGAGCCCGAGCCGCTGGCCGGCCGTGGCGCTAAAGGTGTACAGGTGGGTCTGGCCCACCGGCACGTCGACGCCCAGCGGCGCCCCGTTGACCGCGATGCTGCCGTTCGGTGTCTGCGTGCCGGGATCGGTGACCCCGGTGTTGACGACCTTCAGGCGCAACTGGCCGGTCGCCGAACGGAAAGGATCGACGACGACCTGGTAGCTGCCGGTGGCCGGCAGGTTGTTGACGACCAGGGTGGGCGGCGAGTAGCCCGCGCCAGCGTTCGCACGCGCCAGTTCGGAGCCATCCGGTGCGAGCACGGAGATGACCGTCCAGGTGCCCGTGATGGTCACATCGCTGATGGGAATGCTGTAGTTCTTGCCTCTTTCACCGGCGAAGGTGTAGCGGCCGTTCTGGCCTGCCCGGCTGGTCGAGAAGGTCGTTGGCACGCCGGCGTCGACGACCAGCGTATCGGTCAGATCGCGCGACAGCGACAGGTTCAGGGTCGCGGCGACCGTGCCCCTCGGATCGATCCGAACGACATACGTCCCTGTCGAAGGCAAGGTCGGGAAGTCGCATTCGGCATCGGTCGCGGTGTTGCCGCAGTCGGCGATCAGCGCCCCTGTCGGCCCGTACAGCCTGGCGGCAATGTCACCGCCTGCGGGCGTGGTGGCCACGCCGGCCAGGCCCAGCCCGAGTTGCTGACCTGCACTGCCGCTGAAGCTGTACTGACCGTTCTGCCCGGCCAGCAGACTCACCGGCGTCGGTGCGCCATCGAGGACGAGCGTGCCGGAGACCGTCTCCGTCAGGGCCAGCTTGACTTCGCCCGTGGCTGCGCGGAAGGGATCGACGACCACGGCGTAGTTGCCGGTGGACGGCGCGTTGACAACGTCGATCGCGGGCGGGGCGTAGCCGGCGCCGGCGAAGCCGGAGGCGAGCTCGGCACCGTCGGGCGCAAAGACGGTCACCACGGTCCAGGTGCCGGCGATCGTGATATCGCTGATCGCGATGGTGTAGTTCTTGCCGGCCTTGCCGGCGAAGGTGTAGCGCCCGTTCTGGCCAGCGCGGCTGGTGCTGAAGGTCGTGGGCGTCGGCGAATCCACCGTCAGCGTGCCGGCCACGTCGCTCGACAAGGTCAGGGTCAGGGCCGTGGCGTAGCCCCCCCTGCCGTCGACCTTGAGCGTGTACGTCCCCGAGGCCGGCAACGCCGGGAAATCGCACTCGAAGTCGGTCGAGCCCGAGCCGCAGTCGGCGACCACGGCGCCAGTCGGGCCGTGCAGCTTGACGGCCACGTCGCCACCTGCGGGTGTCGTGGCCACGCCCGAAACGCCCAGGCCCAGGCGACGGCCTGCCACGCCGGCGAAGGTGTACTGCCCGTTCTGGCCCGCCAGCAGGTTGACTGAAGTCGGCGCCCCGTCGATCGTGAGGCTGCCAGCGGCGGTTTCCGCCAGCGCGAGACGCAGCTGACCGGTGGCCGCACGGAACGGGTCGACAAAGACGCTGTAGGTGCCGGTTGCAGGAACGTTGGAGACATCCACGGCGGGTGGCGGATAGCCCGCGCCGGTGTAGCCCTGGGCCAGTTCCGTGCCGTCCGGCGCATGGACGGTGACGTTGGTCCAGGTGCCGGGGATGGTGACGTCGCTCAGCGCGATGCTGTAGTTCCGGCCCGTCGTGCCGCTGAAGGTGTAGCGGCCGTTCTGGCCCGGACGGGTCGTGTTGAAGGTCGTCGGGGACGGGGCATTGACGACCAGCTTGTCGGCGATGTCGGCCGACAGCGTCAGGGTCATCGCGGCCGCATGGATGCCCGCCGGATCGACCTTGACCGAGTACTTCCCTTGCACCGGCAGCGGCGGGAAGTCGCACTCGGTGTCGGACGTGGCGGCTCCGCAGTCGGCCACCAGGGCCCCGGTCGGGCCGTAGAGCCTGACGTGGACCGACCCGCCGGCGGGTGTCGTGCTCAGCCCGGACAGACCCAAGCCCAGTCGCCGGTCGGCCGCGCCGGTGAACGTGTAGACACCGTTCTGCCCCGGCAGCAGGCTCAGGGCCGCAGGCGCACCGTCGATGGCCAGGCTGCCGGCTGCAGGCTCTCTCAGCGCGAGCTTGACCTGCCCCGCGCCGGCACGATAGGGATCGACGAAGACCGTGTAGGTGCCGGTGGTCGGCACATTGACGACATCAACCGTCGGTGGCGTGTGGCCGGCCCCCACGTAGCCATAGACCAGTTCGGCACCGTTCGGCGCCAGCACGCGGACGTACGTCCACGTTCCGGGGATGGTCACGTCACTGAGGGCGATGCCGTAGCTGTTGCCGACGCTGCCGGCAAAGGTGTAGCGCCCGTTCTGCCCCGCGCGGGCCGCCGTGAACGTGACCGGATCGGCGTTGGGCACGAGTGCGGAGCCGCCGTCCGTGCTGAGCACCAGGTTGAAGCTTGCCGAATGGGCGCTGTCCGCCCGGACCAGCACCTGGTAGGTCCCGCTCTGTGGCAACGAAGAAAGGTTGCAGCTGCCGTCGCCATATCGCGCCTCCACCGAGGTGCATTTCGGATCGATGGCCGTCCCGTCCGGCGCCCTGAGCAGCACGGAAACCGTGCCGTTGCCATCGGCCGGCAGCCCGGTGAAACCAGAGAAACCCAGGCCGAAGCTGCGGCCCGCGACCGCGTCGAACAGGTATTGGGCGTACTTGCCCGCCGCCAGGTCGGCGACGGCCACCGGCGCACCATCGGGCTGGATCCGCCCTCGCTCCTGGATGTCCGCCGAACTGATGCCGGAGGGCGTCACGAAGAAGTCGGCTGAACTGGTGGCACTGCCCGAGGGCGTCCTGACGGTGAATTTCCCGGAAGTAGCCTGCGCCGGCACGACGACCTGGAGCTTGGTCGACGTGGCCGTCGTGACGGCGGACGCGCGGCCGTTCAACAGCACCAGGTCGTTGGCTTTGTCCGGGTCGAATCGGGTTCCGGTCAGGGTCACGGCCGTCCCTGCATCCCCGAAGGTCGGCGTGAAACTCGTGATCTTTGGCGCGGCGCCCGGTGCGGCACCGACGACGAATGCCGCCGCGGACGAGACGGTGTTCGTCCCGACCTTGACCGAAACCGGACCGGTCGTCGCATCGGCCGGTACTGTCACCGTCAAGGTGTTGGCCGTCGCTGCAGTCACCATGGCGACCGTGCCGTTGAAGCGGACGGTGTTGCTGGCCGGCGTGGTGCTGAATCCGCCGCCGTGCAGTGTCACGGACGTGCCCGCCGGACCGACCGCCGGGGAGAACTCGCCCAGCCACAGTTCGTTCACCGCGAACTGCTTGATCGACTTGATGTTGCCGGCCCGGTCGTACTCGTACCGCGCGCTGCCGCCGTTCGCGTCCACCACGCCCACGAGCCGACCGGCACGGTCGTACACGTACTGGACATCACCAGCCCAGGCCACTGAGCCGGCGCAGAGGATGGCGACCACGGCCAGCTTCTCCAGCAGCCGCGCTCCGGCGTCCAGCCCGAGGGATCCGCCGCGGACAACGGGCAGTGCACGATCCATCCTGGCCGACCGACGCGGAAACAACCCGCCCACCTGCCGCCACGCACTCGCAATGACCTGGTGCATTCGCCCCTGCCTCCTCACTTGGACACGCGCACCCAGGCCCCCCGCCAGGCGGGCGCGGTGCTGCGCGCCGTTCATTTCGTCTGCTGCGAAGAGGCCACGCCGCACCCTCTTCGCACAGGAAGATTCACGTTTTCACAGGGGGCCCAATGCGCACCTGCCAGCCTGGCCATGGCCTTCGCGGGCGCGTCTCCTCCCGGTTTTTTGTCGTCGCGGCCCAAGGCGCTCCGACCATTCGTTACGGCGCGATGTTAGGTAGGCCAAACCGCAGTCGGCAATTTACGTTACCGACCGTTTCATTCGGGTCCGCACGCCAGCGCGTCATCCAGCGCGTTCCCTCATCTAACAAGGCATCAGGGTTGACAGGTGCATCGGGACCTTGGCCCGAACCCTTCAGCTCAAAGGTTCGGCCGCGGCGGCCGAGTGTCGCCACATCAGCCCAAGCAATCGGGCGACTTCACGCAGCAACAGCTCGCGGTCGACCGGTTTGGGCAGGAATGTCGAGGCCGGCAGGTCCGGCACCGCGCGCATGTCCGCCGCATCGACCGACGCCGACACGATGATGATCGGCACCGCGCGCAGCGATTCGATCTGGCGTATCGCGGCCATCGCCTGGCGTCCGTCCATGACCGGCATCGCGATGTCCATCACAATCAGGTCCGGGTTGATTGCCCGGGCGCGTTCCACGGCCCGCCGGCCGTCGGCCGCTTCGTCGATCTCGAAACCCAGCGGCAGCAGCAGGTCGCGCATCACCAGCCGATTGGCGGCCAGGTCGTCGACGATCAGGACGCGCTTGCGCGGCCCCTCGTAGCCCACGATTTCCGCCTCGGCCGTGGCGGTGGCTGTTGCGGGCGGCACGACGCGAAACTCCAGCTCGAATGAAAACACCGTGCCTCGCCCCAACTCGCTGGCCACCTGGATGTCGCCCCCCATCAGCTGCACCAACTGACGGCTGATGGCCAAGCCCAGGCCGGTGCCGACCGTGCGCCGGCGCGCATCGCCCGTCTGCTCGAAAGGCTGGAAGACCTTCTCCAGTTGGTCCTGCGGCATGCCGACGCCGGTGTCGCGCACCTCGAAGCGCAGCACGGCGTGGTGACGCACGGCTTCACCCACGCGGTGCACGCCCAACACGACCTCGCCCCGGTCGGTGAACTTCACCGCATTGCTCAGCAGGTTCAGCAAGACCTGCCGGAGCCGCTTCTCGTCGGCCAGCACGGTCGGCGGCACATCGGGCCCCACGTCGACCCGGAACACCAACCCGGCCTGGTCCGATTTGACGCGGATGATGTCCGACGTGACGCGCAGGCATTCGAGAAGGGACATGCCGTCCAGGCAGAGCTCGAGCTTGCCGGCGTCGTGCTTGGCCAGGTCGAGCAGGTCGTTGATCAACGCCAGCAGGTGCTCGCCGCTGCGGCGGATGGTCTCGGCCGCCAACGCCTGCCGCTCGGACAAGGACGTGTCCAGCTCCAGGATCTGCGCGTAGCCCAGCACCCCATTCAACGGCGTACGCAGCTCATGGCTCATCGTCGCCAGGAACGCCGCCTGGGCGGCGCGCGCTGCCACCGCCGCATCGCGTGCAGCGATCAGGTGTTGCTCGGCCTCCTTGCGCAATGTGGCGTCGCGGATCACCAGCACGATCAGGTCGCCGGCGCGGCCGGCCACCCGGTTCAGCGACGCCTCGACCGGGATGTGGCACCCGCCGCCGCTGCGCGCCGTGGCGTCGAGCGTCACGCCCGGCAAGGTCGGCGCCTGCCAGTCGAGGCCGGGTATCAGCTCTTCGCCTGGAAGGCCGGTGGCCTCGGCCTGGCGCAACCCGAACATTCGCTCGGCCGCCCGGTTCAGCTGCCTCACCCGGCCGGCCTGCAGCACGACGATGCTGTCGGCCGTGTTGTCGATGATCGCGGCCAGGCGCTGCTGCTCTTCCTCCAGCCGCGCCTGGGTCAGCGCCAGCTGGCGCCGGTCGCGCAGAAACTGTTCGACCGCGCGCGCCATCTGGCCCACTTCGTCGTCGCCGTGCACGGCCGCCAGCGTCGATGTCGGCAACGCCTGCACGTCGACGTCGACGCTGCGCAGGGTGAGGCTGACCTGCTGCAAACGCGCCAGCACGTGTCGGCCCAGCAGGCGCCGCGCAATCAGCCAGGCGCCCAGCAGGCTGAAGGCCAGCCAGCCGACGACCCACCACGCGCTGACGTGTGAGGCGTCGACCACCCGCTGCACGGCCGCCTGATAGGCCCGCGTCAGCTGGTCGGACTGTGTGCGTGCGGCGCCGACCATCGCCAAGGCGTGGGCCTGCATCTCGTCGCGGTAGCTGGCCAGTGCCACCGCCCTCACCTCCGGAGCGCCGCCCATCGACGCATCCCCGCGCACGTGGCTGATCACATGGGCGGAGTTGCGGAACAGCTGGCTGGCCATGTGCAGGTCGAGCACCGAAGCATCGTCGCTGACGGCGAGCCGTGCCGTCAGTTGGTCCAGCTCGTCGAGCTTGCGCAGGATCTGCTCGTAATGGCGCCGCACGGCCGGGCCGGTTTCGGCCGCCACCATGCGGTCCGACAACAACTGGATCTGCTGCGTGTGCTGCTGCAGGTCCTGCGCCACCTCGACCAGCGCCAGCCGCTCTTGCGACACCTGGCGCGCCGCGTCGCCGGTGGCACGAAGCGCATAGACCGCCGTCACGCCACCGGCCACCACCAGGGCGCCCATGGCCATCAGCGCGGCGGCGAACTGCCCCTGCAGCGAGTGCGGCATCCAGCGGTCCAGCCGCCCGGCCGGGGGCGGCTGAACAGGGCCGTCGGTAGCGGGCCGGCGCGGCATGGGTCAGCGGCCCTTCCAGATGCGCAAGTAGGCTTCGCGGTAGCCGTTGGCCGGGTCGTACACCTGGCGTGCCCCCCCTTCGGTGGCTATGTTGGCCGCGTTGATCAGGTGGACCGGCGCGATGAACCTGCTGACCGCCTGGCCGTGCATCAGCCGGTTCAACTCGTCGACGACCTGCCAACCCTGCATGTTCAAGGGTTCGGCCACGGTGCCGGTCTGGTACGAGCCGGCGCGAATCCGCATGAAGGCCGGCGCACTGCCATCGCCGGCCGACAGCAGGCTGATGCCGGCGTTCGGCACGCCCATCGACATCAGCGTCGGCACGGCATAGTCGAAGTAGATGTCGTTGATCGCCAGCGCGTGCGTCCAGCGGCTGCCATGGCGCGCCAGCAGTTCCCGCGTCACCGTCGGCATGCGCGACGCCGCCTCGGAAATCGCGACATCGCGGACTTCGAGCAACGCGCAGCCGCCGCACCGGCGGATGACGGCCGCCATCGCTTCGGACTTCGCGGTGGCGATCCGGAAGCGTGAATCGGTGAAGACCACCACCCCGGCTTGCCCTGCGGACTGCACCACGGCCGCCATCGCGGTGGTGCGGGCCACGGCCAGCGGGTCGGTGGTCACGTTGGTCGCCACCGGCGTGCCCTCGACTGGCCCGGCCTCGGCCGCCGCATGCCAGCCGACCACCGGTGGCAGGCGATCGCCGCCCTCCTTCAGCGCCGACAACAGTTCGTAGGCGTCGGAGCCGCAGATCGCCAAGCCGTCCGGCCGCCCGGCCAGCGCGTCGGCCACCGCCCGCTTGCGCCCGGCGGGCGTGCCACCCGCGTCGTAGACTCGGACCGCCCACCCGATCTCGCGCGCCGCCTCGCGGATGCCCTGCGCCACGCTCAGCACGCCGCCGTTGCGCAGGTCCTCTGCCAGCACGGCCACGGTCTTGCCGGGCTGCGCGCTCGGGCCCGCGACGGGCCCGCTCCATCGGGTGGAAGGGCGCGTGGCCTGCTCGACCACCGCTTTTGCCGATTCGAGAGAAAACGTTTCCGCCAAAGAGCCTGGCGCAGGCGACACACCGGCCAGCAGCACGCCAACCAGCGGCAACACCGAACGCCAACGCCCGCAGCAAACCCCACCCAGGCGACTCAACGTGTTCTCCTCGCCACGCCACGAGATGGCGGGGCCAGCCTGTGCGGCTCCCTGGCTCGCAGGATAGCGCCGCTCACCAGGGCGCGGCAAGCCGCCGGGCAGGGCCCATGCACGGGTCCGTCAGAACCCCGGGCACTCTGATTGCTCCGCCCCTCGCCATGGGCGTCACCCGCCGGGCTCGGCGACCCGTTCAAGTCAAAGCTTTTCTTGCGGAGGGGTTTCTGCCCATGTCGAACATGCTTGATCAGTCGCCCGCTTCCCGGGCTCGACTGCCCAAGGCGGCCACCGGTATCGCGGGGCTGGACGAGATCACCGGCGGCGGGCTGCCACGCGGACGGCCGACGCTGGTCTGCGGCAGCGCCGGTTGTGGCAAAACCATGCTGGCGGCCGAGTTCCTGGTCCGCGGCGCGGTCGAACAGGGCGAGCCCGGCGTCTTCATGATGTTCGAGGAAAGTGCGGCGGAGCTGACGGCCAACATGCGCTCGATCGGCTTCGACCTCGACGACTTGCAGCGCCGCAAGCTGCTCGTGCTCGACCATGTGCACATCGAGCGCACCGAGATCCAGGAGACCGGAGAGTACGATCTGGAGGGCCTGTTCATCCGCCTCGGCCACGCCATCGACACGATCGGCGCCAAGCGGGTGGTTCTGGACACCGTCGAGGCGTTGTTCTCGGGGCTGCCCAACCACGCGGTGTTGCGTGCCGAGTTGCGACGCCTGTTCCGCTGGCTGAAAGACCGCGGCATGACGGCCGTGATCACCGGCGAGCGCGGCGAAAGCTCGTTGACCCGCTTCGGCCTCGAAGAGTACGTGGCCGACTGCGTGATCATCCTGGACCACCGGATCGTCGAACAGGTCTCGACCCGCCGGCTGCGCGTGGTCAAGTACCGCGGGTCGGCGCATGGCACCAACGAGTACCCGTTCCTGATCGGCGCAAAAGGCCTGTCGGTGCTGCCGATCACCTCGCTGCAACTCGACCACGAAGCACTCGATGACCGCGTCTCGACCGGGGTCGCCGGGCTGGACGCCATGCTGGGCAGCCAGGGTGTGTTCCGCGGCAGCAGCGTGCTGGTTTCCGGCTCGCCGGGCACCGGCAAGAGCACACTGGGCGCAAGCTTCGCCGAGGCCGCCTGCGCGCGCGGTGAAAGAGCGCTGTACTTCGCGTACGAGGAATCGGCCAGCCAGCTGTTCCGCAACATGCGCTCGATCGGCATCGACCTGGCCCGCTGGCAGCGCGACAACCTGCTGCACGTGCATGCTTCGCGCCCGACCCTGCACGGGCTGGAGCAGCACCTGGTGCAGATGTACGAGCTGGTGCGCGAGCTCAAGCCCCGCGTGGTCGTCGTCGACCCGATCAGCAACCTGTCGATCGAGAGCAACGACGCCGCGCTCAAGCCCACGCTGATGCGGTTGATCGATTTCCTCAAGCACCGGGGCGTGACGGCCATGTTCACCAGCCTCACCTCCGACTCGGAGGGGTCACAGGCCGACTCCGAAGTCGGCGTGTCGTCGTTGATGGACACCTGGCTGCTGCTGACCAACCATGAGCACAACAGCGAACGCATACGCACGCTGCAGGTGCTGAAGTCGCGCGGCATGGCGCATTCGAACCAGGTGCGCGAGTTCGTGATGAGCGCCCACGGGGTCGACCTGATCGATGTGTATGTGTCCGGCAACCAGGTGCTGACCGGCTCTGCCCGCGTGCGCGCCACCCGCAACGTGCAGACCGGCGCGCCGAGCGCCGGCAAAGGCAAATGATGACCAGCTTCTCCCCCTGCCTGATGCCCAGCGCGGCCCCCCCGCCCGCCAGCGAGGCGCCCACGCCGGAATGGCAACTGAAACTTTATGTGGCTGGCCAGACCGCCAAGTCGATCGCCGCGCTCGAGAACCTCCAGCGTGTCTGCGAGACCCACCTGGCCGGCCGTTACCAGATCGAGGTGATCGACCTGCTGGTGAACCCGCGCCTGGCCGCGGGCGACCAGATCCTGGCGGTGCCCACGCTGGTACGCAAGGTGCCCGAGCCGATACGCAAGATCATCGGCGACCTGTCCAACGAAGAGCGAGTGCTCGTCGGGTTGGATGTGCGGCCCTTGATGAAGTAGCCCATGCTTCATCATCGGCTCTGTCTCTATGTCGTCGGTACCACACCGTCTTCGTCCCGCGCCATCGTCAACGTGCGCAAGCTCTGCGAAGAACACCTGGAAAGCGGCTACGACCTGCAGGTGGTCGACATCTCGCAAAACCCGTCGATCGCATCGCAGGCCCAGGTCATCGCCGCGCCCACCCTGGTCCGTGAGTTGCCGCCGCCGGAGCGCCGCTTCATCGGCGACATGTCGGACACCGCGCGCCTGCTGTCCGGCCTGGGGCTCACCGCGCCGCCGGCGCCTGAAACCACGTAGCCGATGCCACCCATGAAAGACGACGCCTGCCCGCCCCCCCACGGCAAGGACTGCGCAAGCCTGCTCGCCGAGATCAGTGCACTTCGGATGCGTCTGGAGGAGGCGGAAGAAACACTGCGCGCGATCCGCGGGGGCGAGGTGGACGCGCTGGTGGTGGGCGACCGGCTGTACGTGCTGGAAGGCGTCGAAGCGGCGTCGAACCGGTTCCGCAGCGAGGTGATTGCCCAGATCGACGACGCGGTGATCGCGGTCGACAACGAACAGCGCGTGACCTACATGAACGAAGCCGCCGCGCGGCAGTATGGCGTGGCCGTGTCGCACGCGCTGGGCCGGCCTTTGCCGGCGCTGTATGACTACCGCTGGCTCGACCCCGCCGATGCGCAGGCGGCGGCCACCGCGCTCGCCCGCACCGGCTCTTGGCGCGGGCGTAATGTGCACGTCAAGCACTCGGGCGAGCAGATCCATGTCGAGTCGACCGTCACGGTGACGCGCGACAACGCCGGCGAACCGACCGGGCTGCTCGCGGTGGTGCGCGATGTCAGCGAGCGGGTCAAGGTAGAGGCAGCCCTGGAAGACGCCGACCGCCGCAAGGACGAATTCCTCGCGACGCTGGCGCACGAACTGCGCAACCCGCTGGCGCCGATCCGCAATGCGCTGCAGATGATGCAGATCGCGCCGGACACCGACATCCACGCCGAAGCGCACGGCATCATCGAGCGGCAGCTCAAGCAGATGGTGCACCTGGTCGACGATCTGCTCGACGTGAGCCGCATCAGCCAGGGCAAGGTCGAACTGCGGCGCGAACACGTGGACCTGGTCAGCGCGATCCAGGCCGCGATCGAAACCAGCAAGCCGCTGATTGCGGCCGGGCGGCATGAGTTGACGGTGCGGCTGCCTGCGCCGCGCACGCTGATCGTCGATGGCGACCTCACCCGGCTGACCCAGATCATCGCCAACCTGATGAACAACGCCGCCAAGTACACGCCGGAAGGCGGGCACATCACGCTGTCGGCCGAGCGCGACGGCGAGCAGGTCGCCATCCAGGTATGCGACTCGGGCATCGGCATCCCGCGCGACATGCTGCCGCGGGTGTTCGACCTGTTCGCGCAGGTCGATCGTTCACTCGAGCGTGCGCAAGGCGGGCTGGGCATCGGCCTGGCACTGGTGCGCAAGCTCGCCGAGATGCACGGCGGCAGCGTGGACGTCGACAGCGACGGCGCGAACCGCGGCTGCACCTTCACCGTGCGGCTGCCGCTCCTGCACGCGCCCGCCGACCGTGATGCCGATGCGGCAGGCCCGCTGCCGCGTGGGGTGGCCAACGACATCCGCGTGCTGGTCGTCGACGACAACATCGACAGCGCGCAAAGCATGTCGCTGCTGCTGTCGATGCTCGGCTACAGCACCCGCACGGCGCATGACGGGCTGGAGGCAGTGCGCGCGGCCGGCGCCTACCAGCCCCAGGCCGTGATCCTCGACATCGGCCTGCCCAAGCTGAGCGGGCTCGACGCAGCGCGGCGCATCCGCGAGCAGGCATGGGGGCAGGAGATGCTGCTGATCGCGCTCAGCGGCTGGGGCCAGGACGAAGATCGCCAGAGAACGCGCCAGGCCGGCTTCGACCACCACTTCGTCAAGCCGGTGGCGGTCGACGCGCTGATCCAGGTGCTGGCCGAGGTTCAGGCGGTGCATTCGCCGTGCGAATAGGCCGTTATCACTAAAGCATTGCTTGCGTCGCAGCGAAGCGCCCCGCACAGTTGGGCTTCCCCGCCACTTCGACTGCGCCCCCCATGACCAAACCCGCCCCCGGCGCGCCGCGCCTGAAGGTTCCGCTGCGGCCCGCCGATGTCCGCGGGCTGTCGCGCCTGGGCGTGGATGCCGTGGTCGGCGTCACGGACCTCGTCGAGACGATGCACCACACGATCGCGTCGGTCAGCGGGATCACCGGCAGGGCGCCCGACGGTCGGCCTTCAGGCATCACCGGCTTCGTCTACCGCGCGGTGCGCGGCACCGCACGCACGGTAGGCCAAGGCCTGGACGTACTGTGGGGCGCGCTGCCGTTCGACACCGCCACCTCCACCCCTGAGCGCGAAGCGTTCGTCGCGGCGCTGAACGGCGTCTGGGGCGACCACTTGGTCGACACCGGCAACCCGCTGGCCATCCCGATGTCACTTCGCATCGGTGGTCGGCCGTACCGGCAAGCCCTGGCCAACGCCCGCCCCACCGGCAAGCTGCTGGTGTTGGTGCATGGCCTGGCGATGAACGATCTGCAGTGGTCGCGCCGCGGGCACGACCACGGCCAGGCGCTGGCGCGCGATCTGGGCTTCACCCCCGTCTACCTGCACTACAACAGCGGCCTGCATGTGTCGCAGAACGGGCGCGCGTTCGCAGCGCTGCTCGACGACCTGGTGGCCGACTGGCCGGTGCCGGTGGACGAGCTGGTGATCGTCTGCCACAGCATGGGCGGGCTGGTCACCCGCAGCGCCTGCAGCGTGGCGGAGGGTCGTCCGTGGATGGCCGCGCTGCGCAAGCTCGTCTTCCTCGGCACGCCACACCATGGCGCACCGCTCGAACGCGGTGGCCGGCTCGTCGACACGCTGCTGGGCGTCAGCCCGTACGTGGCGCCATTCGCCCGCCTGGGCAAGACACGCAGCGCCGGCATCACCGACCTGCGCTTCGGCAACCTGCAAGACGCCGACTGGCAGCACCGCGATCGCCACGCCCAGAAGCAGGACGACCGGCGGCCCACACCGCTGCCTGATGGCGTGCAATGCTTCCTCGTCGCCGCCACCACCTCCGCCCAGAGCACGGGGCTGCGCAGTGCCATGCTGGGCGATGGGCTGGTGCCGGTAGCCAGCGCATTGGGGGTGCACCGCGATCCGAAGCTCGCATTGAACGTGCCCCAGAGCCACCAGATGGTCGTCACCGCCGCCAACCACTGGGACCTGCTCAGCCGCGGCGACGTCTACCAGCAGATCCGCACGTGGCTGACCTGACAGCTCTCAGCGACCATCGGTCGTGAACGGTTGAGGGGGTGCGCCAAGCGGCTCGCTGTCCAGGCGTTCGTATTCGGCGATCACCTGGGCGCCGAGCAGCAACAGCGTCGCGCCGATCTCCAGGCTCAGCAACACGGCAATCGCCGTCGTCAGCGAGCCGTAGACCGCGCTGATCTGCGACAGCGTGGCGAAGTACCAGACCAGCACGCGCCGCGAGACCTCCCACAGCAGCGCCGCGACCACCGCCCCCACGAGCGCATGGCGCCACGACAACCGGCCGACCGGCATCACCATGTAGATCGAGGCCAGCACGAACACCTCGCCTCCAAAGCCGACAAGGTAGAGCAGCACCCGCGACAGGCCGGTCATCGACCACTCGCGGCCCAGCAGCCGCAGCTCCTCGTCGCCCATGGCCTGCAGGCCGCCCGCCACCAGCGTCACAAGCAGCAACCCCAGGCCCAGGCAGAAGATGTAGCCATACGGGATCAGCGCCGACACCATGAAGTGCCGGCGGCGGATCGCGACGCGGTGGTGGAAGATCACCGACATCGCGTTCTCGAGCACCGTGAACGCAAGCGAGCTGAAAAACAGCATCGTGACCAGCAGCAGCCAACCGATCACGTCGCGGTGCGCCAGGAAACGGGCGAGCTCGGCGACGATCGTCTCGGACTGCCCCGGCACCAGCCATTCGAGGTAGCGGCCGACGGTCTGCAACAGCTCGGCCTGGTCCACCACGTGCGACAACGCGATCGCCGTGATGATCAGCAGCGGCACGATCGACAACAGCGCGTAGTACGCAACCGCACCAGCCAGCAACAGGCCCTGGTTGGCGCGAAAGGCCTTGAGCGTGCGCAAAACGAACGCGACCGGATGGCGCGCGAGCTGCCACGCGGCATCGTGCGGACGGCTTCCACTCAACGCCACACCGGCGCGCTGCCACGGCCGCGACGGGCCGGGGGACGGCGCCGCGAGGTGATCAGGTTCCTGCAGTTCATGGGTCAGGGGCAGCAAGCCGTGTGCCGGAAAGTTTGTACCGGTCAGAGACGTTCCACCAGCGCAAGAAGTTGCGCCAGCAGCCTACGCTACCAGCTCCATGCGCGCCGACAGGGCCGACGAGCGCGCCCGCAAGAAAGTCCACAGCTGCGCCGGGTAGTCCGGCTGAACCGCCGACGACACCGAAGGTCGTCGTGCCAGCGAGCCTCGCCAGCGATCGAGCCTGGGCAAGCCTGCGAAGAAGCCGAAATCGTCGATCGCATCGAAGGCGTCGAAGTAGCGAAAGACCGGCCCGAACACTGCGTCGACCAGGCTGAAGCGCTCGCCCGCGAAGTACGGACCTTCGCCGAGCACCGGGTCCAGTTGCCGCAGCCGCGCGCGAATGTCCTGCGCGCGGGCCTGCAGGCTGGCTTCGTCAGGCGCCGAGTAGAAGGCCCCGATCGTGTTCAGCAGCGCGGAGCCGAACTCCATCCATCCGCGGTGTCGGGCACGCTGCAGCGCATCGACCGGGTGCAGGCGCTGGCCACGGGTCTCGTCCAGGTACTCGCAGATCACCGCCGATTCGAACAAAGCCTGGTCGCCCACCTGCAGCACGGGCGTCTTGCCGAGCGGCGAGATGGCGAGGAACCAGGCCGGCTTGTGCGCCAGGTCGATGTCGCGCCGCTCGAAGGCGATGCCCTTCTCCGCCAACACGATGGCGGCACGCTGCACATACGGGCACAGCACATGCGACACCAGGGTCAACGGCGTGCTCATCGCCCCCCCTGCGCGAAACGCGGTGCCAGCAGCGAGCTGCGCCGGATCACCAGCGCACCATCACCCAGCAGCCACAGAGCGAGCGAAGCGAAGACCAGGAACACCGGGTACTCCCAGCCGCCGTTCGGGCTGGTGAAGACCCAGCCGTTGGGCATGTGCACCCAGGCCGCAGCGACCATGATGGGCACCAGGGCCAACGCCACCTGGCGGGCGTAGATACCCAGCACCAGGGCCAAGCCGCCGAGCAGCTCCGCCGCGAAGACCGGGTAGGCCAGAAAGCCCGGCAACCCGACGCTGTCGAAGAACTGCGCTGTGCCCGGCAGCGTGAAGACGAGCCACTTCAGCAGCGCGTGGGCAAGCCACATCACGCCCAGGCTGAGGCGCAACAAGGTGATGCCGAGGGGAGCGGTGGCGGCGGGGTCGGACGTGGTCATGGGCGCTTCTCCAAGATTTCCCAGGGTTGATCGATGGCCGGACTGTAGGATTGCAGACTTGCCATGAAAACTGGCACGATGGCAAACCATGAATGCACGACTGCAATACCAACTGACCGCGACGGATCTCGAGGTCGTGCTCGCGATGGTCCGCACCGGCACCTTGGCCGAGGCGGGCGAGCGACTGGGCGTGGATGCATCGACCGTGTTTCGCGGCTTGCAGCGCATCGAGCGCGGCCTCGGGCAGGCCCTGTTCGAGCGCTCGCGCACCGGCTATGCCGCCAACGAACTCGCGCTGTCGCTGGCTGATCAAGCCGAGCAGGTGGAGGCTGCTCTGGAAGCGGCACGCTCGGCCGCGCAACTGCTACCGGAGCAGGTCTCAGGCACCGTGCGCATCACGACGACGGACACGGTCCTGCATGCACTCGTCGCACCGGCGCTGGCGGACCTGCATGGCCGGCACCCGCGCCTGAGCTACGAATTGCATGCCGGCAATGAACTGGCCAGCCTGACCCGGCGCGACGCCGACATCGCCGTGCGGGCCACCAAGCGCCCGCCGCAGCACCTGGTCGGCAAGCTCATCGGGCCGGTGCGCGTGGCGCTGTACGCCAGCGCCAAAGGGCCGGTCAAACGATGGGCGGACGTCACGGCAGGCAAAGCCGCATGGGTCGCACCGGACGACGCCCTGCCCGAGCATCCGTCGGTCGTCTGGCGCAAGCGCCATTTTCCCAAGGTGGTGCCCAGCTACCGCGTCAACAGCATCCTGACGGTGATGGAACTGATTGCGCTCGGCTTGGCGGTGGGCGTGCTGCCGTTGTTCCTGGCCGGCCGGCGTCGAGACCTGCGCCAGCTGACTGAAAGCCTCGACGATGCCCAGACCGACCTGTGGCTGCTGACGCACCCTGAATCGCGCCATCTGCGCCGAGTGGCCACGGTGTACAGCCACCTGACGCAAACACTGGTGCTGGACTGACGGCGAATCACGCCGTCACGGCCCCACGGCGGTGGCGACACCTGCCTGAGGCATTTGGGCCAGCGGTCACCGAAGCTTTCAACCGGCCTGATTGATTGCCTCGGCGACTGCGGCTCGTTCAGCGCCGCACCTTGCCGTACTCCGCGAGCATGGTCAGGTCGACGAAGGTCGATCCGGTGTGCTTGCGCGGCCCGAAGCTGACGTTGAAGCCGCCAAAGCCGGTGTCGATCGACTCCAGCGCCGTGACGAAGGCCTCGGCCCCATTGCCGCCTCGCATGCGCTTCAAACCTTCGCAGAACACCTTCGCCGCCAAATAGCCTTCCATGCTGGAGTAGTTCGGCTCGGCCCCGGCGGTGCGGCTCGCCGCCAGGTACTCTCGCGACAGGCCGGACACCGCGGCAAACGGATAAGGCACCACCTGGCTGACCACCACGCCGCGGCTGTCGGGGCCCAGCTCGTCCGCCAGGGCCTTGGTGCCGACGAACGAGACGTTGTAGAAGGTGCCGCCGTAGCCCGCGCGGCGGGCCTCGCGGATGAACGCCGCGCACGAGCGGTAGGCGCTGATCTGCACAACGGCGTCGGGCCGCTCCTTGACGATCGCCGCCACCGCGTCGCCCACGGCCACCGTGTTGCGCTCCACCGTACCGAGTGCCGCGGGCTTGAGGTTGCGCGCCTCCAAGGCGCGGGTGACACCCGCCAGGCCGGCCTTGCCGTAGCTGTCGTTCTGGTAGAACACGGCGATCTTGCCCATCCCCAACGACGTCACGTGCTTGACGATCTCGGCGGTCTCGTCGAAGTAAGACGCACGGACGTGGAAGGCGTAGCGGCTGAACGGCTCACGCAACCCCTGCGCACCGGTGAAGGGCGCGAAGAACGGGACACGCGCCTCGTTCGCCAGCGGCAATGCCATCAGGCTGGTGGGCGTTCCGACATAGCCGAAGAGCGCAAACACCCCGGCGTCGATCAGCTTCTTGGTATTGGCTTCGCAGCGATCAGGCTCATACCCGTCGTCCAGTGTCTGCAGCTCGATGGTCCGCCCGTCGATGCCACCAGCCGCATTCACCGCATCGAAATATGTTCGGGCGCCGAGGTTCATCTGGATGCCCAATTGCGCCGCCGGTCCGGTGAACGCGGCCGACTGCCCCAGCACGAGCCGGTTGCCGCTGCCAAGCGCCCTCAAGCCCGTGCCGCACAAAAGGCTGGCCGCCACCCCTTGCAGGGTTTGTCGCCGTGTCCAGGTTCGTCCATTCATGTGTCGCCCTCACGCACATCGGTGTATGCAATGGCTCAAGGGCAGACTGATCGGAAGTGCCCCGCCACGACGCCGCCATTAGTAACACCCGGTTTCAGATTCGTCGAGACGGGTTCGTGAGCGCGGTGTGAACTTGTTGTCCCCCGTTGCGCGATGCCGGCCCCCTTCGTGAACTCGTCAACGCGGGATCAACAGGCGCCTCGGGTCCGGCGCATACTGCACGCCCGAACGGAGGCCCCTTCCCGATGCGAATCCTTTTCTCGATCGCCGGCCTGCTGGTCGTGCTGGCCATCATCGGCTTCACGGTGAAGCAACAGCTGAATGCCCTGGCACCACCCCCGGCGCCGGAGACCACGGCACCGGCCGACACCGATGCGACCGCGCCCTTCACCGAGATCCCCACCTCGGCGCCGCAGCAACGCGTGCAGCAAGTGCAAGGGGAAATCCAGCGGGCTTTGGAGCAAGGCGCCGCCCGCGCTTCTGAAGCAGAACGCTGACCCCTGCTCCACCTGTACGCCATGCCCGACGGCGGGCTCTACGGCACCGGCTCCCTCGCCAGCTTGTTCAACCAAGCAGCACCCGCGACAGCGAGCTGAATGTCGGCGGCATGCTGTTTCGCATCGGGCCTTGAAGGCCGCCGATTGACGTCGAAGTCAGCTTTTCGATCGAGGCCGCCAATCAGTGCGGGCTGCCTGAAACCCCGCTGGCATTGGCATGCACCACGGTCATGGTCATCGGCAGGCGTGTGGATGACACACCCGACCCGAAGCATCACATTCCCCGGTCGAAGGCCACGGCTGAGGGGAACTCATGGCGGATCCAGAGAAGCAAGAAGGCGCAGGGCCACTCGGTCGAATGCAGGGCTTTGTTGCGTTCCTCAGCGCGGTTGTTGGAGTTGTGGCCGCGATCCAGGCTGTCGGTTCGAAAGCGGACGCGGATCGATCTGCACAGGCGGCCGAAGAGTCCAAGCACGAATTGGATCGACGCGCCAACGACAGAGCCGACCGCGACACGAACGCCAAGTACGACGCGATCGCCTATGAGGCAGTCGTCAAGGTGCTGGAGATAGACCGTTCGAAGACTGCTGGCACGGTCGCCGAGAAACGCGAGCGCGCGGTGATGGCACTCGTCGCCGCCACGGCCAGTGAACCAATGAAGGTTGCACTATTCGACGTGGTCAGCACCGGGAACAACGTGACCCCGGCGGTGAAGGAAGACGCGACCAAGGCTGCCAACTTCTTGCGTGAAGTCGGCAGCCTGGCGAACGACTCCGCTGCGGCTGCAACAAGCAAGGAATCAACCAAGCCTGTCTCGCCCAACGACTCACCAACATCTCTCAGGGACTATCGCGTCGTGGTCTTCTACTGCCAGGCGCCCGATCAGAAGATCGTCGGAGTTCAGCGTCAGGCGGCCGAGCGTCTGGTGCAAGAGATGAGGGCAATCGGCGCATCCAGTGCATTGCAGATGACATGGGACATCAAGGAACTGCCCGAGGTCTTGAACGCATCGCCAGGCTACGGCATTCGAACAAACCAGATCCGCTTCAACCCTGCAGAGGGTGAGGAGGCGCCCAGCGTCGCATTGAAGTCATTGCTCGAAGGTTCAAACACGCTGAAGTCGGGCAACGTGCAGTTGGAGCGGCAGATTGTTCGCAAGCAGACGCCCAACTACTTGAGCGTTTTCTTGTGTGGCCTCAGCACGTGAGGTCGGCTCGGCCACACCAAGCACGGCGGTCCATTCCGACGTTAGTCGTACCAACCCACCCCGCGCAGACCCCGATTTCCCCAAATCGCTCAGGGCCTAAATTCCCGCGTTGCGCTGCGGTTGGGTGATCCTCTCACGTGGCGCGCTCAGGCCAGGCGCGCTACCCCGTGCCTGGAACCCCCACGCACCCGGAGATTTGCCATGACCCTGCGTCGATCGACGATGACTGCGGCCGCGGCCGCCCTGCTGCTGTCGATGGGGGCCGCGCCCCTGTGGGCCGGCGACCGCGCGAACAGCACCAACGACGAAACCACCGCCCAGAAGACGACCCGAGAGGCAGCCCGCGCGGCCGCCGAAGAGATGCGCCTGGCGCGCCAGCAAGAGCGCCAGCGCAACAACATCTACAAGGTCTGGTTCCCGGACAAGGCCACCGCCCGCAAGGCGGCGATCAGCTACCACCACGCGCTGCTCGAATCGAAGTACGACGCCGGCTACCTGGTGCTGCAACTGGAATCAGAGGAGTACGCAGCGCTGCAAGCCCAGGGCTTCCGCCTGGAGACGGCGGACGATTTCATCAAGCGGCGCAACGAGTTCCTCGACCGGTTCGACAGGGCCGCTGACGAGAACCGCAAAAGCGGCGGCACCGGCGACGTCGGCATCGAGTCCATCCCCGGCTATGCCTGCTACGAAACGGTCGAAGAGACCTTCGCCGCGGCGCAGGCCTTTGCCACCTCGAAGCCGAATCTGGCGCAGTGGCTCGACGTCGGCAACTCGTGGCAGAAGACTGCCGGCAGCGGCGGCTACGACATCCGCGTGCTGAAACTGACCAACACCGCCATCGGCGGCACCAAGCCCAAGCTGTTCGTCAACAGCGCCATCCATGCGCGTGAATACACCACCGCGCCGCTGGTGCTGGAGTTCGCCCGCTGGCTGGTCAACGGCTACGGCACCAATGCCGACGCCACCTGGATGCTCGACCACCACGAGATCCACCTGATGCTGCAGACCAACCCCGACGGCCGCAAGAAGGCCGAGGGCGGGTTGTCGTGGCGCAAGAACACCAACACCGCCTACTGCGGCGCCAACAGCAACAGCCGCGGTGCCGACCTGAACCGCAACTTCACCTTCAGCTGGAATGCCACCAATGGCCAGGGCTCGAGCGGCAACGTCTGCGCCGAGACCTACCGCGGGCCTTCGGCGCACAGCGAGCCCGAGACCCAGGCGGTCGAAAGCTACATCGCCAGCATCTTCCCGGACAACCGAGGCCCGAACCAGAACGACGCCGCCCCCACCAACACGATGGGCGTGCACCTGGACATCCACAGCTACAGCCAGCTCGTGCTGTGGCCCTGGGGCACCACCAACACGCCGGCACCCAACGGCACGGCACTGCGGACCATGGGGCGGCGCCTGGCCTGGTTCAACGGCTACACGCCGCAGCAGTCGATCGGCCTGTACCCGACCGACGGCACCAGCGACGGCCCAAGCTACGGCGACCGTGGCGTGGCGGCGTACACGATCGAGCTGGGCACCAGCTTCTTCCAGAGCTGCACGACCTACAACAACACCATCAAGCCGAACAACCTGCCTGCGCTGATCTACGCCGCACGCGTTTCACGCGCACCGTACCTGCTGCCCGCAGGCCCCGACGTGGCGAGCCTGTCGCACAACGGTGGCACGGGCGTCCCGGCCGGTACACCGGTGACGCTGACGGCCTCGATCACCGACACGCGCTTCAACAACAGCAATGGCACCGAGACGACGCAGGCAATCAACGCGGCCGAGGCCTACATCGACACGCCACCGTGGAGCCCCGGCGCCACCGCGATCGCGTTATCGGCATCCGATGGAACGTTCAACTCGACGACCGAGACCATCACCGGCACGCTGAACACCACCAACCTGTCGAACGGCAAGCACCTGGTGTTCGTGCGCGGCAAAGATGCGTCGGGCGCATTCGGCCCCGTCACCGCGGTGTTCCTCAACATCGGCCCCGGCACGCCGCCGGCGACCGAGACCGAGCCGAACAACAGCATCGACGCAGCGAACCCGGTGACAGCCCCGAACACCCTGAGCGGCACGATGAGCTCGAGTTCGGACAACGACTACTTCCGTGTCGACCTGCCTGCCGGCGCCACGCTCACCTCGACGCTGACGCCAAACGCCTCGAGCGACTACGACCTGTACGTCTACGACAGCGCCGGCACGCTGCTCGGCAAGAGCGAACGAAGCACAGGCCTCACCGACACGGTCAGTCTCACCAACTCGAGCGGCAGCACCGCTCAGCGCTTCGTGCGGGTGATGTACTACAGCGGCCAGACGGGCGGCAGCGGTACTTACAGCCTGCAGTTGAGCTGGTAGGCGACCGGATGGCGGCCACCCGCTGGGGTGGCCGCCATCGAACTGAGCATTGACGGGGCAAGCGGCTTGCTGGCGCTTGTTCGCGCCCTACGTGTTGCCCCGCAACTGCAACGACCGCACGAGCGCATCGGCTGGAGTTCGGCATGGTCGGGCTGCGTGGCGACGATGCGCGACGAGAACATCAGCCGGTACATGTGGGGGCGCGTGCGCGCGAACGCCAGGTAAGCCTGACCGAGCAGCGGCAGGTGCTGCGCGGCCGGCCGCTTGGCGATCGCCACTTGCAGTGCAGCGCCAAAGTCTTTGAACCCTTGCTATCCGGTCAGCGTGGCGCCGCATCGGCAGCATCGCCGCGGCCACGCTGCTGATCGGCTTCTTCCCGGTCAACGTGTATACGGCGTGGCACCACCAAGGTGGCGAGCCGGAGCGCGAGCAGGGGCTGTCGTACCTGTGGGTGCGCGCCCCGGTGCAGCTGTTCTTCATCGCCTGGGCGCTCGTGCCATTGAGCCGAACGAATCAGAGAGTAGTCCGCTGAGCGCGTCAAGGCAGCTCTGGCTTCACAGCGACGCAGCGACCGCGGCGATCAGCTCCCTGAACCACTGCTGCGCCGGGTGCGTGTCGTTGCGGCGGTGCCAGATCAGGTCGTAGGCGACAGTCGGCAACGCCACCGGTGGCGGAAACAACACCAGCTTGCGGCGGGCAGGCGAATTCAACGCCACGCGTTTCAGCACCGTGGTCGTCATGTTCGTCTGCGCCACGACGCTGGGCGCCGCGAACATGTGGGGCAGCGTCAGCGCGAGCGTGCGCTGCTTGCCCAACCGGGCCAGCGCCTGGTCGACATGCCCGTGGCGATCGCCCTCGGGTGACACCAGCACATGCGGCAGCGCCAGAAACGCCTTCATGTTCATGCCGTGCCTGGCCGTCGGGTGGTCGCGGCGGACCAGTGTCACGAACTCGTCCGTCAGGATGGTCTTGGTCAGGATCCGGCTCTCCTGCTGCGTGGGCGGCACGCCGATGGCGGCGTCGATCGTCCCTGCATCGAGCAGGTCCACCGCAAGGTCGCGGCCGGTGAAGGCATGAACGCTCAGTGAGACACCCGGTGCCTGCTTTCCCAGCGCTTGCAGCAGCGTGGGCAGCAGCACATGCGCCGGATAGTCGGACAGCCCCAGCGTCAACGTCAACGACACCTCGCTCGCCACGAACTCGGGCTTGCTGACCACCGCCGCTTCGATCTGACGCAAGGCCTGTGACACCGGCTCGGCCAGATCGCGGGCCCGCTGCGTCGGCAGCAAGCCATTTGCGCTGCGAATGAAGAGCTGGTCGCCGAACACCTTGCGCAAGCGCGACAACGCGGCACTCATCGCCGGCTGGCTCACGCCCACGCGCGCCGCGGCACGCGTCACGTTGCGCTCGCTCATCAACGCGTCAAGCGCAGCGAGCAGGTTCAGATCGAGCCCATGAAAATCCATAGAACGAATAGTGATCTATATCAGCCATTTGTTGGACAGATTTTAGGCGGCTTCCCAGAATGAAGCCGTTCCTGATCAACACCAAGGCCGATCGACATGAGCCCCCTGAACCTAACCAACAACATCACCGGCGACACCGCAAGGCTGAACGCCGAGCGCCAGGCCGTGGAAACGCTGTACCGCGCGTTCAGCGACAAGAACCCCGACCTGCTGGACATCGCCGTCACGCCCGACTGGGACGACATCCCGCTGGCGCCCGGGCAAGGCCCCGGCCCCGAGGGCTTGAAGCCGATCATCCGCGGCTTCATCGAAGCCCTGCCGGACGTGCACATCAAGATCCACGACCTGATCCAGCTGCCCGGCCGCATAGGCGTGCGCGCCGAGATCACCGGCACGCACCACGGGCCGTTGTTCGGCATCCCGGCCACCGGCAAGAAGGTCGGCTTTCGGCTGCACGAGTTCCACGAACTCAATGGCCAGCGCATCACGCGGACCTGGCATCTCGAAGACTGGTTCGCGCTGTTCCAGCAGCTGGGTGCCTTCCCTGCCTTTGACCAACACTGAACACGAAAGACAACCATGAAAGCCCTTCGCATCCACGAGTTCGGAACCCCGAGCCACACCATTCTGGAAGACATCGCACCGGCCACTGCCGGGCCAGACGAGGTCACCGTTCGCATCGAAGCCGCCAGCGTCAATCCGCTGGACCTGAAGATGCTGGCGGGTCACATGCAGCCCGTGTTCCCGGTGAGCTTTCCGTACACGCTGGGCACCGACTTCGCCGGCGTGGTCGAGACGCTCGGCGCGAACGTCCGCGGGTTCCAGCCCGGTGACCGCGTCGTCGGCCGGGCTGGCGCGTCGACCGGTGGCGCGTTCGCGCAGACCGCCGTCGTGCCCGCGAACTCGCTGTGCCGCATTCCAGCGAGCATGAGCTTCGAGCAGGCCGCCGCCCTGCCTACGTCAGCAGGCACAGCCTGGCAAGCTTTGTTCGGCGTCGGCAAGCTGGTGGCCGGTCAACGTGTGCTGATCCATGCGGCCGCTGGCGGCGTGGGCAGCTTCGCGGTGCAGTTTGCGAAGCAGGCGGGCGCCCGCGTCATCGTGACGGCCTCGTCGAAGAACCACGGTCTGGCCAAGGAACTCGGGGCGGACGAGGTCATCGACTACCGCCATGAAGACTTCTCGGCCCGGCTGCGGGACCTGGACCTGGTGATCGACCCGCTGGGCGGCGACACCGCCGGACGCTCATGGTCGGTACTCAAGCCCGGCGGCACCTTGGTGTCGCTGGTTGACCCGACCATCGCACCGCGCGGTGACGTCAACGCGGCGTTCGTCTTCTTCCAGGGCGACACCGAGGTCTTGCAGGGGATCACCAAGCTCTTCGAGGCGCGGCGACTGCAGGTGATCCTGGACTCCATCCACCCACTGGATGACGCCCGCGTCGCGCTGGAGCAGGTGGCCAGCGGTCACGCGCGCGGCAAGGTGATCATCCGCGCGTCGCGCTGATGGCCTCTCTCGCCTTGCGCGGTGCCTCGAGCCCGCGGCCCTGCAGCACCGGCAGGGCCCGCAGCTGCTCTGCCGCGAAGTGCACGAACTCGCGCACCTTGGCCGCTGCCACGCGGCCAGCGGGGTACACCAGGTGCACCGGCACCGGCGGCGGCTCATGCGCTTGCAGCACCACGCGCAGGCGGCCATCACGCACCTCGTCGGTCACCTGGTAGGCCAGTGCGCGCGCCAGGCCGTGGCCGGCCACGGCTGCGGCCACCTTGACGTCGTTGGCGTTCACCACCAGCCGCTCCTGTGGCGCCGCGGCGGCACGGCCACGCACGAAGTTCCAACCCGTGCGGTCTTGGCCTTCGATCGTGAAACCGATCGCGCGGTGGTGCTTCAAGTCGGCCGGCGCGCGCGGCGTGCCTTGGCGCTTGAGGTAGTCCGGCGAGGCCACGATCACCGCGCGCATCTTGCCCACCGGCACGGCCGTGAGGCCCGAATCTGGCAGGTTCGCGATGCGCAGGGCCACGTCGAACCCTTCGTCGATCAGGTGCACGAGCCGGTTGGTGAACAGAGCCCGGGCCTGCAGCTGCGGGTGCTGATCGAGGAACTCGAACACCAGCGGCGCGATGTGCCGGCTGCCGAACAGGGCCGGCGCCGTGATCGCCAGCGTGCCCTGCGGCTCGTGACGCGCCCCGGTGACCGCGGCCTCGGCAGCGTCCAACTCGGCCAGGATGCGACGGCAGTCGGCCAGAAAGGCTTCGCCCTGCTCGGTCAGGCGCAGGCTGCGTGTCGTGCGCTGCAGCAGCAGCGCGCCCAGGTGCCGCTCGAGCGTAGCCACCGCGCGCGTGGCCGCCGGTGCCGAAATCTCGCGCAAGCGCGCACCACGCGCAAAGCTGCCGCATTCGGCCACGGCCACGAAGGTACGCAGGCGTTGAAGATGGTCCATCAAGATTATTCCTCCAACTGCAATTCTCAACTGTATTTCGTGCGTCTTCATTCCGGCAACTGCAAGCCATACGCTTCGTTCATTCGTCATCTGGAGCCCCCATGAACAAGCCCATCCGCCTCTACCGCTTCGCCCTTTCCGGCCACGCCCACCGCGTGCAGCTGATGCTGTCGCTGCTCGACCTGCCCACCGAATTGATTGACGTCGACCTCATCGCCGCCGAGCAGAAGAAGCCCGAGTTCCTCGCCCGCAACCCGCTGGGCCAGGTGCCGGTAATCGAAGATGGTGACTTCACGCTCGCCGACAGCAACGCCATCCTGGTCTATCTGGCCCTGACCTACGACGAGCGTCGCCGCTGGCTGCCGGAGCAGGCCACCACGCAAGCCGAGGTGCAGCGCTGGCTCGGCGTCGCCGCCGGACCGCTGGCCTCCGGCGCAGCGCATGCCCGCTTCGCCACGCTGTTCAACCGACCCGTGAATCCGCAAGCGCAACCGACGGCGCGCAACTTGTTCGGCGTGGTGGAGAACCATCTGGAAGGACGCACCTGGCTTGCAACCACCGATCACCCGACGATCGCCGACGTGGCGATGTACAGCTACACCGCGCACGCACCCGAAGGCGGCATTTCGCTCGAACCGTATCCGAGACTGCGCGCCTGGCTGCAACGCATCGAGGCCCTGCCGGGCTTCGTCGGCATGCCACGCTCACCCTTGCCGGCAGCTGCATGATGGACGCGGCGCCCTTTCACACCGGTGAGCAGGCGCTGCAGGCACGCACCGGCGTGCGCGAGCGCATGGAAGAGATCGGCGACAAGGTGATTCGCGACCACATGCCGGATCAGCACCGCGAGCTCTTCGGCAAGCTGCCGACCATGTTGCTGGGCGCGCAAGACGATCAGGGCCAGCCCTGGGCGACAATGCTGCATGGGCCCGTCGGCTTCGTCACCAGCCCCGATGCGCGCACACTGCGGCTGCAGGCCAGGCCGGCGCCAGACGACCCGGTGGCGCCGTGGCTCAGTGAAGGCGCCGCCATCGGTCTGCTGGGCCTGGAGTTCCACACCCGCCGGCGCAACCGTGCCAACGGCCTTGTGCGGGCGCTGGGTGACGAGGGCTTCGAGGTGCAGGTGCTGCAGAGCTTCGGCAACTGCCCGAAGTACATTCACGCGCGCCGGCCAGAGGCTGTCGAGCGGAGATCGGCGTTGCCGGCACAGCGGCTCGAGCCCGCGCTGGATGGCCCGTCGATTGCGCTGCTGCGCCGCGCAGACACGCTGTTCATCGCCTCGGCCAGCAGCGCGCGCGCAGGTGAATCCAGCGCGAACGCCAAGAGCGAAGGGGTGGACGTGTCGCACCGCGGCGGTCTCCCCGGCTTCGTCCACGTGGCCACCGGCCCGCGAGGCCTGCGCCTGACGCTGCCCGACTACCAAGGCAACTTCTTCTTCAACACGCTGGGCAACCTGCTGGCTTGGCCGCGCGCCGGGCTGGTGGTGCCCGATTTCGACGACGGCAGCTTGCTGCACCTGGCCGCACAGGCTTCGATCTGCTTCGATGGCCCCGCGCTCGATGCCTTCCCTGGCGCGCAACGCCTGCTGCAGTTGGACGTGCGGCATGGCTGGTGGCGCCCCGCGGCGCTGCCACTGCGCTGGTCAACCCCCGAAGCGCCGCCGCAGTTCGGCGTTTGACGCCACGGCGGCGCGATGGCGCGCCCGGTCGTTCTAACCCTTCAGCCAAGCGGACATTTCGCAACGAGGCACACTGGCGCGTCTTCGAATCGGCAATGTCGCCGTCGCCCGCCGCTGGCCTCAAGCGCCACCCGTCTCCTGAAGGATTCGCTCCATGCCTTGGCTGAATGACCTTGCTTTGCGGTGCCGCCAATGCATCGATGCCGGTGGGGGCGCCGCCGAGATCCGGGACCTGGCAGCGAAGGCACTCTCTGAACAGAAGGCCGTGCCTGCGCAAACCGACATCGATCGCATCGTCTACCGCGCCGACGATCTTCTCGTTGTCAGTCTCGCGCAGCCGCCGTTCGGCAACACACCGATTCATAACCACGGCATCTGGTGTGTCATCGGCGTCGCCGTCGGCCGGGAAGACAACGCCTTCTACGAGCGCGGCCCGTCGGGGCTGGTGGAAACGCACCGAGTCAGGCTGGGTGCCGGCGAATGCATCGCACTCGAGCCGGACGTGATCCACAAGATCCGCAACCCCGATGCCGTTCAGTCTCAGGTCTTGCACATCTATGGCGGAGATCTCCTGGGTGCCAGCCGTACGATGTGGAACCCTCACACCGGCGAGGAGCGGCCGCTCGATCAAGCACAGTTCGAGGCCTGGTGCGAGGAACTGACCGACTTGGCCTCCAAGCCTATTGAGGCGGCGCCTGCTTGGTGAAAAGGCCGGTCACCAGTGCAAAGGATCGCTGCGATTTCAAGCCACTGCCGTTGGCGCGGCCGAAGTTGAAACGCCAGCGCCCACGGCGCTCAGACACTGCGCGACGTAGTCGACGAACTGCCGAACCTTGCCTGCACCGGCCGCTCGCGAGGTGGTCATTGCATGGATGGTTTGCTCTTGCAGGCGGTAGGTGGGCAACAGCTGGACGATGTGCCCATCGATGCGTTCACGCTGCCAGAACCATTCGGGCGTGACGGCTATGCCAAGGCCGCACAGCACGGCGTCCTGCAAGGCATCGACGCTGGACAGCATCAGCCGCCCGTCGACCCGAACGCTTGTCTTGCCTTGAGGCCCCTCGAAAGTCCATACCCCTGGCTGCTGCGCGTCGGCGAACAGCAGGCATTGGTGCTGCTGCAGATGCGCCGGTGAGGTGATCGGGCCATGCTTGCGCAGGTAGGCGGGCGTTGCGACCACGATGCGTCGTGACACCCCGACCGGCCGCGCAACGAGGCTGGAGTTCTGCAGCGGCGCGATGCGGATGGCGACGTCGACCTGGTCTTCGATCAGTTGGGAAAGCTGGTCGGACAGTCTCAGTTCAAGCCGCAATTGCGGATGCAGTGCCATCCACTGTCCGAGCGCGGGGATCAGAAGCTTGCGTCCGAACCCGTTCGAGCATGCCACCCGCAAGCGACCGCGCAGTCTTGCGCTCTCTTGCTGGACAGCGGACTCGGCCTCTTCATTGAGCGCCAAAAGACGCAGCGCGTGCTGCAGGTAAACCTCGCCCTGTTCGGTGAGGCTGATGGCGCGCGTGGAGCGCTGGAACAACCGGCACCCGAGGTGCGCTTCCAGGGCAGCCAGCTGGCGGCTGAGGGTGGCTTGTGCGATGCCGATGGAAATCGATGCGCCCGTGAGACTGCCCGCCTGCGCGATGGCCACGAAGGCTTTGATGTGTTCGTGCAGTCCGCTATTCATCCATTTTCATCATAACTCCAACGCCACCGGGTCGTTGAATCGCGTCGGTCCGATCTCTAGAGTCCAACCGTCGAAACCGAGAGACGGAAGACGGAAGACGGAAGACCTCATGTTCGATCTCATCGATTCCCACACGGCCACCATACCGATTGATCCATTTCAAACACCAGTGCAATACGGCCAAGTCGACCTCGATGGCCTCGTCGGCCAGCGGGACATCGTTCAGTTGTCGGCGCCGCAGGCCCCACCATTCGTCGGAGTGTGCGCCCTGGCGCCGGACGACACGCTGCAACTCGCCGACCGTGCGCGCCAGGACATCTATGTGCTCAGCGGCACGCTGATCGAGGGGGGCCGAACGCATTCGACCGGCAGCTTCCTTGGTCGCGGACATGCCGTGACGCTGCGCGCCGGGCCATCCGGCGCCATCGTGTTCATGTACCGCGACCACGTGGCACGCACCAGCGGGCACGAAACCCTGCACCCGAACGAACTCGCATGGCATGAAGGTGCGGTGGCGGGCATGACGGTGGCCCCCTTGTCCAAGACCCATCATCGGCTGGCGCTGGTGGGCTGGCGGCCAGGCACGCGCGCCCCTGCTCACAGCCATCCACACGGCGAAGAAGTCTTCGTTCTTCGCGGCGAGTTGCGCGACGAAAAAGGCGCCTACCCGTCAGGCAGCTGGCTGCGCTTTCGTCCCGGGTCAGGTCACGCCCCTTACGCCGAGCAGAGCACCTTGATCCTGCTCAGAAACGGCCATCTGTCGACTCGACCGGCCATCACCCCTGCATCGCCCCAACCACTCTGAAGGAAATCACATGACAACGAACTCTCACCGCACCCTGATCACCAGCTTGTTGAGCACGCTGCCGTTCATACTTGCCAACTCGGCGCAGGCCCATGCGCAGGCACAAGAAGCCCACTCGCACGGCCCCGTCGCCGTCAGTGCCAGCAAGCTCGTGCAAACCGATGCCACGCTGCGCGACCTCTGGCTGGGCCACGCCTTCTGGACACGCGCCGTCAGCGCTGAACTGCTGAGCGGCAACGAACCTGCGGCCGCGGCCGCCGAAGAGCAGGCTGTCGCCAACGCCCGGCAACTCTCGCAGGCAATGGCAGCCTTCTATGGCAGCGCCGCCTCCGAGCAGGTGTTCAAGCTGCTCGCGGGGCACTACGGGGCGGTCAAGCAGTACACGCTGGCGACGCGTGCGCACAGCGCACAGACCCAGGACGCCGCTCGCCAGGCCATGGTCAAGAATGCCGAGGAGATCGCCGTGTTTCTGAGCAGCGCCAATCCCAACCTGCCGATCGACGGCCTGCGCGGCATGCTGTTGGCGCATGGCGGCCACCACATGCAACAGATTCAGCAATTGGCCGATCGCCAGTACACGCAAGAAGCGCAGACCTGGGGCGCCATGAAGGACCACATGTATGGCATCGCGGACGCACTGACTTTGGCGATTGCCAAGCAGTTCCCCAAGCGATTCGACTAGCAAGCGAGTTGCTGCACCGTGGGCCGTGAATACTCCCGACCCACCATGGCTCGTGCGCCGAGGTATGCCGTTCGGAGCCGGAGCGTGAGTGAATCAATGTCAACGTTGCCCACCTTGTCGCACGGCACGGCAATGGCGCGTCCGCGGTCATACAAAGAGGTGAATCGCAACAGGTAGGAGCATGCGACCTCTGCGTTGGCGGGAGTATGCAAGTCCATGACGTTCCTCTTCTCACGCGCATCGAAGACGGGGAGCACTGCATCCGTCTCAACGTCTGCGCTGCTCCATTTCCGGGCGCCGGGCGCTTCATCGAGCACGACGCTCAGGTCATCCACCGGCCGCCGCGCGAATGTGCGATCCGGCAATCTGTGCAGTGCAGTACATACCAATTCCGGCGTCTGCACTGTGCGCTAGCGTACATGGAGCCGAGTCAGGCTCGCCAGCGTCACCCAGCCTGCACCAGCAGCGCGTCGACCATCGTGCGCATCCGCCGCCAGTGCGTGCCCTCCCAGAACACCCGCCCGCAACCTTCGCAGCAGGCAAAGCGTTCGTGGCGCTCCCGCACGCTAGTCGGCAGCCGCTCGACAACCTCGGCCTTGTCGATGGTGCGCAGCGGCGCATTGCAGCACAGGCACCGTGTGAAGGGCCGCGCCGAGCCGGCGAGGTCGAGCCGTTCGAACACTTCGCGCAATTGCTGATCGCGGTGCAGCGCGCGCACATAGCAGCCATGGGTGATGTCCCGGCGCTTGAGCAGCTCGCGGTCCCGCGTCAGCACGATGCGGCCTTGCTCGACCGCAAGGCGCACGATCTCGGCATCTTCGAAGTGGTTGTCGTAGAGCGTGTCGAAGCCGAACAGGCGCAGCTGGTGGGCGAGCCCGCCCAGGTGAGCGTCCGCAACAAAGCGTGTCACTCGCAATGCGCGCTCACGCACGCGCAGCAGCGGCGTCACATCAAGCGCCTCGAACACCGGGTACACCGCCACCCGGTCGCCATCGCCGAGCACCCGATCGAAACCCACCGAGTCACCGTTGACCAGCACCAGCTCGACCTCGGTGTGCGGCACGCCCAGCGCCTCGATCATGTGCTTGACGGTGGCATTGCTGGCGCAGCGGCAGCTGAACTCCCGGCGGCGCCTGTCGGGCGCAATGAAGTCATTCAGCTCCTCGTAGAAGCGGAAGGTGACGGTGGCGGGCGAGGCAGCCATGGCAGCAGGCTGAAGTTTGCACCTTTGCCCCCGGGCGCCGGGGTGGACCGCCCGCGCACAGCGGCGCCATTGGGACAACCTCGAATAGGGTATTCAAGCGGTGGGCGCCGAAAACGTCGCTTCCCAGAATCGACCGGCCCGCTACAGAACTTTGGTCACTTGCACCAATGCTCAAGCGAGGACGTCGTTGTCGCGGTTGAACCGCTCCATGCTTGAAGGAGACTGTGAAATGTTGAATCCCCTATCACCGTGGGCTGGCCTGGGACGCCGAGTGTGTCGCGCAGGGGCCAGCTTGTGCATGCTCGGCGCTTTGCTGGGCAGCGCTGGTTCGTTTGCCCAGGCCGCACCAGCGACGCAAGCACAAATCCAACTGCAGGAGACTGCTGCCTCAACGGCCGCAGCCCAAGACCTGGCCCGCTTCGCGCAGCATCACCAGAAGGTGCACGCCGATGCCCTGCCCAAGGGCTTCCCGCTCGCCGTCGACAGTGTGGCCGACCTGGCCCGCCTGCGCCTGGGCCGCGGCTTCGCGGTCTACACCGTCGAGCCCGCCGACATTGCATCCGGCAGCGACCTGAGCTCCGCCGCCAAGCCCACCGGCCAGTGGCGCTTCGTCGTGCGCCTGGGCAGCCGCCCGGTCGGCCTGGTCACGCTCGACCAGGCGAACGGCCAGTGGCAGGCCGTTTCATACGGCGGCGCCGCGTTGGCCGGCGACGTGGACGCGAAGATGCGCCAGCACGGCACACCAGACCGCGCAAACCTGCGCTTCGTCCGAATCTTCCAGGCGCACTCGGACTTCCTCGAAGTGGTGTCGCCGGCCGACGGCCGCGTGCGGCTCGCGCCACTGTTGTCGGCGCGCGCATCGCTGCGCATGCCGGTGGAGGAATTGCTGGAGCAAGGCGACGTTCTGCCTTCGCTGCGTGCCGCCGTTGCGGCCAACCTCGCTGAATTTCAGCCCTGAGCAGGCCCGACCCGGAGACCCGTCATGAAACTTGCAATCAAGCGTACCGTCGTCACCGCGTCCCTGCTGTCCGCCATGCCCTTGGCGATGGCCGATTGGCGCCAGCTGAACGTGGCCGAAACCATCCAGGAGCACAGCCAGTGGTGCTGGTCCGGCTCCAGCCGCGCGGTCATGCGCTACTACGGCACCAACTACAGCCAGTGCTACATCGTCAACTGGGCGTTCGGCATCAACTACGCCTGCGGCAACAGCTATTTCAACTGGAACAGCCCGGCCAACCAACCCAACTCGCTCTACGGCACCCCAGGCAGCGTGCAGTCGATCCTGTGGAACCTGGGCGGCATCTCGAACACGGCGTACAGCTACGCGTCGTCGTGGAACAGCGTGACCTGGGACATCAACAACAACCGCCCCTTCGTGATGCGCTACGGCTGGACCAGCGGCGGCGGCCACATCATGGTCGGCGACGGCTGGGAGAACTGGAACAACACCAAGTACGTCTACATCATGAACCCGTGGCCCGGCGAGGGTCAGGAGTACAGCACCTACTCGTACGCGGTGTCGGCCTCCGACCACCAGTGGACGCACACGCTGCGGATGAATCGATAGCGAGACCTTGCCGGCGCGCACCTCTCCGCGCCGGGTTCATCCTTTGACACGCCGCGGGCTCCTGCTGGTCCGCGGCGTTTTTTCTTGTGGCCCTTTTGTGCCTTGCGTGGGGTCGCCGGTCACGTCACGCAGCACGATGCGAAATCGGTTGCCCTGCAGATCACCGGGGCGCAGCTTCTTCCCATGGCGGCTCTGATTCGGGACGTTGAATTCCGGGTGCTGAAGCAGGGTCAGGTCGGGCGTCTCGCCTTTCCCTTTCCCATTCGGCAGATAGATGCTGAACCACTGACGGGTGATGGCGTAGCGGTCCTTGAGGCCGGCATAGCCCACGTCCCTTTCCTGCACGCAGGCGACCTCGGCCAGCTGCTGGGCGACGAAGGCGGTGTTGGCACCGTTCTTTTCGATGTCCAGCCAGATGTGTTCGCCCTCACCGCAGGGCAGCTGCAGCGGCAGTTCCGTCACGATGAAATCCTCGTCGAGGAGTTTCAGGGTGGCGCTGGCGCCGCTGGCCGGATAAGCGTGGGGCCACTGCGGCAAGGTCGCGTATTGAGCGTCGGTCATGAGGAGTCTGACGGCACCAGCTGTCGATAGGGACAGGCTGTCCAGCCGACCATGGGGTGGTCCAAACAGTGATTCTCTCCCTACCCGCATACCTTGACGAGCGTCGACAGACGCGACTTCAATGGGAACCGTTGTGCGCTACGACAGGCGGCTTCCGGGCGGCGACGTCAACTCACGGAGCTGTTTAGGGTTGTCGGACACCTGCCCGCGTGTGCAGCGAGCTGTCGATCTGCACCGGTCGGAGGGCAGGTGTCGGACAAGCCTCGGGGGAGGAAACCGCGGCGCACGCCACGGTGGTCAGTGAACGCGCGATTGCTATGGCGATAGCGGACGCGCCGCTTGTGTCGGAGTCGGCAATCGCGGCGTCCGCTGTGAGGCCGACGGCCGGCAATGCCGACAGTGAGCCACGCTGCGACGGCGGTTCTCGCGAAGCCTGCACCGAAGACGCGCGTCGCGCGTGGGTTGGCGCGAGGCGGCCCGGCCACCGTCGGACGGTGGACGTCGATGTGTGCTCGCGCTGGTCATACGGCAAACCTGTGGGGCGGCGCACGGATAGCAGGGTCGGGCTCAAGCAGCCGCACGATCAGCATCGGCTTGCCACAGTGCCGGCACACGAACGTGGGCGGCGCTGCGGCCTGCTCGGTGTTGGCCTGCGCTTCATCGCAGCCGGCGCTCGTGGTGCTGGCAGGCAGCACGAGCAGCCTGCGAATCGTCGCGAGGTTGTGGCGCCGATTGCCATTGGCCAGCAGCCCGTAGTGCCGGATGCGGTGGAAGCCGCTTGGCAGCACGTGCAGCAGGAAGCGGCGCATGAACTCGTCGGGGGCGAGCGTCATGGCCTTGTAGCGAGTGCGTCCCTTGGCTCGGTAGTCCTTCCAGCGGAAGGTCACGCCACGCTCGTCCAGCGCGAGCAGGCGGCTGTTGGAGATCGCCACGCGATGGGTGTAGCGCGACAGGTAGGCCAGCACGGCCTCGGGTCCGGCGAACGGTCGCTTGGCATAGACCACCCACTCGCATTTGCGCATCGGTGCCAGCCATAGCTTGAACGCCTGCGCATCTGCCAGGCCCTCGTGCACACCGAAGAACCGCAGCTTGCCCGCCAGATGCAGCTGCTTCAGCTCTTCGAGGAAGCGGCGCCGGAACAGTCGTGACAGCACCCGCACGGGCAGGAAGAACCCGGGCCGGCACGCGACCCAACGCCCACCGTCCGCGGACAACCCACCGCCGGGCACGATGCCGTGCACATGCGGATGATGGGTCAACGCCGAGCCCCAGGTGTGCAGCACCAGTGTCGCGCCGATGCGCGCTCCGAGATGCTTGGGGTCAGCAGCGATGGTCTGCAACACCCCGGCGGCCACGTCGAACAGCAGCCCGTAGATCGCGACCTTGTTCGTGTACGCGATGTCGGCGAGGGGTGCCGGCAGCGTGAAGACCACGTGGTAGTACTCCACCGGCAGCCAGTCGGCCTGCCGTGCGTCGAGCCAGCGTTGGGCCGCTGCACTCTGGCACTTCGGGCAGTGGCGGTTGCGGCAGGAGTTGTACGAGACCTGGTCGGTGCCGCAGCCTTCGCAGCGCAGCACATGGCCTCCCAGCGCCGCCGTGCGGCACTGGGTGATGGCCGACATCACCTTCAGTTGCGTCAGGCTCAGGTGGCCGCGCTGGGCTTCGCGCCAGGCCGGGCCGTGTGCGCGGAAGATGTCGGCGACCTCAAGGGCGGGCCGCCCCACGGCGCCGACCTCACGACGAGGGCGGCACCTCCTCCAGCGGGCCGATCACCTCGCGCAGCAGGTCGGTGGCCACGTGGGCGTAGATCGATGTGGTCTCGAGCTTCTTGTGGCCCAGCAGGACCTGGATCACGCGGATATCGACCTTGCGCTCCAGCAGGTGGGTGGCGAAGGAATGGCGCAGCGTGTGCGTGGTCACGCGCTTCGTAATGCCCGCGGCCGCGGCGGCGTCATGCACGGCGCGGTTGAGCTGTCGTGCGCTCAGCGGTTCCATCACATCCAGCCCCGGGAAGAGCCAGCCGCCGGGCAGGATCTTGCCCTGGGCATGGCCGATGCGCCACCAGGCGCGCAGCCGTTGCAGTACCACCGGGCTGAGCATGGCGTAGCGATCCTTGGCGCCCTTGCCCTGCTCGACACGCAGCGCCATGCGCTCGCTGTCGACATCGCCGACCTTGAGCCGGCAGACTTCGCTGGCGCGCAGACCCGCACCATAGGCCACCGACAACGCCGCCTGATGCTTGATATTGCGCGCCGCGGCGATCAGCGCCGCAGCCTCTTGCATGCTCAGCACGACGGGCACGGTGCGGGGTAGCTTCACCGGCTGCATCCTGGCCATCAGCTCGGCGCGGCCCAGGGTGATGTCGAAGAAGAACCTCAGCCCGGTCAGCGTCGCGTTGAGCGTGATGGGCGAGGTGCCGGTGTCGACCAGGTGCAATTGGAAGTTGCGCAGGTCCTCGACCGTGGCGGTGTCAGGCGAACGCTTGAGGTACTCGGTCAACTTGCGAACGGCGCGGATGTAGCCTTCCTGCGTCCTGGGCTCCAGCTTGCGCATGCGCATGTCTTCGATCATGCGTTGCCGCAGCGGCGAGACCTTGCGGGTGGTCGTGTCCATGGTTGCTGCTCCGTTGAAGAACGAGGCGAATTGCCTCGCCCGTCAACTTCGCAGAACCGGCAGCGCAACGAGTCGCCGCGACATCTCGGGACCGCCTACCGCGAGAGCGGTTTAGTCCGGCGGCCAGGAGCAGTCATCGGCGAAGGGCTGCTTTCGGATAGGCTGGTGGAGCACTGATCCACTCAACGAACTGACTGCTTGGGCCCATGTTCCGAAACCTCAAGAACCCAACGAAAATCGCTCCCCCGCCTGACCCCATGGAAGTCTGGCGCCCCGGCAGCGCGGATCCTTCTGAGATTGCCGACGACCTGTTGCTTGCGCGTCTGGCCGAGACGGTGGCTTGGTGCGATTCGCTCGGCCAATCCGACAGCTATCGAACAAAGGCGCTGCGCCCGTCACTCTTTCATAACGGCTTCGACGATCTCGTCTGTCGGGTTGGAAGTTCGCGACAGAACCATTTGCGCTACAACAGCCTGCCTGTGCAGCTTGAGACCCCGTTGATCGTGCGAGGTCGTTTCATGGTGTACTTCCCGGACGAGAATCTCTGCGACGGCTACGCTGAACTGGTGTCCAACGGCTTCTTCGACATCGACAACGTGCCGGCTCACGATACCTGGGTGTCGTACTTCGAGGAGAACCGCTTGTCGCCAAGCGCCCGTCGTCACCTGCTTTGCTATGTTCCCCTTGCGGCCATTGACGCCGCAAGCGAGGGCATCGACGGGAATCCAGAGCAGTGCATAGACTGGTTGGATCTGGCGGGTGTCTCGATCCGCCAGCGTGTCGAAGGGCTGGTCAGAAGAGCCTGACCAAATTCGCCAAAGAACCGACGATCAATGGTTGTCCTCAGCTTCATCATTGGAACGCTGGTCGTTGGCCTGGTCCTCTACCTGCCATTCTTCCTCTGGTTCAGATCTCGCTGCGAGAAGACAAGCGGCTTGATCGCACTCGACCTCGAGGTCAGCTTGCACATGATCTTCGTCGCCGCGCGCAGGCAGCGCTACGAGACGATCTCGCTGGAACAGTTGCTGCTCGCGCTGCTCGACAACCCGCGCGCCCCCGACGTGCTGCGTTCGTGCACGATCGACATTGAGGCCATGCGCGCTGGCGTCTCGGCGATCGTTCGAGACTCGACACCCGTAGTCCCTGGCATAGGGCAGAAGGACTGAACGGGTCGGCCGCGTGAGTTTGCCGGCCGAAGCAGCAGCCGTTCGACCACCGGCGGTTCGGAACGGCGCTCGCCTACTGTTGGTAAGCGCTCAATGAACCACGTTCTTGTAGGTCCGGTCCAAACCTGAGAGGCTACGTGCCCACGTAGGTACGTGGACATGTGATGACAGAGGACATCGAAGCTATCGCCAAGCGTCTGGTCGTCGGTCGTAAAGAAGAAGCGCGCGCCCAGGCCGAACTTCGCAGCGCCTATCGCCAATGATTTTCGCCGAGCCGCTTGCAGGGGTTCTAAAGCGACGCGCTCCACGTTGTGATGATGCTGAAGCTTCCCACCAAGACACGCAAGGGATGGGGCAACGCATTCGAAGCGGCGCCAGGACGGCGTCAACACATCGAACGAAGGCAGCCCTTGCGGGGCTGTTCGACATCATGCGGGTTCTTAGGGCTTTCCGAGGCGCCTCGGCCGTGCCCATCGGGAGCCGTTGCCTGGCACCCTATTCGCGGGTGCCCAGACCAGTCACCACGCTGGGCACAACGGTCCGCAGGTGCTTCGAGAACTCGTTCAGGTGAGGTGAACGAAACCCGGATCTTGTCCAGCTCGCCTCGAAGCCGATGACCACAGGTTGACCCGACTTGTCCGCTATCGGAACCGCCGCATGCGGGCGTTCGGTGATCTTCGAACTCGGCAAGATCGCTGCACCAATTCCCAGCGCAGCCCACTCTTCCAGCACCTGATAGCTCATGGCCTCGCCGGAGTATTCGCGCAGCTTGCGACGCTGGCTGCGAAACAGCGCACGGGTGGCGCGCGAAAGCCCGCAAGCGTCGGGGACCATTACGTATGTCTCGGCAGCGATGTCCTTGAGTTGCACCGAGCGCGGGCGCGGCCCAGCCTGCCAGGCCGCACCACGCGGGATGAAAAGCAAGGGTTCTTGATACAAGAACGTTGCGGCCCACGTCCCCTTATGAACGCCAGCGACGCCGAACACAAAGTCGAGCAGGCTGTCGTCGAGCATGCGGTACAGATCGGTCATGTTCATTTCGCGCAGGACTACGTCGACGCCCGGATGGCCCCGTTGAAACGGCTCGATCATCAGGCGCAGCAGGTTGGCGCTGATCAGCGGCGACGTGCCAATGCGAATCAGGCGCTTGTCGGGGCGAAGGTAGGCCTGGGTCTGTTGTACGAGGCTGGACTGTGCGGCGAGTACCTGATCCACGTAGGGCAGGACGTGCACGCCAAACGGCGTTAGGGCGACTTTGCGAGTCGTGCGCACGAACAAGCGCTCTCCCAACTCGACCTCCAGCTGAGCAATGCCGTTCGACAGCGTCGGCTGGGTCACACAACACGTCGCCGCGGCCGCGGTGAATGAGCCGCTGGAGGCGACGGCGCTTGCAAAGCGGAGCTGGCTCAGGTTCATGCCAAATTTATAGCACATGTGAATAGATCGCATGTGAAAAGACAATTTCCGAATGAAGAGAAGACTGCCTAAGCTTCACTCGAGTCGGCGAACTGCTGGCGGAGTCTGCGGCCTGGTCCGCGGCGATCAACTCACATCTGTACCTGGAGCAATCTTATGAACCGATCCAATCTCGCGATGCTCACCGCCGCGTTGCTCACGCTCCCAGCATTCGCCTCCGCCGAGAAGGCCTACCTGGAAATCACGCTCAAAGTCGATACGCAAGATCGGGCCGCGGCGGGGGCTGTCTACGCCAAGTTCAAGCAGCCTTTCCTCAGCAAGATTGCCGGCGCGACATCGAAGGAACTACTGATCCGCGACGCCGACGTTCAAGTCCTTCATGGATTCGCCACGCGCAAGCAAGCGGAGGCATATCTCAGCAGTGAGCTCTTCACGAAGGATGTGGTCGTCGGCTTGAAGCCATTGCTGAAGGCAGACCCCGAGATCCGCATCTATTCAGCCGACTGATCGAGCAAAAAGCCCGGCTGACAATCGCTCAGTCCGGGCCGAGCGCTTCAGCCAGCCGGCGGGCCTGCGAGCTGAAGGCATGGCGCCCCAACCGCCGACGCCGGCCGTCAGTGCTAGCCGGTTGGGTGCACGTAGGCAGTGCCTAGCGGCACCGTCGCCGCCGCCTGCCACGGTTGCTGGGGCAGCCGCAGGCTTGACAGCCCGTGGCAGCCGTGGCGACGCCAGCCGCGCTACGCTTGGCCACCCGGGTAGGTCGAGCACACGGCCATGGATGTCTCGCTGCAACAGGTGTTTGTCAAACACTTCGAGGCCTACGCCTCGGGGCGACGGCTGCATCCGCGCGAGCAGCGCGCGGTCTGGTGCATCAGTCAGTGTGCCACCGTCCGGCGCTGGGTGCGCACCTGCTGGAGTGCCCTGCCGCACGGGGCCGTCTTGCAGTCGCACGCCTGCCGCCACCGCAGTTGCCCGCGCTGCGTTGAGCCAGCGCGTGCCAGCAGTGGCTCGGGCGCGAGTTGCAGCGGCTGCTGCCGCGCGAGCACTTCCACGTCGTGTTCACGCTGCCGCACGAGTTCCTCGCGCTGTGGCAACTCAACCGCACCTGGTTCACCCAAACGCTGTTCGATTCATTGTTTAGACTGCGCAGCATGTCGCACCTCTGACATAGGCTATTACAGGGCTGGCCAGGTGCAGTGATGGAGGTTGGATGATGTTCGATCAGGAGATCGCCGAGGGCTTCAACCGGGCTGAGGATGAACGAACGCTCCGCGGGCTGATGCAGGAGATCGCCTACCGCGTAGGTGCCAATTGCTTCCAGGCGCTGCGCTTCACATCGACTGAGCATGGATGGGCCGCCAATGAAATGTCGGGCTACGCGACCGGCTTGTTTGAGGCCTACGACGCCGCCGCCCCAGCCAACTGGAGAGATCCGGTTGTGGAGCACGAACGCTGCTCGTCGACACCCATAGTCTGGAACCGAGATACCTATGAACAGTTGGGTTCAGAAGGCCGGCTTGTCTACGAAGTCTTCGGCGATTTCAACATTGGCTTTGGAGTGGGAATTGGTGTCCACCTGGACCCCAAGAGGCACTTTACGCTCGACCTGACGTGGCCCCATCACCGTAAGCCCGACGCACAGCTGCCGATCGCCATCCAGCTTTACGCTTTTCATGCCGAGGCGGCATTTCATAGAGTGTGGACTGCGGTGGAGAGGCAACAACTTGCCGCCCTCTTGCCAGAAAGAACCCTCACTGAGCGCGAACTCCAGACGCTGTTCTTGGCAAGCCGCGGGTTCCGGATACCCGATATGGCAGCTCACCTTTGTAGGTCCAAGCGAACGTTCGAGAAGCACGCTCAGGCTTTGATGGAGAAACTGAATGCGTCGACGCTCGCCGAGGCTGTATCGATTGCGGAAAGGCTCGACCTTTTCGCTCCGCTTCGCTCGCCCAAACGCGATCGGTAGCAGCCACCGTCCGCGGACGTGGTACTCCGGTCCTCTCTCGCAACGATCGGCCCAGCAAAGACCAACCTTGCTGCGCTTGAAGCCGCCAGCCTGAAGCGCGTCTCGACTCGACCGCCGGCGCCCGCGTCTTCAATTCCGACGCCACAGGCTTCAGCACCCCGCGCCCTCTCGTACCGCGGCGAAGTGGATCGGCGGATCAACCGAATGGGTTGATTTACGACTACCTCGGGCCCAGCGGCGTCCCCAGAATCGTCGCGAGCGAAAACGCATCTCCACAGCAGAACGCCGTGGCACCTACTCGCAAGCGCCGCACTTACCGGGGGCGACGCCGGCGGCTGCCTTTCGGCCTTCAGCGTTCATTCCATATTGAAGATCACCGAGTCGTGCCCAGAAGCATACAAGACGTTCGCATGATGGAGCTATTTCATGCTCTGGAAGAAGTCCACAGTCCAGAGACATTCAAAGCGTGCATGGACCACCAGATGCAGGCCGTTTTGCCTCACGGAATGGTGTTGTGCAGTATCGGTCGACTTGTGGCGGGCGGCGTAGAAGCATGCCAGTTGCTCACCTACAGGTACCCACTTCAGTATCTCGAGACACTTCGTGGCCCAAATGGAATTCTCAGATCTCCAGTCATCGAACGTTGGAAAGCAACCCACCGTCCCGTTCTGGTGGAGTTTGAGCATGACATAAACAGCTGGCCCAACAATTGGGTTCAGACGGCGCGAAAGTACGATTTCAAGAACTTGGCCTCGCATTCATTTTTCGATATGACGGGCGAGCTCTATTCGAACTTCTGTTTCGCGCAAATTCCGGAAAGGCTGGGAGAGAAGCATGACCAGCTCATGCGCCTGCTCGTCCCACACCTTCACTTAGCACTCGTGCGGGCGATGCCACCTGATCCAGTTCGCGTTCGGCGTGCAGCAGCCTCCTTGATCACCGAACGGCAACGAACGATTCTCTACTGGGCTCAGTTCGGAAAGACGAATGCCGATATCGCGGCAATTCTCGATATGTCGGAGGCAAACGTCAAATATCACCTCAAGGCCGTGTTCCGCGCGCTCAATGTGTCCAATCGCGCGCAGGCGGTGGCGCGCGCTTTGGAGTTGAAACTGGTGGATGCCGCGACCGCAGTATCCGGCACCTGAAGGGGGCGCCTAACCGTTCGAGTAGTCCGCCACCGGCCGTGTTGTTCATCATGGTGATGTCATGATCAACTCAGGCCTACGAAATGTCCAAAAAGAGGCACCTCAACAGCGACAAAGCAGGTTTTGGCAGCACCGTCTTCGGTTTCCCTTACGGTTTGGAGCGGCAGCAGGATAACCCTTCCAGCGCTCAAGATGCGCTGGCTGAAGGCGCCGCCGATTCAGAGGAAAGAAGCGAGTTCAAAATTCGATTGGCGCGCGACGCATTGCGCCTTGAGTCGGCCAGCATCTTGATACGACGCCGCTACGAGTGGCGCGGCTACAAAACCGACGGCGCCGTAAAACCACGCTCTGACTTCATCACGCTAGTTGCGTCTATTGCCAACGCATCCGTGGCCACAGTCTCCGTTGGCCTCGATTTCGGCGGAGGCCTTCTGGCTGAGGAACTCTATCCCGATGAAGTCCAAGTCCTGCGTGGACGAGGGTACCGCCTGTGCGAATTCGTCAAGCTTGCGGTGGACACCAATAGTCGCTCGAACGCGATTCTCGGAGCGATCTTTCATGTGGCAGTCATCTACGCAAAGCGCATCCACAATCGTTCGCACGTACTAGTCGAGGTAAACCCGCGACACGCAAAGTTCTATGAGGTGTTGTTGGGGCTCAAGGTTATCGGCGAAGCACGCACCAACTCAAGGGTAAATGCACCGGCCGTTTTGATGCTGCTCGACCTCGAATATGCAGGCGAGCAAATCAGCATGTTTCGTAGCAGGAGCACACTTCGACGGCGAGAGCGTTCAATCTATACATTTGCCTTCTCCGAGGAAGAAGAAGAGAGCATCTATCGGCGCTTGATTGGCACGATGCAGCTGCAGCCGCAGCAGCCTACCTGAACGGATAGTACGAGCGCCTGCGATGCGGGCATCATGCCAGCCAGACGCGGCCGGAATGCGGCGGAACTGTTGAACTGTTGATTAGGAAGGTCCTCACGCAGCAACAGCCGTCATGTCCAAATGGTCGGACACGATCGAAGCTGAATAGAGTCGCTAACGCAAAGACAACGGCCGCGGGTTCAAGACAAAGATTCGCGCGTGGCCTAGCCCGCCCTGCTACCTGAGTGCACTGCCTACATGGCCGCGTCTGCGCAGAAATCCTTTTCCTTGCGAGTGAGTTCACGTGAGATCCTGCCGAAATTGCCTGCTGCCTCACGCCGTCCCCGGCGCCGAACTGAACGAACAAGGCATCTGTCGCAAGTGCCGCGAACACAAGCCAGTGGACAAAGAAGCCGCAGATGCTCTACGCCGCGCCCGCGAAACTGACCTGCTGCGCACGATCGAAGAATGCCGGGGACGGGGCGAGTACGACTGCGTGGTTCCGCTGTCAGGTGGAAAGGATAGCGTCTTGCTAATCCACAAGCTTAAGAGTGAGTATGGCCTGAGGGTTCTCGCCCACACCACAGACATCGACATCGGTGAGGTGGCTTGGGCCAACATACATCGTGCGGTGGACAAACTAGACGTGGAGCATCTGGTATACCGCCCGTCGGCCGAGTTTTACCGAAAGCTATTTCGCTGGTTGCTAATGAACCAGGAGGCACGCGGCGCAGTACATACCGTGTCCCATGCCTATGCTTCACTGTTTGAAGGCAACGCGCTGCGCCTCGCCGCCGAGAAGAATATTCCGCTTGTTCTCGCCGGCTATTCACCAGGACAACCCTGGCCTGAACGTATGGAGTATGATTTTCCGAAGCTTGCCATATCTGACGTGGACTGGGCACCGCCGGAACTTACGAATTCTGGGCAATTCGACGACGACGATCTCAAGCGATTCTGGAATCCCAGGCAATACCCAGCAGGGACAGTATTTCCCCGCTACCTCGCGCCTTATCATGCCTGGACCTATGATCAGGATGAGGCGATGAGAAAAGTTGTCGAACTCGGATTGATAAAGTCGGCAAAGAACGCCAGCCCAGTCTTCTCAAACTATCCGATCAACTGGCTGCTGATGTATTCAGATCTGCGGAACTTTGGCTACAACCCTTATGCACCAGAGTTTTCTGCGTTGATCCGTGAAGGAAAGGCGAATCGGGATTACTGGAAGGTGATGGGAAAGGTGGTTGATTTCATCACTTTAAGAAGAATCTATCTTGGTCGTCATGTGCGCGATCATATGAAATGGCTCGGTCTGCGCGATGAGGACTTGAGAATTACCCGGCCAAGTCGACCCGATTGGCCAGAGTACGTCTATCAAGACTGGGTCCGGTTACGTGAACCGAATGCGCAAGCGCCGTTGGGGACGGCCAATAAAAGGCAATAAAGAGTGTGGGCCGCGCGCTGGTGTCCCGTTCGAGAGGGCGGACTCCCGCGTTGCTTCTCATCCGAGCTTCGGCACGTGACAACGCAATGTGCAAAGCACACCGAAGTGCCGCCCACTGAGACCCCCGGGCACGGAATGGTGCCCCGGATCAGTGTCTTCTGCGCGACGATATCCTTTAACCCGGCTTCCCGCCTGGACATGAAATATGTCCGCCGCTCCAAGGGGTTTTCAAAGTGAATCGAGCATTCGAAGCGATTTCCATGCTGTTCAAGGAAACCTTCATTTTGGGAGGCTTTCCGCGAAAGCCAGAAGACCACCTCGTCATGGACAGCCAAGATCAAGTTGACGCCTGGCATGCGCAGGGGTCCGGTGAAGGGCCCATTCTCTCCATTTATCACCTCAACGCTTTGGCTTGCAGCCGCCTTACCGCTAGTGGCGGAACGGTCATTGACGTCGCATGCGGAACTGGCCGCTTTGCAGCCTATTTGGCGAAGATGCGTGCGGCGGGCCTCTCCGAAAGGGTCGAGTAAAGAAGGGGAAACATGACCGCCTTCGCCGATCAAGTTCCCAATACAACGGCGTTGGTTAATTGTCTCTTTGCAATGCACCATCTTCCGAGCATCAGAGAGGTTGAGCAATGCCTAGCGGAAATTCGGACCGTCTGCGGGCGGACCGGTTGCGGTTTCTTGATATTCGATTTGGCGCGTCCGCGCCACGCAAGCACGGCAGCTGCCTATCCCCGAGTGTTCACCCCGGACGCGGCAAAGGTATTTTGTGATGATTCCACCAATTCTCTGTTGGCAGCCTTTTCTCACAACGAACTGAAAGAGGTATTTTGTGGAATTCACGACCTCTCGGTGAATGTGGTTCGGGCGCGGGTTTTGCCTCTATTTCAGATCTATTGGTCCCCCCCCCAGGGGCTCGACGAGAAGCGCCCGCCAGTCAGCGTTGAAAAATTGTCAGGTCAAGCGCGATGGCAGTACCGTGCGTTGCGCGCAATATTGCGCGGCTTGCCGCGTTGAACTTGAATGCATCGCGACGCGACACCATGGGCTCGATTGCTGTGCAGCGGCGATTCGCCGCCCTTTTTCTCCATCGGCCAGCGCTACTAGATCATTACCAAAACGCTGATCGGTGGCAAAGGCAGACGGCCACTGCGGAGCGGCAATATCGGCAAAGCGATCCAGACTCCGCGCAAGGTCTTGCGGTCGATGGCAACGGTGGTTCCGGCTTCAGCTGTGCTCAGCACCGCGCGCATGGCGTTGCGGTGACTGTTCGAGCAAAGCGAACGCAATTGCACGCGGGTAGAGGGAAAGCAGCCAGTGCTGCCGAAGTCCGTGATGCGCTCCAGAAAGCCTAGTCAGCCAGCTGGCAGAAGTGGCGCTCCTATCCGAACGAATAGCCTCTCTTCAATGCAAGTCTGGCCAAATGTCCTCATGCCCGACCTCCCGCGCCGCGACGCTCATTCGGCGTAGCCATACACGCACCCGCATTGATTGCCGATGGCTGTTTCACCGAGGCTGAACTTTCGCACTTCTCGAACCCGCACCGATTTTCGGAATGAACGACGGCTGGTGGCGCGCCCCTCCCACGCCAGCCTTATCCGCAGCAACTACCCGATCAATTGGCTGTTGATGTACTCCGACCTGAAGCACTTTGGCTACAACCGCTACGCGCGGGAACTCGCGGCACTCATTCGCGAGGGCAAGGCCAGTCGAAGTCACTGGTGGCTCATGGCGCCGGTGGTCGACTTTCTGATCCGGCACAAGCTGCTACTGGGCAGGGAGACAGTTCATCAGTTGAAGTGGCTGGGACTGCGAGAAGACGAGCTTCGGATCACGCTGCTACTGGGCGCCTATGACCCGCCATTTCGCAACTGAGGTGACTCAGCACTGTTCTTCCTCAACCATCGTCGCCCGATTCGAAGAACGCGTCCGCGCCACGCCGGACCGCACGGCGTGCTTCGAGTATTCCGATGCGCGTGGCTGGACGCCACGCTCCTGGCATGAGTATGCGGTGGATGTCGAACGCCTTCGCGGCCACCTCGTCGCGAAGCGAGTGGGATGCGGGACACGGGTCGGCATTTGCGCGCCCAACAGCTACACATGGGAGACGCTGCAGATGGCAGCCTGGAAGTGCGGCGCCAGCGTGGCCGGCTTCGATCTCCACTACCCCACACCCTTGCTCTCTCGGCTCGTGGCACAAAGCGGGGTGCAGGTGTTGTTCGTGCAATCCGCAGCGTTCGCTGACGCGCTTCCACTACCCACCGGAGTACAGGTGGTCGCGTTGGAAGGCCCGGTTCACGCCGGCGTGAGCACTCTGACCGCGTGGCTACAAGCGGGTGCTGAGGCGTCTGCTTCCTCGCTGGTGAGGCCAGAAGACGAGGCGATGGTGATCTTCTCGTCAGGCACCACGGGCGATCCCAAACCGACGACGTACCGACACGAGCAGTTGGTGTTCGCCATCGATGCGATCCTGCAGAAATTCAGTGACCTGCGCGACGACAGCCGGCTGCTGTGCTGGCTGCCGTTGGCAAATCTCTTCCAGCGCATGGTCAATCTCTGCGGCATTGTGCGCGGAGCCACCACGTATCTTGTTGCGGACCCGCGCACGGTGATGGCGCGTCTGCCGGAAGTCGATCCTCAGGTTTTCATCGGAGTGCCGCGGTTTTTCGAGAAGTTCCATCAGGGCGTGGTTGGGGCCGACAACGGCCGCAGAGGTGTGCGAGCCTGGACGATCGATCATGCGGTTCGCCTCGCTCAACATCGCGCCCATGCTGGCCGGCAGGGAAGGCCGTTGCCATTGCATGTCGCAATCTCCTGCCGACTGGCTGACCGCTGGGTGCTGCGCCGCATCCGCCGTGCCTTCGGGCGTTCGCTCGGCTACTGCATCAGTGGCTCGGCGCCGATGCCCATATGGTTGATCGAGTGGTTCGATGCGGTGGGCGTTCCCATTCTGGAAGCCTATGGCGCAAGTGAAAACATCGTGCCCATCGCCATCAACACTATCGGGTGCCGCAAGATCGGCACGGTCGGTCGACCATTGCTGCCTTCATCGGTTGCCATAGCCGCGGACGGTGAGATTGTCGTGAGCGGCCCCGGCGTCGCCGCAGCGGGCAACACCTTGCACACCGGAGATGTGGGCGCGTTTGACGAGGACGGCTTCCTTCGCGTCACCGGGCGCAAAAACGACTTGCTCAAGTCGCCCAATGGGCGTTGGATAGCGCCTGCAGAAGTTGAGGCGCGACTAAGCAAAGTGCCGACGGTCGAGTACGCGGTGGTGTTTTTCGCGCGGGGCGCACCGCTGACAGCAGTGGTCGCGGTATCGAACTCAAGGTCCAATGCGCCGCCCACGCTTGAGTCTCTACGGCAATTCGGCCACGAGTTGTCTTGCGCGCTTTCAGACCTGCCGGACTACATGCAGGTCAAAGGCGTCGTTGTAATACCGGCGCATTCGATCACCGTCGCCGGCGGTGAACTCACCACCAACCTGAAATTGCGGCGCAACCAAATCGCAGCGCGATTCGCCGCCGAACTTGACATGCTGCGACGCACGCCAAACGAGACAGCGGGGAAGCCCGCGGGACAGATGGCGCTCCTGATTACCGTTGCGGGTTGGAGAGTCGAACAGTGAGGCACTATTTCGTCACCGGAGCAACCGGCGCGATCGGCAGCACGTTGGCGTGCATGCTGCTATCTGACCCGGGCAACGAACTCAGCCTCTTGATACGTGCGGCATCCGACGACGATGCAACAGCGCGCTTGCGAACCTTGTGCGACTTTTGGCAAATGGATCCTGCCAATGTGAAACGTAGGGTCAAGCTGGTGCGCGGAGATGCGGCGCTTCCGGCCTTCGGGCTCGATGCCAGCCAATGGAACGCGTTGACCCGTACCTGCTCCCACATCATCCATTGTGCCGCTCTGGTCAAGATGAATCTGCCGTTGCCGCAGGCACGCCAGAGCGCGATGAGCACGGCCTGCAACGTGATCGACATGGCGACAGCCTCTATGGAGCACGGTCGGTTCAACAAGGTCGAGTTCCTCAGCACCGTCGGTGTCGCAGGCCGCCGACCCGGTGTCCTGCCGGAAGAGTGTGTGAAGGGCGCGCGCTCGTTCCACAACACCTACGAACAAGCCAAATCGGAAGCAGAAGATCTTGCCTGCGCCGCGGTCGAGCGGGGATTGCCACTGACCATACACCGTCCCAGCATGGTGGTAGGCGATTCGCGTACGGGGCGTATCGTTCACTTCCAGGTGTTCTATCACCTCGTGGAGTTTCTATCGGGACGCCGTACATTCGGTGTCTTCCCGTCACTTGATGCGGCAAGTCTCGATGTCGTGCCGGTGGACTATGTCGCCGCGGCAATCGCTTGCTCAAGCACCATGTCGTCGTATGCGGGCCGCATACTCCATTTGTGTTCTGGATCAGAACACGCGGTCGGCCTCACCGTCTTGCAGGAGACGGTGCGCACGTGCCTTTTGGCCAGAGGTGAGCGTCTGCCGCGACGCCGCTTCCTGCCTCGCCGGGTATTTCGTGCCGCATTGCCTTTGCTGCGCACCACCGCGCCCGCATCACTGCGCAAGGCGATCGGAGCGCTGCCGATATTACTGGACTACCTCGGGGGAGCTCAGACTTTCGGTTGTGAAAGAACGCGCGCCCTGCTGGAGCCTGAGGGGCTGGCACTGCCCGACCCCGCCTCTTATCTACCGCAGGTGATCGACTACTACCTCGACCGCAAGCATTCGTGATTCAAAGGCGGCCGGTGCAATGAATTGAGTTCGATGAAGCAGGCTTTTCCTTCTGAATTGTGCGACGCACTTGCCGGTGATGTCCCTCCAACCACCCATTGCACAGGCGCGCCTGGCAAGGAGAAACGATGACCAACCGCCCTCAGTTCCCGACTCGACGCCAGTTCGTACAAGCAGGCGCCGCCACTCTCGGCAGCGCTGCCTTGCCGCACTGGGGGCAGGCGGTCGAGATACCCGCGCAGTACCGCAAGCCGAAGTCCGCCGCCTTCGACTATCGGACCGACGTGGGCAACGGCGCCTTCGATGCTGTCGCGCTGGACCTTCATGCGCGCTTTTCGTTCTCTATCTTGGGCATGTTGCCCAGCCAAGCAGCCCCCGGCGCTGCTGGCAACGTGTTCGTAAGCCGTCTCAAAGCGCGGAACTCGAACATCAAAGTCGGCCAGTACGTCATTCTTAGCCAGGCGGTTGATGAATCCACCGGTTCGGAATACGCCGCGATCTATGGCGCAGTCAATGCCGGCGGCACTGACAACAAGGACTGGTGGGCACGGGCAGGCGAAGCAAGTCCGGTGTCGCCCGGAGCAAAAACGAAATCGGTTGGCGTCAAGGGCTATGCGGCCTGGGAGGTGAACCAGACCGAGTTCGTCAAACCCGACGCGCTTGGCAGGCGGGCGCCGGAGGCGATTGCAGACGCGTACCACCAAATCTTGCTCGCCAACCTGTACGCGGTTGGGTTGGATGTGGTGTTCAATGACAACGTCTGGGGTAACCCCGGCTCCCAAAGCTCAACGGGTAGCGACGGCGTCAACGACTTTCCAAAAGGCACGGTGGCAAACTACGACCTCGACAAGGCCGGTACAAACGACGCTTCGTCGAACGCCGATCTCGCACTCGGTGTCAGCCCAGCCTATCGCCGCGGGTACAAGCGCTTCATCGCCAGACTGAAGGCTTTGAAGCCAGGGATCGAATGCATGGCCAATGCCGACTTCGACAGCACGACACCCACGTTTGTGTCCTGCCTTACAACCAAGGAACTTTCGAAGAAGTACGAGTATGGCTTGTTGGAAGCGTTGACCAGCAAGAACTACTCGATTGACACTTGGCGCGGCAATTTCGCCGACACGATGGCGTGCTACCGGTCCCAGAGGGCCGGCGTCACCAAGGCAGTCTTCGTTGGCGCATACCTTGACACTGCTGTCGACCCGCTCACGCGGACGTTGCAGAAAGCGCGATACGGTCTGGGCGTTTCAATGCTGGACGATGGCTATGCAGTGATCGGCGATACGCCTGCCGGCGCCGACGTTCGTCCATACTGGTTTGACGAACTTGACGCACCCATCGGGGATGCAATCGAGCCGGGACCAACGGCGCCTTGGTCAAACGGCATGTGGCGCAGAAACTATCGCAATGGCTGCATAGTGGTCAACCCAAGTTGCAACAACGGTCGCTGGATGGGCAACGCGCCAGGCACGCTGACTCTAACGCGCTCAATGAACGTAGTGACGCTCTTTTGGTCGGATATGCCCGAGCACGGCAAGAAGCCCGGGAGTCTCATCCGAATCCAGGATTGCACGACCGACGCGACATTCAACGGCACCTTCACGATCGGCGCTGTGGATGACGCGGCCAAGACCATCAGTTGGTCGCAAGCCGGCGAAGACCGCGCGCTGAACATGCCCACCGGTTTCTGGGGGGTTCAGACCACCGTGGACCTTCGAGGCCAAGGCTATCGCCGGCTTCTCGGGGTCGACGACGCCCACGACAACTACGATGGCGGCACTTCGCAGAATGATGGAAGCCTCGTGAGACGACTCACCCTCTGGCCGAATGACGCCATCCTGCTGCTAAGACGCTGAGGGCCGATAGTCAATCGCTCGCCGTCTGCCATTTAAGGTCGGTGCCTCCGTTTCGCCACCGGCCTAACCCCTCCGTCAAGGGGACCTGCCTTCGGCAGGCCCCTTACGTCGAACGTTAGCCCTCACTGGAGCCCTTCGTGGAGCAGAACGACATTCGCTTGTATGTAGACACCCAGTTCGCAAGCCCGTATGCAATGTCCGCATTTGTGGCTCTCAGTGAAAAGGGTCTGGCATTCGAGGTCACGACCGTGAACTTGGCAGCCAAGGAGAATCACGAGGCAGGCTTCGCAGGCAAGTCGCTAACGCGGCGGGTTCCAACCTTGATCCACGGTAGTTTCTCCCTCTCTGAGTCTTCGGCAATCACCGAATACATAGACGAGTCGTTCTCAGGGGTGGCGTTGTATCCAGCGGAGCCTCGCAGCAGGGCGAGAGCGCGCCAGGTACAAGCTTGGCTTCGTAGCGATCTAATGCCTATTCGGCAGGAGCGCTCCACTGAGGTTGTGTTCTACGGGTCAAAGACAAAGCCGCTTTCAGCTGCAGCGCTTGAGGCTGCCGAGAAACTCTTTTCGGCAGCTGAAGCATTGCTCCCCGCAGATTCAGAGCACTTGTGTGGTCAGTGGTCTGTCGCAGACGTTGATCTTTCACTCATGCTCAATCGGCTCGTGCTCCACGGTGATCCTGTGCCTGAAAGACTGGCAGCCTACGCAAGCCGCCAATGGCAGCGGCCCACAGTGCAGAAGTGGGTCAATCAAAGAAGGCCGGCGCTGTGAGCGTGAGGGCTAACCCTTCATTCGAGAGGATGCCTAACGGCGCCTCTCAATTCAAACGTTAGATCACAGATGCACAAGCTCGCGCACCTCGTCGACGGGGAGTGGCAGGAGCACTCCTTCCCACCCCTCTACGAGCTCTCCGTCGCAGGGGATACGCAACGCCTTGTCGCCGGCGCCCCTGGCGGGCAGTCCGAGCCGTTCGAGCGCCTCACTCTCTGCTTGGAGCCGCCCTACCCTTTTGTACGTTCTCCACACACCACGAGGCGAAGGCGAGCCGGGCCGCTACCAGAGCGCCGAGATCGGCGTCGAAGGGTTTCGCGCGTTTATGTCAAGGTTCGGCTCCTATCTCGCAGCCGACGCCCGGTTTGATCTCTGGCTGCATTCGCCATCGGAAAATGCGACGCTTGTATGGGATCGGCACAATCAACTATTCGCCTACGGCCCGCTCGGTCGCTTTGCAACGGAGCTACTGGCACTCGGGTTTGCTGAGGGAGAACTTCCCCCTCTCGGCGCTCACCAGCATCACTACCGTTCCGAGTGCGATGCCAAAGCAACTGAACTGTTGTCCTTTACCGCCTGGCAGCGCACTGCACTGCGTCGGGAAGACGAGCAGTGAGGCTGTGGTCGATACGCGCATCCAGCCCCATCGCCAGCAGCCGCCGCGCCCAATGGTGCGCGCTCGAGCTGACCTCCATGACCTCCATGACCACCAGGCAGCCCGGCGGCAGCTGCGCGCACCCGACGGCATGCACCTGGATCACGCGCTTGGCCAGGTCCACATCTACGCGAACGGCTTCAACTCGGGTAATCTTGTCCACGGACTTCCCCTTTCATTGCCTGCAGATTGATGACTCAGACCACCAATCTTGGCGCATCGCCGCCGTTGCCCGAAGGTGGGAAGTCCCTTCGCATTCCCGTCAAGGGGACAAATTGCGGCAAGCTGCAATTGGCCCCTTACATCGAACGTTGGACGTCACGAGAAGCATGAGCACTTCTTCAATCCTGTTAGTTATCGGTGCCGTCGCTTTACTAGCGTGGGGGTTCTTCTTTGGCGGCCAGCTTCCCAAAGGCTATCGGGCACGTGCCTGTCAGGGCCGTGGATGGCGCAAGGCCTTTCCTTCAGCCACAAAGCAAGAAGTCCGAGAGTTCCTTTCCGTGTTTGTCGAAGCGTTCGGATTCTACGAGAAGGAAAAACTGAAACTCGCTCCCACGGATCAGATCCTGCAAATCTACCGAGCCCAATATCCAAGTCGTTTGCAGCCTGACGCAATGGAGTTTGAAACACTGGCATTCGATCTCGAGCGTAAGCACGGCTTCAAGCTCGAACCACTGTGGAAAGACACCCTCACACTTGGTGAGCTGTTTTCCCAGATGCAATCACACCGGGCGCCACAACGTGACGCTTAACAGGCTGTTGAAGAACCGGTCCGCGAGCCGTGCTTGATCACCGGAACTTTCGCCATGTCGCTCATCCAGTGCGTCGATTCGACCGAGACCGGCCATTTGGGCCTGTCGCGAGGGTATTCATGCGGCAGAAAGGGGCCCTTCCGACGGCCTGCGCGCTCATTGGGCGCACTGCGGGCGCAATTGCGCCAAACCACGCAGTCGCATGAGGTTGTAGGCGGCCATGTTCAGCGTCAACAACTGGCCGACCTTGTCCAGTCCTCGCACCATCACGTTGCCCAGTTGGCCAATGGTCTTGGCCCAGCCGAAGCACTGCTCGATGCGTTTTTCTCACCCGCATGCTGATGCCGTATCCGGCGTGGCGCGTGGTGCGTGGTGCGCTCATCGATGGCGCTGCCGCCTCGGCGCTTGGTGTTCTGAGCGACTTGCGGCGTGACCTTGAGTTCGCGGCAAGCCTTGACGAAGCCTCTGGTGTCGTAGGCTTTGTCGGCGCCCACCGTCACCCGTTTGCCAGGGCTGGCCGCGTCGGCCAGCATCTGTGCGGCAATGTCGCGCTCTGCCGTGCAGTAGGCCTGGCTGGCGCGCACATTGACCACCAGGCCGTGCCGGTTGTCGCTGAGCACGTGGCCCAGGTAGCTCGGCAGCGCCGGCGCGGCATCTCTTACGATAAAGCTGCGAATCTCCGTCGGTCTTGGACTCGTGCGTGGCGTTACTGCGCGGCTCGCCGCGCCAGTCGTCGGGCGGGCGGGCGGTCATCGTCCGACCCATCCTTGCGCCGCACGCTCTTGCGGCTGGCCCAGGCCTTGATCAGCGTGCCGTCGACGCTGAAGTGCTCGCCCGACAGCAGGCCACGTTTATTGGCCATCTCCACCGTGGCGTTGAACATCTCGATGACCGCCTCATGCTCGATCAAGCGGTCGCGGTTCTTGCTGAACACCGAGTGATTCCAAACGAGGTCGTCGATGGACAGCCCCACGAACCAGCGGAACAGCAGGTTGTAGGTCTTCTGGAACCTAACGTTTGAGATGAGAGGCTTGACCCGGCCTGCCGGGGCAAGTCCTCTCGATTGTAAAGGGTTAGACGCTTTGTGCGACAAGGCGAATCATTCCGCGCATTCCAGTTTCGCGCCGGACGTTGAAGCCGCATGACTGGAACTTGGTGATTAGATGCTCGGGAGATAGCCGAAGCTTCCGGTAGTGACTTACCTGAGTCTGCCAACCGTCCGGTTTGCGCTGGTGAAGGATGTCATGGACAAGGACAGACTCTGGCTCGTATTGGAGAAAGCAAGTAAGGATGCGACTGTCATCGCTCCTTACTGGGATGAAGCGTTGGTCCCCCACGAGAGGCACAGAGTAGTCTCGGAAAGAGACCACGAACGTGCCGCCAGGCGGCAGTTCAGTGGATGCTCTTTCAATGAGACTCTCTACAGCTTTGAGGCTAGGCAAGTGAGTAATCGTGTCTCCCATGCACAGGATTGCTGACGGAGCTTCTGAAATGTGGCTTTGAAACTCGAGCAACTCGTCATTTACTGTTTGGACAGGTAGGCCGCCACTGATTTCAGTGAGTGTGTGCAGTAGCTCTGTCGACGTATCGATGGCAGTTACGCGCGCGCCTCTGCGTGCGAGCGGTATGGAATGCATGCCAAAGCCAGCTCCAAGATCGAGTACGACGGCTCCTTGTTGGAGCGGCAAGTTCAGCGCTTCAATCTCGGCGGTGCCAGCTTCAAGTGCTGCGGCGGAGCCACCCGCCATCCAAACGTAGACCGGGGCGAGGTGCTTTTCGTAGTGTTCTGTGACTGTGGTCATGAGACTGTCCTGAAAGCGTCTAACGTTGGAGTTAAGCGGCGACGCGCGGCTTGCCGCACGGCGTCCGCTTGAACGACTGGTTATGCAGAGCCCGACCGACGGAGGCACGATGGACGGCAGGGCGCAAGCATAGCCGAGAGCTACGCCCGCAAGCAGGAAGAGATTGGCGGCCGGCGCTCTCCAACGGTGCTACGCGGGTGGCAAGAGAAGACGGTGGCCCGAACGCGTGCCCAAGTACGGCGATAACGAGATTGGAACGCGGCAACAGGCCGCAGAGACAGCAGCCGTTGCGAGCGCCAAGCGTTGGCCGAGAAGGAACGCGACGGGTTCCGGCGCGCCGCGATGAGCGTGGCACTGCGCCAACTCTAGCTACTTTCCGGCGCAAAACGGGCCTTCGTGACGCGAGGCTCTTCCTGGTTGCACGCCAATCGTTAGCTCATCCAGTGGTGCCGAGTCGCACGAGTCCACCTGGTTTGAATCCGGGTTGACATTGGCACGGCCATCATCTACCTCAATCTTCAATATGAGTAAGGATGACTTGCTGGCGGAATTGGCGCAGGTTGCGCATCTCATGGTCCCGGGGTCGCTGTCCGAGATGACACGACAGTGTGGTGACTCTTCGTGCGCATGCGCGCGCGATCCTTCTCGGCGCCATGGGCCGCACCTGTACCTGAGGTTCAGCGCCAGCGGTAAGGCGAATTCGGTTTACGTGCCTCCTGAGGATCGAGATGCGGTCATTCAGGGCCACGAAGCCTGGCTGCGATTCAACGAACTTGCATCGCAAATGGCGGAGAGCAACCGTCAACGCCTGCTGCATGAGCTGAGTGGCCACAAGAAGGCGGCAAAAGCTCAGCGAGCGAAGTCCCGCGCGAGGGCCTGAGGTGATTGAGCTGAGCCGTCGCCAACTCGACTTCGGCGACGGTCTCATTGCCGAGGAGGTCAGCGATCTGTGGGAAGACTGGATGAGGTGCGTCGACACCTTCCTGGACGATCCGAACACGCTCGCACGGATCTTGGCTGGGCAGAGGCCGCGCATGCGGAAACTTGCCCTGACGCCAGCGATCCCGTCATTGAGTTGTTGGAGTGCGGTCTGGTCGAAGCGGACCCGAACGATTCGCCTCGCGAAAGAGTCGCTGATCGCACGTGCATATGGAAGTGACCATGCCATTGAAGGCTATCGCTGCCGCTATGGTGTGGCGAAGGCGCGCCAAAAGGCCTTCGCTCGAAGAGGCTCGGGAATACGAATCCATCCAGTCCCCGCAGCATGATTCCTGCCATTGCAATTGACATTGGGTAGCGCGTTCGATCCTCTGAAAGGAATAGCTCCCCAAGGCACCGATGCGCTTCATGCAGGTTCTGCTTGCCGAACTCGTTCAGAGAACTTCCCACGCTCGCTGCGATGTTCTTTCCCATGCATGAGATCCAATCCCGCTCTGGCGAGTTGTAGACACCAACGTGCAAGAGTGCGAGCGCGTCTCGAATGGCGTACTCAGCCAGGACGAAGTGTTGCCCGGGGTCAACCTTCGCCTCCTTGATCGCAACGGCTGGACTCGTCGCAACGTAGAGCACCCGAATGTCCCGCCCTGTTTGCTCGACCCATGCCGGCAACGCCGGGCGGGGGATAACTCAGGGCTCGTGTCGTTTCACAAGCGGCTGCGGGATCAAATGCCCGCACACGGTAGAGAGACAACTGACCGGGGCCGATGATGATTGGCGTCATCGGCGTCATTTCCAGCAGTGGGCGCGCTGCCGCCAGGAGATCATCTACTGAAGCGCCAGAGGCGTGAAGGGCTTCGTATTGATCCTTTGCGCGCGTGATTTCTGTACCGTGGCGGTCATTGATCGCAGCGATCAATTGGCGTCTCTGCTCATCCGGATTCAGCTTCATACCCATCTTTCTCCCATGACCAATGCTATCGGGCTCCGCCATCGTGCCCGATGTCATAAGAGAGTGCGCAGTTCGGTGAGCCTGTGGTTCGCGGGTTCTTGATCGGACGGCCGCTTTCGTGAGCTTCGTTCAGTCTCGGCTACTTCCTCTTTGGGTCGGGTGCCGACGGCCAGCGCCCGCGGATGAAGACGCTCGCTCGCCACCCGCCGGCCACAACGGTCGAGTGACCGGTGCCGTAGGTGCAGCGGCCATTCGCGGCGCCGATCGACGAATGACAGGTGTCC
>NZ_DASUNH010000008.1:0-20890 GCF_036277275.1 Ideonella sp. | reverse complement strand
GTACGCCCCATCGGTCAGACCTTCCCACAGCAGCAGGTGCAGCAGCCCGTGGAACAGCGCCACGTCGCTGCCGGGCAGCAACTGCAGATGAAGGTCGGCGGCCTCGGCCGTCTCGGTGCGGCGCGGGTCGGCCACGATCCACTTCTGCGTCGGGTTCGCGCGCTTTGCGTCCTCCAGCCGGCGCATCAGGATGGGGTGCGCCCAGGCCATGTTGCTGCCGGTGATGAACACGGTCTGCGCGTGCTGCAGGTCTTCGTACGAGCACGGCGGTGCATCGGCCCCCAGCGTGGCCTTGTAGCCGGCCACTGCACTGCTCATGCACAGCCGCGAATTGGTGTCGACGTGGTTGCTGCCCAGCAGCCCCTTCACCAGCTTGTTGAAGACGTAGTAGTCCTCGGTCAGCAGCTGGCCTGAGATGTAGACGCCGATCGCGTCGGGCCCGTGCTGTTGGTGAATCGCCGCCAAGCGGTTGGCCGCTTCGTCGAGCGCATCGTCCCAGCCGATCGCCAGCGGCGCTTCACCCCGGGCCGCGCGCCGCATCGGCGCCAGCAGCCGCGTCTGCCGGGTGACCGGCGCTGCGGCCGTCAGGTGCAGGGTCGAGCCCTTGCTGCACAGCCGGCCGAAGTTCGCCGGGTGGTCCGGGTCGCCGCGCACGCCGGTGATCTGTGCACCATCGTGTTCAATGATCACCCCGCAGCCGACGCCGCAGTAGCAGCAGGTGGACTTGGTCTCGCGCATGACTGCGTGACTGGTGTTCAGGCGACGGAAACGATGCGCAGCTTCGGCCCGGCCACCGGCACCGGCAGGTCGATGCCGAGCGTCGCCAGTTCGTTCGCGTCGAGCTGCACCACGCCGTCGACGACATTGACCGCGAACTTCGGCGTGCAGCCTTCGTCCGGCGCCGCGGCGACACCGTCGCACAGCCCGATCGTCCAGTTGTGCAGCGGGCAGGCCACGCTTTGGCCGAAGACGATGCCTTGACTCAATGGCCCGCCCTTGTGCGGGCAACGGTCCAGCAACGCGAAGACCTCGTTCTGGTCGTTGCGAAACACCGCGACGGCTGCACCCTGCGGCCGCACGACCCGGCGCGAGCCCAGCACCGGGATGTCTTCAACGCGGCAGACAGTTTTCCATTCAGTCATCTCAAGCTCCCACCGCATCGAACTGCCGCACATCGACCTTCGCCTTGTCGAACTCGAACCACGGATCGGGTTCGCCATCCAGCGCGAACTGCAGCTCGGCCCACAGCGCCTTGCGGCCTTCCGCGTCGTCGAGGATCTTCTTCTTCACGTAGTCGAGCCCGACGCGCGAGACGTAGTGCACCGTGCGCTCCAGGTACCAGCCTTCCTTGCGGTACAGCTGCATGAACGCGCCGGTGTACTCGAGCACCTCTTCGGCGGTCTTCAGCTTGCAGAAGAAGTGCGCGACCTCGGTCTTGATGCCGCCGTTGCCGGCGATGTACATCTCCCAGCCCGAGTCGACGCCGATGATGCCGACGTCCTTGATGCCGGCCTCGGCGCAGTTGCGCGGGCAGCCCGAGACCGCGAACTTGACCTTGTGGGGCGCGTACATGCGCCACATCGCGCGCTCCAGGTCCTTGCCCATCTGGGTCGAGTCCTGCGTGCCCATGCGGCACCACTCGCTGCCAACACACGTCTTCACCGTGCGCAAGGCCTTCGCATAGGCATGGCCCGAGGGCATGCCGATGTCCTTCCACACGTTGACCAGGTCTTCCTTCTTCACGCCCAGCAGGTCGATGCGCTGGCCGCCGGTGACCTTGACGGTCGGGATCTTGTACTTGTCCACCGCATCGGCAATGCGGCGCAGCTCATCGGCCGTCGTCTCGCCGCCCCACATGCGCGGGATCACGCTGTAGGTGCCGTCCTTCTGGATGTTGGCGTGCGAGCGCTCGTTGATGAAGCGGCTTTGCGGGTCGTCCTCGGCCTCTTTCGGCCACGAAGAGATCAGGTAATAGTTCAGCGCCGGGCGGCAGCTCGAACAACCGTTCGGCGTCTTCCAGCCCAGGAACTTCTGGGTCTGCGGGATGCTCGTCAGGTGCTCCTTGAAGATTGCATCGCGCACGTCCTGGTGGCTCAGCTCGGTGCAACCGCACATCGCCTTCTTCTTCGGCGTCGCCGAGTAGTCGCCGCCGGCGGTGAACATGATCAACTGCTCGACCAGGCCGGTGCACGAGCCGCAGCTCGCGCTGGCCTTGGTGTGCTTGCGCACCTCTTCGAGCGTGAACAGGCCCTTGTCCTTGATGGCCTTGCAGATCGTGCCTTTGTTGACGCCGTTGCAGCCGCAGACCTCGTCGGCATCGGCCATCGCTGCGGCCTTGTTGTGGCCCTCGTGGCCGGTGTCGCCGATGTTCGACTCGCCGAACATCAGCCGGTCGCGGATGTCGTTGACGGTGCGCCCTTCGCGCAGCAGCTTGAAGTACCAGCTGCCGTCGACCGTGTCGCCATACAGGCACGCGCCGACCAGCTTGTCGCCCTTGAGCACCAGCTTCTTGTAGACGCCGCCGTTCGGATCCGACAGCACGATCTCTTCGGTGCCTTCACCACCCATGAAGTTGCCGGCCGAGAACAGATCGATGCCGGTGACCTTCAGCTTGGTGCTGGTCTGCGAGCCGCTGTAGCGGCCGATGCCGAACTCGGCCAGGTGCGTCGCGCAGACCTTGCCCTGCTCGAACAGCGGCGCCACCAGGCCGTAGGCGATGCCGCGGTGCGCCGCGCATTCGCCGACCGCGTAGATGCGCGGGTCGGTCACCGTCTGCATCGTGTCGCTGACGACGATGCCGCGGTTGCAGTGGATGCCCATGCTCTCGGCCAGCTGCGTGTTCGGGCGAATGCCGGCGGCCATCACCACCAGGTCGGCCGGGATCTCGCGGCCGTCCTTGAAGCGCACCGACTTCACGCGCCCGTCCTCACCAGCCAGCAGCGAATCCGTCTGCGCACCAATTTCGAACTTCAGCCCGCGGTCTTCGAGGGATTTCTGCAGCAGCTTGCCGGCCACGTCGTCGAGTTGGCGCTCCATCAGCCACGGCATGATGTGCACCACGCTGACCTGCATGCCGCGCAGCATCAGGCCGTTCGCCGCTTCGAGCCCCAACAGGCCACCGCCGATGACGACCGCATGCTTGTGCGTCTTCGCCGTCTCGATCATCGTGTTGGTGTCGGCGATGTCGCGGTAGGCGATCACGCCATCCAGCTCCTTGCCCGGCACCGGCAGGATGAACGGGTTTGAGCCGGTGGCGATCAGCAGCCGGTCATACGCGGCCGCGGTGCCGTCCTCGGCGATCACCAGGCGCTTGACGCGGTCGATGCGCGTGACCTTCTTGCCCAGGTGCAGCGTGATGCCGTTCTCTTCGTACCAGCTGACCGGGTTGAGGATGATCTCGTCGATCGTCTGCTCGCCGGCAAGCACCGGGCTGAGCAGGATGCGGTTGTAGTTCGGGTGCGGCTCGGCGCCGAAGACGGTGATGTCGTACAGATCCGGCGCGATCTTCAGCAGCTCTTCGAGCGTGCGCACGCCGGCCATGCCGTTGCCGACCATCACGAGCTTCATCTTCTTCATGGTGGGCCGTCCTTTCTTCAGTTCACGAAAAGCAATTCGGGTGCCATGACAATCGGGTCATGAGCTTTGAGGTCGATGTCGGCTACAGCAGCGAACGCGGTCCGCGCGAGCGCAACGAAGACTTCGCCGGCGCGGTACGCGCCGCGCCGCACGAGTCGGCGCGTGGCCTGATCGCCGCGGTGGCCGATGGCGTGTCGACCGGCGGCCACGGCCTCGAAGCCGCGCAGACCACCGTGATGGGCTTGTTGGCCGATTACTTCGCCGCGCCCGACACCTGGGAGACCACGGTCGTGCTGGACCGCCTGATCGGTGCCCAGAACGCCTGGCTGGCCAACCACAACCGGCGCCGGCCGGGCGACGCCGCGGCGCTGACGACGCTGACCGCGCTGGCGCTGCAGGGCCAGACCTGGACGCTGGCCCACGTCGGCGACACGCGCGCCTGGCTGCTGCGTGATGGTGCGTTGCTGCAGCTGAGCCAGGACCACGCCTTCGACCACCCTGACCAGCGCAGCCGGCTGACCCGCGCCGTGGGCCTGGACGACGGTGTGCGTGTCGACTACGCCCAAGGTGACGCCCGCATCGGCGATGTGTTCGTCTTGACCACCGATGGCGTGCACGGTGCGCTGAAGGCCAAGGTGTTGGCTGACTTGGTTCACACGCCCGACGCGCAAGCCGCGGCCGATGCGCTGACGCAGGCTGCCATCAACGCCGGCAGCCGCGACAACGCGACCGCGCTGGTGCTGCGCGTCACCGGTCTCGATGCGCGCCAGCTCGACGACGAATTGGCCGATGGCCGTCGCCTGCCGGTGCCGCCCTTGCTGAAGGTGGGCGACACGCTCGATGGCCTGGCGATTACCGCGTTGATCGCCGACACCGGCGTGCACCGCCTGTACCAGGCGCGCTTGCCCGACAGCCGCGCCCTGGTCGCGTTGAAGACGTTGCACCCCACGCGTGCCAGCGACCCCGAAGAGCGCGCGATGCTGGCGCATGAAGCCTGGCTCGGCCAACGCGTCGCGGGCGACGAGGCCGGCGGCTTCGTGCGTGTGCACGAGCGCCGCGCCGATGCGAGTGCGCTGTACACGGTGTTCGACTGGCACCACGGCCGCACCCTGGAGCAGCGCATGGCCGCTGGCGAACGGCCGGCCGTGGGCGAGGTGATCGAGGCTGCGCTCGCCTGCACCCGCGCACTTGCCCGGCTGCACCGCCACGGCGTCGTCCACCGCGACATCAAGCCCGGCAACCTGCATCTGGGTGACGATGGCGCCTGGCGTGTGCTCGACCTCGGCGTCGCGTTGAGTGGCCGCGAGAGTGCCGCACAGCGTGAGTTGCACGCCGGCACACCCAGCTACATGAACCCCGAGCAGTGGGACGGCAGATTGCCCGATGCCGGCAGCGACCTGTTCGCGCTCGGCGTCACGCTGTACCAGTGGCTGACCGGCCGCCTGCCGTACGGCGAGATCGAGCCCTACCAGAGCGCGCGCTACCGGCGCGACCCGGTCGCGCCGTCGCGCATCCGGCCCGACGTGCCGATCTGGCTCGACCATGTGCTGCAGAAGCTCGTGGCGCGCGAGGCTGCGCAGCGCTTCGAGACGGCGGAGGAGCTGCTGCTCGCGCTCGAGCGTGGCGCTTCGCGACCCCTGCGTGCGCCCGGCAACACGCCGCTGATCAAGCGCGACCCGGCGGCCGTGCTGAAGCTGGCGCTGGGCTTGTCGCTGCTGTTGAATTTCGTGCTCGTGATGTGGCTGTTGTTCTTGCCACGGTGATGAGCCCACCCCCGGGGCGGCACCAGGCCGCCTCCCCCTCAAGGGGGCGCCGCCAGCGGCCCGGCAAAGCCGGTTCCGCGGCGTCTGCTGGGATCGGTTGGAGATGCGCGGTGTGCCCATTGCAGAACAGGCCGGGTCAGGAACGCGCCACGCGCTTCACATCGCCGCCGGTGTAGACCGCGGCATCGGGCGTGGGCACTGTCCGCGCACGACCACCTTTCTCTGCCCAGGTCCTGGTCCAGCGGATCTGCATCACCCGCATCACACCCAGCATCAACAGCGACAGCGCGGCAAACAGCACGAAGCCCCAGGTGTACGAACCCAGGTACTGCTTCGACAAGCCCATCGCGTTCGGCACCAGGCCACCGCCCAGCGCACCGATCTCGCCGATCATCGAGCCGGCCACCGCGGTGCTCGTCGGCCAGCGCAGCGGCACCAGCTGGAACAGCGCGCCGTTGCCGGCACCGAGCGCGGCGAAACAGACGATCAGCAGCAGCGTCGTCAGCACCAGCGAGCTGCTGGCAAAGCCGACCAGCGTCAGGCCGCCGGCCACCACCAGCAGCACCAGCGTCAGCGTGTTGACACCACCCCAACGGTCGGAGATCCAGCCACCGCCCACGCGCACCGCGGCGCCCATGAAGGCCGCCAGCATCGTCAGCTGCCCGGCCTGCACCTTGCTGACGCCGAACTGGTCGTAGTAGTAGCTGGGCAGGAACGTCGTCAGCCCGATGAAGCCGCCGAAGGTCACGCCGTAGATCAGGCTGAAGACCCAGCCGTCTTTCTCGAACAGGCAGGCGATATGGGCGCGAAAGCCGGCGTGCGCGTCCACGTCAGGTGGCTCCTTCGCGAACAGCACCATCACCACCATCGGCAGCAAGATCGCACCGGCGGCGACGCCGTACACCGCCTGCCAGCCCAGCCATTGCGCCAGCGGCGGCGCCACCAGCACCGACACGGCAGTGCCCACGTTGCCGGCGCCTACCAGGCCCATCGCCAGGCCCTTGTGCTGCGGTGGGAACCAGCCCGAGCCCAGGCTCAGCGCGACGCCGAAGCTGGCGCCGGCAATGCCCAGCAGCACGCCCATCTTCAGCAGGTCGTTGAAGCTGTCGACCATGGTCCAGCCGTACAGCATAGCCACCGCGATCAGGCCCATTTCGACCAGCGTCGCATTCTTGCGACCGATGTACTGCGACAGCAGGCCGAGCGGAAAGCGCATCAGCGCGCCGGCGATGATCGGCACCGACAGCATCAAGCCCTTCTGCGACGGTGTCAGCTGGTAGGCCTCGCTGATGAACGGCGCCATCGCACCGTTCAACACCCAGATGCAGCACGAGAACGCGAAGTAGAAGAACGCGGCGAACAGCGTGGGCCCGTGGCCGGCGCTGAGAAAGTGCTTGATGCTTTGGTGGCTCATGGTGAACGAAGGCGAAGCGAAGAAGGGTGGGGCTCGATAGGCGGCAAGGGCGATGGGTGTGCGCCGCCGCAGCACGCCGGCGCATACACGAAGAGGGGGCCAGGTCCGGGCAGCGGCGCAGATGGCCGGGCCGTGCCGACGCCGGCGAAGCGGCGGGCCAGGGTCGGCGCACACGCGCGCAGCAGCGCAGCTGCGCAAGGAGTGACACGGCGAGTGCGCCGATGGCGCGGGCCACGCCGACCCTGATGGACAGTGACAAGCGGTGCGTCGTTACACCGCAGCCCTGTCAACGCAAGACGCATGCCTGCGCGACGGGCCCGTTGCCGCGCGAGGCCATCGACGCTGAGGTCACAATGGCTTTCATGGCTGTCAGCGTGATCTTGTTGTCGTCTTCAGAGGTGTCAGACGCCGTCGACGCAGCGCTCGCGCGTGCGCAGCGGGCGCTCGATCAGGCGGGCGTGCCGGCGCGGCGCGGCGGCGCATGCAGCGCCTTGGTGCATCAGGCTGGTGCGCTTGCACCGGATCAGGTCGCCGACCAGATCGTGGTGGTGGCCCCTGCGGGCGAACTGGCGCAGGCGCTGCGGCCCTGGGCCGGTGAGCCGCCCTGCGCGGTTTCGCTGCTGTCTGAACCGCTGCCTGAGGCCGAGCGCACCGAGCTGCTGGCGCTGGGCCTGGCCGGCTGGTGGCCGCGAGAAGGCCTGGCTGACGACGCGCTGGCCGCTGGCTTGGCGCTTGACCATGCCCGCTGGCAACGCGAGGCCGCCGCGCGCCACGAGCTGGCCCGTGCGCGCGGCCAGCTCGACGAACGCAAGTGGGTCGACCGCGCCAAGGGCGTGCTGATGAGCGCGCGCGGCATCGGCGAAGACGAGGCCTTCCGGCTGCTGCGCGGCGCGGCGATGCACGCCAACCTGCGCGTCGGCGAGGTCTCGCGCTCGGTCATTGAGGCCAGCCAATGGGCCGATGCGATCAACCGCGCCGGGCAGTTGCGCATGCTGTCGCAGCGGCTCGTCAAGCTCGCCGCGCAGCGCCTGGCCGGCATCGATGCGCGACGTGCCCGCACGCTGCAAGACGAAGCCACCCAGCGCGTGCAGGACAATCTCGACCACCTCGCTGCCTTGCCCCAGTTGGCCGAGGCACCCGAGTCGACACGTGCGGCGCTGGCGGCCGTCAACCACACGTGGACGGCGCTGGCCGCCGCGCTGAACCAGCGCCAGACCCCGCAGGCCCTGGCCGACAGCGACCAGTGCGCGATGGCGCTGCTGGCCTGCGCCGAGGCGCTGACCGAGGCCCTCGAAGAAGGCGGTGCGCGCCGCGCGCTGACGCTCGTCAACCTGTGCGGCCGCCAGCGCATGCGGGTGCAGCGCGTGGCCAAGGATGCACTGCTGGCCACGCTGCTGGGCGAGGCCGCCCGGCGCGACGCGTTGACGCCGCTGCTCGACGAAGTCGAGGCTACGCTGTTGGAACTCGAACGCGCCCCGCTGACCAGCGCCGAGAGCCGCGAGGCGCTGGCCGCCGCGCGCGACGAATGGCTGCGCCTGTTGCGTGGCCTGCGCAGCACCGAGGGCGCCCAAGGCAGCGAGGGCCGTGCGTTGCTGGCCCGCTCCAGCGACGCGCTGCTCGACGTGTTCGACCGGCTGACCGCGAGCTACGAGCACAGCCTGCAGGTCATCATGTCCTGAGCACCGGGCGCCGGAAACACGCGCGCCGCGCGCCTTCACACCCGGAAACGTCCACGGCTGCGGTCTCGTCAAAATGGTATGACTATTTTGACGAGGCAGACCCGCATGAACTTCCGTCCTCAGCCCCGCCGGCTGGCCCGCGCCCTCGCGCTGCTGGCCGCACTGGCACCGCTCTCCGCATTGGCCGACGGCTTTGGCCTTGGCGCGGACGCCACCTACTTCACCGTCGACACCGGCGCCGGCCTGGTCTTCAAGGTGCGCCGGCAGGACTACGGCTCCAGCACCCAGTCGCCGGGCGACATTGCCTCGCTCGTCTACCAGGGCGTGCAGTACCAGGACGCCGGCCGTGGCAGCCAGGTCAACTCCGGCTTCGACTACCTCTACAAGAACACCACGGCGGTGGACGTGCAGGCGGCCCAGGTCGACGCCGACCACATCAAGGTCACCGTGAAGGCCGGCGAGCTGACGCACTACTACCTCGCGCGCCGCGGCGAGCCGCGCATCTACATGGCCACGCGCTTCACCCGCGAGCCGGACACGCTGAACCTCGCGCGCTTCATCCTGCGCGTGCCGATCGGTGTGCTGCCCGATGGCCCGAAGCCTTCGGACATCCGCGGCAACACCGGCGCGATCGAGTCGGGCGACATCTTCGGCCTGGCCGATGGGCAGACGCGCTCGAAGCACTACTCGAACCGGCGGCTGAAGGACTGGCGCCACATCGGCGCGCTCGGCCCCAACGTGGGCCTGTGGGTCGTGCGTGACAACAACGAGGGCAACTCGGGCGGGCCGTTCTACCGCAGCCTGCTGAACCAGGGCACCGACACCAACCAGGAGATCACCTACATCATCAACTACGGCGAAGCGCAGACCGAAGCCTTCCGCCCCGGCATCCTGAACCACTACACGCTCGTCTTCACTGGCGGCGAGAAGCCGCCCGAAGTTGACACGGCCTGGTTCGCGGGCATGGCACTCGAAGGCTATGTCGGCCCCGCGGGGCGCGGCAGCGTCGCGGGCCGGGGCCTGCGTGGGCGCGACACCAAGCACGGCTACACCGTCGGCTTTGCCAACGCCACCGCCCAGTACTGGGCCACCGCACGCGGCGACGACGGGCGCTTCGACGCGAAAGGCATGCTGCCCGGCGACTACACGATGACCGTCTACAAGAACGAGCTGGCGGTCGACAGGCGCCCGGTCACGGTCAGCGCCGGCCACGCGACGAAGGTCGACCCCTTCAAGATCGGCGGCGACCCCGCCAAGACCCGCGCGGTCTGGCGCATCGGCGACTGGGACGGCAGCCCCGCCGAGCTGCTGAACGGCCAGCGGCTGACGAAGATGCACCCGTCCGACGTGCGCATGGCCGCCTGGGCCGCGCCGGACTACGTGGTCGGCAGCTCGAAGAGTCGCGAGTTCCCCGCCTGCCAATGGCGCGAGGTCAACGGCAGCCTGAACATCCGCTTCAAGCTGACCAGCGACCAGCTCGTGGCCCACACGCTGCGTCTGGGCATCACCGCAGCCCATGCCGGCGGCCGCCCATCGGTGAAGGTGAACCAATGGTGGGGGCCGATCCTCGCGATCTCGAGCCAGCCGTCGACCCGCACGTTGACCGTGGGCACTTATCGCGGCAACAACACCTTCTACGAGGTGGCGGTGCCGGCCAGTGCGCTCGTCGCCGGCGACAACGTGCTCACGCTCGGCGTCACCAGCGGCTCGTCCGGCCCCGGGTTTCTGAGCCCCGGCTTCGCTTACGACGCGATCGACCTCGTGCGCGCGCCCTGAGGCCCCACGCCGCCGTCGAGTCAATGCAATTGGTCCGTTAGACGCCAAAGGCCCCTGCGCCGGCCCACCGGCGTTCCGGGCCCGCGGTGGGGGGCCCGGTAAACTTCGCCCCTTTCGTGATTGCCTGAGCATCGATGGCTGCTGTTTCGACGGGGTCCGCACCCGCCGTCTTCGAACTGAAGAACACGAGCCTGCCGCTCGTGTCGCTGGTGCTGAAGACCACCGAGCTGGCCGCGCTGGCCGATCAGCTGGCGGCGCAACTGCGCGACACGCCGCAGCTGTTCAACCACGATCCGGTGGTGGTCGACCTCACCGCCCTGCCCAAGGCCGACGATGGCGTCGACGCGGCCGCCGAAGTTGACAAGCCGCCGCTCGACTTTCCCGCGCTGATCGAGCTGCTGAAGGCCCACCGCATGCTGCCGGTGGCCGTGGCCGGCGCCTCGGCCGCCCAGCTCGAAGCCGCGCTCGCCGCCGGCCTGGGCGAAGCGCCCGAGCCGGTGCAGGCGCCCAAGCCGGCGCGTCCGGTGGTGCAAGAGGTGGTGCGCGAAATCGAGGTGATCCGCGAGGTCGTCGTCGAGGTGCCCGCCGCCCACGTGCCCACGCTGGTGATCGACCGGCCGCTGCGCTCGGGCCAGCAGGTCTACGCCAAGGGTGGTGACCTGGTGGTGCTGGCGGCCGTGAATTTCGGGGCCGAGGTCATCGCCGACGGCCACATCCATGTTTACGCCCCGTTGCGAGGCAAGGCCATCGCCGGCAACAAAGGCAACACACAAGCCCGTATCTTCAGTACCTGCCTGGAGCCCGAGCTGATCTCCATCGCCGGTGTGTACCGCACCACCGAAACCGCGCTGCCGGCCGACGTGCATGGCAAGCCGGCGCAGGTGCGGCTGGTCGACGACAAGCTGGTGATGGAGCCGTTGAAAGAACCGCTGAAAGAACCGAAGGCCGCCAAGGCCCGGCCCGAGCCGGCCTGAGCTGGTCCCAGCTGTGACCGTTTTGGCGTTTGAAGCCATTTCACTGAATCAAATTTCGAGGACTCGTTACCGATGGCAAGAATCGTCGTAGTCACATCCGGCAAAGGCGGTGTCGGCAAGACCACCACCAGCGCCAGTTTTTCGTCCGGTCTCGCACTGCGTGGCCACAAGACCGCGGTGATCGATTTCGACGTCGGCCTGCGCAACCTCGACCTGATCATGGGCTGTGAGCGGCGCGTGGTCTACGACCTGATCAACGTGATCAACGGCGAGGCCAACCTGAACCAGGCGCTGATCAAGGACAAGCAGTGCGACAAGCTGTTCGTGCTGCCCGCCTCGCAGACGCGTGACAAGGACGCATTGACCAAGGAAGGCGTCGAGCGGGTGCTGAACGACCTCGCCGCGATGGACTTCGACTACATCGTCTGCGATTCACCCGCCGGCATCGAGACCGGCGCGTTGCTGGCGATGCACTTCGCTGATGAAGCGCTGGTGGTCACCAACCCCGAGGTCTCTTCGGTGCGTGACTCTGACCGCATCCTCGGCATGCTCAGCAGCAAGACCCAGCGCGCGATCGAAGGCAAGGAGCCCGTCAAGGAGCACCTGCTGATCACCCGCTACAACCCCGCTCGCGTGCAGGACGGCCACATGCTGTCGCTGGCCGACATCCAGGAGATCCTGCGCATCCCGCTGCTGGGCGTGGTGCCCGAGTCAGAGACGGTGCTGCAGGCCTCGAACCAGGGCCTGCCGGCGATCCACCTGAAAGACAGCGACGTGGCCGGCGCCTACCAGGACCTGGTCGCCCGCTTCCTGGGCGAAGACAAGCCGATGCGCTACACCGACGCTGCCAAGGCCGGCATCTTCAAGCGCCTGTTCGGGGGGAGGTAAGTGCCGATGTCGTTCCTGTCTTTCCTGCTCGGGGAGAAAAAGCAGACCGCCAGCGTCGCCAAAGAGCGGCTGCAGATCATCCTCGCGCACGAGCGCGCCGGCCGCACCGGTGCCGACTACCTGCCCGCGCTGCAGCGCGAGCTGGTCGCCGTGATCTCGAAGTACGTGTCGATCAACCCCAACGACATCAAGGTCCACCTCGAACGCCAGGACAACCTGGAGGTGCTGGAGGTCAAGATCGAGTTGCCCGAAGCATCCAAGTTCTAGCTCCCGGCTGCGGGCCAACACGCGAACATCAGGTTTCAAGTGAGTCGGCCGCGGGCGCTAGCCTGCCAACGACCTTTGAAACCAGATTGAGCGAATGTTCGGCCGAAACAAGCCTGTTGTCTTTGACCCTTATGGTGGCCGGCGTTCGCGCAGGCGCATCCCCAGCTGGTTGGTGCTGCTGCTGACGGGCACCATCGCCGGCGCCGGCGGCGTGATCTACCTGCAAGAACGCCACCTGCCGCCGCGCCTGTCGCAAGCCGATTCGGCCGCGCTGCGCGGCGCCTATGACAAGGCCGAGGCCGAGCGCCAGCGCCTGCAGGCCGAGTTGGCCAGCACCCAGCAGCAGCTGCAGGCGGCGCAGGCCGCCAAGAAGGCGCTGGACGCCGAGCTGGCCTCCAGCCGCAGCGCCGCGCAAGACCTGCGCGCGGACGTGGCCACGCTGGTCGAGGCGTTGCCGCCCGACCCGCGCGACAACGGCGTCGAAGTGCGCGCCGGCCGCTTCAACGCCACCGGCAACACGCTGGCCTACGACGTGGTGCTGACCCGCGCCCGTGCCGGCGCCAAGCCGATGAACGGCGTGGTGCAGTTCGTCGTCGCCGGCGAGTCGACGCGCGGCGGCCCCAACACCGTCAGCCCCAAGGCCATCCCCGTCTCGATCGGCAGCCATGAGATCGTGCGCGGCAGCGTCACGCTGCCCGAGGGCTTCAAGCCCCACCAGACGACCGTGCAGGTGCTCGACCGCGAAGCCGGCCGATCGCTGGGCATGCGGGTGATGCTGGTCAAGTAGCTGGCGCGCGGCGCGGCGACGGCCAAGACGGTTCACTCTTCCGTTCGCTCTGAGCCTGTCGCAGGGCCGGTTTGCCGCTGCGCCGGGCCTCACCTCGGCCTGCGACGGCTTTCGTGAACTATTGCCACGGGCCACCCTAGGCGGGTGTCGGGTTCCGCCGGCGGATCTCGTTCTAGCAGCTGAGGGCATCTGGCCTTGCGCCGGGTGTGCCTCGTACGACCTGCTGTTCGATAACCGTACGACGTCGCTTGGGAAGGCCTCCATGTCCACACCTTTGACCGCGGGCATCCTGCCGCTGCGACCTTCTCAGCGCGCGCCCGACTCGGCCCGCAGCCCACAACCGGGCGCACGCTCGGTGGGCCTGTGCTTCTCGGGCGGTGGCAGCCGGGCGCTGTCTTGTGCGATGGGCCAGCTGCGTGGGCTGCGCCACCTGGGCTTGCTCGACGACGTGTTCGCGATTTCGTCGGCCTCGGGCGGCACCTGGGCCAACACGCTGTTCACCTACCTGCCGTCTACCATCTCCGACGACAACTTCCTCGGCGATGTCGAGCTCAACCCGTCGCGCCTGACGCTGGGCCGGCTCGACGAGCTGCCGCCGGACAACCTGGGCTGGGTGCCCACCCGGTTCGATCCGGCCCGCATCGTCGAGAACCTGTACCGCCTGAAAGAGGACTACGGCTACGCCAACAACGAGCTGTGGCAAGGCTTCATCGGCGAACAGGTACTGAAAGACTACGGCCTGTGGTCGCCGACGGCCGATGGCTTCGACCCGCGCTACTTCAGCTGGACCGAAAGCTACCTCAACGCCCCCAACGGCATCCTGGCGCAGAACCCCACGCTGCGCGCGGACGACTTCATCACCGTGCAGCGCAAGCGCCCGTACCCGGTCTTCAACACCAGCCTGTTCAACAGCGATGGCGTCGACGCCGAGCTGATGCCCTTCGAGGCCAACTTCATGCTCGGTGTGCGCGCCGCCTTCCCCAAGAGCGCGCACCAGCCCGGCGACATCGGCGGCGGGCTGATCGATTCGTTCGCGATGCGCAGCACCTACCTCGGCGAAGGCAACCCGGGCGAGGTGCACACCAGCCGGCCGCAGCGCGCTTTCTCGCTCAGCGACATTGCCGGCTGCAGCAGCGCCGCCTTTGCGCAGATGTTCGAAGAGCAGTACCCCGAGTTCCGCGGCCTGGTGCCGCGCTACAACTACTGGCCCGTCAAGGGCCGCGCCGAACAGCCCGCGCTCGACTACCGCTTTGCCGACGGCGGCAGCCTGGAGAACTTGGGGTTAAACGCGCTGCTGGCCCGCGGCGTGCCGCGCCTCGTCGTCTTCATCAACACCGACGAAGGCGTGCGGCGCGACCCGGCGCGGCAAGACACGGTCGTCTCCAGCGACCTGCCGCCGCTGTTCGGCCTGCAGCCTTTCTCACCCGCCCACGGCTACGTGCCCTACGGCCCCTACGACCCCGGCCACGGCGCGGCACGCCTGTTCCGCCACAACCAGGTCTTCGAGACCAGCGCGTTCGAAGAGCTGAAGCAAAAACTGCTCGCCGCCAAACGCGCCGGCGGCGCGCTGCTGGTGCGCCAGACGCTGCGCGTGCTCAACAACCCATGGTTCAACGTGCCGGCGCAAGAGGCGGTGGAGGTGCTCTGGGTCTACAACGACAACGTCAGCAGCTGGTGGAGCCAACTGCCCACCGAGACCCGCATCGCCCTCGACATCGAAAGCCTCGACGACTTCCCGCTCTACAACACGTTTACTCAGCTGTACCTGACGCCGGTGATGGTGAATGCGCTGGCGCATTTGGCGTGTTGGCAAGTGGCGTCGTCGTCGACGTTAGGCAATGCGGGTGGGATGAGCAATGCGGAGGTGGTGAGGGGGATATTTGGGTGAGGGGCCTGTGGCTCTGCCCCCTTCTTTGCTCGTGGGAAGAAGGTTTGCGTCTTTGCGCATGCGAGCTGAACAGGAGGCAGCAAGGCATTGTGCTGGCCCTAAGCGTTCGAGTCGCATGGCGAGACACAACATGGTCAACCAATCAATCAGGAGAGAAGCATGACCGAGTCAGATTTCCATAAGGAAATGTCGTTAAACAACTGGTCCGACATGTTCCGAGAGATCTACTTCCCAACCCAGAACTACAACCGTTCCAAGATCGAGATCTTCACTCACCTAATTAAAGTATTTGGGGGTGGGTCAAGGTATCTCTTTCGAACCAGCGATGCGGATGGCTCACGTGACTACCTTGCGAAGATCTTCGGGTGGTATTGCGCGCTTGCAAATAGGCTAAGCATTGATCTTGAAGACACCATTTGGCAGAAGTACCCAGGAGTCTGCCCCAGATGTTTGGAGCATGTTTGCAACTGTGAGCGGACGCCGAAAGACATTGATCCGGCAAAGCTTGCAGTGTTGGCGGCTTCACACCGACACCAGAAACCTCGTTCTTTGCGAGAGTGGCAAACCATGTTTGCAAACATCTACCGAAGCCCATCCGGCGGCGAGACGATCGCTCCATCGCGAGATCGACTTGCAATGGTCTTTAGCAGGATGGCTGAAGAACTCGGCGAAGTTGCAGAAGCGATCTTGTTGGATGACGCGATAGATCACGACGTAGGTCTTGTGGTTCGAAATGAGATGGCTGACCTCTGCGCTTGGATCTTCGCGCTTGCCAACAATCTGCAATTTGTCGATCCAACGGCGACTGGCGTGACTCTTGCGGACGTGAGTTGGAACCTGTACGGGGGAAAGTGTCATCGATGCCAAAAGCTGCCGTGCATTTGTGTTCGCGGCAGCTTTGGATTGGAACTGGCACAGCAAGGGGCAATGGGGCCGTCACATTGGGATGACCGCACAGGTCTCGCCAATGCCGAAGCACTGCGGGTCCAAGTCCAAGCCGTAGAGGAACAGTTCAAGAGAAAGCCGACACCTTGGTCATTCATCATGTTCGATCTAGATGATTTCGGAAAGGTCAATAAGACGCATGGGAATCTTGTCGGCGACATCGTTCTAAAGACGGCTGCAGAGCGAATGCGGAGCGTCTTGAGCAACAAAGAGCTTGCATTCCGCCGAGGGGGCGAAGAGTTCGTCGTCTTGCTGGAGCGTGATCAGCGCGACGCACTCGTGCTCGCGGAGAGGATTCGTAGAGCTTTGGCGCACTCTCCAGTCACCGCGAGGACTGCGAAGGGCGAACTTCAAATCGATGTACGCGCCTCGTTTGGTGTCGCGTCCACATTCGCGGACTCGCGAGCGCCGTCCGAACTGGAGGATGTGGCGGATAGTCGCATGCGTCAAGCAAAGCTCGCTGGCAAGAATCGAATTGAGCCCGACCTTTCCGAGGACCTGCGCAACTGGATGGCTACGCGTCAACAGTACGAGTAGCGAAGTTTGAAACGAGGACTCGCAATGCAGGCGCATTGCGATCAGGTCGTTACTGCGCTATTGTTCTGCAGTGGCTATGGGAGTCCTTCCTTCTCCATCCTGATCTAGGGTTCCCGCTTTCCACACCAGCGCCTGCCTCTTGGCAGGCGTTTTCACTTCGGGACCGGTGGAGACGATGAACAACGACATCTACCTGCGCAGGAAGTGCAAGGTCCATGTGCGCGAGGGGCAGGGCGGCGCGACGCGTGCGCAACTGGCCACGGTGCAGAAGGAGCTGGCGGCACTCGGCTACGTGTGTGCCGAGCCTTTGCTGGAGCGCCTGGGCACCTTGTCAATCGAGGGGCTGACCCGGTTCCTGCGTGATCTGCTGGACGGGTTGCGCAAGCAACTCGGGGCGCATCGGCAGCACCAGCCGCTCTATCCTGGCTTCCCCCGCGAGGTGCTCGCAGCGAGTGATGCCGAGCTGTACCTCAACGCACTGGCGCACTACCTCACGCTGCGTCGTCGCCCGCCGACGGATGATGAGCGGCCTGCGCTGCTAGACGGCCGAGCGCCTCGCGTCATCGAGCTGGGCACGAAGGAGGAGTTCGATGGCTTGTTCACCAAGCTCGCCGCCTCGCGCACTTCGTTGTCCGTGGCCGATGTCGAGGACCTGACCTGGTTCATCAGGCAGTACCGCGCCGATGTGTTCCGACTGATGCCGCCCGAGGTGCCTTTCAAAGAGAACCGAGCCGTGATCGGGGCGGCGCTGGTCCAGCATGTCGTGGACCCGCGCGTGGACGCCTTTCTTGATGCCAATGTCGACACCGCGACCGACGTGCTGCGCCTCGCGGTGGCGTTGAGCGGTTGTGATGTCTCTCTCGCAATCCCCTCGAAGTTCGCCAAGACGCCGCGCTCGCGGCGACGGCTGCTGCTCGGGCTGCTGGACCGTGCGAGCAACGCTGTCGAAGACGTGATGCGCTACGCCGAGCCGTGGAAGCGCCTGGCGGAGGTGCTGCACCCCGGCGACTTCGCAGAGAAATTCCCCAACGCTTGGTCGGCGATCCAGGCGGCACGCATTGGCAAGGCGCCGCCTTCGTTCAACGCGTGCGTCGAGGCGGCACTGGAACAGCGAGAGCTGCAGCGTGCAGCGGCCATGCTGGTCGATCGACCGGGCGAACTGGCGCGCCGTCTGGACGTGCTGCTGCGTCGAGACAGCGACTCCGGTGCGGTGATCGAGCAGTTCGCCGGTGTTGCGCCGCGCGTGTCCACACCCGTGCTCTTGCAGGTCTTGACGCACTTCCGCGCACCGCGCCCGCTGCCCTTGCGGGCGTTCACGCCCAAGGGTGAATTGGCAAAGGTGTTTGCGATCAAGGACGAACGCCCCACGATCGAGCCGGGCGTTCGTGCGCGTGTGGCCGAAGTGTGCGAGCGCGCTCTGATGGAGCGCTTCTCGAAGCGACCACCGTTGGGCCGCTGTTTCGTCGAAGAGTCGTTGAGCGACTTCATGGCGCCACTGGTCCAGCGCTCGGCTTCCAAGTCACTGCGCACCGTGACGCGAGGCAGCCGACTGCCGCTGCCCGACACACGCTTCATTCGCCTGTTCCTGTGGTGGAAGAACGGCCGTTCTCGCACCGACATCGACCTCTCGGTCGCCTTCTACGACTGCGACTTCGTCTACAGCGGAATCGTCTCGTACTACAACCTGAAGAGCTATGGCGGTTACCACAGCGGCGACATCGTCGATGCGCCGCAGGGCGCGTCCGAGTTCATCGACCTGGACCTGTCAAAGCTGGCCGACAAAGGCGTCCGTTATGTCGTGACGTCATTGAACAGCTACACCGCGCAACCCTATTGCGACCTGCCCGAATGCTTCACCGGGTGGATGGCCCGATCGGACCTGAACTCGGGCGAGGTGTACGAACCGAGAACGGTGGTCGACCGCATCGATGTCGGCGCAGCGACCAGCATCTGCTTGCCGATGGTGATCGACATCGAACAACGTCGCGTCGTTTGGGCCGACATCGGGCTGACCGCACGGGTGGGCTGGAACAACACGCACAACAATCTCTCGGGCGTGTCGCTGATGCTGCGATCGATCATCCACACGCCGCGCCCAGACCTGGGCACGCTGTTTCGCCTTCACGCGCAAGCCCGCGGGCAGCTCGCCCCGTCAAAGGCTGAAGCCGACACGGTCTTCGGCGTGCATGAAGGCCTGACACCGTTCGACGTCGACACGATTCGGGCGGACTACCTCTAGAGCGACAGGCTCCGACTGCTCGTCACGTGTCGGCTCCTGTTCGCTTCTTCCGCAAATTCCCGAGCGGTTCATCTCGAGTAGGGCGTTTGGCGAACTTCAGCAGCACTCGTCAACTACCTTGGTTGGTTGCCCTGCAGTTGTGTTGGCAATGGGCTTGGTTTGTCTGAAGGCACAGCGTAGGCTGGAACCGGCACGGCTGGCAGGACAAAACGCTTGACGTTTGCTTCTTCCTGTTCCGGAGTTGGGTTGCGGTCGCAGGTCAGAAAGCCATCTCTCGAGCTGCTGCAGTGAAGGGGCGGGAGAGAGTGCCCCGTTTTCTGCTCTTGGGTGGCGTGTCGAGAAAACAGGTCCTGGGTGGGTCTGTCCAACTTGCCTGTAGTTGGAATGCCAGCTGCCATCTGTGCTGACTTCAGTGCTTCGACGCCTGCGGGTGTGAAGACCAGCTTGAAGCCTTGAGACGGGTCCCGACCAACGTAGCTTTCCATCTTGGCGTCGCCCAGTCGCACTGCGGCTGCCGCCACAGCGGCCTCTTGTAGAGATCTTGCGGCAGCCACCTCCCCTTCGGCAAACAACTGAGCCGAATACTTCGTATAGATCGCAGAGGATGGGCCGGCATACGCATGCAAGTACTGGTTTGAGAACTCCGGCAAGTTGACGGCCTGCAGGCTGCGTCGAAAGTTGAACGCCAGCTTCGTTCGACACGGCAAGCGAATCGGATCGACTGCCCTGTCGATTGGACTTTCTGCTTGAGCCTCAAATTCGTCGACGGGTGAGCACTGGACCTTTCTGTCGGGCTTCCCTGATTCGTTGACATTGGCGACGTGCTTTCGTCGTCCGTCCACGACTCTATACAGCAGGCCACCTGTCACATACTCGCCAGTCAAGTCCTTTACTCGCATAGCGACTTCGGAGACATCACTAAGCGGATCAGCTGGCTTGTTCGCCTCAGCAGCGACTTCGAGCGGGACCAGTGCAAGCAGGGCCTTGACGATCCTCGATACGGCCCCTGTGCCACTACTAGTCTTCGTCATGACCATTCTCCTTGCCGCCGCTGACCGCAGCCAAACGAGGTTCTGTCGATCGAGCGTGGCTCCAAGAACTGAGCAGCTTCAGTGCCATCAGCGCCAGCAGCCAGACAAACATCGCCGCCCAGAGCAACCGGATTTCGTTCTCAACAAACCAAGTCTCGATCGTCTGTTCCACCAAGATCGGGGCAGGCAGGGGCTTGCTGGTTTCTGCCTCTTCGCCTTCATCCTCACGCGCGGCCTTTCTGTCGGCCTCGGCTGAGGTTGCGGACGCGACGGTCAAGCATGGCCGAATCAACAGCTTCGGCGTCCCAGGCTTCTTAACCGGAATGTTTGCTGCAATGTCAGCGCCTGGCGAGATGTCCGTGAACTGGACATCCCACTCGTATCCGCGCACGCGAGCAAGACGTGTCTGAGCCAGCACGGTGCCACGCAGTACTTGCGTGTAGCCCTCGGCAGGCCCAAAGAAGTCACTGCGTTGAAGGTCTGGCGTGGCTACCAGAAGGTTGAAGCAGCCAAATCGCTGCGTTGCAGTAATGTTTCGGATTCGCACCGAAACGAGACCGTTTGGCCCGGGCGGAGTGCTTTGCTCGATGCGGTACTCGACGAACGGCGCACTTGACAAGCGATCTGCCGTGCGAATGGTTGTCCATCCGACAGCCGCCGCAAACAGCGTCAAGACCCAAGGCGCCTTGTCGCTGAAAAATACGCTTGCAAGTGCCGCTCCCACACTGCCTCCAACTCAAGTCAGATGCTGAACAACTCTGGTTCTAGCCGCAGAGCTGACCCGCTGCATCCTCACGTTGAAGGATGAGAAGGAAGCCCGGTCCTGATCGAGTACTTCGAATGACCTGCCAGGCCTGCGCGGACTCGGGGTCAGATCTCGCATTGCAACTCGGGCTGATGGGAGCGAACATGAAGCTATCCTTCATGCTCAGGCGTTAGGCTGAAAGCGCAATGGAGATAGGTCTTGTTGTCGCAGCGGTCCTCATTCCGCTGCTCTTGAATGCCAGGGCTACGCAGCTCATCGTGCAGGATGTCCTGTGCGATCGTCGGCAGAAGATCGCTCAGCTTCTTTTGGTTTGGTTCGTCCCGATCATCGGAGCCCTCATCGTCTTGGCGGTGCACCGTC
>NZ_DASUNH010000007.1:0-71995 GCF_036277275.1 Ideonella sp. | reverse complement strand
GGTCGTCGACACCATCCACAAGCAAGGCACCACCGTGCTGCTGGTCGAGCAGAACGCCAGCCGCGCCCTCGGCCTGGCCAACCGCGGCTATGTCATGGAGTCCGGCGAGGTCACCATGAGCGGGCCGGCCAAGCAGTTGCTCAACGACCCGAAGGTGCGGGCGGCATACCTGGGCGAGTAAGCACAGCGCGCGTCACACCGGCCAAAAAAAGGCCACCCGAAGGTGGCCCACAGACTTCCGGAGCAAAACGGAAGGGATTACTTGACGTTCACCGCCGCCCATGCGGCGTTGACCTTGTTCCACACCTTCGAGCCCACACCGCCGTACAGGTCGGCTGCGGCCGACAAGGTGGCTTCGCGGGCCTGGTGGTAGTTGGTGTTGGAGGTCATGTACACCGACAGCGCGCGGTACCAGATCTTCTCGGCCTTGGCTCGGCCAACGCCCTTGACCACCGCGTTGCCGGTCGCCACGCGGGTGTCGCCGGCCTGGCAGGTCTTGGAGTGCGGGAAGTTCAGCGACTGCGAGCCTTGGGCCAGCATGTAGAAGAAGTGGTTGCCGACGCCCGACGAGAAGTGCACGTCGAGGTTGCCTACGCCGTCATACCAGCAGTCGGCCGATGAGCCGTCGTCACTGGGTTGAATCATCGTGCGCAGCGGGCCGCCGCCGTCGCGCGGCAGGCGCTCGCCAATCAGGTAGTCCGGCGTTTCTTCGGGAATGTTGGCGTAGAACTCGACCATCGAGCCGAAGATGTCCGAGGTCGACTCGTTCAGGCCGCCGGACTCGCCCGAATAGGTCAGGTTGGCGGTGCGCGAGGTCACACCGTGGCTCATTTCGTGACCGGCCACGTCGATCGCGACCAGCGGCCAGTAGCTGGCATCGCCGTCGCCGTAGCTCATGCAGAAGCAGCTGTCGCTCCACGATGCGTTGACCCACGGGAAGCCGAACAACGATTGGTGCACCTTCGAGGTGGCGCCCTTGCCGTCGTCGGCAATGCCGTGACGGCCGTGGATGTTGAGGTAGTAGTCCCAGGTGTATGCGTGGCCGGCCGCGGCGTCGACGGCCACCGTCGCGCGATCGGTCTTGGTGCCGTCGCCCCACTCGTTGTCGGCGTCGGTGAACAGCGTGCCGGCGCCGCTGAACTTGCCCTTCAGGTCGTACACCGCATGGTTGCCACGGGTGGTGTCGCGCAATGCGAAGCCGCCGCCTTGTTGCGAGTCGGTGTCGATGTCGATGGTGCCCAGGAACAGGCTGTGGCCGGTGCCGACGGCCGCGGCGTGCATGATGTCGTCGAAGCTGTCCAGCACCTTGCCGCTGTGGGCGTTCACGATGACGTGCCTTTCGGTGGGCACGCCCTCGTGCGTCTGGCCGACATAGAGCACGTCCCAGGCCAACGCCGGCTTCTGGTGGCGCGCGAACACGACCAACTCGCTGGTCACGGTCGCACCGGCGGCCACGCGGGCGGTGCCCAGGCCCAGCACCTCGGCGTCGGCGGCCTTCACCTTGGGCTGCACGGCCAGCATCGGCGCGTGGGCCAGCGTGCGCGACAGACCACGCAACGAACCGTCGGCGCGACTGTGCACGACGACGTCACCACCGATCACGCGCAGGCCCTGGAAGCGGCGGGCAAAGCGCACATGCTCGGTGCCGTCGACATCGACGATCGCGTCGCGGGCTTCGAAGCCGTGGCCGGCGGCCTCACGCGCATCCTGCTGCAAATGGGCCAATGCACGGGCGACGGCGCCCGGGTGATCGGCCGGTGCGGCCTGCGTCATCGGGGCCGCGGCAATGCTGAACAACGCAGCGCAGGCCAGGGCTACGCGGCGAAGTGAGTGCGAATTCAAGCTGGTCTCCTTGTGGGCGAATCAAATGGGGGCGCGCTCCTGCGGTCCAGGCGCGTGGGCCGCATGATGTCGGCGACAACCTTCTGTCACAAGGCTTTCACGATCGCGCAAGGGGCTTTGCTGAAGATCGTTGAACAAGAGCGCCGGCCGCGGAAAGTCATTGAAAGTTCATGACGTTTTCATCGGCGGGTCACTGGCCATCGCGAGCATGCAACAACCATGCAGACTGCCGCCCTCGACTTGCCGCCCTCGTTGCATGCCGCTGCGTCATCGATGGGGCCGCTGCGGTTTCGAACGCTGTGGATCTCCGACATTCATCTCGGCACGCCGGGTTGCCAGGCCACGGCGCTGCTGGAGTTCCTGAAGTCCACGGAGTGCGAGACGCTGTACCTCGTGGGCGACATCATCGACGGCTGGCAACTGCGTCGCGGCTGGTACTGGCCGCAGGCCCACAACGACGTGGTGCAGAAGCTGCTGCGCAAAGTGCGCAAGGGCACGCGAGTCGTCTTCGTGCCGGGCAACCACGACGAGTTTGCGCGCAAGTACCTGGGTCACAGTTTCGGTGGCATCGAGGTGATCGAAGACTGCGTGCACGAGACGGCGGACGGCAGACGCCTGTGGGTGACCCATGGCGACCTGTTTGACGGCGTGATCCAGTGTGCCAAGTGGCTGGCGCATGTCGGCGACTCACTCTACGAATTCACGCTGAAGCTGAACCGGCAGTTGAACCGGCTGCGCGGGCGTCTGGGCCTGCCGTACTGGAGCCTGTCGAAATACCTCAAGCTCAAGGTCAAGCGCGCGGTCAGCTATGTGAGCGACTTCGAGGCCGCCGTGGCACGCGAGGCGCGCAGGCGCGGCGTGCATGGTGTCGTCTGCGGCCACATCCACCACGCCGAACTGCGCGAAATCGACGGTGTGCTCTACGCCAATGACGGCGACTGGGTCGAAAGCCTGACCGCCCTGGCCGAGCACGCCGATGGCCGGCTCGAACTGATCGACTGGACGCAGACAGCGCTCGCGCTGGCCGCTGCCGAGGCAGCGCCTGCGGCGTCGCCGTCGTACCTGCCTGAAACCGTGGTGGCCGGGGTCCCGGTGATGGGGGCCTGATGCGTCGGCTCGCGCCGCGTGACGGCATGCGCCGAAAGGGTCATGCCAATGTCACAACAGATTCATAAACTCGCAGCATGAGTGACTTCTTGTCCAACGCCGCTGCGGTGGACGTGCCCGCCCCGAGCGCCACGCCCCCCCCCGCATTGCTCAACCGCGAACAGGCGATCCTGGAGTTCAACCGCCGCGTGCTGGCCCAGGCCCAGCGCGAGGACGTGCCGCTGCTGGAGCGGCTGCGCTACGTGACTATCGTCTCGTCCAACCTCGACGAGTTCTTCGAGGTGCGTTTCGCCGACACGCTGGAGGCGGCGCGTGCCGCACCCGGCGATGCCTCGCGCGCCGACCTGGCCGAGGTGGCGTCGCGGGCCCATGCGCTGATCGACGAACAGTACGCGGTCTTCAACGACGAGGTGATGCCCGCGCTGGCCCGCCACGGCATCGAGGTCATCAACCACGAAGATCGCAACGAGGGCCAGCGCGAGTGGGTGGCCGGCTTTTTCGAGCGCGAGGTGCGGCCGCTGCTGATCCCCGTCGGGCTGGACCCGGCCCACCCGTTCCCCCAGGTGGCCAACAAGTCGCTCAACTTCATCGTCCGCCTGGGCGGGCGCGACGCGTTCGGCCGCGAGAGCCAGATCGCCATCGTCAAGGTGCCGCGGGTACTCCCGCGCGTGATCCGGCTGCCGGCCAATGTCTGCCGGCCGGGCCAGCAAGGCTTTGTGTTGCTGTCCAGCGTGATCCGCGCACACCTGCAGGATCTGTTCCCCGGTCGCGAGGTCGAGTTCTTCTCCCAGTTCCGGGTCACGCGCGATTCCGACCTGGATGTCGACGAGGATGACGTCACCAACCTGCGCCAGGCGCTGCGCAGTGGCTTGACCACACGCCATTTCGGCCAGGCCATCCGGCTGGAGGTGGTCAGCAGCTGCCCGGAGCAGCTGTGGCGCCTGCTGCTGGAGCAATTCGACCTGCCGGATGCGGCGCTGTACCGTGTCAACGGCCCGGTTAACCTGGTGCGCCTGACCCAGCTGATCGACCAGGCCGACGACCTGGTGGGCGGCGAGTGGATGCGGTTCCCGCGCTACGAGCCGGCCTGGCCGGAAGGCCGGCTGCCGCGCCACCACACGTTCTTCGACACGCTGCGCGAACGCGACGTGCTGTTGCACCATCCGTTCGAGAGCTTCGAGCCGGTGGTCGAGTTCCTGCGCCAGGCGGTGCATGACCCGGAAGTGCTGGCCATCAAGCAGACGGTCTACCGCACCGGCGAGAAATCGGTGCTGATGGACCTGCTGATCGAAGCGGCGCGGCGCGGCAAGGAGGTGATGGTCGTCGTCGAGCTGAAAGCCCGCTTCGACGAAGAGGCCAACATCAACTGGGCCGAGCGGCTGGAAGCCGTGGGCGCACAGGTCGTCTACGGCATCGTCGGGTTGAAGACCCACGCCAAACTGCTGCTGATCACCCGGCGCGAACTCACCAACCGCGGCGTCACGCACCTGCGCCGCTATGTCCACCTGTCGACCGGCAACTACAACCCGAAGACCGCGCGGCTGTACACCGACATTGGCTACCTGACGTCCGACCCCGGGATCGCCTCCGACGCCGATGGCGTGTTCCAGCAGATTGCCAGCCTGACGCGGGTCAAGCCGCCGCGCCATCTGTTGACCGCGCCTTTCGTGCTGCACCGGCGGCTGGTCAAGCACATCGGCCAAGTGGCCGAAGCGGCGCGGGCTGGCCGGCCGGCACGCATCGTGGTCAAGTGCAACGCCTTGACCGAACCGGCCCTGATCCACGCCCTCGTCGATGCCGGCCGCGCGGGCGCGCAGATCGACCTGGTGGTACGTGGCGCCTGCATGTTGCCGCCGGGCCTGGTCGGGCAGACCGAGAACGTCCGCGTGCGTTCGGTGATCGGCCGCTTCCTCGAGCACTCGCGCATCCTCTACTTCCGCTGGGGCGACGGCGACGATGAAGAGGCGCTGTACCTGTCCAGCGCCGACTGGATGGGCCGCAACATGTTTCGCCGCATCGAGCTCGCCTGGCCGGTGCGCGATGCCAAGTTGCGCCAGCGCGTGCTCGACGAATGCCTGGTGCCCTACCTGTACGACGGCCGTGATGCCTGGCTGCTGCAAAGCGACGGCAGCTACCGCGCGGCCAGTGGCGGCGCCAGTGCGCAGCAGGCGCTGATGGCCCGTTTCAACCTGGGTACCAACGCCTGAGGTCTTGAGCATGGATCTGATCCTCTGGCGCCATGCCGAAGCCGAAGAGTTGGCCGACGGTGTCGACGATCCGGCACGTGGCCTGACGAGCAAGGGTGAGCGCCACGCCCGCCGCGTTGCCGATTGGCTGAACCAGGTGTTGCCGCATTCGACCAAGGTGCTGGCCAGTCCCGCCCTGCGCGCCCGGCAGACGGCCGAGACGCTGGAGCGCAAGTTCAAGATCTCGGATGCGCTGGCGCCCGAAGGATCGGTCGAGGGGCTGTTGGCGGCCGTGCGCTGGCCCGACGCCCGCGAGCCGGTGCTGGTGGTTGGCCACCAGCCGACACTGGGCCTGACCGCGGCCTACCTGATGACCGGCGCCCGCCTGCTCGGCGCCGAGGCCGAGCTGCTGGTGCCGTGGTCGATTCGCAAGGGGGGTGTCTGGTGGCTGCGCCACCGGCCGCGCGAGGACCGGGGCGAGGTGGTGCTTGTCGCTGTGCGGAGCCCGGAACTCGTTTGACGAGTTCCGGGCCCCGCAGCGACAAGCTCTAACGTTCCGCTCCCCCGGGCCCCCTCCGGGCGGGGGCTCCAGTATGAGTGACGGGCTGCCGCGCGTGTTGGGTCAGGCGAGGGTGAATCCGGCCTCGGCGACTTGGGCGCCGTTGATCTGGATGGTGACGGCGTGCCAGCCGGGGTAATAGCGCCGCGTGGTGATCGGGCGCAGGCTGTGGCGGCGAGTCAATGTGCACTTCTCGCCAGCGGCCAGTGTCAAGCTCCAGCCCTTGAAGACCTTGGGTGACGGGGTGCCGCGGGCGGTGACATGGTGCACGGCGTAGTCGATCACCAGCGTTTGCGCACTGCGGGCCTTGGAGTGCAGTTGCAGCGTCAACACCACCTCGCCACCTACCGCCACCTTCTTCGGTGCGATGTTGAGTGTGGCCTCGCCCTTGAAACGCCCACCGATACCCCAGGCCATCATCACCCGGGGGTGGCCTTGCTTGATCAAGCTGCGGCTTGCATGGCGCAGCAGCGAGCTGCGTTCGGGCGGAGCAGCGGGCAGGTGCTGCTCCAACCAGTCGGCCAGCAGCTCGGGGTGATCCTTGGCGATGTCGTTCAGGTGGTTGGCGACGCTGCGGCGCACGACCTCGTCGGGGTCGTCCTGCAGCTTGTGCAGCAAAGCGAAAGCGGGACTCGGGTCGACCACCGATGCCTGCAACCGCAGACCCCACGGCAGACGCGGTCGGCTGCCTTCGCTGGCCAGGCGGCGCACCGCGGCGCTCGGATCTTCCGACCAACGCATCAGGACCGGCCAGACCTCGCCCGGGTGGTCGCGCAACAACGGTCGGATTGCGAACTCGGCGGTGAAACGTTGTGTCAACGCGTGCAGGCACTGCAGGCCACGCTGCAGGTCTGCCGGGCGCTGCGCCACGCGCCGGGCAACGAACTCGCCCAGCGACCAGACGATCCAACCGCCGAGGCCGGCACCGTCTGTGGCGTTGCCGCTGGCGCCGTGCCCGCCTGCAGGCGCCAGAGCCGCTTCGACGATGCCGGCTGCCTGCGCAAAGTCCGCCGGCAGGCAGGTGTCCAGTGCCTCGGCGATCTGCATCGCGCGGGCTTTCATCTCCAAGCCGTCCAGCCCATTGCCGGCCAGGCGCTCGAAGCGGCGGCGGTCGAACGTGGGCCAGGCGGCCTGCAAATGGGCGGCGGCAACGGCCACCGTGCGGGCGTTGATGAGGTTCTTGAAGGCGTCAGGCATGGGGCAGCAGCATAGTGAAAACCATAGGCCGTGCAGGCCCCTGACTACGTGATTCCCACAAACCCTGCTGACAGTACCGGCGCGAGCATGCAGTCGGGCTCTTTCCTGACATCATTCAACGAACGCCACCTTTGTACTGGAGATGCGCATGACCTCTCGCCGCCACCTCGTCGCTGCCACCGCCTTGCTGGCCTGCGCCTGGGGCGCCACCTCGGCGCAGGCCCAGGGTTACCCGGCCAAACCCGTCAAGCTGATCGTTCCGTTTGCGCCGGGCGGCACGACGGACATCATTGCCCGCGTGGTGGCCGAGAAACTGGGGCCGAATCTCGGCGGCACGGTGATCGTCGAGAACAAGAGCGGCGGCGGGGGCGTCGTCGGCGCGACCGAAATCTCGCGCGCCGCGCCCGACGGCTACACGCTGGGCATGGCCACGGTCTCGACCACCGCCGCCAACCCGGCGATCAACCCGGCTGTCAGTTACGACCCGATCAGCGGCTTCACGCCGATCACCAACATTGCCGCGACGCCGAACGTGATCGCGGTGCACCCGTCGTTCCCGGCCAAGGACTACAAGAGCTTCCTGGCCGAGATCCAGGCCAAGCCCGGCAAGTACAGCTTCGCGACCTCCGGTACCGGCGGCATTGGTCACCTGCAGATGGAGCTGTACAAGAGCCTGACCAAGACCTTCATCACCCACATCCCGTACCGCGGTGCGGGCCCGGCCTTGAACGACGTGGTCGCTGGCCAGGTGCCGATCATTTTCGACAACCTGCCTTCGGCGCTGCCGTTCATCAAGGACGGCCGTCTGATCCCGATCGTCGTGGCCGCGCCCCAGCGCGTGGCCTCGCTGCCGAACGTGCCGACCCTGGCCGAGGTCGGCCTGACGCCGGTCAACCGGATGGCCTACTACGGCATCCACGCCCCGGCCAACCTGCCCAAGGACATCGTCGACAAGATCAACGCAGCGGTGAAGAAGACGGTGGAAATGCCCGATGTGAAGAAGCGCATCGAGGACACCGGCTCGATCATCGTCGCGAACTCGCCGGCCGATTTCGCCAAGCAGATCCAGGACGAGCTGATGACCTACAAGCGCGTCGTCCAGTTGCAGCGCCTGAAGCTCGATTGAGCAGGAAAAAGGGGGCATCGCCGCCAAGCGACGGTGCCTCCTTCGGGACCGAGTGACTCCATGAGCCTTCGGGGGCTCCATGACCATCCGCATCGTCAAGCTCGGCAGCGAGCGTGCACCCGGCGAGGGCACGCGCATCGGTACGGTGCGGCGGCCGCCGCGCGGCGTGCCGAAGACCGAGTTCGCCTCGCGCAACTACTACGACGTCTGGTACCCGAACCTGGCGCCGAGCGTCGAGACGATGAAGCTCGGCCAGCAGGCCGAGACCCCGGCGCAGTGGGCGGCCTTCGTCAAAGCCTACCGGCACGAGATGGCCGAGCCCGACGCGGCGCGCTCGATCGCGCTGCTGGCGGCGCTGTCACACCAAAGTCACTTTTCGGTGGGCTGTTATTGTGAGATAGAGGCGCAGTGCCACCGCTCGGTGCTGCGCGCGTTGTTGCAGGAACAAGGGGCTGAAATCGCGCCCGCATAAGTGCTCTAAGTAACTAGCGCCGCGACATGGCGGTGTCATGCTGGATCGTTAGGCTTCGCGCCCTCATTGCAACGATCTCTGACACACCCATGCGCAACCGATTCCCTCTGCGGCCGCTGTTTGCCGCGTTTCTGGCGGCCGGCCTCGTCCTGCCGGCGTTGGCATCTACCTCTGGCGTCGTTGTCAGTCAGGTCTATGGCGGCGGCGGCAACTCCGGCGCCACGCTGAAGAACGACTTCATCGAGCTGTTCAACGCAGGCAGCAACCCGGTTGCGCTGGCCGGTTGGTCGGTGCAGTACAACTCGACCACCGGCACCGGCACCTGGTTGAAGACGGATCTGTCGGGCGTGGTGCTGCAGCCGCGCCAGTACTACCTGGTGCAAGAAGCGGCCGGTACCGGCGGCACGCAGGACCTGCCGACGCCTGACGCGACCGGCACCATCTTCATGAGCGCCACCGGCGGCAAGGTGGCGCTGGTCAGCAGCACCGTCGCGCTGGTTGGCGACAAGCCCAGCTCGTCCAGCATCGTCGATCTGGTCGGCTACGGCAGCGCCAATTTCTTCGAGGGCTCGGGCGCTGCGCCGGCGCCGTCGAACACCACCGGCGACCTGCGGGCGGCCAACGGCTGCACCGACAGCGACCAGAACATCTCCGACTTCGCCATCGGCGCCCCGACGCCGCGCAACACCGGTGCGCCGCTGGGCAGCTGTGGCGGCGACGGTCCGACCGAGCGCACGATCATGGAGATCCAGGGCAGCGGCACGACCAGCCCCTTTGCCGGCCAGCCGGTGAAGACCTCGGGCGTGGTCACCCGTGTCAACAACAACGGCTTCTTCATGCAAGACGCGACGGGTGATGGCAACAGCACCACGTCGGACGGCATCTTCGTCTACACCGGGTCGGCCCCGACCGTATCGGCCGGCCAACTGGTGCAGCTGACCGCCAACATCGTCGAGTTCAACACCGGCGCCGGCAGCAACGCCGACACCGCGGCCCACCCGGTGACCGAGCTGAGCGGCGTTGCAAACCTCAATGTGCTGTCGAGCGGCCACAGCATCGCGCCGAAGGTCATCACGTTCCCCGAAGCGAGCAATGACGACCTCGAGCGCGTCGAAGGCATGCTGGTGACGATCAACCGCCCGCTGACCGCGTCACAGAACTACTTCCAGGGCCGTTATGGCCAGGTCACGCTGTCCGCCGATGGCCGCATGGAAACGCCGACCAACCGCCACCGCCCGGGTACGCCGGACGCATTGGCGTTGGCCGATGCCAACGCGCGCAGCCGCATCATCCTGGACGACGGCACGACGGCCCAGAACCCGGACCCGACGCCCTATATCGGCCAGGGCAACACGCTGCGCAGCGGCGACACCGTCGCCTCGGTGACCGGCGTGGTCGACTACGGTCTGGCCACCAGCAGCAACGCCGGCTTCGGCGACTACAAGCTGCACCCGGTGGGCGCCGTCACCTTCAGCCGCGACAACCCGCGCAGCAACGCGCCGGTCCCGCTGCCCGGCAACCTGAAGCTGGCCAGCTTCAACGTGCTGAACTACTTCACCACCTTCACCGACGGCACCGACGTCGATGGCAACACCGGCCAGGGCTGCCTGCTCGACGGCGTCAGCTCGCCGGCCAACTGCCGCGGGGCGAGCAACCTGGCCGAGTTCCAGCGCCAGCGCACCAAGATCATCGAAGCGATCGCCGCGATCGACGCCGATGCGCTGGGCCTGGTGGAAATGCAGAACAACGGTGCCAAGGCGGTCGGCAATCTGGTCGCCGCCCTGAACGCCAAGGTCGGCGCAGGCACCTACGCCGCGGTGGCCGACCCGTCCAGCGGCACCGGCACCGACGCGATCAAGGTCGCGATGATCTACAAGCCGGCCCGCGTCGCGTTGGTCAACGCGTCGCAAAGCGACACCGACGCGGTCCACAACCGCCCACCGTTGGCACAGACCTTTGCCGCGCTGAACGGCGAGCGCTTCACGCTGGTCGTCAACCACATGAAATCCAAGGGCAGCTGCCCGACCCAAAGCGACCCTGACTACGACGGCAACTTTGACGCGGGCGACGGCCAGGGCTGCTGGAACGCACTTCGCGTGAGCCAGGCCGAGCGCACGGCCAGCTGGGTCGGTGCCCTCGCCGCGGGCGCCGGCACCGACCGTGCGTTGCTGCTGGGCGACATGAATGCCTACGCGAAGGAAGACCCGGTGATCGCCTTCGCGAGCAGCGGCTTCGCCGACCAGATCGGCCGCTTCAACAGCTTCGGCTACTCGTATGTATTCGACGGCGCTGCGGGCCGGCTCGACCACGCGCTGGCCAGCGCGACGATGGCGACGCAGCTGACCGACGCGATCGAATGGCACATCAACGCCGACGAGCCGGTGGTGATCGACTACAACACCGAGTTCAAGAAGCCGCTGTGCGCGAACTGCGGGCCGGACTACTACAGCCCGACGCCATTCCGTTCGTCCGACCATGACCCGGTGGTGACCGGCCTGTACCTGGTCAAGACCATCACCGGCGGCGCCGGCAAGGACACGCTGGTGGGCACGCCGGGTGACGACCAGCTGATCGGCGGCGGCGATGCCGACAAGCTGACCGGCGGCGGGGGGGAAGACGTCTTCACCTACACGAGGATGTCGGACAAGAAGGACTCGATCATCGACTTCGCGCCCGCTGTCGACCGCATCGACCTGCGTGCGCTGCTGGTCAGCATTGGCTACGGCGGTAGCGACCCGATCGTGGACAAGGTGGTCCGGCTGCGCGATGGCCTGAACGGCGCCAAGCTGCAGATCGACACCGACGGCACGGCAGGCTCGGCGGGCTGGAAGGATCTGGCGGTGTTGAAGGGTGTGCTCGCCGGTGACGTGGTGCCGTCGCGCGACCTGATCTTCTTCGATGCCGCGCAGCGCGCCGCGCGCTGAGCGACGCATCGACAGCCGGGCAGCCGGCCGTGCCCACGAAGCCCGACCCCGGTCGGGCTTTTTTTCGGCGCACGGCCCTGTGGATGCGGAGCCGACCGGTTATCGTCGGTGGCTGCGACCACACCAGGGAGGCGTTCTTGTCCAGGATTGCATATCGGCCGATGGCCCGTTTCATGGCCTTGCTCGGCCTCACCCTGGCTGCCACGGCCTGGGCCGCCGCGCCGACCTACCGCGTCACCGACCTTGGCCTGCCGCAGGGGGCGGTGTCGATGCAGCCCTCGGCATTGAACGACACGGGCGAAGTCCTGGGCTATGCGGACATGGTCGACCAGTCAGTGGTCATCCAGCCCTTTCTTTGGTCGGCGGCCACCGGAATCCGCGGCTGGGACACGCTGCTCACCAGGGGACGAAACGAACTTGGCGGCCTGAACGACCGAGGCCGGGTGGTCGGGACCCACCAGGACGGACAGGGCACGCCACAGGCCTTCGTCTGGACCGAAACGAACGGCGTACGCCCGATCGGCGCACTGGTGCCCGGTGGCATCAGCTTTGGCAGCGACATCAACGATCGCGCTCAGGTGGTGGGCACGGCCATAGCGGCTGACGATGCGTCGCACCTGTTTGTCTGGAGCGGAACGCAGGGCATGGTCGATCGCCACCCGGCGGGCGCACTGGCCAGCTACGGCCATGCGATCAACCTGCTCGGCCAAGTGGCCGGCATGATGGTGCTGGCGGATGGTCGGCAGCGCGCCATCATCGTCGAACCCAGTGGCCATTGGATGCGGCTCGGCTGCATCGGCGCCGACAACGGCCAGCCCTGCCACAGCCAGGCGCTTGGCATCAACGACCGCGGTGACGTCGTCGGCGTCAGCGGTACCGGCGCCCGCTCGCATGGATTCATCTGGTCAGCCGAAGCCGGCATGCGCGACATCGCCGCTGGCGGCCCCTATGCGGGCAACGAGGTCAAGGCACAAGCGATCAATGCCGCTGGGCAGGTGGTCGGCAGCCTCATGGTGCAGAACTTCTACCGCGCAGCCTATTGGGACGCTGCCAATGGTCTGCACGACATCGCCGACCTGATCGACCCGGCCGATCCGCTGGCCGGCAGGGTGAAGTACACGACGCCGGTCGGCATCAATGCCGCCGGTCAGATCGCCTTGTCCGGCGAGATCGACGGCGTCAAGCACGCGATGGTGCTCACGCCGGTGCGCTGAGCGAGGCGGTTGCGCTGAAGCTGGCGTCGGCGCCGCTTCAGCGCGCGGCGTCCCACATCGTGCGCAGATAGGCTACGGTGTACGGCACCGGCGGCAACAGCCGATCGCCCTCCAGTCGCCCGCCGAACGGCGGCAGCGTCAGCACCCACGCCGTGGCGGCGACCGCCAGCACCACCAGACCGTGCAGCGAGATCCAGATGCGGCGCCAGCGGCGGGGGACATGGCGGGTCGGCGGTCGTTCGGCATCAACTCAAGGGGCGGGCGTCAACGCGTAGATCGCTCCATTGTTGGCCACGCCGCCGCCGTGGGTGGTACCGAACAGAGGGCCCTCGGGCATCTGAACCAGTGCACCGACGGGGCTGTCGGCGTCGGTGGTCATCCAGCCGGCAAAGTCGACCAGTTGCTCGAAGCCGTGGGCCGACGACAAGCGATAGACGCCGCCTTCGCCCCACTTGCCGCCGCTGTTCGTCGTTCCATACAACGAGCCGTCGGCTGCTTGCATCAACGGACCCACCGGCTTGTACTGCTGGCCGTTGTATTCCGGGTGTCCCGGGCCATGGAAGGCATGCAGGACCGTCAACTCACCTGACAGCGACAGCCGAAACACCGTACCGCCCAGTCGCGGCCCGCTTTCAGCCATGGCGCCGTAGTACTGCCCGTCAGGGCCAATCAGCGAGGTGCCTGCCGGGCTGCCGGGACTGATCGACCCCGGCATCAACCGCTGGAAGCATGTTCTGGTCACCGGGCACATCGACGGCGTCGAGCACGCGTTGTTGTTCATGCCGGTGCACTGACCGACCGTCGCCGTTCAGCGCTCGAGCGGCTCCCAGGCTTCGATCCAGCGTGCGAACCGTCCGAGTCCGTCGGCCAGCGAGGTGCAGGCCCAGTCGCCGATGCGTGCGCGCAGGCGGCCATCGTCGGCGCAGGTCACCGGCACGTCGCCGGGCTGCATCGGGCCGAACTCGATCTGTGCTGTCAGGCCCAGCGCTTCTTCGAGCGTGCGCACGAAATCGACCACCTTCACCGGCACGTGGTGGCCCAGGTTGTAGACGTCCGATTCGGTCGGCCGCTCGGCCGGCGTCGGTGCATTCAGCAGGCCGACCACCGCGTCGACGATGTCGTCGATGCAGGTGAAGTCGCGCAGCAGCTGGCCTTCGGCGAACAGCGTGATCGGCTGGCCGGCGCGGATGCGGCGCGAGAACGAGAAGTACGCCATGTCCGGCCGGCCCCAGGGGCCGTAGACGGTAAAGAAGCGCAGGCCCGTCGAACGCAGGCCGTGGATGCTGGCGTAGGTGTGCGCGATCAGCTCGTTGGCGATCTTGGTCGCGGCGTAGAGCGAGGCCGGGCGGTCGACGCGGTCGGTCTCGCGGAACGGCGCGTCGGTGCGGTTGCCATAGACGCTGGATGAGCTGGCGTACAGCAGGTGCGGCACGGCCGCCTCACGGCAGGCTTCGATGACGTTCGCAAAACCGACCAGGTTCGACTGGATGTAGTCGGCCGGGGCCTTGATCGAGTGCCGCACGCCGGCCTGTGCGGCGAGGTGGATCACGGCGTCGAAGCCGCCTTGCACGATCAGCTGGCGCGTGGCCGTGCCGTTGCACAGGTCCAGCAGCTGGCAGGGCACGCCCAAGGGCTGCAACAGCGCCGCGACGCGGTCGTGCTTCAGCCGAGGCTCGTAGTAGGTGTTGAAGTTGTCGACACCGGTGACCCGGTGGCCGTCGCGCGCCAACTCGGCCGCCACATGGGCGCCGATGAAGCCGGCCGCGCCGGTGACGAGGATGTTCTGGGCCATGGGCCGACGATGATAGCCCCGCGCTTTGCCGCGCCCCGGGTGTGGGGCCAAGATGGCAGGAGCGCCGGGCCGCTGCCAAGGCGCGCGGGACGGGCCGAAGGGCCTGGGGGCCTGCTGCTACCATCGCGCGCCATTCCACGCCTGCTCAAGATGCCCCCGACGCCCGACGCTGCGCGCCGCCCCTGGACGCGCCTGCTGCTTGCCAGCGCGCTGGGCCTCGGCTTGTTGGCGTGGCTGTTGCGGCAGGTGGACCTGGCTCCACTGGCTGCCGCGTTGGCGGCCACGCCGCCCTGGCTGTGGGCCGTGGCGCTGGCCGGCCTGGGCCTGAGCTACGCGCTGCGGGCCGAACGCTTGCGGCGCGAATGGGGCTCGTGGTTCGCGGCCGATGCCGCGCGCGGCTCGGCCCCTGGGTTCATGGCCTGCCTGGCGCTGTTCCTGACGCACAACGCCGCCATCGTCGTGCTGCCGCTGCGCGCAGGCGAGGCGGGCTACCCCTTGCTGATGCAGCGCCGCTTCGGCGTGCCGCTGGGTGATTCGCTGCGCAGCCTGCTGTGGCTGCGGCTGCAGGATGCCGCGGTGCTGGCCACCCTGGCGGCGTTGTGGCTGCCACCGTTCACCCGCGAGGCGCGCATCGGCTGGGCCGTGCTGTTGGCGCTCGCTTGGGCGCTGGTGCTGCTGTTCGGTGCCCGTGCGCTGGCGGCCCTCTCGGCCCGGGTGCCGTTGGTGCAGCGCTTCGAGTCGGCCTGGCTGACGCACCGCAACGACCGCCTCGGCTGGGTCTTGTGTGCCGCCAACTGGGTGGTCAAGTTGGCGGTGTTCACTCTGGTGCTGCAGGCGCTGGCGCCGCTCGACATGGCGGCGGCGCTGCGCGGTGCGCTGGGCGGCGAGGTGGCCTCGGTGCTGCCGCTGCAGGGCCCGGCCGGCCTGGGTACCTATGAAGCCGGCGTGTGGGCGGCGACGCGGATGGACGGCGGCGCAGTCGGCGACTCCGCAGGCGCCCAGGTGGCCGCCGGCGCGCTGGCGCTGCACGCCTTCAGCTTGGCGGTGGCCCTGGCCGCGGCTGCGATGATCATGCCCTGGGCCCGTCGACAGGCGAGCACCGGGACAAAGTTGGAGAAGAACGAACGATGAGCAACACCACCTTGACTTCGCCGGCACCGGCCGTCGACCTGCCCGCGGCGCGCGCGCTGGCACTGACCCAGCTGACGCCGCACCGCCTGTCGGTGGTGGTGCCGATGTACAACGAGATCGACAACGCCAAGCCGCTGATCGACGCGGTGCAAGCCGCGTTGGCGGCCTACCCGCAGCCGTGGGAGCTGATCGTCGTCGACGACGGCAGCCGCGACGGCACCGGCCGCGCGCTGCAGGACCACGCGGCCTCCGTCGGCCCGCACATCCGTGTGCTGCGGCTGCTGCGCAACTTCCGCCAGACGGCCGCGATGCAGGCCGGCATCGATGCCGCGCGCGGCGACATCATCGTGACGATGGACGGCGACCTCCAGAACGACCCGCAGGACATTCCGTTGCTGGTCGCCAAGCTGCTGAACGAGCCTTACGACATGGTGGCCGGCTGGCGCCAGAACCGGCAGGACGGCTTCGCATTGCGCAAGTTCCCGTCGATGCTGGCGAACCGGCTGATCCGCCGCGTCACCGACTTGAAGTTCCAGGACCTGGGCTGCAGCCTGAAGGCGTTCCGTGCGCCGGTGCTGCGCGAGATCCGGCTGTATGGCGAGATGCACCGCTTCATCCCCGCCTGGCTGGCGACCGTGACCTCGCCGACGCGCATGGCCGAGGTGCCGGTCAGCCACCATGCCCGCACCGCCGGCGAGTCGAAGTACGGCATCTCGCGCACCTTCCGCGTGCTGGTCGATTTGCTGGCGGTCTACTTCTTCCTGAACTTCGGCGCGCGGCCGGGCCACTTCTTCGGCACCGTGGGCTTGGGCATCGGCGCGCTCGGCACGATGATCCTCGGCTATCTCGGCGTGCTGAAGCTGCTGGGCGAATCGGTCGGTGGCCGGCCGCTGTTGATCCTGGGCTTCTTCATGGTCATCGGTGGGCTGCAGTTCCTGTGCACCGGCGTGCTGGCCGAGCTGCTGATCCGCATCTATTACGAAGGCGGCCATGCGCGGCAGTACCACACGATGGTGCAGCCGACGCTCGATGACGCCGATGCCTGGCATGAAATGGGAGCCCCCGGCCGATGAGTACATCGACCACCCCCCGCGGGGGTGCTCGGCCGCCTTGGGGCGGCCCGGCGCCGGCCGAAACGAAAGCCCCCAGCCGATGAGTACATCGTCTACCCCCCGTGGGGGTGCTCGGCCGCCTTGGGGCGGCCCGGCGCCGGCCGAGTCGCGCATTCATCGTCGCATTCCCTGGGCGCTGGCCCTCGCGTTGCTGCTGCTGGCGATCTTCCAGCTCGGCGCGGCGCCGCTGTTCGACGTCGATGAAGGCGCGTTCAGCGAGGCCACGCGAGAGATGCTGCAAAGCGGCGACTGGGGTCACACGACGCTGAACGGCGAAGACCGCTTCGACAAGCCGATCCTGGTCTACTGGCTGCAGGCGGCGAGCGTCGGCCTGCTGGGCCTGAACGAGTTCGCGCTGCGCTTGCCGTCGGCACTGTGCGCCTGGGGCTGGGCCTTGGCGTTGTTCGTGTTCGCCCGCCCGCGGCTCGGTGACAGGGTGGCGGTCAGTGCTGCGTTGATGCTCGCGACCAGCCTGGGTGTGCTGGCGATCGGCCGCGCAGCCACCGCCGATGCGCTGCTGAACTTCCTGCTCGTGCTGACCGTGTGCGATGCGTGGCGGTGGCTCGAGACCGAACAGAAAGCCCCGCTGCGCCGCGCTTTCGCGTGGATGGGCCTGGGCCTGCTCGCCAAGGGGCCGGTGGCGGTGCTGGTGCCGGTGGCTGCCGGCGGCGTCTGGCTGATCACGGCATGGGACTGGCGTCTCGCGCTGCGCCGCATCGGCCAGGCCGTCGGCGACGTGCCGGCCTGGCTGTTGTTGATCGGCATTGCGGCACCCTGGTATGCCTATGCGCTGAACCGCCACGGCCAGGCTTTCATCGACGGCTTCTTCGTGCGGCACAACCTGGCGCGCTACAGCAGCGCGATGGAGCAGCATGGGGGCGGCGTCGGCTATTACCTCGCCGTGCTGCCGCTGCTGCTGCTGCCGTGGGCGCCGCTGCTGGCCGCGGTGGTGTGGCGGGCCAAGGCGCATTGGCGAGACCCGCTTGGCCGCTTCCTGCTCGGCTGGGGCGGCTTCGTGCTGGTGTTCTTCTCGCTGTCGGGCACCAAGCTGCCGCACTACGTGCTCTATGGCGCGACGCCGTTCGTGCTGCTGATGGCTATCGAGCTGGAGCGCTGCGGCCAGGCGATGCGATGGGCGCTGGCGGTCAGCGCGTTGATCTTGCTGGCACTGTTCGTGGTGCCCGCCTGGCTGCTGCCGTGGCTGCTGCCGCTCGTGCCCAAGCCGGAATACCGTGCCTTGCTGTCGCATGCGCCAGCGGCGTTGGGCCTGATGATCGCCGGCACCGTGGCTGCCGGGGTGGTCATCGGCCTGGCTGCCGCGCCGGCGCGTCTGCGTGAAGGGCTGGCGCCCAGCGCGACGCCGCTGCTGTCGAGCTGCGTCGTCGCGTTGGTGCTGCTGGGTTTCGGGTTGCCCTGGTGGGGCACGCTGCTGCAAGGCCCCGTGCGTGAAGCCGGGCTGCACGCGCGCCAGCGGCCGGAGGTGGCGGTGCAATGGAAGCTGCACAGGCCCAGCTTCGCGGTCTACCGCGAGCAACCCACGCCGCGGCGCGCACCAGCGCCAGGCGAGCTGGCGCTGGTCAACGTCGAACACCTGAAGAAGCTGCCGGCCAACGACGCCAATGCCTACGACATCGAGTTCGAAGAGCGTGGCATCGCGCTGATCCGCTGGCGCGGCGCGCGTTGAACCCCAGGCTCAGCGCGGCCGCGGGCTGAGCATGACGACGCGTCGCCAGTCTTGCGCGATCGTCCGGTGCGACAGGCACGAGCTGGCACATTTTGCAGAGCCCAGCGCCGAGCACTGCAAGGTCTCGGCGCGCTGTGCGCGCGCGAAGGCGCTGGTCCAGATCTCGCGCACGCTCTGGCGCGTGACGTTGCCAATGACCGGGTACTCCCAGCAGGTGCGCACGTCGCCATTGGCCAGGATGTGAAAGTCCCGCAGCCCGACGCGGCAGGGGGTGCGCTCGGGCGTCACGCGATCACCACGGAAATGTGCGGCCCATGACAGCAACCGGCGCTCCTCGGTCTCGATCGGGGCACCGGCCCGCTTGGCGGCGATCAGCGACTGCACGACCTGCTCCAGCCGCGCTTCGTCCGCCGGGCGCAGCCACAGGTCGCGCTTGACCTCGGCCGTCCACGGGCGAACCGGGCTGAAGTCGACCGACGACGCACCGGCCCGCACGACCCAGTCGACCAGGTCCCGCATCTCGTGCAGGTTCTGTCGGTGGACGGTGGCCTTGATGCGGATCGGAAAGCTGCCGCCCGCCGTATCGCGCGCCGACCTGAGCCGTTGCAGACCTTGGCTGATGCGGGCCAGCGAGCCCGGCATGCCGCGCGACGCGTCGTGCACTGCGTCGCTGGCGCCGTCGACCGAGATGTCCACGTTGAGCGGCGACGCCGACACGATGCGCGCCACGTTGGACGCTGTCAGTGCGGACCCGTTGGTGATCATGCCCCACTGGATTCGCCGCGCGGCACACCACTGCACCAGGTCGAGAAAGGGCTTGAACAGCAGCGGTTCACCGCCGGCGAACTGCACGTTGAAGCGTCCGACGTAGCTTTGCAGATCGGCGAACGTACGCTGCCACTGCGCCAGGCCCATCTCGGCCGGGTAGTCGTCCAGCCGCCAGCAGGCGCAGGAACTGCAGCGGTAGTTGCAGCGCTCGGTCGGGTGGGCCCGGATCGCGAACGGGCGTGCCAGCTCCAGCCCGGTTCCCAGCTGAATGGCCTCACGCAACTCCTGGCCCAGGCGCTGGCTGCCCAGCGACATCAAACGGGTGGCCTGGCGCAGGTTCATGGGTGGCTGCGACGGTACATCGACCACGACTTGGTGAAACAGCCGACCCGCTCGGTGTAGACCTGCGCCTCGGGAAACAGCCTGCGCAGGGTGCCCAGTCGCAGGTAGTTCGTCTGCGCGAGCGGGCAGTGCCAGGGCTCGTGGCCGTGGCGGCGATCGTGCCGGGTGGCCCAGGCGTCGCGCAGCGGGCGAGGGTAGAACCAGAAGAATGGCAGCCCGGTGTGCGCCTCGATCGGGAAGGTCCAGGCCGGTGTCTGGACCCAGTACCCGCGCCCGACCCGGCGGACCTCGCCCGCGAAGCGGGCTACACGCTCGGTATCACCCAGGTGCTCGATGACGCTGTTGCTGAAGACGATGTCGAAGGATTGGTCGCCGAACAGGCCCAGATCGGTCGCGTCGCCGACGACGACCTGCCACTCGGCGCCGTTGGTCGGCAGACGCCACGGCCGCAGGGTGCCGGCGCTGGCTGCCGACGTGTTCAGCAAAGTCAGCCGATAGGGCTGCTCGGCCAGCGACCAGGTCTCGATGTTGCCGCCCAGGTCGAGGATGCGGTCGCCCGGGCGGGCGCCCAGCCTGTCGGCGAAGGCGCGCAGGCGCCGGGCTCGCCAGCGGCGTTGCAGCCGTTCCTTCAGCGGCACCGCATGCGGGGTGGGGTCGTGTTCACGGGCCGTGCCGCAAGGCTCGGCCGGCACGAGATCCTGGGCCATTGGCTACCTCCACTTTTTTTGTCGGCTTGTCTGCGATCTCGTCGGCCGTGGCGTCGAAGACCGATTCATCCTAGTACCGAGTCGTTCAGAAAGTGCGTGCTTTTTGCACGTTAGCGGATGGCGTGGTGGGCACTGATGGAGTTAGGGGTCCTCGACGAAGCCTGATCCCCCAAGTCCGAGGTGACTCGGCGCCGCCTGTCAGGCGACCGGCGTGACGAGGAAGGCCCGCGGCACGCCGCGGTGCGTGCCCTGGCCGACGATCTGGCCCAGGTTGTTGATGTCGACGGCCTTGTTCAGGACCCAGCCGTCGTGGTCGCCGTCGATGAGGCGGTTCAGGTCGACCATCGTGCCGTCCTGCCAGATGAACGCATGCGGCACGCGCGGGCTGTCGGGCGCGATGACGGAAGAACTGCCGACGACCATGCCGGCGTCGTTCAGGGCCAGCGGCCAGATGCTCTGGTCGGGGCCGGGCAACTGGCCGAGATCGATGGCAACGCCGTTCTGCCACAGGTAGCCGTAGCCGCGCTGCTCGTCGACGACCTGCCGGTAACGCCCGCAGACCTGGCCGGCCGCGTTGATGTCGGTGGCTTCGTGTTGCGGCGAGCCCAGCACGTCCAGCAGGAGCGCGGTGCCCTGGCGGCAGACATACGACTGAACTCGCCCATGCGTGCCCAGGCCGTAGCAGGCGACGTCACCGGCCTGATTGATCGCGTTGGCTTGGACGATCCGCCGGCCGGTTTCGGCACTGAGGTCGACCCTCCGTCCGTCGCGCCACAGCACGCCAAAGCTGGGGTAGAGGAAACCGGTCACGACCCCCGCATCGTTGATGTCGGTCGCGAAGGCGCTGTCATGCTCGTTGACCTTGTCGAAGTATTGCCGCGTCCCGCCTTGCCAGGTCCAGGCGTTCTGGTCGTAGCTCACGTTGGCGTTTTCGAGGTCGTAACCCGCCACCACGCCCAACGAATTGATGGCCACCGCAGACGACGAGACGCTGCGCTGATCCATGCGCAGGCCACGCATCCGGCCTGCCTTGGAGATGAAGCCCACGCCCTTGTTGTCGCCGTCGTGGCGGGTCGCCATGCCGACGGCGACGCCGTGCTCGTTGATGCCATTGACGATGATCGTGCCGCCGCCCAGATCGCCCAGGTCGGTGACGCGGTAGCGGGGCCACGCCGATGCGGCGCGGCCCGACAGGCTGGTGGTGGCCAGGGCGGCGCCCAAGCCGTGGGTCAGGAACTCGCGGCGGCCGAACGACGACGACATGGTGAAACCTCCGCTGTGGGTTGTCTGCAACGGTGTCAAGTTTCGCCGAAACCGCCAACCGACTCGCCGGCTGTCACACAAGCGCATTGAAATGGCGGGCCATGAAGTTGCCCGCCAGCCGATCAGCCGAAGTTCCTGTGTCGGGCGCCACATCGAGGCTGCCGCGTGGCTTCCGCTGGCTGATCGCTGCGCAGTTCGCTTCGGCGCTGGCTGACAACGCGCTGTTGATCGTCACCATCGCGCTGCTGCAGCAGCAAGGGCTGCCGGGCTGGTGGGCGCCGTTGCTGAAGTTCGGCTTCACGATCTCGTACGTGCTGCTGGCGCCCTTCGTCGGGCCGCTGGCCGATGCGTTCCCGAAGGCGCGGTTGATGGCCTGCATGAACGCGGTCAAGGCGCTCGGCGTGCTGGCCTTGTTGGCGGGCGTGCACCCGGTGCTGGCCTTCGTTGTCGTCGGCTTCGGCGCCGCGGCCTATGCGCCATGCAAGTACGGGCTGATCACCGAACTGGTGCCCATCGAGCGGCTGGTGGCCGCCAACGGCTGGCTCGAGGTCTCGGTGGTCTGCGCCGCGCTGCTCGGCACGGTGCTGGGTGGGGCATTGGTCAGCCCGTGGTTGCTCGGAACGGCCTGGATGCTAGCCACCAGCCAGGCCCTGGCTGCGCTGCCGCTGGTGGCCGGCCGCAGTGCGCTCGACACCTCGCTGGCGCTGCTGCTGACGCTGTATGGCCTGGCCGGCTTGTTCAACATCGGTGTTCCCGACAGCGGCGCCCGCTACCCCGCCGGCCGGGTCCACCCGGTGGCGCTGGTGGTCGACTTCTGGCATGACCACCGCACGCTGTGGTGCGACCGCGATGGCGGCCTGTCGCTGGCGGTGACGACGATCTTCTGGGGTGTCGGTGCGACCCTGCAGTTCGCGGTGCTGCGCTGGGCGGTCGGCGTGTTGGAGCTGACGCTGGACCAGGCCGCCTACCTGCAGGCCGCGGTGGCCATCGGGGTGGTGATTGGCGCCACCGCCGCCGGGCGCTGGGTGCCGCTGTCACAAGCCAAGCGCATGTTGCCGGCCGGCGTCATGCTGGGCCTGATGATGCCGGTGGTGGCCAGCGCCGGTGCGCTCGGCCTGGCGGTGCCGCTGCTGGCGATCGTCGGCATCGTCGGTGGCCTGATGGTGGTGCCGTTGAACGCGCTGCTGCAGCACCGGGGTCATCAGTTGCTCAGCGCGGGCCGCTCGGTCGCCGTGCAAGGCTGCAGCGAAAACGCCAGCATCCTGGCGATGCTGGCGGGTTACGCGACGATGATCGCGCTGGACGTGCCGATCGTGCCGCTGATGTGGGTCTTCGGCCTGGCGATCGCTGCGGCGATGGCACTGCTGATGCTGCGGGTGCGTGCACTGCGGCGTTGAGGCGAACCGGTCGAGGGGCCGGTTCGCATGCGTCCTGCGCATGCGCGTTCGGTGCAGCCCGTCAGTCGGCTGGCGTGGCCAATGGTCGGCTGCCGGCAGGTCGCATTGCGTGGTCTTCGGCGATGGCCTCGCCGCTCTGGATCACGTGCAGCAGCACGTTCTCGAAGCGTGCGATGACATCGTCCCACCCCAGTCGCAAGGCGGCCTCGCGGGCGGACGTGCCCATCGCGACACGGTGCGCGCGATCGGTCGCGATGCGCACTGCCTCGCGCACGAAGGCGTTGCTGTCGCCCATCGCCACCAACACGCCACTGCGGCCGTGCTGGATGATCTGCGACGCGGCGGCGTAGTCGAAGGCCACGACCGGCAGCCCGCTGGCCATCGCCTCGGGCGTCACGTTGCCGAAGGTTTCGGTCAGGCTCGGGAACAGGAACAGGTCGAGCGAAGCGTAGTGCGCCGACAGCGCATTGCCAACTTGCTGGCCGGTGAACACCGCGTCGGGCCAGCGCGCCTGCAACTCGGCCCGCAGCGGACCTTCGCCAATCACCACCAGCTTGGCGCGCGCGTCGAAGCGGCGAATGGAGTCGAACGCCTCGCTGAGCGTCGCCAGGTTCTTCTCGGCGGCCAGCCGGCCGACGTAGCCGACCACCAGGTCGTCCGGCGCCACACCCCAGCCGTGGCGCAACGCTTCATCGCGAAAGCCGGGATGGAATCGTTCGGTGTCGACGCCGCGCTTGACGACCGTCACATGGCGGAAGCCCGCGGTCTCCAGGTCGCGACGCAGCGCCTCGGTCGGCACCATCGTGGCCTGCGTGCGGTTATGGAACTTGCGCAGGTAGGCCATGATCGGCCGGTGCAGCCAGCCGACGCCGTAGTGCTTGCTGTAGGCGTGGAAGTTGGTGCGAAAGTCCGAGCACACCGGCAGCTTCAGGTGCAGCGCCGCCTGCAACGCAGACCAGCCGAGCGGCCCTTCGGTGGCGATGTGCACGACGTCCGGCCGGTGGGTCGACCACAGCTTGACCAGCGCACGCTTGGACGGCACGCCCATGCGCAGGTTCGGGTACTTCGGGATCGGCAGCCCGCGCATCAGCACTTCATGGAAACCCGGTTGCTGCTCGGCGGCCTGTGTCGCAGCCTGGCGCGGCCGGATCAGCTGAACATCGTGGTTACGCCGGTGCAGGCCTTCGACGAAGCGCGCCATCGTGCTGGCCACGCCGTTGACCTCGGGCGGGTAGGTCTCGGTGACACAGGCCAGGCGCAGCGAGCGGCGCGGCGCGGCGATGCTGTCGACGACGATGCCGTGGGTCTCGGTCCGGTACGCGGTCGGCTTCATGCCGGGCATCGTGCCTGGCTTGCACAACAGTTCGATGACAGTCCTGCGCCACGTGCATCGTCACGGCCATTTCACATCCGGTGGTCACCATCGTGTCATGCCGAAGCCTGCGTTGCCGTCGCACGCATGCGCGGCGGCCTGGCTCCCCCCGTCTGCACCGAGGTTCAATGTGAAAGCCTTTCTGAAAGAGCTGGCCACCCAGCGCTGGGACGATCACCGCTACTACCACCACAGCCGCATCAACCAGAGCCTGCACCTGGTCAGCGCGATCAGCTTCGTGGTCGCTTATGGGCTGCTGTGGATCGAGCCGGCGTATGCGGCGATCTTGGCCTGGTGCGTGTCGATGACGACGCGCCAGGCCGGCCACTTCTTCTTCGAGCCGCGCGGCTATGACGAGGTCAACCAGGCCACCGACGAGTACAAGGAAGAGATCAAGGTCGGCTACAACATCCGGCGCAAGATCGTGCTGATGGGCGCCTGGGTCGCGCTGCCGTTGCTGCTGTGGCTGCAGCCCAGCCTGTTCGGTTTGATCGAGCCGGCGGTCGGCTGGGCGGGCTACGCGCACGACGTGGGCCTGGCCTGGTTGTTCCTCGGCGTCAGCGGGCTGCTGTTTCGCGTCGCCCAGCTGACCTGGCAGCAAAGCCTGGGCACCGGCCTGGTCTGGATGAGCAAGATCCTGACCGACCCGTTCCACGACATCTGGCTGTACCACAAGGCGCCGCTGCACCTGCTGCGCGGCGAGCTGATCGATCCGATGGCGCACGTGCACGGGCACGTGCCGTCGCACTGAGGCCCGCACCCTCCGGGAGGGTGCACGGCCGGCTTGGCTTGCAGGTCAAGCCGTGGACAGCCCGAGCGCTGGCCGCGACGGCAGGCTGACTCAGGACCCTAGCGACCGATGCCGAAGCGGCGGTTCAGCATCTCTTTCAGGATGCCGCACTTGATGGTGCGGTTGCTCTGCGCCGGATCGGCCCACCACCAGCCATCGGCCTGCATGGCCTGCCCCGCGGCGACGAAGCGTTCGAGCACCGCATCGAAGTCGGCATGGCTGTAGTTCAGGCTGAAGATCAACCGACCCGTGCCCACCCAGCTCAAGGCCAGGCCATGCAAGCGCAGGTAGAACTGCAGCATCCAGTTGTAGCGCGACGGCTCGGTGTAGCTCACCGTCCAGATCGACGACAGGTTGGCCACCCGCACCGGCAGGCCGGCTTCGGCCATGCGCTGGTTGAAGCGCGCGGCGCGCGCGTTCCAGCGTTCGTCCAGCCCGTCGTACAGCGCTTGCACCTCGGGCCGCGCCAGGTGGTCGAGAAAGGCCTTCATTGCGCAGACCACGTAAGGGTGGGCGTTGAAGGTGCCGCGGGCGAAGCAGATGTCGGCCGGGCGCTCGGCGCGAAAGCGCTGCATCAGCGCCTGCTGGCCGCACACGACGCCGACCGGCAGGCCGCCGCCCAAGGTCTTGCCGTAGGTGACCAGATCCGCCTTGACGCCAAAGTATTCCTGCGCACCACCTGGTGCCAGGCGAAACCCGACGAAGACCTCGTCGACGATCAGCACGATGCCGCGCTCGCTGCAGACGGCCCGCAGCTTCTTCAGCCAGGCGGTGTAGGCCTCGCGGTCGAAATGCGCAGCGCGGCTCGAATCGACCAGCGAAGAATCGCCGGGCGCGCCCTTGTTCGGATGCAGCGCCTGCAGCGGGTTGACCAGCACACAGGCGATGTCGGTGCGGGTGCGCAGCACGTGCAGGCTGCGGTCGTTCATGTCCTCGAGGGTGTAGGTGTCGCGCGGCGGCACCGGGTTGCCCGGGCCGGGCTGCACGTCGTCCCACCAGCCGTGGTAGGCGCCGCAAAAGCGCACCAGGTGGCTGCGCCGCGTGTGATAACGCGCCAGCCGCACGGCCTGCATCACCGCTTCGGTGCCGGACATGTGGAACGACACGGCATCGTGGCCCGAGATGGTCTTCAGTTGGCGCACCACGTCCAGCAGGGCCGGGTGGTAGGCGCCAAGCACCGGCCCGAGCGCACGGGCGTGGGCTTCGGCTTCGGCGATGCATTGCTTGTAGACGTCGTAGCCGAGCAGGTTGACGCCGTACGAGCCGGTGAGGTCGTAGAAGACATTGCCGTCCAGGTCTTCCACCGTCACGCCGGCCGAGGCTTGCAGCACGCTGCCGACGCTCAAGTGCTGGCGCAGGTAGGGACCGTACTGGAACGGTACGCGGTAGGCGCCGGTGAACTGCAGGTCGGGCAGCGCGCTGCGTGCCTCGGCAGTGGCTGCCGCGCTGAGCGGGTAGCGCTCGGCGTAGGTGGTGGCCAGTCGTGCGAAGCCGGCGCGGCGGCGCGCCTGGCATTCGGGCGGCGCACCGTCCGAGCCGAAGAAACCGGCCTCGTCGTAGGCGTAGCCGGGGATCAGCGATGCAACCCGCTTGGCCATGCGCGCGTGGCCGGTCAGCGAGCGGTGCTTGGCGCGCGAAAGCTGCAAGCGCCGCCGTGCGCGCGGCAGTGCCCAACCGAGTGCCCCGACCAGCAGCGCGGGCCATGCCAGGGTGGCGAGGGTGTCGTCCATGTGTCGCCTGCAAGAAAACGATGTGCCGATCTGACCGCTTTCCATTGACACCACGATGAAACTCCTCACCCTGCAACGCCTGGTCCAGCACGAGGACTTGAACTTCCTGCTCACCAACCGCGTGCCGCGCATCGCGCTGACACGTTTCATGGGCTGGTTCAGCCAGATCCGCAGCCCGTTGTTGTGCCGCCTGTCGATCGCCGTCTGGCGTCTGTTCACCGACCTGGACTTGAGCGAAGCGAAGCAGCAACGCTTCACCAGCCTGCACGACTGCTTCACCCGCGAGCTGAAGGACGGGGCGCGCCCGATCGATGCCGACCCGGCGGTGCTGGCCAGCCCGTGCGATGCGATCGTCGGTGCGTGCGGGCCGGTGGCCGGCACGACGGTGTTCCAGGCCAAGGGCTTTCCGTACCAGCTGCGCGAGCTGTTCGGCCCGAGCCAGGACACTTCGCCGTTTCACGACGGTCAGTACGTGACCTTGCGGCTGACCTCGGCGATGTACCACCGCTTCCACGCGCCGGCCGATGCCGAGGTGCAGCACGTGACCTACCTGACGGGTGACACCTGGAACGTCAACCCGATCGCGCTGCAGCGTGTCGAACGGCTGTTCTGTCGCAACGAGCGCGCGGTCTTGCGCATGACCTTGGCCGAAGGGGGCCACCCGTTGGCACTGGTGCCGGTGGCGGCGATCCTGGTGGCCAGCCTCAGGCTGCACTTCGTCAACCTGCTGCTGCACCTGCGCTACCGTGGGCCGAACGAGATCAGCTGCCGCGCGGCTTGCCGCAAGGGCGACGAGCTGGGTTGGTTCCAGCACGGCTCGACCATCATCGTCTTCGCACCGCCGGGCTTCACGCTGGCCGATGGCGTGGCACCGGGCACGCGTATCCGAATGGGCCAGGCGTTGATGCGGCTGCCGGCCGGGCCCGCGGCGGACCCGGCGTGACGTGACGCAGGTCTACTTGGTCAGGATCAGCTTGCCGGTGGTCGTTCGACGCAGCCTGTAGACCTGGTCGCCGTGGGTGATCTGCGCTTCGTCGGCGCCGGCCAGCAACTCTTCGCTGCGCCACGTGGGCATCGGCCCCCCGGATTCAGCGACGCGGCTCGGTGGGCCGAAGTCGACATCGGGTGCGCGCTCGATGTCGACTTGCGCCGCGGGCGCGTCGGCCAGCGGTGTCGACAGCGAGAGGGATGAGGATGGGGAAAGGCTGGCCGAGGCCAGCGGCTTGCTTTGCATCGAATTCTCCTGGTGGCAAAAGACCCAGCGGGAAGGAACTCGGCGGTCGTCGTCACAGGTGGTGTGACGCAGTGTGACGGCCCGCCGATTCAAGCGGCAAGCGGTCTTTCCGGACGCTCGGGCCTGGCCGGGGTGTGCGAATCGGTGGGGGCGGCGTACTCGAAGTGCGCCGCTGCCGTGTACTGCAGCGAGGCCGCAACCGCCAGCGGTTCGACCCATTGCGGGTCGTCCGCATGGCCGCACGGATCATCGCCGGTGAGGTCGGTGTCGGCCGTGGTGGCGTCATGGCCCGCACTGGCGGGTGCCAGCGAAGGTGAAGCGTCCGGTTGCAGCACCGTGTCATGGCCGGCGTGCGCGCCATGCCCGCTTGCTGCAGCCCAGCTCCATTGGAGCGGCAGCAGAAGCAGCATGCAGACGAGCACGAAGTGGCGCATGGGCACAGTGTATCGGTGGGCACCTGCAGGTGCGCGCAGTCGCAGCGGCCTTGCGCGCAGGATCGGTCAGTCGGCCCGCCGCTTCTTGCCGCGTTGGCGCCAGAACGGCGGTGCATCGGCCACCTGGCGCAGTGCCTGGGCGCACTGGCGTGCCGACTCCGCCTGTTGCCCGAGCAGCCAGCCGACCGCGAACCACGCGCGTGGTTCTTCCGCCGTCACCCGCCGGTAAGCGGCCTCGGCCACGGCTTCGTCGTTGTGCTGACCCAGCGCGTCCTGTGCCGGCCGCAGCGCGCGCAGGTACTTGTCGACATCGGGGCGTCGGTACAACGGTGCAGCGAACTCGGCCAGGTAACGCAGTCGTTTCAGCCGCTTGCGCACGCGGTGTTGCTCGGCCACCGGCAGCGCTTCGAAGCGCTTCGCGGCCTTCGTCAACTGGCCGTGCAGATGCTGCAGGCGCTTGGCGATCAGCGCGTGCGGCGCGCCGGTGTCATCGGGCTGGTGCAGTGCATCGTGGGTGTAGGCGAGCAGGCCGATCAGCGCGCGTTGGAACGCGGCGTCTTGCACGGTGGCTGCCGGCAGCGCGGGCGCGTCGGCCGCAGCGGGCCACTGCGGCCAGGGCGCCCCGGCGGCTTGCAGACGTGCAGTGATGTGGCCGCCCACCACCTGATCGTCGCGTGCGGCGCCGAGCGCGGCGAAGGCCGTGTCCACGGCTTGTGCGTCGGCGGCCGGCCATTCCATCGGCGCCAGCTCCGTCAGCTCGCGCCAGGCGGTTCGCAGGCGCCGCAGGCCAACGCGTAGCTGGTGCACATGCTCCGGCGTCGGGCAGCCGGCAGCCACCTCGCTGGCATTGGGCAGCACCTGGGCCAGGCAGCCGTTGACGATCTGCGCCAGCGTGTGGGCTGCACCGGTCTTGCGGTCGATCGTGGGAGTGCCGGCCTTTACCGGCTCGGCGAACGCCAGCCCGCGGGCGAGCAACTGGCCGCGCTGCGCCTTCGACACGCTGTCCAGCCACAAGCCGTGGCGTTCGCTCCAGGCCTGCGCCAACTCGAACAGCGCGGCGGGAGGGCCCGACTTCAACTCGAACTCCAGCTCGCACAGCGGGTGCTTGGCGTTGCCGGCGATGATGCAGCCTTCATCCAATGCCAGCTCGATGCGGGCCCCGCTGCGCGACAGCACGCGGTGGGTGCGCCAGACGTCGGTCGCATAGACCTGCTGCAGTTCGGCCTCGGGGTGCTCTTGCAGCAGGCGCAGCAGGGCCTGGCCGATGGCGCTGTCGTGGTGGCGTTGCACGTCCAGGCTCGGGCCACCGCGGCCGACGGCGCCCAACGCCACGTCGTGTTCTTCGCGCTGCGCCAGGTGGCCGGTGCTGCCCTTGAGCGTCTGCATCCAGGCGCGGCCTTCCTGGCGCAAGCGCAACGCCAGGCTGTGCGCGGCCAGCAGGCCGTCGGCGGTGTCGTGGTAGCGCGCTTGCAGGTGCAGCCGTTGCGTCTTGCCGGCACTCAAGGCGCGCCGCACCGCGGCGAGCGATGTACGCGGCACCTGGAACTTCAACTCCAATTCGGACATGGCATCAGCGTAGCACCTGCCGTGCCAGCGCCGAGAGCCGCACAAAGGCCGAACGCCCACCGGCGTGCTCACCGGTGGGTGCCGTGCGGGGCCGCATGGCCCCGCGCCGGGTTCACGAACCGATCTTGCCGCCGTCGTCCTTGGTGATCACGATGGTGGCCGAGCGTGGCCGGGCCATCGCGCCGCCGGCGCCGTAGCCGGCGTTGCCCGGCCAGTGGCTGACGTACTTGTTCGGATCGGCCACGTCAGCCGCCAGGATGGTTTCGCCCGGGTGCTGGATGTTGACGAACAAGGCCTTGCCGTCGGGCGTTTCGCAGCAGCCGGTGAGCTCGCAGTCCTTGGCGCCGACCAGGAAGCGCTTGAGCTGCGTCGGCTTCGGGGCCTTGCCGACCGGCGTGGTGACCTCGAGGGTCGAGCCGTCGGCCTTGGTGTAGCTCAGCGTGCGGGCCGAGCCGTCGCCGACTTCGCCCGGCAGCGCGGCCAGCATCATGCAGTTGCTGGCATCGGTGTAGGCGCCGTCGTCGGTCTGGATCCAGCAGATGCCGGTGGCGGCGCTGAACCACAGCCCGTCGGGGCTCGAGAAATCCTGGTCGCCGGTCAGCGACGACAGGTTCACCTTGTTCGGGTCTGCGTCGGCCTGGGCGCCGAACAGGTAGACGTCCCATTTGAACGATGTCGCGTGGGCCTTGTGGCCATGCTCGCGCACCCGCAGGATGTGGCCGTTGACGTTGCCGGGCGAGCCCAGCGGGCCGCCGTTGTACGAGTCGCCGTACGAGCGCGGGTTGGCCGCGTCCACCTGGGACTGCGAGCTGCTGGTCACGTCGACCTTGCGGTTGCTGTTGTTGGTCAGCGTGAAGTAGATCTCGCCGGTGCCCGGGTGGGTGGCGCACCACTCGGGGCGGTCCATCTTCGTCGCACCCACCGCGTCAGCGGCCAGCCGTGCATTGACCAGCACGTCGGCCTGGTCGGCGAACGGGTACGCTGCGTAGCCGGCGATCAGCGGATGGCCGATCGACAGCTCGACCCACTCGCCCGTGCCGTCGGCGTTGAACCTGGCCACGTACAGGCGGCCCTCGTCGAGGTACTTGGCACCGACGTTCAGGCGGTCGTTGCGCTCGGCGTCGCCGGCGGCCCAGTTGGCGGCCGAGACCCACTTGTAGATGTACTCGTTGCGCGAGTCGTCGCCCATGTACACGGCCAGCGGCAGGCCGGGCACCAGGTGCGAGAACGCGCCGCTTTCGTGGGCGAAGCGGCCCAGGCCGGTGCGCTTGCGCGGCGCGCTGGTCGGGTTGTACGGGTCGATCTCGACCATGTAGCCGAACGTGTTCAGCTCGTTGCGGTAGTCGTCGCTGCCGTCGGTGCTGGTGCCCGTCTTGCTGATGTCGAAGCGGCGGAACTTGTCGTCGCTGCCGCTGGTTTCCCAGCCATGGCGGCTCGCCGAGCCGGCGGTCTTGCCGTAGCGGATCAACGAGGTCACGCTCTTGTCGCCACGTGCCGTGTCGTCGGTCGCCGAGCGGGTGAAGTAGCCCGACCAGTTCTCCTCGCCGGTCAGCAGCGTGCCCCAGGGCGTGCGCGAGGTGCCGCAGTTGTTGATCGTGCCGCGGCAGCCGATGCCGTCGGGGCTGTACTGCGTCTTCATCAGCGCGCTGCCGCGTGCCGGGCCGGTGATGAAGGCGGCCGTCATCGGCGTGATTCGGCGGTTGTAGGGCGACAGCTTCACATACTCGAACTCGCCGTCGCGAGGACGGTGGATCTCGACCACCGAGACGCCGTGGACGGCAATCTCTTTGTCCGACTCGGCGGCCGGACGCGGGCGCGGCGTGCTGCCGTTGACATGCAGGAAGTTGTCGGTCGTGGCTTCGTGGTTGGTCGCCAGCAAGGCGCGGCGGCTGTTCAACGGGTCGCGGCGCAGGCGATCGTCGGACAGCCCGAAGTAGTCCATGCCGTCGTGGTGATCGCCCGAGCGGTGCCCATGCTGGTTGTCAGTACCGTCGTTGCGGTAGGGCGGCACCTGCGGCGACAGCGGGTCACCCAGGGCGATGAGCACGCGGGCGGTGTAGCCCGGCGGCACGGTCACCAGGTCCGCCACGCTCTTGGCGACCGGCGTGAACTTGAGCTTGTCGATGCCGCCGATCACGCCGGTCTGGCGCGCGGCGTGCGCCACGGCCGGCAGGCCGGCGACGGTGCTCGCCGCGGCACCCAGGCCACCGAGCACGATGCTGCGGCGCGACAGGCGCGTGGACAGCACCTCTTGGAAATGCGGATTGGGGCTGTCGTTGTGGCCGACGTCATCGCCCTCGTCGAATGGCTGGCTCATGGCTCGCTCCTGTTGGACTGCTGAAACAGCGCGCGATGTTCGTGGGCCGCCGTGACGGCACGATGACGCGGCGATGACAACTCGCCCCGCTACGGCTGCGGCGCGGCCTGCGGCGCCTCGCGCTGTGCGGGCCGGGCCAGCGTCAGCCCCGCCATCAGTTGCAGCAGGTAGGCGACGTCGAGGTCTTCCACCGCAGGCGCGGGTTCGTTCGCCGGCAGGTCTGCGCTGAAGTGCACGCCGAAGTCGGCCGCCAGGCGCTGATTGCTGGTCTCGAACTCGGCAAGCAGGCGGCGTCGTTCGTCGCTGCCCAACAGGTGGCGCAACGGGGGTGGCCCGACCTGCGCCATCACACGTGCAGCCTGCAGCAACGGTGCCAGGTCGTAGCCAATGCGCTGCCGATTCAGCCGGTTCAGCAACAGCGCCAGCCGCATGTCCGGCGACGGGTTGGCGCGCCGATCCGGCAGCCCGAGTGCCGGCAGTTTCAGTGCGTGCTCGAACGCCGCCATCAGGCCCGGCCCGCGCGCGCCGGGACCATCGAAGTCCAGCGCCTGCACGTGTGCGCCGAGTGCTGCCCAGCGCGACAACAGCGCGTGGTAGTCCAGCCTGTCGCGGGTGCTGCGGCCGCGCGCAAAGGTGAGGATGGGGCGCGACTCGCGGCGCGCGCCCTCGCGCACGAACTGATTGAACAACGATTCGACGAACAGGTCCTGGCGCCGCAGCAGGCAGACGACTTCGAGCTCGAAGCGATCGGTCAGTGGCGCGAAGAACGCGGGGATCCGCTCGTCGGGTTCCGACAGGCCTTCTTCGCTGATCAGCAGCGTGTGCGCACCGCTGGCGTCGAACTCGCTCAACAGCGCGTCGCGCTCACGTGCCTGCAAGACGGCATCGCCCGAGGCGGCAGCCTGATAGACCGAGCAGTGCTTGGGCAGCTCGGGCCACGGCGGGCGACGCGTGTCGGGATAGAGCAGGCCGTGCGCGAGCAGGGTGTCGCGTGCGCCGTCCAGCGCACCTTGCAACGCGCTGGTGCCGGTCTTGTGGGTGCCGATGTGCAGGACGAGGCGAGGGCGAAGCATGCGAAATGGAGGCGAGGTCACAATCGGTAGCGCCGACCCTCGGTACGGCCGAACCGCGCGTAGTGCAACGCGGCATCGATGCCCGTGCGTGCCACGTCGGCGTTCAGTGCCAGGTACTGTGCAGGGTCGAAGTCAGGGGGCAGTGTCGGCGCTGACGGCGGGATCTGGCGCTGGCGCGTTGGCGTCGTCCACAAGGCCCGCCACCAGCCCGACCAGCGACGCCGCCACGCCGCGCGGCGAGACGTGGACGCTCGCTCAGCGCGAACTGCTGTCGGCAACGCTGCCTCGGCCTGTCGCAGCTGGCTCAGTTGCGACAGCTCGCGCTCCAGCCGTTGCCTCAGTTCACGGATGGGGACGGCAGGTGGCAGTGTCGCGGTCGGGCGAAGCGGCGTCTCGACGGCAGCGGGTACGTCGCGCCATGTGAACGAGCTGCGGCAGAACTCGCGGGTGGCTGTTGCATGCCGCGCCGCCACCTCGGCCCAGAACGCCGGCTGGCCCGACGCGGCCAGACGCGCGTGCCAATGGGCCTTCAAGTCGCTGAATTCGGCCGTCAGGCGTTGCAGGCTCGCGAGGTAGCGCTGCATCAGTGCCAGTCGCTCGAGCGGGTCGCAGGGCGCCAGCTCCCGGTAGGTGCCGGCGCCATGGTTGACCAGCACCACCGCGCGGTGGCGTTCGGTGCCCGATTGGTAGCCGGGGTAGAGGAACGGGCGGATCAGCAAGCCGTGGGCCGCGGCCTCGCGCTCCAGCCGTTGCCGGTCGCCTTCCGGCAAGGCGGCCATCGGCGTTGCGGCGCACGCAGGCAGCGCGGCGAGGTAGTGGGCCTCGAAGCCGGGCGTCAGCAGCGGGCCATCGACATCGAGCAGCGCATCGATCACACGCAGGTAGAGCGCCACGCCCTCCAGGTCGCCGATCGAGCTGTGCTCGGCCAGTCGCTGCTCGAACCATTGCGACAGCGTGGCGGCGTCGCTTTCGGAATGCGTCAGGTTGATCAGCACCGCGTGCAGGATCGCCATGTACTCCTGGCCATAGGAGTGGCCGGGCTCGTGCCACGCGGCGAGGTTGGGGTTGGTGATCACCTCGACGCCGGCAGCCTGCGCGCGCAGCGAGTATTCGATGTCGTCGCCGCGCAGGAAGAAGGCTGCCGGCAAGCCGACGCGGCGCAGTGCGGCCGTCGGCAGGCCGAAGAAGATGAAGGTCGCGTACTCGCAGTGGTTCAGCGGGCCGAAGGCGTCGAGGTGTTCGAAGCCGTCCAACGACAACCCATGCTTGAGCAGGTGCGGCGACAGGTTGCGCCGGCGACCGAACTCGCCATGTTGATGGAAGTTCAGCCGGCCCCAGAAGCCGCCGTCTTCCCACACCTGGGCCGGCCGGCTCTTCATGAGGATCGGCAGGCTGGTGATGTGCTGGCGCGTGCGCAGCGAGCAACCCAGCAGGTAGCGCGCCATCGACTCCATCGAAAGCACACCGTCGTCGTCGAGGATCAGCACTTCGTCCGGCGCGCTTTCGGGATGGCTGTCGCAGGCGGCCAGGAAGTGGTGGATCAGGTGGCTGGCGTTGCCGCCGCCGCCGAGGTTCGGCCCGCGGATCACGCGCAGGTTCAGCTCGTGATCCGCGGCGTCCTGCCACAGGGTCTCGACACCGACACTCGCGTCCAGCACCCAGAAGTCCATGCGCGCCAGCGCGGCGCTGAGGAAGGCGTCGCCGGCGGCCGCGTCGGCCAGCCGTGTCAACTGATGGCGCAGATCCAGCGTGCGACCGAAGGTGCGCATCAGCACCGCGAGCCGGGTCGATGCATTCGGTCGGGTCCGGGTGCACCACGCAGCTTCATGCAGCCGCGCGCCGTCGATCGCATCGACATGCCAAAAAAGGCGGCTGTTCTCAGGCAATGCGTCGATCGCGCCGATGGGCAGCACCAGCCGGCCACGTTGGGCCGATTCGAGCCGGGTTTCTCGCAACACCTGGGCCGGCTTGCCGAGTGAGGCGCACATCAGCCGCACCCGCAGGCTGCCCTGCGCGTCGATCACCAGCGCCAGCTCGCGCACCGAGCTCAGGCGGGCCCAGGGCTCGACATAGAGGCTGTTGCGCAGCGTGCCGCTGCCCAGCCAGTCGTCGGCGCGCAGGTCGATCGGCCCATGCGGGTTCTGCCAGGCCACGCCGTCGCTGGCCGCCAGGTACAGCGACGGTGCGCCGAGCATCGAGCGGTCGAGCGCCTGCAGGCGGTACAGATCGGCCCCGGCGTGGCGATGCCAGGCGAAGGGCCAGGCGCAGGCAGCGGTCGAAGGGGAAGGCGAGGGCACGCGATACGGTGCGCCGGCCGCAAGACGGCAGCGCGCAACAACAGAGTGAGAGTCGGCCGCGATGTTGGCCGCGATCGATGACGGTTTCGCGTCAGGCCAGTACCGAAAAACCACGAGCGTTGCCATCGCACTGTCATGCAGGGCTCCTACGCTGCCGCGTCCTTGGGGCCCACCACATGCTGTCCACCTTGTCCATCACGCCGGATGTCGGCGACGCGTTCCTGCGCGCCGCGGAGGCGGCGCATCAGGTCGGCTCGCCGCAGCAGCTCTTTGTCTGGCTCCGGTTGCACTTCTATCGTTTCCTGCCGCACGACCTGGCCCTGTTGCGGGTGGACATGGGTCGACAGGGCGGTTGGCAAACCCATGTGCTGAACTGCGTGCCGCTGCCGAAAGCGCTGGAGGCCGAGCTGTCCGATTCGACCAGCCGTTTGTGGGCCGCGCTGACCGAGGTGTGGTCGAGCGCTGGTGAACACGCCGTGTGCGTCAGTCTGCGCGAGCCGCCATTGGCGGCGCTGGCGCCAGCGCTGCAATTGAGCGAGAGCGGCTTCGACCATGCGCTGGTCCATGCACTGCGCGGACTGGGTGGCCACGGCGAAGAGGTACTGGTCGCCTTCTTGCGCCAGGGCGCGGACGACTTGCCGGCCGAGAGTGCGCGCTGCGCGCTCGATCTGTGGATGCCGTACCTGCGTTTCGTGATGTCGCGCGTGTATGGCGTCAGCCCCGGTGCGGCGGACGGACGGCCCCGTGGCCGTGGCGACGGGCACGGGGCCAAGCCACTCACCGACCGCGAGCTGCAGGTGCTGGCGGCCGTGCGCGAGGCCAAGGCCAACGCACAGATCGCCGTGATGCTGGGCATCAGCCCGCTGACAGTGAAGAACCACCTGCGCAGCATCCAGAAAAAGCTGGGCGCACGCAACCGCGCCCATGCGGTGGCCGAGGCGATGTCGCGTCGGCTGATCAATTGAGCCGACGCTTGGTCGATGGCAGCACAGATGACAGTTGTGCTGGCCCCGATGGGCCGTTGGCACGGTGCCTCGGTGGCGCCGCACCCACACGGCTGTCACCACCCATCGCGATAGTGCCGGCTGTTCGCCCCACGTGGCGCAACGGCCCGACAAACCCTTCCCTGGAGTCAACATGAAAGTTCGCCTGATTGCCCTGGCCGCGCTGGCCGCCGCTGGTAGCGCCCAAGCGCTCACCCCCGCTCAGATCAACGCCGCCCGCACCGCCGGCACGCTGAAGGAGGTCGACATCGCCGGCGCCTCGGCCCAGCGCCTGTTCATCGGTGCCTGGTTCCAAGAGCAGTGCACGGCGTCGAGCTTCGACGTGTTCTTCAACGGCACCGGCCCGGCCCCGTCGGGCAGCAGCTACCGCGCCTACTCGTGCAACCTGAAGAAGAAGGTCGGCAACTGGGCCGCCGGCACCCCGGTGCTGCTGGTCAAGCGTGATGCGGGCGGCTCGGTCCAAGGCGTGAACCCGATCGCCACCGGCACCGCGCAGGACATGATGGTCGTCGACGGCAGCTGCACCGCCACCGGCAACCCCTCGCCCGCCACCGACATCCTGCTGCCCAGCTTCGCTTGCAACAACGTCTCCTCGCGCGTCGCTGACGCTGGCGTCTCCGACGTCGAGCCGGCGCTGTTCCAGAAGCCGGTCAACCTGCTGGCCCCGGCGGTCGCGGTCGACACCAAGAACCTCGACTCGAAGGCCTTCAACCAGACCATCATGGGCGTCGCGGTCAACAAGAAGCTGTACCGCGCGCTGCAGCAGGCACAAGGCTTTGCACAGGATGACGCGCCGGGCAACATGCCCACGCTGTCGCGCAGCTTCGTCTCGGCCGCCCTGTCGGGCCAGCTGACGGGCAGCACCGCCAACAAGCGCGGCTGGAACCTGGTCATTCCCGACAGCGTCGACGCTGGCGTGCTGAGCAAGCAGGTCAACGTCTGCCGCCGTGTCATTGGTTCGGGCACCCAGGCCAGCTTCAACGTCGAGTTCCTGAACGCCGGTTGCGGCGCGGGCACGGCTGTCTACACCCCGGTCGGCCAGACCGTCGGCGCGAAGAACTCGACCGTGCTGGCCTCGCCGGCGCTGGCCGAGAACGGCACGCTGGCCTGGAACCTGGGCTCGGGCTCGGGCAACGTCGAAACCTGCCTCGGCACCACCGTCGAAGGCCTGGGCGGCACCGCGTACGCGATCGGCATGCTCAGCCGCGAGAACACCCCGCTGCCGACCGGCCTGGGTATCGACAAGGGCTACCGCTTCGTCCGCCTCGACGGCCAATCGCCGGTGCGCGACAACGCCAAGTCGGGTGACTACAACTTCGTCTACAACGCGACGATGCAGTGGAACAAGGTCCTGCTGACCGATGCCGACAAGAAGTCGTTCCTGATCAATCTGCGCGCCAACGGCGGCAAGGCCAGCGCGCTGAACATCGCCGACGTCGACACCCAGCAAGGCGTGCTCGCCGCCCCGTCCACCTACCCGGGTGCCTATGAAGACCTGACCGACCCGGTCGTGCTGAAGTTCGCCTCGCGCATGGACCGCAACGTCGCGGCCAGCTGCTCGCCGATGCGCATGGTGAAGTAACTCTCAACCTCGTCGTTGGGACGGATCGGCGCGTGCCGGTCCAACAGAACGAGGGCGGGCACTGGAGAAACGGTGCCCGCCCTCACCGCATCCGTCGTCCAAGGTTCCCATGAGTCCCTGCACCCTGATCGTCGGCGCCGGTTTGTATGGCGCCGCCTGCGCGCGCGAGTTGCACGACGCCGGCCACCGCGTCCATGTGATCGAGCAGCGCCCTCAGCCGGGCGGCAACTGCGCCACGCGCTACGTGGCCGAGGCCGATTGCCACGAGCACCTGCATGGCGCGCACATCTTCCACACCGACAGCGACCGCATCTGGACCTGGGTCAACCGCTTCGCGCGCTTCAATGGCTATGTCAACCGCGTGAAGGTGCGGCATGGCGACGCGCTCTACAGCTTCCCGATCAACCTGTTCACGCTCTACCAGGTGTTCGGCGCGAAAACGCCCGACGAGGCGCGCGCCGCGCTGGCGCGTGAACGCCAGCCGATCGCCGAGCCGGCCAACCTCGAAGAGCATTGCCTGGCGACCGTCGGGCCGACGCTGTACCGGTTGTTCATCGAAGGCTACACCCGCAAGCAATGGGGGCGCCACCCCAGCGAGCTGCCGGCCGAGATCATCAAGCGCATCCCGGTGCGGCTGGACTTCAACGACAACTACTTCAACGACCGCTGGCAGGGTATTCCGATCGGCGGTTATGCGGCGATGTTCGACCGCCTGCTGGCGGGCATCCGGGTCGACTTCGGCGTCGACTTCCTGCGTGACCGAGACCACTGGCTCGCACGCTACGACCGCGTCATCTACACCGGCCCGATCGATGCTTTCTTCGACCACGTCCACGGGCGGCTGGAGTACCGCTCGCTACGCTTCGAGCGCGAGCTGCTGCCGATCGCCGATTTCCAGGGCAACGCGGTCGTCAACTACACCGATGCCGCCGTGCCCTATACGCGCATCGTCGAACACCGTCATTTCGACCTGCCGAGCCCGGCCCGCAACGAGCGAGCCAGCCACACGTTGATCACACGCGAGTACCCCGCCGCCGGCGGCGCCGGTGCCGAGCCGTACTACCCGGTTGCGACGGCGGCCAACCAGGCGCGGTTCGAACGCTACCGCGCACTGGCCGACGAGCTGGCGCCGCAGGTTCATTTCGGTGGCCGCCTGGCCGAGTACCGCTACTACGACATGCACCAGGTGATCGGCGCCGCGCTGGCCCATGTGCAGCGCCGTCTGCATGGCGGCTGTCATCGAATTGACGCATTGACCCCGTCGGCATGAGCCGATCGGGTCATGCGCGCGGGCGGGCTGCGTCACCCCGCCTGACGAACATCACGGCCGTGAACCGAGCAGTTGTCGTCCCCCTGTTGCTGGCCTGGAGCCTCGTGCTGTTGACCGCCGTCGCACCATGTGCCGCCCAATCCGCTGCGTCGTCCGAGCCGGGCGTTGCGGCGACGGCATCGTCGGCGCCGGGCCAGGCCTTCGATCTGCTCGAGCTGCAGGTCGAGGGCAACACCGTGCTGCCGGTCGAAGCGATCGAGGTCGCCTTGGAGCCGCACCTGGGCCCGGGCCAAGGCATGGCGGGCGTCGAGGCGGCGCGTGCGGCGCTGGAGGCCGTCTACCAGAAGGCGGGCTACCTGACCGTGCTGGTCGATGTGCCGGAGCAGCGGGTCGATGGTGGTGTCGTGCGGCTGGCTGTGCTCGAGGGCCGGATCGGCGGGCTGTACGTGCTCGGCTCGCGCTTCCACGACCAGGGCTACATCCGCACCAAGGTGCCGGCGCTGGCTGTCGGCGCGGTGCCCGATTTCAACCGCGTGCAGGCGCAGCTGGGCGAGGTCAACCGCAGCGAAGACCGGCGCGTCCAGCCGGTGCTCAAGCCCGGCCGCCTGCCCGGTACGGTCGACGTCGAACTGCAGGTCGAGGACAAGCTGCCGTTGGGCGGCTCGCTCGAATTCCATAACCAGCATGCCTTCGGCACCGAGCCGTGGCGCCTGATGGGCACGCTGCGCTACGACAACCTGTTCCAGCTCGACCACTCGCTGGCGCTGACCTTCATCACCGCGCCGGTGCGGCCTTCGCAATCGCGCGTGCTGGTGGCGAACTACACGATCGCCGATACCGACAGCGAATCGCTCGGCGACAGCTGGAACCTGTCGCTGACGCTGTCGGACAGTGACGTCGAGACGCTCGGCGGCACGCAGGTGCTGGGCCGCGGCACGACGCTGGGCCTGCGGCGCGCGCGTGCCTTTGGCCGGCGCGGCGGCGACCGCACGGCGGTGCTGACCTGGGGCGCCGACCTGAAGCTGCTGCGCGAGCGCACGGTGTTCGGCAGCGACGCGATCTCGACCCCTTTGCGCTACCTGCCGTTCCAACTGGCCTACAGCGACCAGGCGACCGACGGCGACCTGCGGTGGCAGTGGAACGCGGGCGTCACCGCGGCGATGCGCGAGCTGCTTCAGCGCGACGTCGACTGCCCGCTGGCCAGCGGCGGCAGCGGGCCGCAGGACCAGTTCGCCTGCAAGCGCAAGGGCGGCGACGGCAGCTTCTTCGTCGGCAAGTTCGACCTGCGCGTTCAGCAACCGGTGGGCAGCGGCAGCGTGATGGGCCGCTTCGGCGCCCAGGCCGCCTCCGGCCCGCTGGTCAGTGCCGAGCAGTACGCCGTCGGCGGCGCCGAGACGGTGCGTGGCTACTTCGAGAGCGAGGCCACCGGCGACCACGGCTGGCTCGCTTCGCTCGAATGGCGCGTGGCCAACCTCGCTTCGTCCAGCCTGCCGGACCTGCGCGAGCTGATGCCGCTGGTCTTCCTCGACGCGGCGCGGGTCTTCACGGTCGATGCCGCCGCCGGCCAGCCGCCGGTGCAGACGCTGGCGGGCGCCGGGCTCGGCCTGCGTGTGAACGGTGGCGGGCCCCGCGGTGCCATCGAAGGTGGCCTGGACATCGGCTGGCCTTTGCGCGCCAGCACCAACAGCGCGCTCGGTGACCTGCATGTTCATGCGCGGGTCGCCGCGCGCTTCTAGACATATCCGCTTCAGACCATGGTCAATCGCCGCACGCCCACCGCCCGATCCGCCATTGCGCAGCCCTGGCGCCTGACGCCGCTGGTGGCGGCGCTGGCCGCCTGCTGGCCGCTGTGGGCCGCGGGTGCACCGAAGGCACCCGCGCCGAACACCGTGCCGGTGCCGATGGCCGGCTGGCGTGTGCATGGGCAGGGCGGCGCGGCGCCGGTCAACCGGCCGAACACGAACGGCGGCATCGACCAGACGATCCAGCAGAGCAGCCAGCGCGCCATCTACCAGTGGCAGAGCTTCGACATCGGCGCCAACAGCAGCGTCACCTTCGACATGGCGGTGAAGAATGCGAGCGCGCTCAACCGCGTGCTCGGCAGCACCGCGCCGTCGCAGATCTTCGGCAAGCTCAGCGCCACCAATGGCGGCGAGATCTACCTGATCAACGCCAACGGCATCCTCTTCGGCCGCGGCGCGCAGGTGAACACCGGCTCGCTGGTTGCGTCGGCGCTCAACGTGTCGGACAACGAGTTCCTCTCGGGCCTGACCAACAGCCTGCTGTACGACAAGTCGAAGCCGGCCTTCCAGTACGACGGCGCGGCCGCCGACTTCATCGACAGCAGGAATTTCGTGCGTGTCGACGAAGGCGCGGCGATCACCACCAGCAACGGTGGCCGCGTCTTCCTGTTCGCCAAGCGCGTCGAGAACGCCGGCCAGATCAGCACGCCGGGCGGGCAGACGATGCTCGCCGCTGGCGGCCAGGTCTTCCTGCAGCCACCGAGCGACCAGGCCACGCTGTACGCATCCGAAGCCAACCCTGAGGTGCCCACGCTGCGCGGGCTGCTGGTCGAGGTGGGCGCCGGGCCGGCGGATGCGCCGCAAGGGGCGCACGGCAGTGTCGTCAACACCAGCACCGGCCAGATCCACACCCCGCGCGGCAACGCGACGCTGGTCGCGATGGCGGTCAATCAGATGGGGCGGATCAGCGCCACGACCAGCGTCACCGAGAACGGCTCGATCATCCTGCGCGCGCAAGGCGATGCGAAGGTGCGCAACGAAGGTGTGCGCGCTACCGAAGCCGGCGCCCTGGTGCTGGGCGTCGGCAGCCAGACGACGATTGCACCCGACGATGGCGCGGCGCAGAACGACGGCAAGCCACTGACCAGCGACGGCAACGCGACCTTCGTCAACCCGCGCATCGACCTGGCCGGCGCGAGCGTGCTGCTGGACACCGGTGCGCAGGTCGTGGCCCCGGGGGCGACGGTCGACGTGCGCGCCGAAGTCACGCCGAGCTACCAGGCCTATGCGAACCGGGTGTTCGACAACGACGCCGGCGATGCCTCGCGCATCGTGCTGGGCGACGGCGCGGTGATCGACGTGTCGGGCACCACGACCGCCACCGAGAGCGTGTCGCGCTACTTCGTCACCACCGGCCTGCTCGGCAGCAACGACCTGAAGGATGCGCCGCTGCAGAAGGACGGCCTGCTCTACCGCAGCCGCGTGACCGTCGACGTGCGCGACGATTCGGCGATCCTCGGCAGCCTCGAGGGGTATCGGGATGGCCTGCAGCAGACGATCGACGAACGACTGTCGGCGGGCGGCGAGGTGCGGCTGACCGCCGGCAGCGGCGTGCTGACGCATGCGAACTCGCGCATCGACGTCTCCGGCGGCCAGGTCACGCTGACCGCGGCGCAGGTCCGCGAAACGCAGCTGATCGGTGCCAATGGCCAGTTGGTCGACCTGAACAATGCGGCCGCCGACCAGGTCTACACGTCGGCGCTGAACATCCAGAAGGGCGGCAGCGCGGGCTTCGACCGCTGGGGTGTCAAGGTCAACTACGGCAGCCTCACGCCGACCCGCCATGAAGAGGGTTATGTCGAAGGCCGCGCCGCGGGCAGCGTGCACATCGTCGCACCGACGGTGGTGCTGCAAGGACAGCTCGACGCCCACGTCACGCAGGGCACGCGCCAGCAGCAAGGCGACGACGCGCAGCCCAGGCGCGGCCGCTTCAGCGTCGGCGCCGTCACGCAGGGCGGGCAAGATTTCACCCAGAGCGACAAGAGCGCCGTGCTGCGCTACTTCAACGTCAGCACGCAAGGCCCGCATGTCGATGCGGACAGCCTGTGGGCCGACGCGATGGCTGCGATGCTGCCGGCGGCCTCGGGCATGCAGCGCGACACGCTGGTCGATGCCGGTTTCGGCGAGGTGGCCATTGCCGCCGACGGCCAGGTGTCGGTGCTGGGACAGTCGTCGCAGGCCGCGCTGGACCTGGGCGACAACGCCACGCTGCGCCTGTTGACGGGCCAGGGTGACGCGGTGCTCGGTGGGCAGGTGCGCAGCGCCGGTGGCCGTGTCGAGCTGAACAGCAAGTTCGGCCAGGCGAAGCTGGCCGACGGTGCCGGGGTGCAGTTGCAGGGCAACTTCGTCAACACGCTGCAGGACGGGCCGCGTTCCACCACGACGACGGTGGGCGGCAGCTTCTCCGCCGCCGGCCGCGAGGGCGTTCAGCTCGGCACCGGCAGCGTCGTCGACGTGTCGGGCGGCGCCATCGTCGATGCCAGCGGCAAGCTGACCGGCGGCAACGCCGGCAGCATCAACCTGGCCCACACGGCGGTCTTGCCGGGCGGGACGCCGGGCCTGGTGATGAACGGCACGCTGCTCGGCCAATCGCTCGCGACAGGCGGCAGCCTGAGCCTGACCGCGCCCGACCTGCAGCTTGGCGGCAGCGAAGCAGCGCCCGGCGTGTTGACCATCGACCCGGCGATGCTGCAGCAAGGCGGTTTCAGCAGCTATGTGCTCGACGGCCGGCGCGAGCTGCAGGTGGCCGCGGGCAGCCACACGACGCTGCAGCGCGACGAATGGCAGGTCGATCCGCGCGTCGCGGGCCTGGCGGCCAGCGGTAGCGATTGGCGGACGTTCGCCATTGCCGGCCCGGCACCCGGTGTGGCGCCGGCGGCCGTCAACCTGACGCTGCGTTCGTCGGGCACCGATGTGAACAGCGGGCGTCTGGTGATGCACGAGGGCGCGGTGATCGACGCGCCCGCGCTGTCGGCCATCAGCCTGTCGGCACAGAACCAGTTGCTCGTCGACGGCGAAGTGAAGTCTGCGGGCGGCAAGGTGACGCTGAGCATCGGCGCCCGCAAGCCGGCCACGCCCGGCCAGGCCAGCGACACCGTGCTCTGGCTGGGCGAACACAGCCGCATCGACGTGTCGGGCGCGGCGTTGATCGCGCCCAGCACAAGCGGGCTGCGCCAGGGCCAGGTGCTCGACGGTGGCAGCATCACGATCGCGGCCAAGGGCTCGGCCGGCACCGAGCCGGTGCTGGTGATGCAGCAGGGCGCCGAGTTGCTGGCGCGGGGTGCCAGTGCTGTGCTCGACCGCAGCGAGTTGACCGAAGGCGGCGTGCACTGGGTGCGCGACCGGGTCGACAGCCACGGCGGCACGGTGGCCATCGAGGCCAACCGGGCGTTGGTGACCGAGGGTCGCATCGACCTGCACGCCGGCGGCACGCGCGGCCAGGGCGGTATGCTGAGCGTCAACCTGACGGCCGAGCCGGGCCAGGCCCCGGGGCCCGAAAACGACAGACGCGAGCTGCGCATCGCCGCCGGCCCGACCGAGAAGACGGGCGGACTGGCACTGGGCGACACCGCCGGCATCGCTGACCTGACCGACACCGCGTCGATCTCCACCTCGGCGATTCGCGCCTCAGGCGCCGCCAACCTCGTGCTCGGCGCGCGCGACGCACTGCGCTTCCTCGACGGCGCCGATCTCGAGATGGCCGGCACGCTGACGCTCGCGTCGCGTTCGCTGGCGGTGCAGCCGGGCGCATCGATCCAGCTGGCCGCCGGACAGGTGCAGCTGCAAGGCGTGCGGGTGCCAGACGACACCGCGGCGCCGAGGCCTGTCGCGCAGGCTGGTGATGCGCAGCTCGACATCCGTTCGCGTGACGGCCTGCTGGTCTCGGGGCACTGGGTCACGCAGGGCCTGGAGCGCCTGTCGCTGCACGCCGGGGGTGACCTGATGCTGCACGGTATCAACGCGACGACGCTGCAGGGCAGCCTGACGACAGCCGGCGACCTGTCGCTCGGCGCACGCCAGATCTACCCGGGCACGCAGACCCGCTTCCGCATCGATGCGACAGGCCACGACGTGACGATCGCCGGCCATGGCGGCGACGCATCCGACATCGCCACGCCCTTGTCGGCTGGCGGCCAGCTGACCATCGCTGCGGCGACCATCACGCAAGGCGGCATCGTGCGGGCGCCGCAGGGCCAGATCGTGCTGAGCGGCAGCGAGGCGGTGACGCTCACGGCCGGCAGCCAGACCTCGGTGTCGGCGGCCGGCCTGGTGCTGCCCTACGGCACTGGCACCAGCGATCGCTGGCTGGCACCCGATCGCAGCACCTTGACGGCGCCGCCCGGCAAGCGCATTGACATCGAGTCGCCGAGCGTCGACGTGGCCGATGGCGCCGAGCTCGACCTGCGCGGCGGCGGCGACCTCGTGGCGTATGAGTTCGTGCCGGGCCGTGGCGGTTCGACCGACGTGTTCGCGGGCGGAAACGGCGCCTATGCGCTGGTCCCCGGCGTGCAGGGCGCGGCGCTGTTCGACCCGACGCTCACGGGCGCGGCCGGCCTGGGCAAGCAGATCGAGATCGGCGCCGGGGCGCCGATTCCGGCAGGCACCTACACCCTGCTGCCGGCGCGTTATGCACTGCAGCCGGGCGCATTTCTCATCGAGCCGGTCAAGGCCGGCACGCCGCTGTCGGTGAACACCGCGGTGAACCAGGCCGATGGTTCGGTTTGGGTCGGCGCGCGCCTGTCGACGGCGGGCACCGCCTTCGCCGACGCGCAGGCCAGCACCTGGAAGATCAGCCCGCGAGCCCTGGCGCGCCAACGCTCGGAGATCCGCGAAACCTCGGCCAATACCGCGTTCACCGAACAGGCTGCACAGCAAGGGGTGAGTGCCCCCGAGCGGCCGATGGATGCCGGCACGCTGGCGCTGGCGACGACGCGCGCGCGGCTCGATGGCGAGATCGCGATGGCCGGGGCCGCCGCGGCGCCGGGCCGGGCCGCGGGCCGTGGTGGCCGGGCCGAGTTCACCGCCGGCGAGGTGGTCGTCGGCGAACCCGCTGGCGGTGCGGCCGATGGCGCCTTGCACCTCAGCGTCGCGACGCTGAACCAGCTGGGCGCCGACACCTTGGTGCTCGGCGCACGCAGCGGCAGCACGAACGAGGACGGCAGCACCGCGCTGACCGTCAGCGCACAGCACATCACCATCGCAACCGGCGGCGAGGCCCTCGTTGCGTCTGACTTGGTGCTGGCAGCGAGCGAGCGCATCGATGTCGAGGCCGGCTCGGTCCTGAAGGCCGAGGCGCCAGCCGTCGCCACTACCGGCGGAGCGACCGCCTTCGCGATCGAGGGCGATGGCGCCGCGCTGCGCCTCGCTGCGGCAGCAGATGCGCGCCTGCAGCGCACCGATGTGGCCATGGCCGGCGGCGCGCTGGCGATCGGCGCCGGCGTGAAGCTCGAGGCAGGCGCTGGCAGCCTGACGCTCGATGCGACGCACGACACCAAGATCGCCGGCTCGGCGCGCCTGGTGGCCAGCGAGCTGACGCTGGGCGCGCCGACGATCACCGTCGGCGGCCCGGTCGGCGGCGCGGGCGTGTTGGCGTTGACGCCGGGCCTGCTGAACCAGGTCAGCCGGTCCGACCAGCTGACGCTGCATGCCTACCGCTTCATCAACCTGAAAGACGGTGCGGTGCTCGGCGAGGATGCGCACGGCGCGCCGACGTTGGACAAGCTGGTGCTGGACACGCCGACGCTGCGCGCGACCGAGGCCGACGGCGCTGGCGCACGCATCACCGCTGGCGAAATCACCCTGACCAACAGCTCGGGCCTGGCCGGTGGGCCGGCGCTCACGGGGGAGGGCCGCATCAGCCTGCACGCATCGACCGCGGCCGGCGGCAGCGGCGACATTCGATTGGACGAGGGCCGGGTTGTCGTGCAGGGCGCCGACAGCCTGACGCTGCAGGCCGACAACGCGGTCGCGCTGAGCAGCCGCGACAGCACGCTGGCGGTGGGCGGCGACATGGCGGTGCAGGCGCGCGGCGTCGTCGCGGGGGCGGCCGGTGCCGATGCCACGTGGCAGGTCGGCGGCCTGCTGCACACCAGCGCGCCGGCGGATGCGGTGGCGCCCACATCCGCACTCGGCGCTGCGCTGCAGATCGATGCCGGGCAGGTCCGGCACGAAGGCCGCATCGTGCTGCCCTCGGGCGCCGTCGGCATGGAAGCGCGCGACGGCATCACGCTGGCGGCGGCGAGCCGCATCGACGTGGCCGGCCGCCGTGTCGAAATCGGCGAGGCGTCGGTCGACCTCGGTGGCGGGCAGGTCTCGCTGGTCGCGCAAGGCGGCAACCTCGCGATGCAGGGTGGCGTCGTCAATGTCTCGGGCGCTGGCGAAGCCGCTGGCGGCCGGATCGAGCTGGCGGCCCCCGCCGGTGCCGTGCAACTGCAAAGCCAGCTGCGCGGCACCAGCGGCGGTTCGCAGGGCGCCGAGCTGTCGATCGACAGCGGCGCGCCGATCGACCTCGCCTCGCTGGCGCGGCACATCGACGAAACCGATCCCACGAGCTTCTGCGGTGCGATCCGCGTGCGCCAGCGCGAGGGCGATCTGGTCGTCGGCCCGCAGACCCAGCTGGCAGCGCGCGAGATCGAACTCGCCACCGATGGCGGTGCGCTGACGGTGCACGGCACGCTGGATGCGCGCGGGGCCGACGGCGGCCGCATCGCGCTGGCGTCGCAAGGCACCCTGACGCTGGCCGCGGGCGGCGCGCTGCTCGCGTCGGCCCAGGCGGTTGATGGCGACGGCGGCCGTGTCGAGCTGTCGGCGGCCGAGGGCACGCTGCAGCTGCAGGCCGGCGGCCGCATCGACGTGGCCGCGGGTGCGCAAGGCGATGCCGGGCGCGTGCTGTTGCGCGCCGCGCGGCTGGGTGTCAGCGACGCCAACCCCGGCGGTGCCGGCGTCGACATCGCGCCGCTGCGTGCCGCCATCGAGGGCGCCGGCCGCATCGACGTCGAGGCGGTCAAGGTCTACGACGGCATCCACCAGATCACCGACTACGCCGCGCAAGAGCCAGGTGTGCTGCTGACCAGCACGCTGGCCGCAGAAGGCCGCGCCTTCGTCGGCGAACTCGGCGGCAAGGCCAGCCTGCTGGCCGAGCGGCTGGCCGACGGCAACGAGGCGCTGCAGTCGGCGCTGCGCATCCATGCGGCGGCTGAGGTGCGCAATGAGGGCGATCTCGATGTGTCGACGTTCGGCGAGTCGTGGACCACGCCGAGCGAGCGCACCGACATCACGTTCGCGGGCGGCGATGTCAGCGCCGTGGGCGACAGCGCGATCACGCTGCGCGCCGGCGGCGACCTCACGGTGCGCTCGTCGCTCGACGCCGGTTTCCACTGGAGCGGCCGCAGCGTCGCCGGCGGCTCGCTGCGCTTCGTCGCCGGTGCGGACCTCGGCGCCGCGGCCTCTACCGCGACGCGCCGCGACAGCAGCGCCGATCTGGTGATCGGCCGCGACGACAGCGGCATCAAGGATGTGCGCGTGCGCACCACCACCGGCGACATCACGCTGGCGGCGGCCGGCGATGTCAACCTGGTACAGGGTCGGGCGCGCGTCTTCAGCAGTGGCGTCGTGGCCGACGATGCGGCAGCGCAGGCCGTTCGCGATCAGCTGTTCCTCCAGGATGCCTTCCGCGTCGATGGCGGCGACATTCGCGTGCAGGCGGGCGAGGCGGTGCGCTCGCGCTCGGTCGTGCTCGACAGCTTCGCGCTCTACTACAACGAATCGCATCTGCTGGGGGCGCATCCGAACGGCTGGTCGCGTATCGGACGCAGCGACGGGATCGTCCATTGGGACGCCGTGCCCGACGACCCCGCCGCCGGCTTGCAGCACGGCGTGGCGTCGTTCGGTGGCGGGCGCATCGACGTGAGCGCCGGCACCGACGTTCAGGGCTTGACCGCGGCGTCACCGTCGAGCGGCTTCATCGATGCCCAGGGCGCGCACCAGTTCGGCGGCGGCAGTGTGCGCGTCACGGCCGGGCGCGACGTGATCGGCGGCATCGTGCAATCGGGCGGCCGCACGCTCGACGTGCAGGCCGGGCGCGACGTGGCCTGGGCCGAGAACCCGGCGTTGACCGATGCGGGTGCAACGACACCCGGATTGCTGCTCGCGCACGAGAACACGGCGGTGCAGGTGAACGCCCGGCGCGACCTGACGCTGGGTGCCGACGTCAGCAGCCACGCGCTGAACGGCCGGTGGATCAGCGGCTTCGACGGCGACGCGTCGCTGACGCTGCGTGCGTCAGGCGGAAACCTGCTCTACCGCGCCGATGCCGAGCCCGACACCTACGAGAACACCGCCGGCGATTCGCTCACCGTCAACCTGCTGCCGAGCCGGGTGCTGATGGCAGCCCCGTCCGGCTCGTTGAGGCTCGGTGCCGATGCGTCGGCGGCACCGATCATTCAGCAGGCCGAAAACACGGCCGCGCGGCTGGACCTGCTGGCCGCGCAGGACCTGGCCCTGCGCACCGATCTGCAGATCAACGCGACCTGGTCGCAAGGCGTGGCCTACCACGACGACAGCGGGCAAGACCCGTTGAGCCTTGGCGGCCAGGGGCTGCCGGGCAGTGCCTGGCTGGCGCTCGCCTACACCGACCTGCAGCGCGGTGACGGCGTCGACCTGGACCGCAGCGACCGCACGCCGGCGCGGCTGTTGTCCGCCGAGGGTGACGTCGAAGTGCAAGGCTCGATCCGCTCGGCGCGGCCGTTGCATCTGCTGGCCGCAGGCGACATCGCCTTCACCGGCACCAACGCCAATTCCGGCGTGGAAGTGCAACACCAGGCTGTGCGCTTCGACACCGCTGACGCGTCCGCGGCCAGCGAGCTGAGCCTGCTGCGCGCCGGCCGCGACATCTCGCTCGGCCAGGCGGCGCTGCGCATCGCCGGCCCGGGCGACCTGGTGCTGCTGGCCGGCCGCGACATCGACCTGGGCCGCGGTGCCGGGGTACAGGCCGTGGGCAACATCGACAACGCGACCCGCCTGGCCGAAGGCAGCAGCCGGCTGACGCTGGTGGCCGGCCTGCGCGCCGACGGGGCCGACTACAGCGCGGCGACGCGGCGTGGCTTCGCGACCCTCGGGGCCGCTGCGCTGACCGCGCGTGCCGGTGACCTCTATGCCTTGCTCAACGCCGCTGACGGCACGGCGCCGGCCCTGGGCAGTGCCGAGGCCAAGGCCTTTGCAGCATTGGGCACCGACGGGCAGCTCGGCCAGGTGCAGGCCCTGCTCGGTGACGCGGCGTACAACGCCGGCATCGTGCGCTATGTGCGGGGACTGGTGGGGCATGCAGGCGACAGCGACGAACAGGCCCTGCAGGCCTTCGCCACGCTGTCGGACGTCAAGCGTGCGGCCGCACCGGGTGCGCTGCTGGCCGAGGCCTTCGGCGAGCAGGACGCTTCGACGCGCCTGCCATTCGTCGCCGCGGTGACGCGAGCCGACAACGCAGCCGGCGGCCAGGCGCTGGTGAGCTTCATGCAGGCGCAGACCGGCCAGGCCACGGACCTCGATGCGGCGCTGCTGGCGTTCGAGGCGCTGCCGCTGGAGCGCCAGCTGCTGCGGCTGAACGCGGTGCTGGTCGACGAGGTGCGCACCAACGGCCGCGCGGCAGTGGCGGCGCGGCTGGCGACCGACAAGGAGGCCGCTTACGACCGCGGTTACGCGGCGATCAACTCGCTGTTCCCGGTCGACTCGCTGGGCCGGGCCGAAGGCGAGATCCGCCTGCCGACGACGCAGGCACGCACGCTGCAGGGCTCGGGCATCACGCTGCTCGCGCCGAGCGGCGCGATCAATGCCGGCGAGACCGGCAGCAGCACGAAGAAGCCGAGCGAGCTTGGCATCGTCACCGTGGCCGGTGGCGCGATCAACGGCGTGGCGCGCGACGACATCCTCGTCAACCAGTCGCGCATCTTCACGCTGGCGCAGGGCGACATCCTGCTGTGGTCGTCGACCGGAGACGTCGATGCCGGCCGCGGTGCGAAGACGGTGGTCGGCGCGCCGGCACCGATCTACCGGCTCGATGCCAATGGCCGCATCGTCGTCGACACCAGCGGTTCGTTCAGCGGCAGCGGCATCGCGGTGCTCGATGCGAAGAGCGCGCTCGACCTGTATGCGCCAGCCGGCGCAATCGATGCAGGCGAAGCGGGCATCCGTGCGCTGGGCAGCGTGACGCTGGGCGCCGATGTCGTCCGCGGGGCCGACGACATCGTCGGCGGCTCGGTCGCCGGCGCGCCGCCGGCCGCGCCCACCGTGGGGGTGACCGCCGGCCTGAGCCAGGCGGCCGACGCGGCCAACAACGCTGCCCGCCCGGGCGAAGACGACGAAGAGGAACGGCGCCGCAAGCGCCGCGCCCGCCGCCAGCTGCTGCTGGAGTTCCTCGGCTTCGGCCAGGGCTGATTTCTTGAACCGAAGAGAACGAACGACATGCTTCGCCAACTGCTGATCACGCTGGCCACGACGATGGCCCTGGCCGCCCCGGCCCACGCCTGGTGGGACGACGCCTGGACGACGCGCACCCGCGTCGTGCTGGACACCGCCGACAAGGGCCTGGCGCTGCCCAGCGCGCCGACCGACGTGGTGGTGCCGGTGCGGCTGCACTCCGGCAACTTCGACTTCGGCATCGCAGCGCCCGATGGCGCGGACCTGCGCGTGGTCGGCGCCGACGACAAGACGCCGCTGCCGTTCGAGGTGGAGCGCTTCGACGGCATCAACGAACTCGCGGTGCTGTGGGTGCGGATGCCGACCGTCGCTCAGGGCAGCGACAAGAACGTGCTCCACGTCTACGCGGGCAATGACAAGGCGGCCGCCGAGGCGGGCCCCAAGGTCTTCGCCAGCGACCACGCCACGGTGCTGCATTTCAGCGAGGCCGATGGCCCGGCGCAGGACGCCGCCGGTGGCCCGGCGAGCAGCGCGCCCGCGGTGCGAGAGGCCAACGGCCTGCTCGGCGGTGCGGCGCGTCTGACTGGCACGCCGATCGGCTTTCCGCCCCACCCGAAACTGATGTTGGCGCCGGAGACCGGCTTGACGATCGCCCTCTGGCTGAGGCCCGATGCAACGGCCGAATCGTCGACGCTGTTGGCGCTGGGCCCCGTCAAGCTGCTGCGCACGCTCGACCAGGTCGAGGCCCGCATCGGTGACGAGAAACTGGCCGGCGCAGCGCTGCCGGCCTCGGCGTGGTCGCACGTGGTGCTCACGGTAGGCGCTGGCAAGGCTCAGCTGTACATCAATGGCCAGCCTGCGGCGCAGGCCGATGCGCTGTTGCCCGCCGCCGCCCCGACCTTGGTGCTTGGAGAAGGCTACAAGGGCCTGATCGACGAAGTGCAGCTGCTGCCGGCGGCGCGTGACGCGGGCTGGGTCAAGCTGGCCGCCGCGGCGCAAGGCATGGACGCGTCGTTCATCAAGAGCCAGAAGGAGGGCGAGGACGGAGCCGGCGGCGGTGACGAAGGCGGCGGCTACCTCGGCATCCTGCTGAAGAACCTGACCGTCGATGCCTGGGTGGTGATCGTCATCTTGTTGGTGATGTTCGTGATCGCGGCCGCGGTGATGGTCACCAAGGCCCAGCTGGTGTCGCGCATCGGCCGCGCGAACGACCGCTTCCTCGATCGCTTCCGCGCCGACCTGTCGAGCCAGGGGCTGTCGAAGGAGGCAGGCGACTACGTGCACTCGACGCTGTTCCGGCTGTACACGATCGGTGAGGCCGAGATCGCCAAGCGCCGCGCCAAGGGCATGCAGACCTTGTCGGGCGCGTCACTGGACGCGATCAAGGCGACGCTGGACGCCGTCCAGGTGCGTGAGAACCACGCGCTGAACGCGCGCATGGTGCTGCTGACGATCGCGATTTCGGGCGGCCCCTTCCTCGGGCTGCTCGGCACGGTGGTCGGCGTGATGATCACCTTCGCGGCGATCGCGGCGGCGGGCGACGTCAACGTCAATGCGATCGCCCCGGGCATCGCGGCGGCGCTGCTGGCCACGGTCGCGGGCCTCGCCGTCGCGATCCCGGCCCTCTTTGGCTACAACTGGCTGGCGTCGCGCATCAAGACGATCTCTGCCGACATGCAGATCTTCGTCGACGAGTTCGTCACGCGCGCAGCGGAGCTGCACGGGAAGACATGAGCCCCCACGCTCCCTTCCGGTCTGCGCCTTGCAGGCCGCGCCGGGCCAGAGGCCCGGCTCTTCGCCAGGCACGAACAGTCCTCAGGACTGTTCATGTCCGAGCGAAGCCCCCCGAGGGGGCTCGCGCAGCGGACCGGCAAAGCCGGATCCGCGCACGCCACTTGAAGCGGGCGGCGCTTCGCGCGCCCGAAGGAAGGAGGCGTCCTGATGTCAGCTGACATTCGTGCATCCAACGAGCCCTACGACGACATCAACATCACGCCGATGTTGGACCTGGCCTACGTGCTGCTGGTGACGTTCATCATCCTGACGACCGCGTCGGTGCAGGGCGTGAAGGTCGAGTCGCCGCGTACGACCGCGGCCAACCAGCTGGCCAAGCCGCAGACCCGCGCGGTGACGATCACCCTCGACGGTGCGATCTACCTCGACGCCTACCCGGTCACGCTCGAAGAGCTCGAGCAGCGGCTGGGCACCTACAAGGCCGCCAACCCGGCGCTGCCGGTCGTGCTGAAGGCCGATGCCCGCACGCAGTACCAGAAGGTCACCGAGGTGCTCGAGGTCGCGAAGAAGCTCGACCTGACCGAGATCGGCCTGGTCACCCAACGCGCGGCCGAGGAGTAGGCGATGCACGTCCAGAACGACACCAAGCCCTACGACACGATCAACGTGACGCCGATGCTCGACCTCGCCTACGTGCTGCTGGTCGTGTTCATCCTGATGACGACCGCGTCCGTGCAGGGCTTGTCGATCACGCTGCCCAAGCCGTCGAACCAGCCGAGCACCGAACGGCACGAGCTGCTGATCGTGCAGATCGCGGCCGACGGCGGGTTGTTGCTCAACGGCGCGTCGCTGTCGCTGGCCGAGATCGAGCAGCGCCTCACCCAGGCCAAGGCGGCCGACCCGAAGGTCACGGTCGCCATCAAGGGCGATGGCCGTGCCGCCTATGCGCCGGTGGTGCAGGTGATCGACCTGTGCAACCGGCTGGCGGTCGACATGGCGCTGGTCACCTCCCGTATCGGCACATGAAGGAGATTGCGATGCACCACACCACCTCTCTGATCGCCGGCCGCCGAACGGCGCGCCGCCACGAAACCGGCTTCGCGTCGCGCCTGCTGTTGCGTCGCCTGGCCATCGGCCTGGGCCTCGCGCTGGCCACCGGCGTGATGGCCTGGGGCTTGTCTCGCCTGTCGTTCGACTCCCCCGCGCCGAAGCGGCAGGTGGCTCGGATCGCACTGATGCCGGACACGCCACCACCGCCCCCGCCGCCGCCGAAGGAGCAGAAGAAGGAAGAGCCGGTCGCGCAGGCGCGGCCACAGCCACAGCGTGAAGAGGCGCCGAAACCGCAGCCACCGGCCAATGAGCCCCTGAAGATGGAAGGCGAGGCGGGCAGTGGGCCGAGCGCCTTTGCCGCCGGCAACGTCAGCAACGACTACCGCGGTGGTCCGGTCGCGGTGGGCGCCGCGGCGTCTGCGCCTGGCGTGGCCGACCGCGCCGCCGAGCGGCTGTACGCGAACACCGTGCGCCAGTTGCTGCAAGGCGAGATCGAGCGCCGCATGTCGCCCGACGCCGGTGAGCTGAGCGCCAACTTCGCGTTGTGGGTGAGCTCGGACGGGCGCATTGCGCGCTGGGAGTCCGACGCCGACAAGACGCCGCTGAAGACCGCGCTCGACGCCAGCGCCGAGACCCTGCGCCTGCCGGCGCCACCCACGCTCAGCCAGCAGCCGATGCGCTTCAGGCTGACGTTGCGCGCCCCCGCCTGATCCGATCTTGCCCTTTGTTCCGGAGTTTTTCATGACACCACCGACGCCTCGCCCTGCGCGCCTGGCGCCGCTCACCGTCGCCTTGTTGGCGGCGGCCGCGATTCCCGCCTTGGCTCAAACCACGCCACCGGTGCCTGTGGCTGCGCCTGCGGCCGAGGCCGCTGCATTGACCGAGCTGCGCGCGACCACGCTGTCGCTGATCGAAGCGCTGGTCGAGCAGGGCCTGCTCACGCGCGCCAAGGCCGACGAGCTGCTGCGCCGTGCGCGCGCGGCTGCCGAGAAGGGCGGTGCCACGGCGGCCGCGCCCGCCACCGGATGGGGTGCGCCCAAGTCGGTCGTGCGTGTGCCGTATCTCAGCGAAACCACCCGTGCGCAGATCAAGGACGAGGTGCGCAACGACGTGTTGGCCACCGCGCGCGACGAAGGCTGGACCGATGGTCGCCGGCTGCCGTCGTGGCTGAAAGCGGTCACGATAGAAGGTGATATGCGGGTGCGCTCGCAGGCCGAGATGCTGCCCGAGGACAACGTCGCGCCGGAGATCTTCCGCGCCCAGACCGATTCGCCGGCCTGGGCGCCCGACCTGCTCAACACCCAGCACGACCGGCACCGCATGACGCTGCGGGCGCGGCTGGGTGTGACGGCGAAGGCCAGCGACAGCTTCAGCGCCGGTCTGCGGATCGCCACGGGCAGCACCAGCGGCAGCCCGACGTCGGAGTCGGCCACGTTGGGCAACGGCGGCAACCGCCTGACGATTGGTGTCGACCGGGCCTGGCTGCGCTGGGAGCCGCGGCACGGCATGCGCATCGAAGGTGGCCGCTTGGCGGTGCCCTTCGACGGCACCGACCTGCTGTGGCCCGACGACCTGGGGCTGGACGGCGTGGCGGGTCGCGGCGAACTCGACCTGGCCAGCGGGCTGTTCGCGTTCGCCACCGCCGGCGCTTTCCCCCTCGAAGAGTTTGCGAACACCACCCGAGACAAGTGGCTGCTCGGCGGCCAGGCGGGCATCGACTGGGCGTTCGGCAGTGCCTGGCAACTGCGCGCGTCTGTCGGCGTCTACCAGTTCCGCAACATCGAGGGTGTGCGCGAGAACGAATTGCCGCCGACCGGTGCGCTGGCGGGTGTCCGACCCTACCAGAGCAGCGCCTACCCGGCGGCGATCCGACAGAAGGGCAACACGCTGATCAACCTGAACGCGCCGCAATCGACCGCCGCGCCGGTGTGGGGCCTGGCGTCGCGCTTCCGGCCGGTCGACCTGACCCTGGCGCTGACCTCTCGCCACTACAACCCCTACGAGGCGGTGTTGTCCTTCGACGTGGTGAAGAACACCGCGTTCGACCTCGACGACATCGAGCGCCGGGCCGGCACCTCGTCCGTCTCGGGCCTGCGCGACAAGACGCTGGGCTACCAGGCCAAGCTGCTGTTCGGTACGCCGAAGCTCGTCGAGCCCGGCCACTGGCAGGCGTTTGCGGCCTACCGCCACTTCGAGCGTGATGCCTGGGTCGACGCCTACACCGACACCACCTGGCACCTGGGCGGCACCAACTACAAGGGCTACAGCGTCGGCGCCCAGTACGCCTTCGAGACCAAGGCCACGGTGGGCCTGCGCTTCACCAGCACGCGCAACCTCGACGACGGCGTGCGCTTCCTCGCGATCCCGGGCGATCCACTGTCGATCAGCGGCAATCTCAGCAGCGCGCCCATGAAGATCGACGTGCTGCAGCTCGAAGCGAACCTTCGGTTCTAGGAGCCGGCATGAAAATCCGATGCACGCTGATCCTCGGTCTGGCACTGGCCTGGTCGACCGTGGCCCACACCGCCGATGCCGGCGACAAGCGCCTGGCCCAGGCCAAGGAGGCCGCGCGCCGGGCCCAGGCCGCGCTGCAGCAGGCGCAGCAGGAGCGCGACACGCTGCGCCAGCAGCAGGCGGCTGCGGTGGCCGAGAAGGACGCGCTGGACGAGCGGCTGTCGAAGGCTCAGGCCGATGCGCGCTCCAGCCACCGCCGGCACACCGAGCAGACGCAGGCGCTGGCCAGCGCCCAGGCCGAGCTGGTGCGCGTGCGCGCCGAACTGGCTGATGAACGGGCACTTCGAGAGAAGGCTGAAGCCGCGGCTGCGGACACCGTGAGCCAAGCCCAACAGGCGCTGCAGGCGCAACGCCAGGTCACAGCGTCGGTCAGCGCGCTGCTGGAAAAGAGCGTTGCCGCGTTGGCGCGTGCCGAAGAGGCCAACCGTGCGTTGCACGGCCTGGGCCGGCAGGCGGTCGATGCCTACACCCAGCGCACGCCCGAGGCGATGCGCACGCGCAGCGAGCCCTTCCTCGCGCTCGGGGCGGTGGCGCTGGAAGACGAGGCCGAGAAGCTGCGCCAGGCGCTGGACGCGCAGCGCGTGGCGCCCTGAGGTTCGACCGCAGCGGGCGCCCGCACGGTGCCGTGGCCGGATAATCGACGACTCCACGCCACTGCTGAAGCCCCGCATGTTCACCGGCATCGTCCAAGGCATCGCCACCGTCGACTCCCTCACCGACCGCCCGGGGTTGCGCAGCTTCCGGCTGCGCTTCCCACCCGGCTTTGCGGCCGGGCTGGAGATCGGCGCCAGCGTGTCGTGCGATGGCGTGTGCCTGACGGTGACCGCGCTGCACGGTGACGATGCGGCGAGCTTCGACGTGATGCAGCAAAGCCTGGGGCTGACGACACTGGGCGGGTTGGCCGAAGGCAGCCTGATCAATGTGGAACGCGCGGCCAAGGACGGTGCCGAGATTGGCGGCCACCCGCTGTCGGGTCACATCGACGTGACCGGCACGCTGCTGTCGATCCGCCAGCCGGAGAACAACCACGTGCTGCGCGTCGGGCTGCCGCCGCGCTGGATGCGTTATGTCTTCGCCAAGGGCTACATCGCCGTCAACGGCGCCAGCCTGACGGTCGCCGAGGCCGACCGGCAGGCCGGCTGGTTCGAGGTCTGGCTGATCCCCGAGACGCTGCGCATGACCACCTTCGGCGAGAAGGCCGTCGGCGATGCGCTGAACATCGAGATCGAGCGCTCGACCCAGGTCTTCGTCGACACGGTGCGTGATGCGCTGGACGAGCGCCTCGGCCCGCTGCTGCCGGCGCTCGAAGCCCTGCTGCGCGAGCGGGGCCTGTCGACCGACGAGCTGGCGCGGCCGATGTTGCCGGAGAAGCGCTGACGCGCTCATCGATTTGTTGAGGCCCCACCCAGGGTGGGGAAAGACGCGTACCGGCCGGGCCGCCCACACTGGCGGCCATCTGAACCACCGGGCTTTGCGCGTGATGTCGCCTTCCCTTCTTCAACGACGCCACCTGTTGCTGGCTGCCGCCGCCGGAATCTGTCTGCCCGCGGGCGCTCGTCCGACGGCGGCCGTGGCGCCTGCCTTGCTGCTGGCACACGAGGCCGACGACGGGCAGGACCCGACCGGCTACCTGGTGAGCGAAAAGTTCGACGGCGTGCGCGCCTTCTGGGACGGTGAGCGCCTGCGCTTTCGCGGCGGCGGCGTGGTGGCCGCACCGGCCACCTTTCTGGCTGGCCTGCCCGCGGGCCAGCCGCTGGACGGTGAACTGTGGCTGGGCCGCGGGTGCTTCGATGCGTTGTCGGCCATTGTGCGGCGCGAGCAGCCGCAGGCCGGCGAGTGGGACAGGGTGCACTACCTGGTGTTCGAGTTGCCTGGCGGCGAAGGCGGCTTCGCGCAGCGCGTGAAACGGTTGCACGTGCTGGCAGCGAACGCGCCGGCGCGCCGCTGGATGGTCATCGACCAGTCGACCGTGGCCGGTGCCGTGGCGCTGCGCGCTCGCCTTCAGGCCGTGGTGGCCGACGGTGGCGAAGGCCTGATGCTGCACCGTGCCGACGCGGCCTACCACACCGGGCGCAGCGAGGTGCTGCTGAAGCTGAAGCCGGTGCGCGATGCTGAAGCGGTGGTGATCGGGCACACGCCGGGCCGCGGCAAGTTCGAAGGGCAGACCGGTGCCTTGCGGGTGCGCGACGATGCGGGCCGCGAGTTCCTCGTCGGCAGTGGCCTGAACGAGGCGCTGCGGCGTGACCCACCGCCGGTGGGCGCGGTGGTCACCTACAGCTGGCGAGGTGAAACCGCGACGGGACTGCCGCGGTTTCCCACGCTGCTGCGCACCCGCGCGGCCGGTTGGTGAGTGCGGCTGCGGTATGGTGACTGGATGAGTGATTTCAGTTTTTTCTGGCACGACTACGAAACCTTCGGCCGGGTGCCGCGGCGCGACCGGCCCTCGCAGTTTGCGGGCGTACGCACCGATGCCGAACTGAACGAGATCGGCGCGCCGGTGATGGAGTTCTGCCGACCCGCACCGGACTACCTGCCCGACCCCGAGAGCTGCCTGCTCACCGGCATCCTGCCGCAGCAATGCCTGGCGCAAGGCCTGTCCGAGCCGCAGTTTGCCAGCCTGATCGAGCGCGAACTGGCGCAGGCCGGCACGGTGGGGGTGGGCTACAACACGATCCGCTTCGACGACGAGGTCACGCGCCACCTGTTCTGGCGCAACTTGATGGACCCCTATGCCCGCGAGTACAAGAACGACTGCGGCCGCTGGGACCTGCTGGACACCGTTCGTTGCATGTACGCACTGCGCCCGGAGGGTCTGCAGTGGCCGCGCCATGAAGACGGCAGGCCTTCGTTCAAGCTCGAGCACCTGACGGCGGCGAACGGCCTGGCGCATGAGGCGGCGCACGATGCCTTGTCCGATGTGCGCGCCACCGTGGCACTTGCGCGCCTGGTGCGCCAGCACCAGCCCCGGTTGTGGGATTTCTGCCTCAAGCTGCGGCAAAAGCAGGCTGTGTGGGCCGAGATCGAGGCGGCGCAGCGGCAGGGCCGGCCGTTCCTGCACGTGTCCGGCATGTACACGCCAGATCGCGGCTGCATCGCGGTGGTGTGGCCGCTGGCGCCGCATCCGACCAACAAGAACGAGCTGATCGTCTGGGATCTGTCCGAAGACCCGGCGGCGCTGTTCGACCTCAACGCCGCGGCGATCCGTGAACGCCTGTTCACCCGCACCGAAGACCTGCCCGAGGGCGTGGCGCGCCTGCCGCTGAAGACCATCCACATCAACAAGTCGCCGGTCGTCATCAGCTCGCTGAAGACACTGTCTGCACCGATGGCCGAACGCTGGGCCATCGACCTGAGCGTGGCCGATCGCCATGCGCTGGCCTGTGCGCAGCATGGGCCGAAGATGGCCGGCATCTGGCCCGATGTCTTCACCCGGCCGGCGCCCGAGCACGCGCCCGATGTCGACGAAGACCTGTACGGCGGCTTCATCAACCCGACCGATCGCCAGCGACTGGACCGCTTGCGCAAGCTCGGCCCCGACGACCCGGCATGGACGCGGGCCAGCTTCGAAGACCGCCGCCTGGACGAACTGGTGTTTCGCTATCGCGCGCGCAACCACGCCGAGAGCCTGAGCGCCGACGAGCGCGAACGCTGGGTGCGCCATTGCGCCGAACGCCTGCACGATGGCGTTGGCGGCGGGCTGAGCCTGGCGGCCTTCTTCGAAAAGCTCGACGTGCTGGCCGAGACGGCCGACGAGCGTGGCCAGGCCATCCTTGGCGCGCTCTACGACTATGCGGAGCAGATCGCGCCGGAGCTTTGAGCGGGTGCCTGATTTTGATAGTCGTTGATAGAGCTTGACAGACTAGGGGGCCTCAGTGAGGCCGCCTTCGACTAGTCTTGCCCGCGCAGAGCCCCCGACGCTCTGTCTTGCGGATCTGGCGCGCTTGGCGCCGGACATTTCGACAACGTGCTAGAGGAGATAAGTGTGTTCGCAACCAGCAATTCACCATCCGGTTCCGTGCGTGGGGCTCTCGGCAAATGGTTTGCGTTGGCCGCGTTGGCCGCCGCCAGCCTGGGCGCCTCCGCGCAAACGGTTGGCCTGTCTCAGGACACCCATGCCTACGCCTTCAGCAGCCCTGAAAGCGTGGCAAGCCAGCCCGGTGTCGTGGCCAGCCATGATGTCCACATCGAAGGTGCCAACTGGCTGCGCCTGCAGTTCGACGGCGTGAAACTGCCCAACGGCGCCAAGCTGCGCATCACGTCGCTGCAAGACGGTGCGCAGCAGCACCTGTCGGCCAAGACCATCGCCGAATGGCAGAACACCTCGGCCTACTTCAATGGCTCGGCCGTCCGGGTGGAACTGCTGGCCAGCAAGGCCGGCCGTGCGGGCCAGTTCGGCATCGTCAAGGTGCTCGCCGGCAAGCCGCAGGTGGAGCCTGAAAGCCAGTGCGGCACGACGGATGACCGTGTGGCCTCCAACGTGTCCGACCGCGCTCGCCTGATCGACGTCGGCTGCACGGTCAACCTGATGACCAAGGGCTGCTTCATCACCGCCGGCCACTGCATGGCGTCGCCGTCGCTGGTCGATGTGGTGGAGTTCAACGTGCCGAAGTCCAACCCTGACCGCAGCCTGAACCACCCGCCGCCGAAGGACCAGTACGTGCCTACGGCGACCCGCAAGTTCTCCAACGGCGGTGTCGGCAACGACTGGGGCGTGTTCACCGTCGCGCCGAACAGCGAGACCGGCCTGACACCGCTGCAGGCGCAGGGCTCGACGCTGAGGCGCTCCAAGGTCCTGCCGGTCGTCGGCGGTGAAGTCCGCATCCATGGCTACGGCGTGGACTCGGGCGTCGACAACCAGACCCAGCAGTTCTCGTTTGGCCCGATCGCCACCGTGAACACGGGTTCGACGTCGATGTCGTACAAAGCTGACACCGAGGGCGGCAACAGCGGCTCCGCCGTGCTGAGCGGCGGCCGCGTCGTGGCGATCCACACCCACGGCGGCTGCACCCAGTCCGGTGGTGCCAACCAAGGCACGCTGTACACCAACACCGGCTTCAAGAAGGCGTTCAAGGAAATCTGCAGCGTCGCGAAGTGACGCATTGCCGAGCCCGGCTTTCGCCGGGCCGGACGAACCGAAGGGCCCTCGCGGGCCCTTTTTCATTTCGGGCAAGCCCTGAGACGGGGTACCGCCGCCGGGCGTAAGGTAGCGGGCTCAATTCAGGAGACTAACATGCCCAAATCCGGCATCGACCAGGATGCGCTGATCGAAATGTTCGCCAGCGCCAGTGCCAAGCAGACGGCGCAGCTGCGCGAAGCGGTGAGCCAGGCCACCTTGAAGGCGCTGCAAGGCCGCGAGATGAGCCTGAAGAACATCAAGGCGGTGCTCAAGTCGGTCACCGAGGCGGCCAGCACCGGTGCGCTGCAGAACGTGACGCCCAAAGTCGATGTCGAGGCGATGCTCAATGGCGCGCTGGCAGGCATGGACGACGCGCTGCTGAAGGCCGTCGATGCCAACCGCGTGGCGCTGGAGCGCCTGGTCGACCAAGGCGTTGACCTGCAGGAAAAGCAGCTGAAGAAGGCGCTGGACGACCTGGAAAAGCTCGAGGACACGATGTTCGACACCGTGCGCAAGGCGACCGCCGGTGCCGACATGGCCAAGCTGGCCGGCCCCTGGGCCGAGGTACTGGGCAAGTTCGAACAGTCCGGCAGCCTGACCGGCGCCCAGGCCAACGCGACGCTGGAGCAGATGACCAGCCAGATGCAGACGGCCATGCGCCAGAGCCGGGCGGCGGGCCTGAAGGCGGCGCAAACCCTGGCGCAAAGCTATGCCGCGCTCGTCAGCGGCGTGCTGATGGGCATGTCCGACGCGCTGCGCCAGGGCGGTGGCGACGATGCCGCGCCGGCATCGAAGGCGCCGGGCAAGTCGGGGCGCAAGTGAGGGCCGGTCAAGCGCCGCGGTGACCGACGGCCGGGGGTTTGAGTTACCAACCTAGAACTTCCGCTCGCTTTCCCCGGCCCGGACGGCCGCGGCCGCCACCCGCAGGCCTACACTGGCAGACTGCCCTCTAGCTGTATTTCCAGACCTACCATGACCCGAGTCGTCATCAGCGGCACCGGCCTGTACCGGCCGCCCCACGTCATCACCAACGCCGAGTTGGTGGACGCGTTCAACGCCTACGCCACGCTGCAAAACGAGAAGAACGCCGCCGCCATCTCGGCCGGCGACCTGCCCGCGATGGTGCCGTCCAGCGTCGAATTCATCGAGAAAGCCTCGGGTATCCAGCAGCGCTACGTGATCGACAAGGCCGGTGTGCTGGACCCGACCCGCATGTACCCCCGCTTCGAGGAGCGGGCCGACGATCAGCTGTCGCTGATGGCCGAGATCGCGGTCGACGCGTCGCAAAAGGCGCTGGCCGCCGCCAGCAAGACCGGTGCGCAGGTCGATGCGGTGCTGTGCGCAGCGGCCAACATGCAGCGCGCCTACCCGGCGATGGCGGTCGAGATCCAGCAGGCGCTGGGCGCCGGCGGCTTCGGCTTCGACATGAACGTGGCGTGCTCGTCGGCCACGTTCGCGATCGAGCAGGCCGCCAATGCGGTGCGCGCCGGCACCGCCAATTGCGTGCTGGTCGTGAACCCCGAGATCACTTCCGCCCATCTCGAGTGGCGCGACCGCGACTGCCATTTCATCTTCGGCGACGTCTGCACCGCGGTGATCGTCGAGCGCGCCGAAACGGCGACCTCGGCCGACCAATGGGAAATCCTGGGCACCAAGCTGGCGACCCAGTTCTCGAACAACATCCGCAACAACTTCGGGTTCATGAACCGCAGCGAGGACAGCGACCCGGACGCCCGCGACAAGACCTTCCGCCAGGAAGGGCGCAAGGTCTTCAAGGAGGTCGTGCCGCTGGCCGCCGCGCACATCGAGCAGCACCTGCAAGCGCTCGGCTTGGAGCCGACGCAGGTGCGCCGCTTCTGGTTGCACCAGGCCAACCTCGGCATGAACCAGTTCATCGTCAAGAAGCTGGTCGGCCAGGAGGCTGGCGGCGACATTGCGCCGCTGATCCTGAACGAGTACGCCAACACAGCATCGGCCGGGTCGATCATCGCGTTCCACCACCACCGGGCCGACCTGGCCGCGGGTGACGTGGGTGTGGTGTGTTCGTTCGGCGCCGGCTATTCCGTCGGCAGCGTCGTGGTGCGCAAGCTGTGAGGGCCGGCGGTTCGATGCACGGCGCGGTCGCCGTCGCGCTGATGCTGGGCTGCGCCTGGCCGCTGGCGGCGGTGGCCCAGTCGAAGACATTGGGCGGCGATGTACCGGCCAAGGGCGGCGCGATGATGTCGCGCGACGAGCTGCGCGCTTGCCTGAAAGAGCAACAGGCGCAGGCGGCGCAGGTCGCCGAGCTGGAGAAGCGCCGCGCCGAGATCGCGGCCGAGGCCGACGCCGTGCGGCAGCAGAAGGACGCGGTGCAAGCCGAGCGCGATGCTTTCGCAGCGCTGGCCAACCAGGTGCAGGCCTTCAAGGAGAAGGTCAAGGCCCATGGCGACCGGGTGGCGATCTACAACGAGCGCACCAAGGCGTTCAAGGAAAATCCGCCGCGCGGCGCCGATGCCGAGCGCGAGCGTGGCCAGCTGGAGGCGGAAGGCGCTGCGCTCAGCCAGGCCGATGCCGCGATCAAGGCCGAAGCCGCGCAGTGGACCGCGAAGGTCGAGCCGGCGCGTGCGGCGCTGACCGAACACACGCAAGCCCAGCAAGCCGCGGCCAATGCGGCGATCGAGCGCAACCGCGTCTTCAACGAGGCGGTCAAGGCGCAGGAGGATCAGCTCGCCGCGTGGAAGCAGCGCTGCGGCCACCGCCCCTACCGCGAAGCCGACGAGAAGGCAATCCGCGCGGAGAAGTGATATCCGCCGGGGTGGTTGCCTAACGCGGCCCGTGTTTGTACGAGGTGAGGCTCCGGCTGCCATCATGCAAAGTCGAGAGCTTCCGAAGGGGGCTCCATGACGACGACGTTTTCCCGCCGCCGCCTGTTGGCAGCGTTGCCGCTGGGTCTGGCGATGCCGATCGCGCGCGCCGCGGCCCGCTCACCGCGCTACACCGTGCAGGTGCTGCCGCTCGACGACAGGTCGTCCATCCGCATCGCCGGCATGGCTGGCGATTTCGTGGCCGGCAACAGTTACCAGCACGATCCGTACGACACGGAACCCGGCCTCACCGCCGTGCTGTGGGATCACCGTCACCTGCAGTTCAGGCGGCCCTTCGGCCAGAAGAACACCGGCATCTGGGGCGTCAACACGCTGGGCACGATGATCGGCCACTGCAATGTGCCGGGGCTGCGCGACATGCGCGCCGTCCGCATCCCGCTGGACCGCCCGGCCGAGACGCTGCTGCCTCGCCAGTTGGAGGCCTACAGCATCGCGCTGGCCATCAATGACGCTGGCGTCATCGTCGGCCATTACCATCTGCGTAACGATTGGCGCTACCAAGGCTTCCGCTGGGCGAACGGCGTGCATGAGCTGCTGCCGTCGCCTTCGCCCGACTGCGTCAACCATCCCGCCGGCATCAACGCTGAAGGGACCATCGTCGGGCGCCTGAGGTACCAGCAACCCGACGGACAGTTCCACGGAGGTGCCTGCGTTTACCGGGGTGACGAGCTCACCTTCTTGCCGGCGGATCCCGATTTCCACAGTGAAGCCGTGGCCATCAACGATGAGGGCTGGATCGTCGGCCACCAGACGTCGATCAACAATTTCTACGCGCAGCCGGTGCTGTGGCGCCTGCGCGATGGTGCCTACCGGCTGCGCCGCCTGCCCGTGCCGCCGGGCGCCATGCTCTCGAGGCCGGCAGCCATCAACGCCAGCGGCGCGGTGGTCGGCACAGCCGAATTCGTCGGCGGCAATCCGGACTATTGGCTGGAGCGCGGCTGGGTGTGGGACCGCGGCGAACTGTTGTTGCTCGACGACGTGGTCGGCGAGCTGCCACCGCACGTCCACATCACCAGGGCCCACGCCATCGATGCCCAAGGGCGCATCGGCGTGACGCTTCAGCGCTACTTCCCGGGCCGCCAGGAGCGCATGCGCTCGTCGGCGGTGCTGCACCCGATCGCGCCGTGAAAGGCGCGAGCAGGTTCAGTCCAGTACCAGCCGCTGCGCGCGCAGCTTTTCGTAGGCCGGACGGCAAGCCTCGGCGGCCCGCAGGCCTTCGCCGCTTAGCTGCGGGTTGCGTGGCCGCCAGGCCTCGAAGCCGGTCGATTTCCACACCGCGTCATACCAATACGGGGCCCAGATGCCATCGCTGTCGCGTCGGCCCGCGGGCCAGTCGAGCATGCGCTCGGTGAAGCCGATGTCGAGGTGCTCGCACAGCGCCTCGAGGAACGGGCCCGGTGAGCGCAGGAAATCGTCCGCGTCGATCACCGCCGGTGCGTGGCCCAGGTGATCAGAGACCTGGTCGAACAGCTTGACCTGTTGCAGCAGGCCGATGTCTTCCGGTGCCACGGTCGGGCGCGACTTCAGGTATGACTCGACCACCTCGGCCGGGTCGCGGATCAGGAAGATGTTGGTCAGCTTGTTCACCCAGCCGGACGAGAAGCGCGGCTGCAGGTGGTGGGTCATGTGCTTCTGGTACCAGATGGGCTGGCCGCCGGGCGCGGGGCCGCTCGACAGTGTGGCGGCCACGCGCTCGTAGTCAGCGTCTCCATCGGCAATGATCTCGTCGCGGCCCGGGTGGTCCAGCCCGGTCGCGGCCAGGTAGGCGGCGTACAGCGGCTCGTCGCTGACGGCGCAGTCGCCGCGGTTTTCCCAGGCCCGCATCATTGCGGTGGAGATGTTGCGCGGCCCGCTCCACATCGCGACGCGCAGCGGATTCTGTTGGGCGGCGCTCATGTCGCGCGCCCCGCGACGTCGCGCCGAACGAGTTCCTTGTACAGGCCCTGCAGCCGCGTCACCATCGGCCCAGGGATGTTGTCGTACCCGCGGCCATCGATCGAGCGCACCGGCACCACGCCGGCAAACGTGCCGGTGCAGAAGGCCTCGTCGGCGCTGTAGACCTGGGTCAGGCTGAAGTTCTTCTCGAACACCGGGATGCCGGCTTCGCGGCAGACCTGGATGACATTCGAACGGGTGATGCCGCCCAGGCAGTAGTCGCCGCTCGATGTCCAGACCTCGCCTTTGCGGACGATGAAGAAGTGGGTCGAGTTGCAGGTCGCGACGAAGCCGTGCGGGTCCAGCATCAGCGCCTCGTCGGCACCCGCCTCGATGGCCTGGATGCAGGCGGTGATGCAGTTGAGCTTGCTGTGGCTGTTCAGCTTCGGGTCCTGCACGTCGGGGAAGCCGCGTCGCACATGCACGGTGAACAGCTTCAGGCCGGTGGCCAGCGTCTCGGGCTTGGCCAATTTCCACTCGGGGATGATCACGACGGTGGCCTGGCCCAGCGCGGCGCGCGGGTCCTGGTAAGGCGTGCGCTTGACGCCACGCGTGACCATCATCCGGATGTGCACGCCGTCGTCCATCTTGTTGATGGCCAACGTGTCGTAGATCGCCTTCGTCAGTTCTTCGCGCGTCAGGCCGATCTTCAGCGCGATCGCCTTGGCACCTTCGAAGAGCCGGTCCAGGTGCGCGTCGAGGAAGACGGGGTGGCCGCCGACGACGCGCAAACCTTCCCAGACGCCATCGCCCAGCACGAAGCCGCTGTCGAAAACCGAGACGGTGGCGTCAACCCGCGACTTCAGCTCGCCGTTGACCCAGATGCGAATGTCCGCATTGCGCGGGTCATCGTGGAAGTCGTGAATGCTTTGTGACATGTGCTTTCCCGAGGTGAGGGGCGCGCAGTCAACAGGCGGTGGCATGATGCGCGGCTGGGCCACGAGCCCGAGCGATTTAGAGGATCTCATGAAGCGAACCGAATATCTCTCCGTTACCGGCGCCTTGGCCGCAGTTTTGTTTGCCGCCGCCCATGGCCCCGCCCTCGCCCAGTCCGGCGACAGCAAGACGCTCACGGGCAAGACCGGAACCGGCAAGATCATGACGCGCGACGAACTGCGTGCCTGCATGAAGCAGCAGGCCACGCTGGCCACGCGCAAGACGGAACTCGATGCACAGCAGAGCGCCATCACCGCGGAGCGCGCCGAGATCGCGAAAGAGACCGAAGCGATCAAGAGCGAGCAACAGGCCCTGCCCAAGGTCAACAACACCAAGGTCGACGCCTTTAACGCTCGCATGAACGATTTCTCGGCGCGGGTGAAGGATTATCAGGATCGCCAGGCAGACTTTGATCGCTCGGGAAGCAGCGGCCCGGCGGCCGACCGAACCCGGCGCAACCTCGAGAAGGAAGCGGCGGCCCTTAAGCGCGAGGATGCCGAACTCAAGGCCGAACGCAGTCAGGTGGAGACAGCCGGCGTCTCGAACGACGCGGTCACGAAGCTGAACGTGCGTGTTGCCGCGCAGCAGGAGCGCGCCCAATCTTGGAACGACCGCAGCAAGAAACTGGTCGACGATCAGCAGGCCTACGAAGACGAGCGCATCAGTTGGATCGACAACTGCGGCAACCGCCGCTACAAGGAAGACGACGAGAAGGCAATCAAAGCCGGGAAGTAGTCCAATTCCGGCCCTGATGAAACGGCCCGCCGGCATTCCGGCGGGCCGTTGGTTTTGAGTCGCGCTGGACGATCGTTCGGACTTGCGACATCCGTGATCCGGGACCTGTAGTGATTTGCGAGAAGTTCGTCAGCCCCTTGCTGAAAACCTCGGCTCCTTCGAGCGCGAATGGAAATGGAATAACTTCTCGCGCTCGAAGGCAGCAAATCCTCGATGCGCTCCCATTTCTCTCAGTGCGTACCTGCGTCCCATCGGCTCTCTGTTGTTGTCGCAAATCTGCTGTCAACGCTTGTGGCGGCAGAATTGATAGGCCCTAGAACCGACTGTAGGGGGATTCCTTGAGACGGCACCTGTTCCTCATGGCCATGGCCATGGCGATGACGGCCATTGCCCAGGCGGCCAGCGTGCCTCCTGTACCGAATGCGCCCGAGAACGTTTCGATCAAGATGACGGTAGGGCAGGCGGCGCAGTCCATCCAAGTCAAGAATCTCGTCACGGCGGCTACCAACGAGCCGATCGGTGTGTGGGCTACCGGGCCGTGGTGCGCCCCGAATACGACGTTGTTCTTCACGCACAAGTACGCTGGTGGAATGCTGCAGGACTTCCCGCGGATAGTCCGTCGTGAGCTGGAGGCGGCGGGATACCCGACATTCAAGGAGTCCGTCTTCCAGTCCAGCATGCCGAGTGCGGCTGCTGAGTACGAGTTGGCCGCGACTTTGACGAACATATCGATGAATGTCTGCGGCACTTATTACGACCTCGAAGGCGGGATGTGGATTCGCCTGGCCTGGGAACTGTTTTCGCCACGGGAGCGTCAGGTGGTTTTTTCGGCGGTGACCGAAGGTGCCATGCGGTCCGACACAAAGAGCAAGTCGAATGGGGACGAGCTGACGCAGGGGGCCATTGCCCTGGCCGCCCGGAATCTCCTGGCTGATCCGGCCTTCGTGGAGCAGGCGACGCGCCGCGCGCAGTTCGCCTCCGCGACAACCGATCAGCCCGTGCTGCGCATCGCGCGGAGGTCTCGTTCTCTTGTGAAGGCTGCCGATCTGGCTCCGCAGATGCAGTCGGCCGTCGCAACGCTATTCAGCGGCGCGGCCAGTGGAAGCGGGTTTTACATCGACCCGGCTGGATACCTGCTGACGAATCAACACGTGGTCGGCGACGCGAAGTTCGTCAAGGTCAAGCTGGCCAGTGGCAAGGACCTTCTCGGCGAGGTGATCCGCAGTGCGGCGCTGCGCGACGTGGCGCTCGTCAAGACCGATCCCGTTTCCCTGGCTGTGTTCGAAATGGCTCCGACCACGCCGAACGTCGGTATCGAGGTGTTCGCGCTCGGCTCGCCGCTGGGCGAAGCCAATTCTTCTTCCGTGACGAGGGGCGTTCTGAGCGCCGTGCGCGAAATCGAGCATCTTCGCTGGCTGCAAAGCGACGTCAGGGTCTTGCCTGGAAGCAGCGGCGGACCGCTGGTGGGGCCCAATGGCAGCGTCATTGGCATTGCAGCCAGTGGCATCGCGGGCGGTATCGCAGGCATCAACTACTTTGTTCCCATCGAAGACGCAATTGCCGCTCTGCGCTTGGGCTTCGTGGGTGAATAGGCGAACGCCTTTCGAATCGACTGGTTCGGTTCCCCTTCGCCGCGACATACGGAAGAACTGCATCACGTCGGAAGGCAGCACGCCTCCCCCTGATCTGGCGGCGCCTCTGGCAAGCTCGACTTGCTCCGGCGCAAGCGCGCGGCCGAGCTCGGTAAAAACTTCAATACTCGCGCCCGCGATTCGGCGGGCCTTGGGCAGAATCTGAACTCGGACGGATGTGTGCGAAGCAGGGCGGCAACCGTGAATGACGGATTGCCGCCAGCGGTGTCACGTCGCCAGCCTTCGCCCGTGGCGCCCAGGACAGCGATTCGCAGAAATCTTCGAATGGAGGACTCCTTGACCCTGCGCTTGTTTCTCATTGCCATGTCCATGTCGGCCATGGCCAAGGCGGCCAGCGTGCCGCCCGTACCCAAAGCACCTGAGAACGCTTCGATCAAGATAGCGGCCGGGCAAACGCCGCAGACCATTCAGGTCAAGAGTGTCTTCATGTCACCCACCAACGAGCCCATTGGCGTGTGGCTGTCCGGGCTCTGGTGTGGAAGCAGCGATAGGATCTTCTTCACGGACAAGTTCGCGAGTGCGAGGCTGCAGGACTTCGGTCTGATTGTGCGCCGCGAACTCGAGGCGGCGGGTTACCCCAAGTTCAGGGAGTCTGCCTTTCAGTCCAGCTTGCCAAGTGCGGCTGCCGAATATGAGTTGGCTGCGACGCTGACCGATGTTTCGATGAACGTCTGCGGCAAGTATTCAGAGCTCGAAGGCGGCATGTGGATGCGCCTGAGCTGGGAGCTTTTCTCGCCTCGGGAACGTCGGGTGGTTTACTCGACAGTGACCGAAGGTGCGATGCGCACGGCAGCGAGCAAGGTGGATGCGGACGAACTGACGAAGGGGGCCATCGCGGCTGCCGTTAAGAACTTGCTGGCTGACCCCAGTTTCGTGGAGCAGGCCACTCGCCGTGCGCAGTTTGCTTCCGCATCAGCGGATCAACCGGTGCTGCGCATCCTGCGTCGGTCCAATTCGTCTGCGAAGACGGCTGACCTGGTTCCGCAGATGCAGTCGGCTGTCGCGACCCTGTTCAGTGGCGCAGCCAGCGGCAGCGGATTTTTCGTCGATCCCGCGGGCTACCTGCTGACCAATCAACACGTCGTTGGCGACGCAAAGTTCGTCAAGGTTAAGCTGGCCAGCGGCAAGGAAATGCTGGGCGAGGTCGTGCGCAGTGCGGCGCTGCGTGATGTGGCGTTGGTCAAGACCGATCCAGTTTCGCTTGCCGTGTTCGATCTGGCCACGGCCACGCCGAATGTCGGTGTCGAAGTCCTGGCCCTCGGCTCGCCGCTGGGGGACGCGAATTCGTCCTCCGTCACGCGGGGTGTCTTGAGTGCCGTGCGGGAAGTCGAGCACCTGCGCTGGTTGCAGAGCGACGTCAGGATCCTGCCTGGAAGCAGTGGTGGTCCTCTAGTGGGGCCTAGCGGCAGCGTCATCGGCATTGCAGCGAGCGGCATCGCTGGTGGAATCGCAGGCATCAACTACTTCGTTCCCATTGAAGATGCTGTCAGTGCTCTGCGCTTAGGCTTCGTGGGCGAATAGGCGAGCGTCTTTCGGAGGCGTTCGTCTCTTGGAGCGATGTGGATTGAGGCTGATGACCGTTCGAAAGCATCCCAAGTAAAAGCGGCCTGCCAGTTGCCTGGCAGGCCGCTTGTCTTTGGAGGGGACGTTAGACCGTCACGCCCTTGGCGGTGTCCGCATACTCTTCGATCTGATCGAAGTTCATGTAGCGGTAGATGCTGGCCGACTCCTTGGTCACGATGCCCATCTCGGCCT
>NZ_DASUNH010000006.1:0-48465 GCF_036277275.1 Ideonella sp. | reverse complement strand
CGAGAACCCGCGCTCCGTGCGCGTGGCCTTCATCCTCAACCAGCACAACACCGAGTTGCGCAGCCGCGGCGTGCTGTTCTCGATCCACGGCGAAGACCTGCCGGTGTTCCGGCTGCTGCGCCTGCGCGCGCGCCGCACGCCGGCGCTGATCGAAGACGCGAAGGACGTGCTGCTCAAGCTGTACGACGCCGACGCCGAATACTCGGCCGACGCGCTCGAGGGCATCTACGACAAGCTCGAGCTCGTCAGCGCGCGCGTGCTGCAGCAGGAGGTGGACGACACCGCCGCCGGCGAGGCGCTGGCCGCGATCGCGCGCGAGGAAGACCTGAACGGCCGCATCCGCCGCAACGTGATGGACACGCGGCGCGCGGTCAGCTTCATGATGCGCAGCCGCATGCTCAACGCCGAGCAGTTCGAGGAGTCGCGCCAGATCCTGCGCGACATCGATTCGCTCGATTCACACACCGCGTTCCTGTTCGACAAGATCAACTTCCTGATGGACGCCACCGTCGGCTTCATCAACATCAACCAGAACAAGATCATCAAGATCTTCTCGGTCGCGTCGGTCGCCCTGCTGCCGCCGACGCTGATCGCCAGCGTCTACGGCATGAACTTCCAGCACATGCCGGAGTTGAACTGGACCTATGGCTACTACTTCGCGATCGGGTTGATGGTCGCGTCGGTCGCCGCGCCGCTGCTCTATTTCCGCAGCAAGGGCTGGATGAGGTAGTAGAGCCCCCACGCCCCTTGCCAGGGGCTGCCCCCCGAGGGGGCTCGCGCAGCGGCCCGGCGGAGCCGGATCCGCGCACGCCGCTTGGAGGTGAGCGGCGCTTCGCGCGCTCACGCAATTCAAGTTGCTCGCGCTTGGCGTTGCGCTACGCGATCGCCGAATGAGGTGACGCGCAAAGCGCCAATAAGTCACCGGCGTCGCGTTCGGTTGCACTTGGGGAGGGACTACCCCGCTCAATGCTGCAGCGCACTCGAACGAAGACTGCAGCATGAACACTCTGCTCGCTGCCGGTCTCATCGCCGTATGTGCGACTGCCAGCTCTCCGGCGCTGGCGCAATTCAACCAGGTGCCATCCCCGCTTGCGCTCAGCGCAGGCGCGGTGTCCGAGGCACCGACTGCGCAGGAGTACCGACGAGATGCCGCCAAGCGCGTCTACGAGTCGTTCCCGATGCACATCCACCGCGGCAAGCTGCCGCCGCTGATGTATGCGATCACGATCACCGAGGCCGACATCGATGCGAGCGGCCGCGTGACGGAGGTGCGGATGGTCCGCGAGCCGGCCGCCGCGAAAGAGGTCGGGCCATGGGTGCTCGCATTGCTGCGCAAGACCCAGTTTCCGGCGCCGGTTCGGTTGGAACGGGTGACCTACCGGGAGATCTGGCTGGTCGACAAGACAGGCAAGTTCCAGGTCGATACGCTCACCGAGGGGCAGAGATAGAGTCCCCACGCCCGCTCCGGCGGGCTGCCTCCGAAGGGGGCTCGCGCAGCGGACCGGCCGGGCCGGATCCGCGCACGCCACTTGAAGGCGGCGGCGCTGCACGCGCCTGGGGCCCGCACGCTGCCAGCGGTAGCCGAGCAAGTGTTTCGCGCGGGCGGCGCGGCGGCTCAGCCGCGGCACCGCAAAGGTTGGCCGGGAAGCGGTGTGCGCTGCCGGCGCTGGGCCGGCCCGGCACGAACTCGTAGCGCCAGACGGACTGCGACGAGATCGCGGCCACTGCCAGCAGCGGCTGCATCCGGAGGTTGTCGGTCCGCACCTGCAGCGACAGCTCGAAGCCGGCGACCAGCGCCGACAGCAGGCCGCGCTCTGGCAGGCCGGTGGTGCGCAGCCAGATCGACTGCGTCGCAATCACGGTCGGCCATCAGCCAGGCCAGCGCAGTGGCCGCGGCCCAGCGGCGGGCTTCCCCCGAAAACCCCCGAAGCCGCGATTGACCCCGAACGGCCGGCTCCCGCGTATCACCCTGAATGAGCTGTGTGGCAGACTGGCCGGCGCCCGTGAAACCCACCGACGCCTGCCTCAACATCGCCGACGACGCCCAAGACGATGCCCTGGTGCGCGCGTTTGCCGCCGGCGACGCGCGGGCCTTCGATGCCCTTTACGCGCGCCACGAACAGGCGCTGTACCGTTTCGTGCGCCGCCTGCTGGGCCGCGATCTTGTGTCGCAGGCCGACGAGGTGTTCCAGGACACCTGGCTGCGCATGATCCAGGCCGCGCCGCAGTGGTCGCCGCAAGGTGCGCGCTTTCGCACCTGGCTGTTCACGATCGCCCACCACCGCGCGATCGACATGCTGCGCCGCAGCGGCCGCGAGCAGGCCTGGGGCATCGATGCCGACATCGGCGACGCTGGCGACGCGCCGTTCGCACCGGCCGGCGAGCCCTGGCTCGACTGGCCTGCGCCGACCGCGGCCGCGCCCGAAGAGCTGGCGTTCTGGCAGCGCGCCGGCCAGCGGCTGCTGAGCTGCCTCGAAGAGTTGCCACTGCCGCAGAAGGCCGCGTTCTTGCTGCACCATGAAGACGACCTGAGTGTGGCCGAACTGGCCGGCGCGTTGGGCATCGGCTTCGAGACCGCGAAGAGCCGCCTGCGCTACGGCTTGTCGAAGCTGCGCACCTGCATGGGCGCCTACCTGCCGGCGGCAGACCTGAAAGGAGGCGGAGCATGAATGCTGTGCCGCCGAATCTGCCGCCGGACAGCGATGACGAGCTGCGTCCCGACGCGCGCTTGCGCTCGGCCTTGTTGCACGCGCCCGATGGCGCGAGCCGCCCGTCGCCAGCGCTGCGCAGCGCCGTGCTGCAGGCGGCGCGAGCGTCCTTGCCGCCGCGGCCGGCGTGGTGGCAACGCCTGCTCGGCATCGAACCGGGCCAATCCGGCACGCCGCGCCTGTGGACCGCGGTGGCCGGCGTGGGGGCGTTCGGCCTGGCGCTGAACCTGGTCTGGCATTTGTCGAAGGCGCCAGCGCCGACCGAGTTCGACAAGGTGGCGACCGTGTCCGAAGCCAAGCGCGCCGCCGCGCCGGAGCCGCCGGCGCCACCGTTGGGTGAAAAGGTGCCTGAGGCACCTGCGCCTGCGGCCACGCCGCGGGAGGAGTCGGCGGCGAAGTCCGCGCCGCGCCTTGAGCGTCAACCGATGGGGGCCGCCCAAGCGCCGGCTCGGCGTGACGCAGCGCCCGCGCCGGCGACACGCCCGCCGTCGATCACCTCGACCACGACGGACGCGCCCGCCGCTGCGGCGCCGCCTGCCCCGGCCGCGCCTGTCGTGGCGGCAGTCCCTCCCGCGGCGGACGCTGACGACAAGGCGCTGGCCAGGGAAGAGCGGGCGAACGTTGGCAGGATGGCCGATGCGGGGGCCGCTGATGGCCGCGCCTCGGCCGACATGCGTGCCCGCGGGGGGGCACCGGCCCCCGCTGCCGTTGCACCGACCGGCGTGGCCGCCGCGCCGTTCCCGGCCCGTCCCGGTGCCGACAGTGCCCGCAGTGAAACGGCGCCTCTGGCCGCCGTCGCAGCCAAGCCGGAGGCGCCCGGACGGGCCAAGCAAGCCGAGGCCTCCATGGCCGCGGCACCATCATCGGCCGCGTGGCCGCCATCGCTGGCCAAGTTCTCGAATGCCTTGAACGGCGCGACCGACTGGCCGCCAGGCTGGCAGCTGCAGGGTCCAGCCGAAGTGGCCTCGCCGCGGCGCGCTTGGTGGCAGGCCATGCTGGCCGGCACGGCGGGCCGTTGGCAGAACTGGCATCAAGCGTTGCCGGCATCGGTCGCGTCCGCGACGACCTGGCGTCTGCATGGGCCGGATGGCGCAGGCTTTTCGATCACGCTGGCCGACGGTCACGCTTGGCTGCAGACCGATGGCGCGGTCTGGCGGGCACCTTGGACGGTGGCGCCGCCGCGTTGAAGCGTCAGGCCGGCGGCGTTGCGAGCTTGCGCTGCAGAGCGCGCATCAGCACCCCGAGAACCGGCAGCTTGGCGTAAAGCTCTTCGGCGGCATCCCAGTAGTCGCGGTGCTGGGTGATGCGGCCGCCGGCGTCGAAGCGCAGGTGGCTGGCGCCGTGGATCGTCATCGGCCGGCCGCGCAGCGCGAAAGCCATGTCCCACACCAGCGCACAGTCGGTGGCGCCGCCGATGACCTGGGTGATGCGAAAGCGCGGTGCCTGCAGCGCCTCGAACATGTGGGCGTAGATGCGGCGGATCGCGTCGACACCGACCACGTCATTGAATGGGTCCTTGAAGCGGGCCTGCGCGGCGTAGATGTCGTCCAGGCGGTCGAGGTCGGCCGGGGCCATGGCTTCGAAGAAGCCGACGGCGCGGGCGATATGGGGCTCGGGGGTGTTCGGCATCGTGTGGCGGAAGGTCCAGGGGTCAAAGGCCGGTGGCGCGGCGCACCAGCGCCTCGTACGGGCCGGTCGGCAACCAGCGCATCGCTTTCAGCAGCCGCGTGAAGCGGCGCGGGAAGTGGATCTCGAAATCGCCGCGCGCCCAGCCGGCGAGCATCTCCTGCGCGGCCTGCTCGGGCTCGATCAGCGCCGGCATGCGGAAGTCGTTGCCGGCGGTCAGCGGCGTGCGCACGAAGCCGGGGTTCACGAGCGACACGCCGACGCCCAGCGGCGCCAGGTCCAGGTGCAGCGATTGCGCCAGGTGGATCAGCGCCGCCTTCGTCGGCCCGTAGGCCAGTGCCTTCGGCAGCGCGCGGTAGCCCGCCACGCTGGCCACCAGGCTCAGGTGCGCCGGTTGGCGCGTGGCGGCCTGCGCGCGCAACCGCGGCAGCACCGCCGCGATCACATGCAGCGCGCCGGTCACGTTGACCTGCTGGTGCCGCAGCATCTCGTCGAGGTCGAACTCGGTGGCGCGCAGTGGCTGGTAGATGCCGGCGGCGTAGAGCACGAGATCGAGCCGGCCGTGGCGCGCGTGCAGCGAGTCGGCCGCGCGCTGCACCAGCGCGCGGTCGGCCACGTCGAGCACCAGCGCCTCGGCGCCCGGGTGCGCGCTGACGAAGGCGGCGAGCGCCGGCGCGCTGCGCGCCGAAACGATTACCCGCGCACCGCGAGCATGCAGCGCCTGGGCGACTGCCAGCCCGATGCCGGTGGAGGCGCCCACCAGCCAGGCCACCCGGCCCTGCCAGTCGTCGATCCGCGGGTTCAAGGGCATCGTCGGCCTTCAGGGCTTGTGGAACGACAGCGTGACCTCGCCCAGGTCGATGCCGAACTTGCTCATGCGGGCCTTGTTCAGCATCACCTTCTCGTCGACCAGCCACATCCAGTCGTCGAAGGCCACGTTCCAGACCCGGCCGTCGACCGGCAGCGCCAGCGTGTAGCGCCAGTTCAGCGCATTGCCGCGCGCCTGGCCCTCGGCGGCACCGACCACGTCGTCGGCGCGGCCGGTGTAGCGACCATCGGCGCCGCGGGTCAGGTGCCAGACGCGGCGCTGGGTCTGGCCGTCGCTGTAGCGGAAGTCTTCTTCGAGCACGCCCTCGTTGCCATTCCAGCGGCCGACCAGGTCGACCGTGAAGCGGCGCACGACCTTGCCCGAACGGTCGGTGAACACGCCGTGCGCCTGCAGCGGGCCGTTGAAGTAGGTCGCCAGGTCGAGCACCGGCGTTTCACGGGCGTAGTCGGCGGGCGTCGGGCCGGCACAGCCGGCCAGGCCGGCGATGACCAGGGCTGTAGTGCTCAATCGTTGGTCAGTGCGTTTCATGCGTCAGGCTCCTGTCGTATCCATCCCCACCACAAGCAGGCCAGCGCCGTGGCCTTTAGCGCGCAAGGCAGCAACGCGTAAACGGCTGCCAGCGCCGAGATGCCGGCTGGGTTTTGCTCGCCGGGCTGGTAGCCCAGCCACTGCAGCAGCGGCAGCGCCAGGCCGGCGGCCAGCGCGAGGTTCAGCTTGGTCGCGGCGCTCCACCAGCCGAAGGCCACGCCCTCGGCTCGGCCACCGGCCTGGCGCAGCAGCCCGGCCAGCAGCGCCGCCGGGGCGCACAGATCGGCGCCCAGCGCCAAGCCGCTGCCGGTGCAGACCAGGGCGAACCACAGACCGTCGCCCACGCCCAGCGTGGCGGCGCCGACGAAGCTCACGATCGCCAGCGCCATGCCCAGGGCCCAGGCCCGCGCGAGGCCGAGGCGGCCGATGATGCGCACCCACACCGGCAGCGACGCTGCCGCGGCGCTGAAGTACAGCCCGAGCAGCCAGGGCTCGCCCTCGGGCCATTGCAGCCGGTCGCGGATGAAGAACAGCACCAGCGTCGCCGGCAGTGCGCTGGCCACGCCGTTCAGCAGGTAGATGCCCAGCAGGCGGCGAAACGCCGGCCAGCGCCACGGCACCCACAGCCCGGCGGGCGGCGAGGCGGTGTCGGCGGCCTGCGGCGCCGGGGCGATGCCGAGCGTGGCCAGGCCCAGCGCCAGCGCGAGGGCCAGCGCCGCACTGGTCACGCCCAAGCCGGCGGCACTCGGCAGCACGCTGGCCACGATCACGCCGAGCAGGGCAGCGCCTTCGCGCCACGCGACCACGCGCGCCCGCTCGGCGGCCGACTGGCCCAGCCGCGCGCCCCAGGCCTGGTGCAGCACACTGAGCCCGCTGTAGGCCAGGTAGCAGGCGACCAGCGCGCCGCCGGCCCAGGCCAGCAGCGCTGGTGTTCCGCGCACCGGCGGGAAGAACAGCGCCTGGAACGCCGCGGCGAGCAGCGCCGCTACCGCGCCGGCCACCGCGATCAGGCGGGCACGGGGCCAATCGAGCAACTGGTCGACGAGGCGGCCGATCAGCGGGTCGAGCAGCGCGTCGAGCGTCCGCACGGCCAGCAGCAGCGCACCGAGCGAGGCCAGCGGTACGCCGAGGCCGGCGGCGTAGTGGTGCGGCAGCAGCACATACAGCGGCAGCGCGACGAACGCCAGCGGCAGGCCCAGCAGGCCGTAGCAAACCCCCTGCCATCCTTGCAGAGGCGCCGGCCGCGGGGTGGGCCGCGCACCGAGGGCCTGGGCGGCCGGTGTCATCGTGGGCCTTCGAACAACGCCTGCCGCAGGCCCGGCTCCGACGTCCAGCGTGCCAGCCAGATGCCGAAGAACAATGCGGTGAAACGCGTGTCGCGCAACTCGCCGACAAAGCGGCCGTTGAGATGGAAGCGCGCCGCCTGGCCGGGCACCTGCACGCCGGTGATGCGGTCGCCGTCGGCCACGTCGGGGAACAGGCGCTTCATCTGCGCCAGCCAGACCGAGGTGGTGGCTTCGTCCAGCGGGCCGGCGCGCTGCATCTCGGCCAGCGAGCGCTCGGCGATGCGCTCGCCGCTGAGCGAGCGGCGGTAGACGATCTCCAGCGCCAGCGGCTGTCGATCGGCCTCGCCGGGCCGCACCGGCTCGGGCGCCCACAGCGTGATGTCGTAGACCGGCAGGCCGAGAAAACGCAGGCGGCCCTGGCCCTGCCGTCGCGGCGGGGGCGCATCGGGCCATTCGCCGCGCAGCTCGGGCGGCGCCGCGGCCTCGGCCCAGCCGAGCCCCGGCAGGCTCAGCGGCAGGGCCAGCACCACACGGCGTTGCATCGCGGGCCTCAGGCGCGCTGCAGCGTGAACTGCATGACGCTGGTGCTGCCGGCCTCGAAGGCGGACTCGCAGTACGCGAGGTAGAACTCCCACAGCCGCATGAAACGGTCGTCGTAGCCCTGTGCGCGCACCTGCGCCTCTTGCGCGAGGAAGGCGCGCCGCCAGTGGTGCAGCGTCAACGCGTAGTCGGCGCCGAAGTCCAGTTCGTTGACCACCACCAGCCCGGCCTCGGCCGCCGCGGCGCGAAAGGCCGATGGGCTGGGCAGCAGGCCGCCCGGGAAGATGTACTGCTGGATGAAGTCGGTGCCGCGCACATAACGTTCAAACAGGTTGTCACGGATCGTGATCGACTGGATGCAGGCGCGGCCGCCCGGTTTGAGCTTGTCGTGCACGCTGCGGAAGTAGTCGGCCCAGTATTCGCGGCCCACCGCCTCGAACATCTCGATCGAGACGATGCCGTCGAAACCGGCCTCGGGGATGTCGCGGTAGTCCTGCAGCCGCAGGTCGGCCGCCAGGCCTTGGCCGGCCAGGCGCTGCTGCGCGTGGGCCAGCTGCTCTTTCGACAAGGTGACGCCGGTCACCGCCAACTGGCGCTCGCCGGCGGCCAGCTCGGCCACCGCGCCCCAGCCGCAGCCGATCTCCAGCACGCGCTGGCCCGCTTCGAGGCCACATTCGTCGAGCGCGCGGCGCATCTTGGCGCGCTGGGCGTCGGCCAGCGATCGGGTCGCGTCGCCGCCGAACCAGGCGCTGGAGTAGTTCAGCGTCGGGTCGAGCCAGAGCCGGTAGAACGGGTTGCCCAGGTCGTAGTGCGCCGCGATGTTGCGCCGGCTGCCGGCGCGCGAGTTGCGATTCAGCAGGTGGCGCAGGCGGTACCAGATCGCACCCCACCAGTGGCCATACAGCGCGCGGTCGATCGCCTCGCGGTTGGCCAGGAACAGGCGCAGCAGCGCGACCAGGTCGGGTGAGCTCCAGCCGCCGTCGATGTACGCCTCGCCGAAGCCGACATCACCGCTGCGCAGCGTGGCGGCGCAGACCGCCCAGTCGTGCAGGCGCAGGTTGGCGTGCGGCGCGCCGCCGGTGCCAAAGACCAGCTGCCGCCCGTCGGGGCATTGCAGGTGCAGCGTACCGGCTCGCAGCCGCTGCAGCAATCGCAACGTGGTGCGGGCGGCGGCGGGGGCGGTGCGGGGCAGCGCGCCGAAGACGCCGGGGCGGGCCAGGGTGTCGGTGTTCATCGAGAGCTCACAACGGCAGGGTCGGACGAAGGGGTGCGGTCCGGGGCGGACACGCTGCGCAGCGGCGGCGCCGGCTTGCGGAAGAACGGCACGCCGCGCCACCACAGGCGCAGCGCCTGCAGGTGGATGCGCACGACGACGGCCAAGCTTTGCAGCGGCATGCGCCACAGCGCGGCGCGCGAGCTGGCGGCGGTCAGCGGCTGCAGCCGGCCGCTGACGCTGGTGGTCAGCAGCGGGCCCTGCGCATCGTCGTGTTCGATGCGCACCACCGTGCGTGCCGCGGTGCGCATGAAGCGGAAGCGGTAAAGGCCGTCTGCGCGGCAGAACGGCGAGACGTGAAAGACCTTGCGCGCCTGCAGCTCGCTGCCCCAGCCCAGCTGCGGGCCGGTCAGCAGGTAGCAGTGGCGCTCGCCGAAGGTGTTGTTGACCTCGGCGACGATGGCCGCGAGCGAGCCGTCGGCCCGGTGGGCGTACCAGAAGCTGACCGGCTTGAAGACATGGCCCAGCATGCGCGGCAGGCAGTGCAGCCAGACTTCGCCGTCGGCGTCGGCCACGCCTTCGCGGGCCAGCAGCTCGTCGAACCAGGCCAGGCAGTCGGCACGGCCGTCGCCGTGGTCGGCGTCATGGAAGCTGGCCCAGCCGAACCGGTTGCGCGCCAGCGCGGCCTCAGGCCGCGCACGCAGCGCGCGCAAGGGCAGCAGCCAGAAGAAGGTCGGGTAGGCAAAAGCATGGCGCACCGGCCGCAGGCGGGCGTGGCGAACCTCGCCGATGCCGAGCAGCGGACGGGGCGGGTGGACGGCGGTCGGCCGGTTCATCATGCGGCGTCGCGCCAGACGGGCATGTCGGCCCATTGGTTGGACAGGGCCTGCGCCACCTGCCGGCCGGAGACGAAGCCGTCTTCGTGGAAGCCGTAGCGCGTCCAGGCGCCGGCGAACCACACACCGCCGCGGCCCTGCAACGCCGGCAGACGGCGTTGCGCCTCGATGGCGGCCAGGTCGAACACCGGATGCGCGTAGTTGAATTCGCCGTGCACCAAGGCCGGGTCGGGCTCACGCACCGGGTTCAGCGACACGATCACCGGCCGCTGCCACGGCAAGGGCTGCAACTGGTTGATCAGGTAGTGCAGGCAGACGCAGCCCGGCTCGGCGCCGGCGGCCGCGGCCTCGTAGTTCCAGGCCGCCCAGGCGCGGCGTCGCTGCGGCAGCAGGCGCGCATCGGTGTGCAGCACCGCGCGATTCGGCTGGGTGCGGATCGCGCCGAGCACCGCGCGCTCGTCAGCGCCGGCATCGGGCAGCAGCGCCAGGTTCTGCGGGGCGTGGCCGGCCAGCACGACTGCGTCGAAGCGTTCGCTGCCGGCGTCGCTGTCGACCCAGACACCGGCCTGGCCGCCCAGCGCGCCAGGCGGGCGGCGCCGCACCGCGCGCACCGCGCAGTGGCGGCGGGCGTCGGGCAGCGTGGCGACCAGGCGCCGCACGTACTCGCGCGAGCCGCCGGGCACCGTGAACCAGCGCGGCCGGTTGGCCACCTGCAGCAGGCCGTGGTTGTGGCAGAAGCGGATCAGCGTACCGACCGGAAACGCCAGCATCTGCACCATCGGGCATGACCAGATGCTGCCGATCATCGGCAGGAAGTAGGCCTCGCGGAACAGCGGGCCGAAGCGGTGCGCGTCGAGGAAATGGCCGACGCTCTGGTTCAGCGCCTGGTCGTCGCCGCACTCGGCGATGCCGGTGGCCAGGCGGTTGAAACGCAGGATGTCGGCCAGCATCGCCAGGAAACGCGGAGATGCGAGGTTGCGCCGTTGCGCGAAGACCGTGTTCAGGTCGCTGCCGCTCCACTCCAGCCCACGCGCCGGCGCCTGGACGGAAAACGACATGTCCGACGCGGCGGTCGGCACGCCCAGCCGTTCGAACAGGCCGATCAGCCCGGGGTAGGTGCGCTCATTGAAGACCAGGAAACCGGTGTCCACGCCATGGCGAATGCCATCGAGCGTCAGGTCGATGGTGTGGGCGTGGCCACCGAAGCGGTCATCGGCCTCGAACAGCGTGACGGCGGTGGCGGTGCTGTCGTGGGCCAGATGCCAGGCGCAGGACAAGCCGGCAATGCCCGAGCCGACGACCGCCACGCGGCGTGGCGCCAGGGGGGCCGCCATCACCGGCAGCCCCCGTGGGCGGGAAGAGAAGAGAGCCGCGCAGCGCCCTGGAGCGAATGAGGGAGGGAGGGAGGAGGAGAGGCGCTCCCGGGGGACAGCCAGTGGAACTGGCAGGCTGCGCGGCCGAAAGAGGACAGGCCCGGGCGTCGCAAACCCAAACCCGGGAAGAACGCCGAAGCAGCCTTCCCTGCAGGTTGGGAGTTTCCCTCAGCAGCGAAGTTCCGCCCAGCGTGAGGGTTTTTGTGCGATGCGAGCGCGGCCCATCGGTGTGGCGGCCGCAAGACAGCAGGCAGTTTCATGTTTGTCCTAGACAAATCGATATGGCGAGCGCATCTTAGAAGAAATCCGCGCGCCTTGCACACCGTTGTCCATGACAATCTTGTCGATCATGTCCAATTCGCCAACTTCTGCCGCCCCGTCGTTGTCCATCGCCGAGGTCGAGCGCGACACCGGGCTCGGCAAAGACACATTGCGGGTCTGGGAGCGGCGCTACGGCTTTCCGGCCCCGGCGCGCGACGCCCAGGGCCAGCGCCTCTATACGCAGGTCGAGGTCGATCGGTTGCGCCAGATCGCCTCGCTGCTGCGGGCGGGCCACCGGCCGGGTCGGGTGGTGCCGCTGGACGAGGCGGGCCGGCAGAGCCTGCTGCGCCCGGCCGCGCCTGCTGCGGCGACCGCAGCGGCCACCGAGCCGGCTGGACCGGCGTCGTCGGCTTTTCAATCGGCAGCGATCGTGGCGGCGCTGGACACGCTGGCGCGCCGCGACGGCCTGGGGTTGCGACGGCAGTTGCAGCAGGCGCTGACGCGGTTGGGCCTGGCGGCCTTCGTGACTGACCTGATGGCGCCGCTGGCCACCGAGGTGGGGCTGGGCTGGATGCGCGGCGAGCTGCGCGTGGCCGAGGAGCACCTGTTCACTGAGGTGGCGCACAGTGTGCTGCGCCAGGGCTTGCTGGCGTTGCCCGAGCCGGTGCCCGGCACGGCGCCGCGGGTGCTGCTGACCACGCTGCCCGGCGAGCCGCACGGGTTGGGGCTGTTGATGGCCGAGGCGATGTGCGCGCTGGAAGGCGCCTGGTGCGTCAACCTCGGGCCGCAGACGCCGATCGACGACATCGTCGCGGCGGCCGGCTGGCACCACGCGCAGATTGTTGGCCTGAGCGCCACCGGCAGTCTGCCGGTGCGCTGGTTGCGACAGGGGCTGACACAGCTGCGCCAGCGCCTGGCGCCGGGCACGGCCCTGTGGCTGGGCGGCTCGGCCGCCGCCGGCTTGCGCGGCCCGGCCGGCGTGGTGCGGATCAGCGACCTGCGTCTGATCAGCCGGGCGCTGGCGGCCTGCTCGAGCGGGCCGGCCGCCGCGGCGGCGCAGGTTTAAGTGGTGCCGCTCAGGCCGCCGGCTTGGCGGCCGCCTTGGCCTTGATCGCAGCGATCTGCGCGTCCTGCGCGGCCTTGCGGTCGGCCGAGACCTTCACCGCCGACGGCCGTTCGCCGACCAGTTTGATGTAGGGCTTCCAGTCGACGCCGCCTTCGGCGAGCAGGTCGACGCCGTAGATCGTCTTGCTGGCCATCGCCACCAGCGGCAGCGAGACGAAGGCCGCGCAGTCGGCGCTGGTGAACTCGGGCCCCGCCACGTACGGCGCGAACTTGGCCAGGCGCTTGAAGGCGACGATGTTCTTCTCCAGCAGCTTGCGCACGCGGGCCTGGTTGGCCTCGCTGACGGTTCCGCCGAAGAAAGCCTGCGGGTACAGCTCGCGCACCACCAGTTCCAGGTGCAGCTCGATGAAGGTCGTCAGCTCGCGCACCTTGGCGGCGCCCCACGGGTCGGCCGGCACCAGCGCCGGCGTCGGGTAAGCGGCTTCGAGGTATTCGACGATGACCTCGCTCTCGCACAGCGTGCGGCCGTCGTCGAGCCGGATGAACGGCACCTTGCCCAGCGGTGATGCGGTCAGCGTGGTTTCGTCCTTGCTGCCGGAGCCGACGTATTCCTCGGTGAAGGCGATGCCCTTTTCGAGCAGCACCATCTTGACCTTGTTGTAGTAGTTCGAAACGGCAAAGCCGCACAGCGTGATCATGGGTCGCTCCTTCGCAATTTGATCGGCGCAGTCTAGCCAGCTCGAGCGGTTTGGCCTGCCGCGGATGCGACAAGCGCCGCTCAGGCCCGGTGGCGCCGCCGGCTGACCAGCGCGATGCCGCCGACCACCGCGGCCAACGCCAGCACCAGCCGCGGCGTCAACGGCTCGCCCAGCAGGCCGACGCCCGCTGCCAGGCCGAAGATCGGTGTCAACAGCGTGAACGACGAGATCTGCGTCGCCGGGTAGTGGCGCACCAGCCAGAACCACAGCAGGTAGCTGGCGAAGGTCACGATCACGGTCTGGAAGACGAGCGAGCCCCAGGCGAGCACGCTGGCGTGGTGTGGCCAGCCTTCGCCGGTGGCCAGCGTGGCGCCGCCCAGCAGCAGCGCCGACACCACCAACTGGTACATCAGCGTCTGTTCCGCCGGCGCACTCGACAACGGCGTCGCGCGGATCGTCAATGTCGTGCCGGCCCACAGTGCCGCAGCGAGCACGCCCAGCGTGTCGCCCCACCACTGCAGCGGGTTCGCCGGCGCGCGACCCGAGAAGCTGTCGCCGAACGCCGTGGCGACACCGGCAAAGGCCAACAGCAGCCCGGCCAGCTGCCAGCCGCGCAACCTTTCGCCCGGTGCGATGAACGGCATACCCAACGCGACGAAGAACGGCGCGAGGTAGATGAACACGGCCATCCGCGATGCAGTCGTGTACTGCAGGCCGACGAAGATGCAGCCGAACTCGAGTGCGAACAGCGCACCGGCCAGCAATCCGCCGCGCACCGTGGCCACGGTCTTGCCGCCGGGGCGAAGATCGATGCGGCGGATCCAGGTGAACAGGCCCAGCAGCACCGCCGCGCCGGCCGAGCGCAACGCGGCTTGCAACAGCGGCGGGATCTCGGCCACCGCGACTTTCGACGCACTCTGGTTCACGCCCCACAGCGCCGAGCACAACAGCAGGCAGGCGACGGCCAGTGTGTCCAGGTGGGGGCGGCGGCCGTCGCTCATCCGCCAGGCTCGGCGCGGCGGCGCTCGCGACCGACCAGGGCCCACGCCAGCAGGCCGGCCAAGGTGCCGCTGGCGTGGGCGGCCGGGGCGACCGCGAAGTCCCAGCCTTCGACGAGCCGGGTGGCTGCGCCCCATGGGGCCTCCCACAGGATCTTGGCCAGCAGGCCGAGTGCCAGCAGGCCGCCGATGCCGCGCGCCCGCCCATCGCCGCGCTGTGCCAACAGGCTGCAAGCGGTGATGGCCGCCGCTGCATGCAGCACGCCGGACAGGCCGCCGTAATGCCGCAGGGCCGGTTGAGCCAGCAAGCCAAGCTGGGTCAGCGGCCAGGCCAGCGCCCACGCGGCCACTGCGCGCGGGCCGAGGCCAGCGCGCCAGCCGAGCAGCGCCAATGCGGCGCAGCCGGCCACATTCATCTGCAAATGCCGTGGGCTCCAATGGACCCAGGCGGCGGTGACCCAGCGCCAGGGCTGCGACCAGGCCAGTGTCGGCTGCCAGTCGAACGCCGTGCCCGGCAGCGGGAACAGCAGCAACGCGCCGAGCGTGGCCACGGCGGTGGCCAGCGGCCAGGCCCAGGCGGGTGTCGGGTGGCGCAGCGCCGGTGGGTGAGGCAACCGCTAGCCCCCGAACACCGCGCGCCACAACGCGTGGATCGCCGCGCGTTCTTTGGCGAGCAGGGCCGGGTCGAACTGCGTCGGCTGCTCGTCCAGCCGCGCCCGGTGCTGGGCTCGGCGCAGCTCGCGGTAGGCATCGGCGGCCGCTGCGCCAACGCCGCGGGGCAGCAGGCCTGCATCTTCGGCCCGCTGCAACAATGCAATGTTGCCTTTGTTGTCGAGCAGCGCCGGGTGGCGCGCCCCTTCGGCCAGCACCAGGTACTGCACCGCGAACTCGGCGTCCATCATGCCGCCGTCGCTGTGCTTGACGTCGAAGCGGCCGTTCGACACCGGCCGCGCGTCGCGCACCTTCTCGCGCATCGACGCCACTTCGGTGCGCAGCGCCTCGGCTTCGCGCGGCATCGACAGCACCTCGCGCCGCGTCGCTTCGAAACGCGCGCCCAGGTCGGGTGAGCCGGCGCAGAATCGTGCCCGCGACAAGGCCTGGTGCTCCCAGGTCCACGCGGTGTTGCTGCCGCGGCCACGCTGGTAACGCTCGAACGAATCGATCGAGGTCACCAGCAGGCCGGAGTTGCCGTTCGGCCGCAACGCGGTGTCGATGTCGAACAGCTCGCCGGCGGCCGTGCGCAGCGTCATCCAGTTGATCAACTTGCGCACGAAGGCGCCGTAGACCTCTTGTGCGCGGTCGGGATCGGGCTCGTCGGCGTCGTCGTAGAGGAAGACGAGGTCCAGGTCGCTGCCATAGCCGAGTTCGAGCCCACCGAGTTTGCCGTAGGCGATGACGGCGAAATGCGGCACCTCGCGGTGGCGCTGTTTCAGGTGGCGCCAGGCCCAGCGCAGGCAGCAGTCGACCACCGCGTCGGCCAGCGCCGACAGGTCGTCGGCGACCTCTTCGACCGTGATGCGGCGCTCGACGTCGCGCACCAGCGTGCGGAAGACCTCGGCGTGGTGCGCGCGGCGCAATGTGTCCAGCAGCGAGCCTTCGTCGGCCTCGCCCGAGCGCACCCAGGCGGCGTGTCGGTCTTCGAGGTCGGCGACGAAGCCGGCGCGGTCGAAGCGCTCACGCAGCTGGCGCTCGTCGGCCAGTTCATCGATCACGCCCGGGTGGCGGATCAGGTAGCGCATCGGCCAACGCGCCAGCCCCAGCAGGCGCAGCAGCCGGCGCTGCACCTCGGGCCGCTCGATCAGCATCGCCAGGTAACTCTCGCGCCGCAGCAGCGGCTCGACCCAGTCGACCAGCCGCAGGGCGGCGTCGAGCGAGCACTCTTGCTTCGCCACGCCGACCGCGGCGCGCAGCATCAGCTTGCCCAGACGCAGCTTGCTTTCGTCGCGCAAGGCTTGCACACGAGGGCGGGCGGCGAAGGCGCGCACGCGTTCGGCCAGCTCCGCAGGCAGGCGCTCGAGCAGCGCTTCGTTGTCGACGGCCAGCGGGCCGTCGCCACATTGTTTGCAGCCGCCGTTGCCGGGCCGGCCAGCCGTGGGGGCCTGGCCATCGTGCAGCAGCGCGTCGAACTCGGTCGCCACCAGTTCGCGCACGCCGCACAGGCGGTCCAACAGCGCGCACGACGGCGACAGCCCGCCATTGGGCTGGCGGCAGGCTTCCGGCAGCGGCATGCAGCTGCCGTCGTATCGCGGCGTGCTTTCGCCGTTGGTCAGCGATGCCAAGCTGCCGGCGATCCACGCCAGGTCGCCGTCCATCGTTGGCAACAAGTGCGTTTGCTGGTCGTCCAGGTACTGGATGCGGTGCTCGACCTGGCGCAGGAAGACATAGGCCTCGGCCAGCTTGCGTGCGTTGTCGGCCTTCATCAGCCCGCCGGCCGCCAGCTTGTCCAGCGCCTTCAGCGTCGAGCGGGTGCGGATCTCGGGGAACTGCCCGCCGCGCGCGACCAGCAGCAGTTGCACGATGAACTCGATCTCACGGATGCCGCCGCGCGACAGCTTGACGTCATTGGCCCGCTCGGGCCGGCCGGCGGCGCGGCGCTGGGCCTCGTCGCGGATCTTGCGGTGCAGCTGGCGCAGGCCCTCGAAGACACCGTAGTCGAGGTACTTGCGGTAGACGAACGGCGTGACCAGCGAGCGCAGCGCGACCGCGCGACCGCTGGTGATGGCCTCGCGCGGGGCGACGATGCGGCTCTTCAACCACGCAAAACGTTCCCACTCGCGGCCCTGGACGAGGAAATACTCTTCCAGCATCGCCAGGCTCACGACCGGCGGGCCCGAGTTGCCGTTCGGCCGCAGCGCCAGATCGACGCGGAAGACGAAGCCGTCGTCGGTCACGTCACCGATCAAGGTGTAGAGCTGGCGCGCGACCTGCGAGAAGTATTCATGGGCCGAGATCACACCCGCCGGGCCGCCGGTGGTCTGGCCATCTTCCTCGTAGACATAGATCAGATCGATGTCGGACGAGACATTCAACTCGCGCGCGCCGAGCTTGCCCATGCCGACGATCCAGAAATCGATGCGCCGGGCGGTGGCATCCAGGGGCGCGCCGTGGCGCGCATCGGCATCGGCCAGCGCCTGGGCCAGCGCGCGCTCGAGGGTCGATTCGGCCAGCGCGGTCATCGCGGCGGTCACGTCGGCCAGCGGCGCGGCCTGCTCGACATCCAGCACCGCCAGGCGCTCGATCACCAGTTGGCGGGCCACCCGCAGGGCCGTCGGCAAGGGCCGGCCGGCCTGTTCGAGCGTGCTGATCAGCGAAAGAATGGTCGGCCCGTCCGGCACGCCAGGTGGCAGCAGGGGCAGTTCGGCGGCGTAGCGCCGGCGCACGCGCTGCACGAAGCGGCTGTGGTCGGCCGTGGGGTGGGTGGACGGCGGCGCCGCGGCCGACGACGTCGTCGCGTCGGTGCCGAGGGCAACCGGGGGCAAGGAACCGATCAGGTCCACGAGGGCTCTGTGCTAGATTGACCCGCTGGCGCGGCAAGAGGCCGTCGGCCTCCAGTGGCCGCGCCCGTCCAAAAGGCTGGCGCCGGGGCCTGCCGCCCGGTTTTGTTCATGCCTTTGATGCTCTCTCGTTCCACCGAGCGCGTGCCTTTGCTTCGCCGCCTCGTCAGCAGCTTGTTGCCCAACAATCCCAGCCCGGCCTGGCACCGGCCCTCACGTTCGCGGATCGGCTGGCTGCTGGGCTTGTCACGCTTTGCCCTGCGAGGGGCCATTGTTCTGATGCTCACGTTGTGGAGCATCGTACTGATCGCGTGGCTGACACTGCACTGGGGGATTTTGCCGTACATCGACGAGTGGCGGCCGCAGATCGAGCAGCGCGCAAGCCAGGCCATCGGGCTGCCGGTGAAGATAGGCCAGATCAGCGTGAAATCTTCCGGCTGGGTGCCGGCGCTGGAGCTGCGCGACGTGGTCTTGTCCGACCGCGAGGGCCGTCAGGCGCTGCGCCTGCCGCGCGTCAGCGCCGCGTTGTCGCCCAAGTCCCTGTTCGCGTGGCGGCTGGTGTTGGCCCAGCTCTACATCGAAAACCCCGAGCTTGAAGTGCGGCGTGATCCGCAAGGCCGGTTGCACGTGGCGGGGTTGAACATGGACAGCTCGGCCCGGCTGGACAGCAGCACCGAAGGCGGCGGGCTGGACTGGCTGCTGAGCCAGCCCGAGTTCGTGCTGCGCCACGGCACGCTGCGCTGGGTCGACCAGCAGCGTGGCGCGCCGCCGCTGGAGTTGCGCGATGCCGACCTGGTGCTGCGCAATGGCCTGCGCCGCCACGAGATGCGGCTGGACGCGACACCCGGCGCCGGCCTGGGCGAGCGCTTCATGCTGAGCGGTCGATTCAGCCAGCCGTTGCTGGCGCGCAGCGGCGACTGGGCGCGCTGGTCCGGCACCGCCTATGCGCAGTTGCCCGGCGTCGACCTGGCCAAGCTGCGCGACTACGCCACGTTGCCGTTCGACCTGCAAAGCGGCGCGGGCTCGGCGCGGCTGTGGCTGGACCTGTCCAAGGGGCACTGGCGGCGCGCGACGCTCGACGCGGCGCTCGACAACGTTGCGTTGCGCCTGGCCCCGGCACTCGAGCCGCTGGCGCTGCAGCGCCTGCAGGGCCGGATCGAAGCCGAGCGCCACGGGGGCAGCTTGCAGCTGTCGGGCCAGCAACTGGCGTTCACGACCGCCGAAGGGGCCCGCTGGCCGGCAAGCCGCTTCAGCCTGGCGTTGACGCAACAGCAGCGGTTGAGCAGCCCGACCTTGTCCGACCAGCCGGTGGCCGGCGGCGAGTTCACCGCTGATCGGCTGGACCTGGCGCTGATGGCCGGCATTGCCGGCCGCCTGCCGTTGCCCGATTCGCTGCGCCAGGGCTTGGCCGAACTGGCGCCGACCGGTGTCGTGCAGGCGCTGCAGTTGAGCTGGGTTGGCGCGCCGGCGCAACCGGCGCATTACCGCGTCAAGGGCCGTGTCGGCGGCTTGTCGATCGCCGCGCTGCCGGCAGCGCAGGCCGCCTCGGGCCCCGCGCACATCGGCCGCCCGGGCTGGCGCGGCGCCGACCTGGAGATCGACGCCAACGAGGCCGGCGGCGAGGCCAAGCTGCTGGTGCGACGCGGCGCGCTCGAACTGCCCGGCCTGTTCGAAGACCCGCTGCTGCCGGTCGACCATTTCAGCAGCCGCCTGGTCTGGCGCATTCAACCGCAGCGCCCGTCCGCCGGTGCCGGCGCGCCGCCACCGTTGATCGACCTGCGCTTGCTCGATGGCCAGTTCGCGAATGCCGACGCCCGCGGCGAGCTGCAGGCCCACTGGCGCACCGGCGAGGGCAGCGGCCACGGCAAAGGCGGCCGCTTTCCGGGCGTGATCGACCTGACCGCCCAGATCGACCGCGGCCAGGCGACGAGCGTGCCGCGTTACATGCCGGTCGGCCTGCGGCATACGCGCGAATACCTGGCCGGCGCGATCCTGGGCGGCACGGTGCGCCATGCGCGGCTGCGCCTGCGCGGTGACCTGCACGAGTTTCCGTTTGCGCAGGGCGGCGGCAAGGGCTCCGATGGCGAGTTCGTCGTCACCACGCAGGCCGAGAACCTGACCTTTGCCTATGTGCCGCCGGTGCTGACCGAAGGCGTCCCGCGCTGGCCCGCGTTCACCGAGGTCAACGGCGAGCTGGTGTTCGACCGCACGGCGATGCGCATCCGCGATGCGCGGGCCAAGCTGTGGGGCATCGAGCTGAAGAACGTCAACGGCGGGATCGCCAACCTGACCCACGAGCCGACGCTGGTCATCGAAGGGGGTGGCCGCGGGCCCCTGAGCGATGCGCTGCGCTTCGTTGGCGCGACGCCGATCGACACCTGGCTCTCACACGCGCTGCGCGAGGCCACCGGCACGGGCCAGGCCGATCTGCAGCTGGCATTGAACATCCCGCTGAACGACAGCCACAGCACCACGGTCAAGGGTGCGCTGACGCTGGGTGGCAACGATGTGCGGGTGCGGCCGGATGTGCCGCTGCTCGGCAACGCCAAGACCCGCATCGAATTCAGCCAGCGTGGCTTTGCCATCGCCCCCGGCACTGCGCGGGCGTTGGGTGGCGATGTGAGCTTCGAAGGCGGCTTGGCCGGTGACGGGGTGGTGCGCTTCGCGGCCCAGGGCACCGCCAGCGCCGAAGGCCTGCGCCAGGCGCACGAACTGCGCCTCGTGCCGCGCCTGGCCAGTGCGATGACCGGCCAAGCGCCCTACAAGCTGCAACTGGGCGTGACCAAGGGGCAGACCGAGCTGTTGATCACCAGCCCCTTGACGGGCGTGGCGCTCGACCTGCCAGCGCCGCTGCGCAAGACGGCCGAGGCGAGCTGGCCGCTGCGCATCCAGACCCAGTTGCTACCCGCTGGCGCCGAAGCCGCCGTGCCACGCGATCGGCTGCACATCGAACTCGGCACCGTGTTCCAGGCCGACTACGAACGGCAACTGACGCCAGACGGCGCGCGGGTGCAGCGCGGTGCCGTGGCGCTTGGCGAAGCCGCGCTGCCGCCGCTGCCGCCCAGCGGCGTGGCCGCGGCGGCGCAACTGCCGCAACTCAATGCCGACGCCTGGTGGGCCCGCGTGCACACCGGCCTGCCCGAGCCGCGCACTGCTGGCGCAGCGGCGACCGATGCGCGCGACCCCGACGTCACCGGCTACCTGCCGAACGACCTGTCGCTGCGCACCGCCAACCTGACGCTGAGCGGCCGTCGGCTCGGCAACCTCAGCCTGACCCTGCAACGCCGCGGTGGCAGCGATGCCGAAGCCTGGCACGGCACGTTGCAAGGCGACGCGGCGCAGGGCCAGATCGACTACCGCCCGGCGAACGCCGGGGCCCCTTGGCCGAGCTGGAAGGCGCGCCTGGCACGCTTGGCGCTGCCAGCGGCCGAGGGCGGCACGCCCAGCCCCGGCGAGGTCACGGCCGAGGCCGCCCGTACCGCCGCCAACGCCACCACACCACCGGCAATCGACCTCGTCGTCGACGAGCTCGAATGGCGTGGCAAAAAGCTGGGCAAGCTCGAATTCGAGGGCCGGCCGGCGGACGGTGCCGCGCCGCGCGACTGGCGGTTGTCGCGCCTGAACCTGGCCAGCGCCGATTCGCGCCTGTCCGGCAATGGCCTGTGGGCAGCGGGGCGCAAGCGCATGACGCTGGAGCTGAAGCTCGACATGAGCGACGCCGGCAGCATGCTGGAGCGGCTGGGCATGGGCAAGCAGGTGCGCAACGGGCAGGGTCGGGTCCAAGGCGAATTCAACTGGACCGGCTCGGCCCTGCAGCCCGATTGGCCATCGCTGGGCGGCGCGGCCCAGGTCAATGTCGACGCCGGCCAGTTCCTGAAGGCCGAACCCGGCGCGGCGCGGTTGCTCGGCGTGCTGAGCCTGCAGTCACTGCCGCGCCGGTTGACGCTGGACTTCCGCGATGTCTTCCAGCAAGGCTTCGCGTTCGACAACCTGGCCGGTGACATCGCGCTCGAGCATGGCGTGGCGCGCAGCAACAACCTGCGCATCCGCGGCCTGCAGGCCGCGGTGCTGATCGAAGGCCAGACCGACCTCAAGCACGAAACCCAGGACCTGCACATGGTGGTGGTGCCCGAGATCAACGCCGGTACGGCATCGCTGGCCTATGCGGCGATCAACCCGGCCATCGGCCTGGGCACCTTTCTCGCACAGCTGTTCCTGCGCAAGCCCCTGATGCAGGCCGGCACGCGCGAATTTCATGTGGGCGGTACCTGGGCCGACCCGCAGGTGCAACCGATCGAGCGGCTCGCCGATCGGGCCGTCGACCGGCAGGGCGGCCATCGGCCGAGCGACTACCCCGGCGGCGACCTCGACGCCGCCGCGTCGGCGCCGTATCCCGCGCGCTGATCCCCGAACTGGCGGACGGCCACCCGTGGGCGGCACGCGACGGCGTCAGCGGTCCCGCTCTACGGCAAGGGCCGGCGGGCGCAGAATCGGCGCCATGAAGATCGCCGCCATTCAAATGGTTGCCACGCCCGACGTGGACCGCAACATCACCGCCGCCCGCCGGCTGGTGGCCCAGGCCGCCGATGCCGGCGCCCGCCTGATCGCGCTGCCCGAGTACTTCTGCCTGATGGGCCAGCGCGACGACGACAAGCTGACCATCGCCGAGGCCGACGGCGACGGCCCGCTGCAGGCCTTCCTGGCCGACACCGCGCGTCGCCATGGCATCTGGCTGATCGGCGGGACCTTGCCGATCCGCGCTGCCACAGCGGACCGCGTGCGCAACGCCTGCTGCGTCTACGGCCCCGACGGTGCACGCGTCGCGCGCTACGACAAGATCCACCTGTTCGCATTCGACAACGGCCGCGAGCGTTACGACGAAGGCCGGGTGCTCGAAGCGGGCAGCGAACCGGTGGCTTTTGACGCCGAGGGGTTGCGCGTCGGCCTGTCGGTTTGTTATGACCTGCGGTTTCCGGAGCTGTACCGCGCATTGATGCAGCCGCCCTGCGACCTGCTGGTCGTGCCGGCGGCCTTCACCTACACCACCGGCCAGGCCCACTGGGAGCTGCTGCTGCGGGCCCGCGCCGTCGAGAACCAATGCCATGTGCTGGCCAGCGCGCAAGGCGGGCTGCATGAGAACGGCCGTCGCACCTGGGGCCACAGCATGGTGATCGACCCCTGGGGCGAGGTGCTGGCGGTGCAGCCCGAAGGTGAGGGCATGGTGGTCGCCGACGCCGCATTGGAACGCCGCAACGCCGTGCGTGAACAACTGCCCGCCTTGGCCCACCGCAGGCTTTAACGCCCCAACACCCCCGTTTTTGCAACGATGCAGCAAACCGCCGCTGCGTAGACTGCCGAGGGGCGCGCGCGCGACGCCCTCACATCGACAGACATTCACGAGGCCCCATGCCCCTACGAAGCCCCCGCCCCTGGCTGAAACACCTTCCCGCCGCGCTGCTGGCGATGTCCGGCGTCGGCCTGACGGTGGGCCTGGTTGCCGGCGAACGCAACCCGCTGCGCCCGGCGCCGGCTGCGCGCAGTGCGACCAACGAGCAGGCCCGCGTGATCGTGCGCTACAAGCCGGCCGCCGGCCTGCTGCGCACGCATGCGGCCCAAGCCGGCAGCGGCCGGGCGCTGCGTTATGCGCAGGCGCTGGCCGCACGCCATGGCCTGGCCTTGAGCGACGGCCGCATGCTGGCCGAGCGCATGCAGCTGGTGCTGGGCAGCGGCATCGGCTCGCAGGCGCTGGCCGCCAAGCTGGCTGCCGACCCTGACGTCGAATGGGCCGCGGTGGACGGCCGTCGTCACGCACTGGTGGCGCCCAACGACCCGCTGTACCCCAATGGGCTGGTCGGCACCACGCCGGCCGCCGGCCAGTGGTACCTGCGCGCCACCAGCGGCGGCGTGAAGTCATCGATCCACGTCGAGCCGGCGTGGAATCTGGCGACCGGCAGCGGCGTGACCGTCGCGGTGCTCGACACCGGCATCACCAGCCACGCCGACCTGAACAGCAAGGTCGTCCAGGGCTACGATTTCGTCGGCTACGCCGTCGACAGCGTTGCGACCGCCAACGACGGCGATCTGGACGACGCCGATCCGCACGACCCGGGCGACTGGATCACCGCGGCCGAAGACCAGAGCGGTGAATTCGAGGACTGCGGCGAATCCGATTCCAGCTGGCACGGCACGCAAGTGGCCGGCATCGTCGGCGCCGTGACCAACAACGGCGTCGGCATGGCCGGCATCGCGCGCGACGCGCAGGTGCTGCCGGTGCGGGTGCTCGGTAAGTGCGGCGGCTACGACTCCGACATCGTCGCCGGCATGTACTGGGCGGCGGGCCTGAGTGGTGATGGCAGCCTGCCCGTGAATTCGAATCCGGCAAAAGTGCTGAACCTGAGCCTGGGCTCGCAAGATGAATGCAATGCCGCGTACCAGGCGGCGATGGCCGACCTGACGGCCGCCGGTGTCGTCGTCGTCGCTGCGGCCGGCAACGACGGCTTGGCCGTCGGCACGCCGGCCAATTGCCCGGGCATGGTGGCTGTCGCGGGCCTGCGCCACATCGGCAGCAAGGTCGGCTTCTCGAACCTCGGGCCGGAGATCACCGTCGGCGCTCCCGGCGGCAATTGCGTCAACGAAGTCGGCACCTGCCTGTACCCGCTGCTGACGACCGTCAACACCGGCACCAAAGGCCCGGTGGCCGCCAGCTACAGCGATGGCGACAACCACCTGACGCTGGGCACCAGCTTCTCGTCGCCGATCGTCGCCGGCACCGTGGCCCTGATGCTGCAGGCCAACCCGGCGTTGACGCCGGCGCAAGTGACCAGTGCGCTGAAGACCAGCGCCCGCGCCTACCCGACCACCGGCGGCGACAGCGGCTCGACCGCTTGCACGGCGCCGACCGACACGCCGCAAGACAGCGAGTGCTATTGCACCACCAGCACCTGCGGTGCCGGCATGACCGATGCGAATGGCGCCGTGACACGCGCGAAGACCGGGCCGTTCCCGGCCGTCACCGCTTCCAGGCTGACCACGGTCGCCGGCGGCAGCGTCGCGCTCAACAGTGCGGGCTCCAGTGTGCTGGCGGGCCGCAGCATCGCCAGCTACCAATGGACGATCACGACCGGCGACGACCTGGCGAGCTTCACCAGCGCCACCAATGCCAGCACGGCGACCGTCAAGACCACCGGCGCCGGCCACGTCGAAGTGAAATTGACGCTGACCGACAACCTCGGCGCCAGCACCTCGATCCGCCAGCCGCTCGACGTCAGCGCCTCTGCGCTGGCCGCCGCCATCAACGCCAGCCCGATTGCGCCGGAGGCCGGCGACAACGTCGCACTGAACGCCAGCAGCTCGGTCGTCGACGCAGGCCGCTCGATCACCGCCTACAAGTGGGAGATCACCTCCGGCGCCACCCTGGCCTCTTTCAGCGGCGCCACCAACGCCGCCACCGCGACACTGGCCACCACCACCGCCGGCTCGGTCACCGTGCGCCTGACGATCACCGACAGCACCGGCCTGCAGGCCAGCACCAGCCGCACGCTGACCATCAGCCCGGCAGCGTCGGATGGTGGTGGGGGTGGTGGCGCGATGTCGCCGGTATGGGCACTGGGGCTGTTGGTAGCGGCGCTGGGCCTGCGGCGCCGCCCAAAATAGCCTCGATTCCGCTGTTGTCGTGCTGCTGTTCCCGCTCGCCACTCGCGCTAGGTGCAGCGCGTGCGCTCACACGCCCTAAACTTGGCCAGGCGCGAATGCGGGGATGACCATTTCCGCGCCTTTCACATTTCGAGTTCAAACGTGACCGACAACATTGCAGTGGCCGATGATCTGATCAAGCGAGGGATGGTTGCCAGCCAAGCCGATCAGGTCGAAGAAGCCTTGTCCATCTTTCAGCAGGCCGCAGGGCTGGTGCCGAATTCGGGGTTGCCTCACTTCCTCATCGGAGCCGAACTCGCACAGGCTGGACGGATGGACGAAGCCGAGGCGGCATTCGCCACGGCGGTTGTCCTGGCGCCTGAGCTCGACATGGCGCGCTACCAGCTCGGCCTGATCCAGTTCACTTCAGGCCGTGTGCCGCTCGCGCTGGTGACGTGGGAGCCGCTGTTCCAGCGACCGCCAGAGAATGGGCTGCAACGTGTCGTGCACGGCTTTGCGGCGTTGACGCAAGATGACTTCGACGCGGCCAAGGCCTGCTTCCGCGAAGCCATTTCCTTGAATCGGGACAACGAAGCGTTGAACCGCGATTTGCAGATGCTGCTGGACCGGATCGACGATCAAACCCAAGGACCGGCGCATCCGGAGGCAGGCGAGCAGGCCGTCACCCCTTCTGCGGTCTCGCCCGAAGCGACCGAAGCCGCCGAGGAAGAGCCGGGGCTGCACGTGCTGCTTTCCAACTACCAGCACCACGGCCCCGCGCACTGACCGCCGGTCATCAGTGCGATGAGCAGCATCAATCCCGTCAACGAGCTGGCGACGTACTTGCGCGGCCAGATCGGCGCGTTGCGTGGGTCGGCATCGGTCGCGCCAGCGCGGACCCCGCAGACGGCCGTATCGCGCAAGGGTGGCAAGGAAGACCGAAGTCGGGCCCTGTCGACGGAGTTGGACTCTGCGCGCGCAGCCGAAGAAGACTTAGCCACCAGTATCGCGCGACGCGTCGCCGCTATCGACCAGGCCGATCCCGAGCGGCGACGCAAGGCCTTTCGCGTTTTCCTGGAATCGGTCCTGCTCGACGAGTGGGGCCCTCAATTGATCAACGACCCGGGCTTCTACCAGTTGGTCGAATCCGTGCAGGTCCAGATGGAAACTGACCCCGTCCTCCAGGCCCTGATGGACGAGGCCGCTGATCGTCTGGTGAGGCGCCTCGGCCGCTGAGGCCGAGGAGGGGTCAGTTGGCGCGTCGTGCCCGACGCGCGGCAAACAGCTGCCGCGCCAGTTGCTGGACTTCGTCGGCGTCTTCTGCCCGTCCGTCCAGCACCGCACGCGCATAGTGGGCGGACATGCTGTTGCGGTCCAGGCGCAGCGCCAGCTCGATGGCCAGTTCGGCTGCGGCCCGATCACCCGACCTGGCATGCGCGACCGCCATGCCGCCGTGGCTCTCGGCGAAATTGCGATCGAGCGCCATCGCTTGCTCGAAGGCGGCCCGCGCCCCTTCCAGGTTGCCGAGCAGCAGTTCGGTCCATCCCAGCCCGTGCCAGGTACCGATGTGCCCCGGCATGTATGTCACGGCCCGCTGCAGGCTCAAGCGCGCATGCGGCAGGTCGCCAGTCAGCATCTGCGCAAAAGCCCAGGTGGACCACACGCGGCCGTCTTGCGGATGCGCCTTCAGAACCGGATCCAGCAGCGCTTGCGCTCCGGCCGCATCCTGTCCGGCTAGGGCCAGGCCGGCACAGGCGACACTCGCTTCAAGCTGGTTCGGCACGCTCCTGAGCGCGCCCTGCCCCCAGATGCGACACAGATCCAGTTGCTCGGCATCGAACGCGGCCAGCGATGCAATGCCCGCGGCCTCGGCGCTCAGCTGACCGGCCTGGGCCCATTGGCCGGCTGCGCTCAAGACGGCGTCGATATTGCCGGCACGATGCAGCAATCGCAGATAGAGCGCCTGCAGGTCGGGCTCGACCGCAGAGCCTGCCGACGCGGCGAGCAACGGTGCGACCATGTCCAGCCCCTCCTGGGTGGATCCGGTGTGCAGGGCGATCAAGGCCAGGTCTTGCCGAACGGCCGCGACCAGCGGCGGCGGGCTGTCCTGCGCCGCCAGCAGCCCGTTCAGGACATCCCTCGCCGCCGGCCAATCGCGGCGCGCCATGTGCCAGTGCGATTGGCGAAGGCGCCAACCGAGCGGGTTCGCGCCGTTCGCCAGGCCTGTGGCCAGGTGCACTTCGGCGCGGTCTTGGCGACCGGATCGCAACGCGAGCTCGAAGGTCTCGACGAGCAGCCCCTCGTTTCGCGGATCTTGCTCGAGGTAGCCCTCAAGCCGGGCTAGCGGATCGGTGGGGGACATGGCACTCATGGTGGGGGTTTCGAAGTGAATGCGGGGAATCAGAATGCGCGATCGCACGCGCGCCGGCTGGCAATCAAGGGCCGCAGGCTCATCAACGCCTTCTTGTGGATCTGCGAGATCCGGCCTTTGGTCAGGCCGAGGTCGCGAGCGATCTCGTCAAACGCGAGGCCCTGGACATAGTGCAGCGTTACGACGCGCTGCTCTGCAGGTGGGAGTTGTTTCAGCATCGAGTGCAGCTGCTGTCGAGTGTGCTTCAGCTCCACCGACTGGTAGACGGGGTCCGGCTCTGTCGCCGGTTCCTGCTTGCCGCGGAACATGCCGGTATCTTCGAGCATGAATCCGAGTGCCAGACCGACGCCGACTTCTGCCAAGTAGTCGAAAAGGTCGGATCGATTTCCCGACGGCGAGTTGGTGGGGATCGATTCGAGGGGCAGTTCGACAGCTTTGGCCACGGACGAGATCCGCTCTGAAATCACGCGGCACCTGACGCTCATCTGCTGTTGTCGTTCGGTCAGACGCGCCACGCCGTCGAGCACCGCACCTCGCATGCGGCGGCTCGCGAACGTCCTGAACTGCGCTCCACCTTCCGGATCGTAGCGATCGAATGATTCGAGTAAACCGATTCGCGCCAGCTGCAGGTAGTCGTCGAAGTCGACGTCGCCACGCGCGCGCTGACTGAACAACAAGGCGGCGACTATCCGCGCATAGGGCAGATGCATGGCCAGTAGCGCCTCGCGAGACGACGCGTCCTGCGCTTCGCGCCACTGCCGCCACAAGCGCTGCTCATCAGGCGCCGTCGTCAGAGACAAGCCGGCGATCTGATTCGGTTTTTCGGCAGCGTTCACGGACGAAGTCACCACCCGGTCCCTAGTGGAACGATCCGACCAATGCCTTGACGATCAAGCTCCAACCATCAACCAGGACAAACATCAGGATCTTGATCGGCAGCGCAATGGTGACGGGCGGCATCATCATCATGCCGAGCGACATCAGGATGCTGGAGACGATCAGGTCGATCAGCAGGAACGGCAGGAAGATCACGAAGCCGATCTGGAAAGCAGCCCGCAGCTCCGACAGCATGAACGCCGGGATGAGCTGCAGGTTGCTGATGTCGTCGATGCTGTCGGGCCGCCGGCTCTTGGAGATCTCGACCATCAAGGCGAGATCCTGCTCGCGTGTTTGCCGCACCATGAACTCGCGCAAGGGCTTGGCCGCCTTGTCCATGCCCTGCTGAACGCCGAGCTTGCCGGCCATGAAGGGCTGCAGGGCTTCGGTGTTCACCTGCTGCAGCACCGGGTTCATCGTGAACAGGGTCAGGAACAGGGCCAGGCCGATGACGACGGTGTTGGGCGGGGTCTCCGGCATGCCCAAGGCGTGACGCAACATGGACAGCACGATGACGATACGCAGGAAAGCCGTCAGGCAGACCAGCATCGAGGGCAGGATCGCCAGCAGTGACAGCGCCAGCACGATACGAACCGCCGATGCAGAGTCGCCTGCGCGCCTCTCGATTTCCGGTAGGTCCAGACTCAGGTTCGCGATCGCTCCGGCCGGCAAAGCGTCGGGCGTCCGTCTTGGTGTGGAGGTGATTGATGACGATGCTCGACTGCCGTTGGCAGCAGCAGGAACGCTGTTCGTTGCCGTCGGCGCAGTCGCGCGTTCCGATTCAGACGTATCCTGAGCCCAGGAAGATGCCGCGACCAGCGATGAAATGGCGAGGGCCATAGCCCAACGCCTCATGCTTTGCCAGAAAAAGCCAGCGTTCAAGATGAAGCCTCTGACGGGTTTACCGTCGGCGATTCGCTGTGCAGGAGCACTGGGCCTGCATTCGAACTTGTGGCAATGAGAAAGTGACGATCACGCCATTTGACGGCGTGCAGTTGCGTCTGGGCATTGAGTCGGATCGACGATTGCATGGTCAATGCTGCGCGAGGCTCGGGGGGCTGGCCGGCACCGCTCGCAGCCGCCCATCGTTGCAACCACTTCGGACCGCGCTGGCGATGTCCGCCCGCGGCGCGCCGGCGTACCAGGACAGCGACCACCGCCAGCAGGACCAGCAGGCACGCTCCCGCCCACGGAAAGTCGACTTCGGTCTCGTCGCTCTTGAACAGCACCGGCGCCGAAGCCGCGAACGATGTAGAGGCTTCGGCCGCAGGTGCGGTGGCCATGGAGGCCATTGCTGTTGAAGCCATCCGCAGCTTAGGTGGTCGAAGGAACCAAGGGCAGCGGCAGTTCGGTCAGGCGTACGCCGAAGCAATCGTCGACTGCCACCAACTGGCCGCGAGCCACCACTTGGCCATCGAGCATCAGATCGACGAGGCCGTCGACTTCGCGGTCCAGCTTGATCACCTGGCCCACGCGGGATTGGGTTAACTCACCAACAGTCACCACCGCTTCGCCGACGCAGACCTGCAGTGTGGCCTTCACGCCCAGTAGCGGGTTTGTCGTGACACTCAAGGCGGGCGCGCCGACGACTGGATCGACAGCCTCCGGAAGGCTCACCCACTGTGCGGCGGGGGAAGGCTCGGCGGTCGACGGGCGAGAAGATGAGGCAGAGGTCATTCGGTTTCTTTCAGGCCGACCGGGCGTCGTGGACGACGTGACGGTGGCATTCGTCAGCGCAATGCAGACGCGGCCCTCGCGCTGCAGGAGTCGGGCCGCGCACAGGGCTTGAGACGGGGCGGCATCCGTGAAGATGTTCAAGGGGGCGGTCAGTGGATGCGGCACCACCAGCACGTCGCCGGCCTGCAGCCCGAAAAGGTCACCCAGCGAGACGGACAGATCGGACAGCCGCGCCTTCACGCGAACGATGTGGCGAGCGAGCGCATGAGGCAGGGCCTGGAGCGAACCGTCAGCACCTTTCGGCCTCGGCGTGCGCGGATTGTCGATGTCGACGAGTTCCGCACTGACGTGCATCACCCAGGCGCTGGCGCCGCTGGTTCGGCACGACGCGGTCACCCGCACCGACCCGGACCAGGCGCGACATTGCCGAGCCGGAAGCTCGGCGATCGCATCGGCCTGCTTGGCCGGGACCGCGCGTTGGTGCAGACCGCAAGCCGCTGCGACACGAAGCGCCTGCCATGCATCGCCGGCCACCGACAGGGCCACGGTGGCACCGGTCGAGTCGCCTGACGGCCTTGGCTCGTCGCCAAACAGCAGTGCAGCGAGGCTTAGTGTATCGGCGGCCGCGGGCTCGGCCAACCAGGCCCGAGGCAGGCCGTCCTCGCCTGTCACCAGGGTTCGCCAGACCGTCGAGGCAGGCGCTTGAACCGAGCCGGCAGGTTCGCAGGTGACGAGAACGGGGCCGAGGTCCCAGGCATCGGCCCAGGCCTGCCATTCGGGTTGCAGGCGACTCTCGAGCGCGCGCAGGCGCACCGAGTCGTGCCAGCGCAAGGCGCGGATATCGCACTGAACTCCGGGGCCGATCAGCATCTCAGCGGCCCTTCAGCGAAAACAATTCCTGGATCATTTCGTTGGCGGTGGAGACGACCTGCGACGAAGCCTGGTAGCCACGCTGCATGATGACCAGGTCGCTGAACTCCGAAGACAGGTCGACGTTGGAGATCTCGACCACGCCTGATCGGATGGCCCCGAAGGCTCCGGTTTGTGCCGCACCAATCTCCCAGGACGAAGAGTCGACGGGTTCGAACATGTTGTCGCCGGCGGCTCGGACATTGTCTGTCGACGTGAATCGCGACAGCGTCAGGCGCACGCCCTTGGTTGTCTGGCCATTCGAGTACTTCAGGTTCAGGATGCCGTCGGCGTCGAACGATGCCTCGGTCAGATTGCCGAAGTCGTGGCCGTCGATCGACGAGACGGCGAGCGTCGTGAGATTTCCGCTGGAGACGGTCTTCACGTTGGCGCTGAAATCGAGCGTGATCTGCTGGCCTTGCTTGTAGTCGAAGGTTATCTTGGCCGTGGACGCATCAATGTCCTGGTTCACGAAGCGCAAGCTGCCGGTGCTCAGAGTCGCCGTGCCCTCCTTGACTGTCACGTCCCAGCGCGTCTCCAGGGGTGTCGAGTTGGCAGCTTCCTTGAACTCAAGGCGCAGCGTGTGCTTAGCCCCCATGGCGTCATAGATCACCACTTCGGACAAGGTGTGGCTACCGTCGCGCACATGAGTGTCGGTGGTCTCGTGACTTGCAAGTTGCCCACTGAACTTGACCGTGCTCGACGCCTCGGCGTTGTTCGTCCGCAGATTCTCCAAGCTGACATCGACAAGCGCGCCGCTATCGTCGCGGGCCATCACCTTGGCGCCAGTTGAGCGGCTGACGAGGAAGCCGTCATCATCGAACTTGAACTCACCATCTCGCGTGTAGCGCAGTTCGCCATTCTTGTCCTTGAGCGTGAACAAGCCCTGACCGTCGACCGCCAGGTCCATGGCATTGCCGGACTGACGGAGTTCGCCTTGGCTAAAGTCGAGCGTCGTCGAGTAGGTGCCCAAGCCCTGCCCCAACTGATTTACCCCGGCCCCAGAGAAAGTGCCACTCGCAGGGCCGCTGGCGTAGAAGAGGTCTCCGAATTGCAGCGCGGCACCCTTGAAGCCGGGCGTATTGATGTTGGCGGTGTTGTTGGCGATCACGCGCAGTCCGCGCGAGTAGCCCATCAGGCCACTCATCCCGATGAAGATGGAATCCAGCATCGAATGCTCCTAGCGATTTGTTGTGTCAATGCTCACTTGATGAGCGTGACATCGGACAGGCTGATCCCCGACAGTGTTCCCACATTGGGGATGTCCTTGATCGCCAATTGAGGCGTCGTGCCGGCCCACGAGAGGGAGTCCACCTTGCCTGTGAGCGGGCCCTGTTGGGAGTTGAAGGTCACCGTCTTGCCCAGCAGTCCCACGGACTGCATTGATGCTTGCGTCGACAACAGCGAATCGATCTTCCCGTTGAGCTCTTGTGTCTGCCCTAGTGTGGTGAACTGGGCCAGCTGCGCCATGAATTCCTTGTTGTCCATGGGCTTGAGCGGATCTTGGTAGGTCAGCTGGGTCAGCAGGATGTTCAGGAAGTCCTGCATGCCGATGTTGGAGGACTGCAGGTTGGTCGAGGTTGCGCCCACGGCGCCAATGGAACTCATGCGGACTCTCCGATGGGTGGTTCGATCTTGAAGGACAAGGCGGCCTTGACGGGCTTGTCGGCCGGAGTGAGGTAGGACGCGTCGCCGTCACCGGGATCGCCGATGGCCTGGCCGTTGCAGATCCAGGTGGGCGTGCCGTAGCCGGCTCGCGCCAGCCAACGGGAGACGACCTCGGTGATGGCGAGCAGGCTGGGTCGGGCCGACGCATCGATGCCCAGCCAGACGGTGGAGCGTTCGGCATCACCCTCCACATGCACGCGAACTAGCGGCTGGGCGTCGTTGTCCGATGCACCGGCTGCGTCGCGGCGCGGCGATGCTGAGGGGCCTTCTGATGCAGGTGCGTCTTCGTCTGCGTCGACCTGGGTTCCGAACCCTGAACTGAGACTGGCGGGGTTCACTCGTGCGGGCTCGGGAGCACTCTGCTGGCGACCCATGATTTTGCCCGTTGGACGGCTTGAGTCGGCGCTGATCAATCCGATGCGTCCCTCGATGCGCGTTCCGCTGCCGGTCGGCATGATCAATGACCCCGGCTGGAGGGCCGGCTTCACCGAGGGCGAAGCCGTCACCGTGGCTGTTCCAAGAACATCGGCATGGACGGTGTCGGGCGAACGGTGATCGGCTGGAGCGTCGAACGCAGCCCTCGATCGCCCGGCCGGGTCGTAACGAGTCGAGTGCTGTTGCGTATCGTTGGCGAGGTGGCTGTCTGGAGTGGGCAGCGAGCCCTTGAACCACGCATCGGCCTGCGCTCGTTCCATCTCGCGACGCCACGCCAAGGCGGCCTGGGTATCCGGGCTCGAAGGCAGGCGGGCAGCTTCATCCGATCGAGCCTGGGTCGCGGTGACTGTCGCATGAAAGGTGTGCAGTTTCACTCGCGTTCTCCGGGGCGCGAGGCAGAACTTGCCTCGGCGCGAACGTGCTGCTGCCGGGCCAGCCAATCCTGGTCGACGATGGTTTGCTGGCGCCGCGCCAGCGTCAGGACGTGCTCGGCCAGTACGTCGCGGCGATGCGTGTCGAAAGTCTCCTGCTCGATGCGGGCGCGGTTGAGCTGGCGCTGCGCATCAGCCACTTCCGCCTCACACTTCCGGCGGGCTTCCTCCGCCAGATCGCCCGCCTTCCGCAATTGAAGCCATTGACCGGACGCCGCCATAGCACGCCAGGGGTCGATGACGCCGCTGTGCGATGGGGTGCTGTTGCGCGCGACATCGCCGCACCGCTCACGCAGTTCCTGCTCTTTCTGGCGGGCGCGAGACAGCGCCTGTTGGCACTGACCCAATTGGCTGATCGAAGTATCCACGCGATGGTGCGCGCGCTGGCGCGCGGGCTCCATGGCGTATTCGAAACCCCGCAGGTCAGTGCCGCTCACGCTTCGCCCTCCGAATAGACGATCTGCTTCAAAGACTGTTGCGCCAGCTGCCTCACCTCGCCGCAGGCCGACTGCCGAAGAAAGCTCTGCAGGGCCGGCTTCATCCGAAGGGCGCGGTCGAGCTCCGGGTTACTCCCGGTGACGTAGGCGCCGATCTCGACGAGCTGTCGGTTGCGCTCCAGAACGTCTAGAGTGGCCAGCGCCTGACGCGCTGTGCGCAACTCGTCGCCGGTGGCCAGGTCCGTCATCACCCGGCTGGCGCTCTTGAGCACGTCGATCGCCGGAAAGTGCGTCTGTTGGGCGAGCTGCCGCGAAAGCATGACGTGCCCGTCGAGGATCGCGCGCAGGTTGTCTGCGATCGGTTCGTTCGGGTCGTCGCCTTCGACCAGCACCGTCAGCAAGGCGGTGATCGAACCGCCCGACGGGGCCGTGCCGCAGCGTTCGCACAGCTCGGGCAGTTCGGCGAAGACCGACGGCGTGTAGCCGCGCGCTGTTGGGGGCTCTCCGGCCGACAGGCCGATCTCGCGCCGGGCCATCGCGAAGCGTGTGATGGAGTCCATGGTCAGTACCACGTGCCGGCCGAGATCACGGAACGCTTCCGCGATCGCGATGGCTGCGTACGCGGCGTGCAGCCTCGCCAGGGCAGGCTGGTCCGATGCCGCGACCACCACCACCGAGCGTTTCAGGCCTTCTTCGCCCAAGTGCTTGTCGATGAATTCCTTGACTTCGCGTCCGCGTTCGCCGATCAAGGCAATGACGTTGACGTCTGCCTTGACATGCCGGGCGATCATCCCGAGCAGGGTGCTCTTGCCGACACCGCTGCCGGCAAAGATGCCCACGCGCTGACCGCGGCCCAGCGTCAGCAAGGTGTCGATGGCGCGCACGCCGGTTTCGAGCACCTGCTCGACGCGTGGCCGATGCAAGGGATTGATCGGTGCGGCCTTCACCGGACGGGTCTGGGCCCGCGATGGATCCGGCAGACCGTCCAGCGCATGCCCGAATCCGTCGATCACGCGACCCAGCAAGGCTGGCCCCACCGGAATCCTGGCACCGTGGCCCAGTGCTTCGACACGGCAGCTGGCGGCCAGACCCTGCGCCGTCTTGAAGGGCATCAAGGTCACCAGGCCGCGTCGCAGGCTGACGACCTCGGCCAACACCGGCGCCGCGTCCAGGCGGGTATGGACCCGGCACAGTTCGCCCAGGGTCACGTCGGGACCTTCTGATTCGATCGACAGGCCGCTGACTTGGCGCACGACGCCAATGCGTCGCACCAGTTCGGCGGTAGCCGTGGACTGCCTCAGTGCTTCAAGCATCAGGGCTCCTCCTGCTCCACAGGCGTGCCGGCGGCTTGCGCCCAGAGATCGCGCAGGCGGGAGAGCTGGGTCTGCAGGCTGGCGTCGAGCTGCCCGTGATCAGACTCGATGACGATGGCCAGCGGCTCGAGCGCGGCGTCGGCCGCGAACCGCACCTGCGGATAGCGTTCGACCAGCGACCGCCCTGCCTCGGACCCCAACAGCACCGCGTGGTCCTTCGGATGCAGGCGGACGCCGAGCCAGGCCTGGCCACGCAACTGCTGCACGGCCTGGCGCATCAGGTCGGCCAGCAGCCCGGCACGGCCGACGCCGCGCTCCTGTTCGGCATGCGGGCCGCAGACGCGGCAAAGGGCTTCGTAGGCCAGTTCGATCGCCTGGCGCTCCAGGGCCAGGAATCGTTCCGGCATGGCCTTCTGCATGGGCTGCAGCATGGCTTCGAGGGTTGCGATGCGATGGGCGTGCTCGTCGGTTCGGCGGCGTTCGGCATGGTCCAGCTGGGACTTCTGGGCCTGCCACCGCGACTCGATCTCGCGTTCGATGCGCGCCTGCGCCTCGGCCAAGCCCTGGCGCAGGCCTTCCGCATAGCCTTCTTCGAACCCGGGCGCCGGCACCGCGGGTGCCGGATCCGGGGCGGGCGCGGACACCGGCGGTGCGGCCACGGACATGGCGGCCACTCGCGGCGCCTGGGCCATCGGCGCCGGTTGCGCCGCTTCCGCGGCCGCGGGCCCGATCAAGACCCTTCGTTGAGGGTCCACCAGCGGACTGCGCAGTACCTTGCTCGTGTTCATCGATGGCGCCCCGCCAGAAGGTTGGAAAACCGCTGGGCCAGGCTGGGCCGGACGCCGTTGGCGGGACCAATGGCGCGATGAGATGGCGACATCTTGTCCAGGGCGGCTGTGAGCTGCGCCAGCAGTGCCTGCTCGAGTGCCGATCCCTTCGGCGTGGGCTGTCGTGGCGTTACCACAGACGGCTCGAAAAGGTCGCCGCGATGCAGCTTCAAAGCGGCCCGCACGGCCTCGGTCCAAGGCCAAGGCCCCATGGCCAGCACGCGTTGGACGAGGCCACGCGGCTCGCGCAGCAACAGGCTCGCCACGGACTGCGGATCCGCGTTGGCGATGCGCTCTCGCGGGGCGTGGATCGCGTCCATCCGGCCCGACGGCGAAGGCGCCGATTCGGCCAGCACCTGGCGGACCCAGACCGGGTCCCGGGGGACGCCGAGCTCCAGCAACTCATCAAGCAAGGGCCGCAGCGCGTCGCGTGCGCCCGAATCGAGTTGCGACAAGGCCCAGGCCCGGTCCGTATCGCTCAGCGAGTGCAGCAGCAAGGCTGCGGAACGGCGAGGCGGTTGCGAAGCGGGCTGCGACGTTTCGGAAGTGACCATGTCGGCGAAGAGCGCGTTCACCGGACATCCTCGTGCGACGGGGATGCAGGTTGCTTCAGCCAGTCCCGCAATTGGGCCAGCGTCGCGTCGCGTTGCGCCGGATCCAATGGTGCTGCGACTGCCGTTCGCCGCGGGCGGGCCCACATGACCAGCGAGATCAGCATCAGCGCTGCGAGGATGCCTATCAGGCCCTGCGCGACCGTCAGCGAGCTCGCCATGGACGTCGAGCCGCCCGTGCCGGGCGCGGCGTCGCGCGGCGCGTTGCCGCCGGTGCCTTCGGCCTGGGCTGCTACGTTGGTCGCCGGTGCGGTCACGACGTTCGCCGCCAGGCCTTCCAGCGGCTGGACGACCACGATGTCACCCCGTTCACGGGTGGCGCCGACGGCGCTGGAAAGAAGGTGCCTGACCTGTTCGACCTGCGCCGGATTCAGCGGAGTCTTCAGGATCGCCAAGGCATGCAGGCGGGTGACCGTCCCCGGGCTGGATACGACCTGTTCCACCCGGCGGCCGAGCTGATAGTCCACTTCTCGGTGCGTGCTGCCGGACGGCACGGCGTCCACGGCGGCGGCCGCAGCGCCCTTGCTGTCGCGGATGGTCTCGCGCTCGCGAAGTACGACGCCGACTGGGCCTTCGCCATTGGCCGCGGGGGGCGTCAGCACGTCTTCGGTGGTCATCCGTACCTGGTTCATGTCCAGCGTGACATCGACGCTGGCCAACGCCTGGCCCGGGCCGAAGGCCTTGTCGAGCACGGTGTTCGCCTTGTGGGCGAGGTATTGCTCGATGTCGCGCTTCAGGTCCACGCGCAGCGACGACGTCATGCCGTCGGCGCCGTCTTCGGTCTCCTGCGTCAGCGCCACGCCCTGCGCGCCGACCAGCGTCACGTCGCGGCTCTCGATGCCGGGCACCGCTGCGGCGACCAGGCGCTGGATGCCGCGCACCTGCTCGCGCCGCAGCGACCGTCCGTCGCGCAGGGTCAGCGTGATGGAGGCCTTGGCGCGGCTTTGGTCCCGCTTGAACAGGCCGTCTTCCGGCAGCGCCAGGTGAACTCGGGCCGTTTCGATTTCGGCCAGCGACAGGATGGTGCGGGTCAGCTCGCCTTGCAGTGCGCGCTGGTAGTTCACCTTCTGCGCGAACTCGGTCATGCCGAAGTCGGAGTTGTTGAACAACTCGAATCCGACGGCGCCGTGCAGCGGCAGGTCCTTGCCCATCAGCTTCAGTCGAGTGGCGTGGACCGTGGCGCGGTCGACCAGGATGGTGGTGCCGTCGTCGCCCAGGCGGTACGGCACCTTCATCTGATCGAGCTCATGCGTCATCGCGGCAGCGTCTTGCGCCGACAGCTTCGCGAACAGCACCTCGTGATCGGTGTGCAAGGCCCAGTAGCCCAGTGCCATCGTGACGATCACGATCGTCGCAGCGCCGAGGCCCAAGCCCCAACGGGCGCCTCTGCTCAGCCCTGTCCACAACGATTTCAAGTCCATCTGTTCCTCAACCCTCGAATCCAACACCTTGCGTCATGCCATTCGCGCTTGCCGTCGCCGGCTCACACTTGCATGCGCATCACGTCCTGATAGGACTCCAGCAGTCGATTGCGCACTTGCATCATCAGTTGGAACGACAGGCGCGATTGCTCCAGGCGCAACATGACCTGGTGCAGGTTGCCCACTTCGCCGGCCGCCAGCCGTTGCATGTCGATCTGGCTGTCCAGCAGCGAGTTGTTGACCTGCTCCAGTCCTTGCGTCACCAGTTGGCCGAAGCCCGGAGCGGCGACGTTCTCGGCAGGAGCTGGCTGCATGATGGCCGCCAGCCTGGCCGCCTGGGTCGATTCGACGGCCGGCAGCGGCGCCACCGGCGGCAGGAAATCGGGCAGGCTCATTGCGCACCTCCGATGTCCAGTGCCTTCAGCACCATCGCGCGGCTGGTGTTCATCGCGGCCACGTTTGCCTCGTAGGCGCGCATGGCGCCCATCATCGTGAACATCTCGGTCGTGTGGTCGATGGCCGGATAGCGAACGAAGCCCTTGTCGTCGGCCAGCGGGTGACCCGGCTCCAGCACTTGGCGCGGTGCGTTCAAGGTCGGCTCGACGCTCACGGCCGGCGATTGCAGCCACTGGTCGAACTGCGTCGAGAAGCTTCCGTTGGCATTGACGCGAGCCACCACCTGCAGCGGGCGATAGCCTTCGCCGGTCGCCGAGACGGCGACGTGCGCATTGGCCAGATTCATTGCTGCCACGTCGACGCGCAGGCGCTCGATGTCCATGCCGATGGCGGAGATCGCGAAAGGATTGTTCGTCATGCTCTTACTCTTACTCCGGCTCAGCGCTTGCCGTCACTGACGGCGGTGGCCATGATGGACAGGTGTCGGTTAAGGGCCTTGAGCAGGACTTGGTAGTGCGCGCTGTTCTGCGCCATGGCGGCGACTTCGCTGTCCAGGCGCACCGCGCCATCGACACTCAAGCCGACCTGCGGTTGCAGCCGCGCTTGCAGCGGCGCATCCGCCCCTCCGGCCGCAGCTTCCATCGCGACATCGAAGCTGACCCGTTGTGCGGTGAAGCCTTGGGTGTTGGCGTTCGCGATGTTGTTGGCGGTCACCTGCTGGCGAATCATGGCGGCGTCCATCGCCGTCGACAGCGCCGGCAGCGTCAGCGCTTCAATGCTGGGTGTGTTCATGTCTCAGGTTTTCCTCCACTGTCACTGCACGACAAGTTCGGCGTGCAGGGCCCCGGCGGCCTTGACCGCACGAAGCACTGAAATGATGTCGCGCGTGTTCGTTCGCATGCGCGCGAGTGCCTGCACCAGGTCGGCCACCGTGTTGCCGCTGGCGACGTAGCCGGTACCAGGACTCTCGGTGACGTCCACCTGGCTGTTGGTGACGATGGCGGTCCGGGCGTTCGGAGCCATGCTGCCGACGGTGATCGGTTGCGACACCGAGGTCTCGGTGGCAATCGACACCCGCAGGTCGCCATGCGACACCGCCACGCGCTGGATGCGCACGTCGCCGCCGGCGACCACCGTCCCCGTGCGTTCATTGATGACCACCTTCGCCCGGCGGTCGGGCTCGACCGATACGCTCTCGACGCGAGCCAGGAAGGCCACGGGCCGCGCACGGTCGTCCTCCGGGATGCGGATCTCGATGCCGGACGCATCCCGCGCTTCGGCCACCTGCGTCCCGAACGCGCTGTTGATGGCATTTGCCACGCGCATGGCCGTGGTGTAGTCGGGGTTGCCCAGCACGAAAGTGACCTGGGTGGGCTCGGCAGGCGAGCGGGGCATGCCCACTTCCACCGTGGCCCCGCCGGGGACCGAACCGACTGTCGGGTGGTTCTTCTGCACCACGTTGCCATTCGCGTCGTAGCGGTAGCCGCCGACCGACAGCGGCCCTTGTGCCAGCGCGAACGTCCGGCCGTTGGCCGCGCGCAGCGGCGTCATCAGCAGCGAGCCGCCGACCAGGCTGCGTGCATCGCCGCTGGAGGTCACCGTCACGTCGAGCGTGTCGCCTTCGCGTGCGAGCACCGGCAGCGAGGCCGTCACCATCACCACCGCGACGTTGCGGCTTTGCACCTGATCGACTGGGACGGCCTGGCCGAACTGCGACAGCAGGTTGGACATGGCCTGGCGCGTCGCCCGGTTCGACGGCGAATCGCCCGTGCCCGCCAGGCCAGTGACGATGCCGTAGCCTACCAGCGCGTTGTCCCGCCAGCCTTGCAGGCGGCCCAGGTCCTTGATGCGCACAGGCCCATCGCCGCTTGCGTTGACCGGCGCCGCCGAGGCGCCGCCGACGGCCGACGCCAGCAGCGCGACCGCCATGGCGAAATGACGCAGCAGCCCGCTCCAGGATTTGTTGAACAGTCGCATCGTCAGAATCCCAGCCAATCTGCCACCTGCCGCCACCAGGCCGGTTTTTGCCGATCCGCCAGATGGCCTTCGCCGACATAGGTGATGTCGGCGTCGGCGATGCGGGTGGACAGCACCGTGTTGCTCTCGGAAATGTCTTGAGGACGGACGCGCCCGGTCAGCGTGATGCGCTGACGTTCGTCATTGATGGTCAATTGCTGTTCGCCCGCCACCAACAGGTCGCCGTTGGCCAGCACGTCGCGGATCGACACGGTGAGTTGAGCGACCAGGCGTCCCGCGCGTTCGGTGCGGCCGCCCCCATCGAAGTCACCGGACACACCGGCGTTCGCGGCTGCCGCCTTGACACGCGGATACGTGACCGACAGGTCCACGCCCAGGTTGTTGCGCCGCTGCGTGCCGGTGTCGGCATTGGCTGTCGCCATTGCGTTCTCGACCACCTGCACCGTCAGCACATCGCCGACGCGGAAGGCCTTGTGGTCGGAGGTCAGGGCGCGAAAGGTCGTCTCGTCGTACAGGCTTTGCGCGTGGCTGGCCTGGAGGGCCAGCAAGGTTGCAAGGCCGAGCACCACGCGCCAGATGGCCGACAAGCGGCTGGTCTTCGTCGTTTTCATTTGATCAACTCCACCCGGCCCGGCTCGATCACCCGTGCGAGCACCGCGCCTTGAGCGGCATCGATGCGTACGTGAATGTGTTGTCCGGCATCGCCGTCTTGAAGAGCATTGGCAGCGGCGGAAACCCGCACGGCGCCCACTTGATGCAGCAGTTCGACGCGTTCACCGCGCGAGACTGCATGGGGCGTGCCGACTTGCTGCACGCCAACGTAGTGGCCGGCGAGAACCGGTGTGCGCAACACCTGGTTGTCGACCTTCCCCTGCCAGGCCCACTGGCCACCGGCGGCGACATCCACTTCTGCCTCCTGCAGCAACTCGCTGGACAGGCGCGAGCCGGCCGCCATGTCGCGCAGCGCAACCATCCCGCTTTGCCAGGCACGCACTTGCACCGGCACCAGCACCGAGCGCCGGCTGACGCCGCCCTGGCGCACGTCCACCCAGACCGACATGCGCGCGCTCATGTTGCGGTGCGGCTGTGGCGCACGGGCGACCAACTCGTACGGCCCGGCGTCGATCACCAGGCCGCGGACGCCTTGGCGCGGCATGCTCACTTCCATGCGACTGAAGTGAGGCTTCCACGCCGACGCCAGCTGACGTTCGGCGGCCTCGAAGAACATGGCAGGGCTGACCCAGCCTTCGTTCGAGGCGAGCGGCGGTGCTTCGGACGAGGCGGACACAGCCGCTGCGGGCAAGCCGGCCAGAACCCATGCCGCAGCGCACGCCACGGCGCGCATCGTGGAAATGCACCGCAAGTTCATTTGCGCAGGTTATTCACCATGCCCAACATCTCGTCGGACGCTTGCACGACCTTGACGCTGGCTTCATAGGCCCGCTGGGCCACCATCAGGTTGACCATCTCCTCGACCAGCTTCACGTTGGAGCCTTCGAGGAAGCCCTGGCGAATCGTCCCGACGCCGTCCTGCCCCGCACGCGACGCGATCGGTTCGCCGGCCTGCTCAGTGGCCTTGAACAAGCCGTCGCCCAGCGATTCGAGGGCGGAAGGGGCGATGAAGCGCACCAGCTCCAGCTGGCCGACTTCAGTCGCTGCGGGATGGCGCGCCGTCTTGATCAGCACTCGGCCATCTGGCGTGATGGTCAGGTCCTGCAGGTCTTCCGGAATCGAGATATTGGGCTTCAGCGCCTGGCCGGTGACGGTGGCCAGTTGTCCGTCCGCCGAGACCCGCAGCGTCCCTCCGCGGGTGAAGGCGCGGCTGCCATCGGGCAACACGACTTCGATGAAGCCGTCGCCGGCGATGGTGACGTCGTAGGCGGAATCGGTCTTCTTGGCTTCGCCGGCGTCAAAGGACCGGGCGATCTGCGCGATGGCGACGCCCGTGCCATGCATGGGGCTCGGCGCGCCCTCGACGTTGCCGGCCGGGTTGTTGGCGCCGGCTTCGGTCTGGCGCGAAACCAGGTCCGTGAAACTGACGCGCGTCTTCTTGAAGCCGGTCGTGTTGACATTCGCCAAGTTGTTGGCGATCGCGTCCACATTTTGCTGCTGGGCATGCATGCCGGTGGCGGCGATCTGGAAGGCGTCGAACATGGATCGTTGGAGGGTGGGGTTTCAGTGAATCGGTCGGTCGACGGCGGCGGTTGAGGTCAAACTTCACCAAGCCGTCGAATGGCGGTGCCGAGCATTTCGTCGCGACCCTGGGCCACACGCAGCAAGGCTTCGAAGTGGCGCACGTTTCCGGTCAGGCTGACCATTTCGTGGGCGGTGTCGACATTCGAGTTCTCGACAAAACCCTGACGAACCTGCACGTGACCTGAAGGCACTTCGTTCACGACGCCGCCGGATGCGTACAAGCCCGCGCCCAGCGTGCTCAGTTGCGCGCTGTCGGCCGTCACGACGCGCAGCTGCGCCACCGGGTTGTCGCCGTCGAAGACTCGCCCCGCGGCGTCGATGGTGGGCTTGCCCTGGGTCAGGGTGATTTCGCCGCCCTGGCCCAGCAGGGCATGGCCCTCGGCCGTGACGAGGCGCCCGCGGGCGTCGATCTGGAACTCGCCGCGTCGCGTGTAGGCCGGGCCGTGGTCGGTGGCCACTTCAAAAAAGCCGGGGCCGGAGAGGGCCAGGTCCAGTGGCCGGCCGGTCGGCTTCAAGGTAGCCGTGTGCATGTCACGGCTGATGGCTGCCAGGGAGGTTTGCGGCCCGGGCGCGCCCACTTGGTTCGCAACGGCGTCGCCACCCTGGGCGGTGAGCGATGCCATGGCTTGTGCAAAGTCGCTGGGCGCCGAGCTGCGCTCGACCACCAGCTCGCGCTTGTACCCAGGCGTCTGCACGTTGGCCAGGTTGGACGCGATGCGTTCGATGCGGGCCTGGTCGTTGGCCAGGGCATTCAGGGTGATGGCAGTGATCGAAGTCATACAGGTTCTCGAGGGTGCCGGACGGTCAATGAGGGGCACTGGCGGCCACGACGGCAAATGAACGCAGTTCGACGGTGGTCGGCACCTCGGTCATCGCCACCACACGCAGGTGAGGCAGCACGCGTTCGCTGAGCAGGCGAAGGTGCCGGCGCAGGTCCGGTGCGCACAACAGCACGGGCAGCAGATTGCTCTTCATCATCTTTTCCGCGTGCTGGACCAGGCGCGACACGAATTGCTCGGCGAGCAACGGATCGACGGCCGGCGCGGCGCCGGTGGAGACGTCACGCAGGCCGTGCAGCAACTGGCCTTCGATCTGCGGGTCCAGCGTCATGACGTGCAAGGTATTGCCCTCACCGACCAGCGACTGGCAGATCGCCGCGCCCAGCCGTTGCCGAACGCGCTCGACGAGCGCCGAGGCATCCTTGGTCTGCCGTCCTGCATCGGCGAGTGTTTCGAGAATGGCGTCCAGGTGGCGGATGCTGACCTTCTCGCGCAGAAGGCCCTGCAGCACGCGCTGAACGTCGCTCACCGACAGCACCGTCGGGATCAGCTCTTCCACCAGTGAGGCCTGCGTCTTGCGGATGCGATCGAGCAGTCGCTCGGTTTCTGCGCGGGTCATCAGCGTGGCCGATTCGCGGCGCAGCGCCTCGGTCAGGTGCGTCAGCAGCACGGTGTTGGCGTCGACCAGCGTGTAGCGGCTCGCGAGGGCCGCTTCGCGCTGGCGGTGCTCGATCCAGAGCGCGGGCAGGCCGTAGGTGGGATCGCGTGTCGCTTCACCGGGAATCGACTTCAGGTCCCCGGAAGGATGGATGGCCAGCAGGCGATCCGCGCGCGCCTCGCCGCGTCCGACCGGCACGCCGTCGATGTGGATCTCGTACTGATGCACCCCCAGCTTGGGCGCGTCGCGGAAGCGGACCCGCGGCAGCACCACGCCGAACTCCAGCGCGTGCTGCTTGCGGAAGCTTGCGATGCGCTCCATCACTGGGCTCCCGGCCGCGCCGGCCTGGGCGGCCCAGTACGCGCCCACGTGCACCTCGATGGGCTCGACGGCCATCGCGGTGTAGGGGTCGTCGCCGGCGTCGGCCGATGGTCCGCCTGCCGCGTCTTCGGGGGTCTCGGCGGCCACGGCCTCGGCGGCAGCTTTGCGTGCCGCGGCACGATAGGCCCACATGGCGGCCGAGCCCATGATCAGCAACAGCGCCATGGTCGGCAGCGCGGGAATGCCGGGCAGCGCCAACAGGACCAACAGGGCCACGGCCACCAGCACCAGGGTCTTCGGGAACGAGGTGATCTGGCGCATCACCTCCCGGCTCAGGTTGCCGTCGGCTGCCGAACGCGTGACGATGATGCCGGTGCCCACCGCGATCACCAGCGCGGGCACCTGCGTGACGATGCCGTCGCCGATCGTCAGCAGCGTGTAGGTCTTCAGCGCCTCGTCCCAGCGCATGCCGCTTTGCATCACCCCGATGACGATGCCGCCGACGATGTTGATCAACAGGATCAGGATGCCCGCGATCGCATCGCCCTTGACGAATTTGCTCGCGCCGTCCATCGCGCCATAGAAGGCCGCTTCCTTCTCGATGTTCTTGCGGCGCCGCTGCGCTTCGGCCTGATCGATGAAGCCCATGTTCAGGTCAGCATCGATGCTCATCTGCTGGCCGGGCATGCTGTCGAGCGTGAAGCGGGCTGCGACCTCCGAGACGCGCTGCGCGCCGTTCGTGACCACCACGTACTGCACGACGATCAGGATCAGGAAGACGATCAGGCCAATAACGTAGTTGCCGCCCACGACATACGAGCCAATCGCGCCGATGACCTTGCCCGCGTCTGCTGAAGACAGGATCAGGCGTGTGGCAGCCACGTTCAGCGACAGGCGGAACAGCGTGGCGATCAGCAACAGCGACGGGAAGGTGGAGAACTCCACCGGCCGCGCCATGTAGAACGTCAGCAGCAGGATGAGGAAGGCGAAGCAGAAGTTCGACAGGATCAGAAAGTCCAGCACGCCCGACGGGATAGGCGTGAACAGCACGACGAGAACGCCCAGCACGAGGGCGATCATCGCGATGTCGCTGTGGCGGCTGAAGAAGCCGCCCGAAGTGGTTGCCGGGGCGCTCATGCTCTGCTATCCATCGTTGCGCGCCGCGCAGCTTTCATGTTGAGGACCCACACCATGAGGCGCGCCACATCGGGGTACAGCTCGGTGGGAATCGGCGCGTCGAGTCGGGTCTTCGCGTGCAGCGCGCGCGCGAGGGCCGGGCTGCGCAGTACCGGGACCCGGTGACGTGCCGCGATCAACCGCATCATCGCGGCCAGTGCGCCAGCGCCCTTGCTGACCAGCACCGGCGCCGCCATTTCGCCGTGCTTGTAGCGCAGGGCGACGGCGATATGGGTCGGGTTGGTGATGACCACGTCGGCTTGCGCCGTCCGCTGCACGGCCAGGCTGCGCTTGAGCATTTCGCGGCGCAACTCGCGCAACCGGGCGCGAATGCGAGGATCACCGTCACGATTCTTCGATTCGTCGCGCATCTCGCGACGGCTCATGCGCATGTTCTTGGCGAACTCGCGCTGGGTGTAGCCATAGTCAAGCAACGCGATCACGCAAAGCGCGAGGGCGACGCGCAAGGCCAGCGAGCCGAGGTCCTGCAGCAAAAGGCCGGCGTGGCCATACGGCGTCACATCGCCTAGCTGACCGAAGTGCGGGACCATGTCGCGCACAGTGCTGCCGACCACCACGCCCAGCACTGTCAGCTTGACCAGCGCGCGGAAGGCGTCGAACAGGGTGCGCAGCGACATGACCCGCTTGAAGCCGTTCATCGGGTTCAGGCGATTCCAGTCGGGCTTGACCGGATGCCAGCTCCAGATCGGGCCCGTTTGTCCGATGTTGGCCAGGATCCCGGCGATCATCAGCGCCCCCATCGCGGGCAGCACCAGCACGAGGCCGCCTTGCACGACGTGGGCAGCGAGATCCCACAAGCGCCAGCCATCGTCGGGACCGCCGCGCGCAGCGCGCGCGAAGCCCATCAGATGGTGGTCGAACCTGAACAGCTCGACCAGCTTCTCCCAGCCCTTGGCGTAGAGCGCCACGGCGCCAACCGTGAACACCAGCGCCGAGACCATGTCGGCGCTCTTGGCCACCTGGCCCTTCTTGCGCGCCTCGTCCAGCTTGTGCGGCGTGGCGGCTTCGTTGCGGTCGAGATCCTGCTCGCTGCTCATCGCCAGAGCACCCCCCACATCGCAAACGTGCTGGCGTAGGCCCGCTGCATCACGCCGCCGCTGGCGGTGGCCCATACGGCCAGGGCCGCCAAGCCCACGACCACCTTGATCGGCACGCCGACCACCAGCGTGTTCATCTGCGGCAGATTGCGTGACAACACACCCAGACCCAGCTCGACCAGCGTGAGGCAGAACACCACCGGCGCCACCATCGCGAAGCCAAGGCTGAACATCTGCCCGGCTTGTCTGGCCACTGCCGACAGCAACGGATCGAGCAGCCAGGCGTGCCCGGGCGGCGTGGCCTCAAGGCTCAGCGCGACGCCGCGCAAGAGGGCGTGGTGTCCGTCCAGCAGGAAGAACCCGACCAGCGCGACCTGGGTGAAGATGGCACTCAGGATGGGCAGTTGCTGGCGCGTCATCGGATCGAACACCTGGCCCATCCCGAAGCCGATCTGGACATCGGCCAGGCGGGCGCCGAAGCTGAACATCGCGAAGGCCATGTTCAGGCCCAGCGCCATCACGGCGCCCAGGGCAGCCTCGGAAGCCGCTGCGGCCAGCAAGGGCCCGACACCGGGCACACCGCCGGCCGACAGGAGTTCAGGCCCGATCGGCTTCACTGTCGCCAGCACTGCGGCCCAGCTGAGCACGATGGCCACGCGCACGGTCGGTGGCACCATCGCGCCGCCCAACGGCGGTGCCATCAGGGCGAGCGCACCCAGCCGCACCGACACCAACAGTGCGGCGACAAGCCAGCCCGCGTCCATGCCCAGCATGACGTTTGCAGAAGAAGTAATGTCGTCTGACGGCCGGGGGGCGGTCAGAACATGGCCGGAATGCCGGACCAGAGTCGGACCGAGAAGGCCGACAGCGTGCGCAGCATCCAGGGGCCGAAGATCACCAGCGTGCCGGCCGCGACAACCAGCTTGGGCACGAAGGTCAGGGACATTTCCTGCACCTGGGTGACCACTTGCAGCACGCTGATGACCAAGCCCACCAGCATCGTCAGGCCCAGCACCGGGGCGCACACCAGCAGCCCGGTCCAGAACAGATCGCCCAGCATCTGAAGCGCCATGTCAGCGCGCATTGGACTCCCTCTCATGTTGTGTGCGTCTGTATCGACGTGTGAGGCGGGAGTCTATAGGGGCAGGTGGGGTGACGAACAGTCAGAAGTTCGCACGGGTTGAAGGTTGTTTATAAGGGTAAACCCTCCGATGTGCCGAAATGCCACCTCTGATTGGCATCAGGCGGGGTCGTGCCGATGGTCGATCAGGTTAGCCAACTCGGTGCGGAACAGGTCTTGATCACATCAGCCGGCTTCGGGCCCATCCAAACCTCGGTGCAGTTTGCAAGGATTCGATATCGATTGGACCCGTTTCCTGCAAACCGCACCATCGGCAATCGCCCGCAACCCCAGCATTCATGCGGGCTGCAGCGGTTCTTCAGTTTGATCGGCCGGGCGCCAAGCTCAGCCTGCCCGTCTACCTCGACGACCAGGTGCAGGCCACGCTCGCAGCGCTGGCTACCGCCAAGGGCGTCGAGCTCTCGACCCTCGTCAATGACCTGCTGCGCAAGGACATCGAGCTGATCGAACTCGGGCGCCGAGCTTCAGCGATTGCCAGAAGCACCAAGGGCCGCGCAGCGGCCCTTGGGTGACGTTTCCTTCTCAGCAGCTGTCTGGGTCAGTGTTGCATTGCAAGACTTCGTATCTTCCTCAGGCCGACGTGATTGAAGCCGATGGCATCATGAACCAGGCCGGTCAGGGTGATGCCGCAAAGACTTTGGGCCAAGCGTCGATGGACGCCCAAGCCCGTGGGTCAGATGGGCAGCCTTGACCGTTTCTT
>NZ_DASUNH010000005.1:0-49259 GCF_036277275.1 Ideonella sp. | reverse complement strand
GAATGGCGGCGGATTGCCGCGCCATCATGGCATGCACGTCGCGTGCCCGGAGACCAGGGCGGGTGTGCGGCGGCGGGCCACTCCCGGGTGAGGGAGGGGGCACCGGAGGCGGCCATGCCGTCCGCACGAGAAGCATCGTCCGGCGCCGGTGTTTCGCCCTTGTTGCTGCCGTGTGCCCTCTGTCTTGCTGTGCGCCACCAGCCCGGCGACACTCCGGCCATGCTTGATCAGAGCGCGCCAACGGCCACCGGGCCAGCGCCAGCCAAGCTTGCCGGGCCCGCTGTGCAGCATTTGCGGCAGGTGCTGCTGTGGCCGCTGCGCCTGATGCCCGACCGTGACGAAGGCGACGCCCGCGCCCCGTGGCAACGCCTGCGTGATCTCGGCGCCGCGTCGCCGTGGCGAGAACAGGTCGACGAATACACCGGCGACCCCGCGCAGTTCCACGAGCGCCACTACAACGAGTTCGTCACGTTCCTGCCCTACGTGCAGCGCTTCTTGTACGGCGAAGGCCGCGCGGCGCGCCTGCAACGTGATGCCGACGAACAGGGCGCGCCGATGCGGGTGTTCCGCCGGCGCGACGTGGCGCGGGCGCGTGTCTGGCCGCACGCCGGGGCCGACCCGATCGAGCTGCGGGTCGTGCACGTCGACCTGTACTTTTTCTTCGATGTCGACGTCGCGCTGTTGAACGTGGAGTTCGCAGCCGAGCAGCTGCCGCTGCGCGTGGCGCAAGAGCTGCTCTACCGCAATGGCCGCGCATACCCGCCGGGCTGGGATGCCGGCGGCCTGCCTCAGCATTGTCACTTCGGGGTCGAGTGGTTGTCGCCGGACGGGCGGGTGCTGGCGAAATCCGATGCGGCTGCGCGCGAGGTCTTCCTGGCCCATGTGGCCGAGCACCGTTCGCCGCGTATCTCGTCTCACTGGGCCTGGCTGCTCGAACCGCTGGTGCCCGACCATTCCGGCGCGACCGGTCAACTGCGCTACCGGCAGATCGAGTACTACCGCATGCCGACGATGGCCTACCTGGCGATCGACGATCCGCGGCTGCTGACAAGGTCGGACTTCGTCCGGCTGGGCCTGGTGACCGGCGCTGGCGGTGAGGGCGAGCTGCCGTACGCCGAATGCCACCTGGCTGACTTCGAAGCGCGGCACTGCTACGACCGGTTCTGGTCGTCCCACGGTGCGGCGCCGGATACGCGTTACCTGTGCAGCGGCCGTTCGCTGGTGGTGGTGGGACGGGCCGACGCGCCGTTCTTTTGTTGCGGCGAGCGCGGCGTGCTGGCGCAGTTCCGCCACCCGCACTTCATGATCTTCCTGATCGCGCATTTCCAGAAGGCTGCGCTGCTGATGTTCAGCGACCGGCTGGCCGAGGCGCTCAGGCGGCTGAACGTGCGTGACGCCAACAGCGTGAAGCGTTTCAAGCGCGAGATACGCAGCTGCTTCGAGAGCTTCTTGCGCTTCACGCACCGCTACTGGTTCCACGAGCTGGCCGAGCAGGCCCAGGCGCGGGCACTGTTCCAGCTGACCGCCAGCCACCTGGGGCTCGACACGCTCTATGCCGAGGTGAAGGAGCGCATCGCCGACATGAACGCGTACCTCGACGCCGACAGCCTGCGCCGCCAGGCCAACACGGTGGTGCGGTTGACGGTGGTGACGATGTTCGGCCTGATCGGCACGGTGACCACCGGCTTCCTCGGCATGAACCTGCTGGCCGAGGCCGATGCGCCGCTGTCGCGCCGCATGCTGCTTTTCGCGGCGGTGTTCGTGCTGATGACGGTGCTGACCTTCTACACGATCGCCAAGTCCAAGCGCCTGTCGGACTTTCTCGACGTGCTGTCCGACGAGCGGTTGTCAGTCTGGCAGAAAACCAAGGTCTTGTTCGCTGTCTGGAAGTCGGGTGATGGCGAGCGCTGACCTGCGCAGGCTATGAACGGAACAGGCGCGAGTACTGGGCCTCGTGCTGGGCCGACAGGATGGCCAGCATCGGCGTGAAGGCCTGGCGCTCGTCGTCCGGCGTGACGAGCGCGGTGTCGACGATCGGGCCAATGGCGTTGACGGCTTGGTCCAGCATGCGCTGGCCGGCGCTCTGGCCCAGCGGCACCGCCTTCAGCGCTGCCTGCACCATGTTCTCGGCCCAGCCGAAGGCGCAGGCCACCAGCGCCTCGCGGGCCGGCGCGCCGGTATGCAGTGTCGCGAGCGCGAAGGCCACCGGCCAGGTGGGGGCGGGCGTGAGCCGGCCGAGAAAGGCCACGCGCTCGTCGTCCGGGGTGCGCTGGCGCAGCCAGTCGCGCAGCGAGCGCCCCATCTGTTCGGTCTGCTGGCGGAACTCGCTGCTTTCGCGGGTGCAGCGCACCCAGTCGTTCAACGTGGCCACGCGCGGCAGGTCACCGGCGTTCCAGGCGCCCCAGGCCTGCGCCACCAGCGGCAGGTCGGCGCGGCCCAGGCCCAGTGCCAGCTGATCCAGCACCCAGCGGCAGGCGCTGGCCTCGTCATGGACGAGGCGGGCCTCGATGGCGGCCTCGAGGCCCTCGGAGTAGCTGAAGCCGCCGACCGGCAGGGCCGGCGAGGCCAGCCACATCAGCCGCATCAGCGTCGATGCGGCCAGCGGGCCGGCGGTGGGCGGCTCAGTGCCGGTGGCCGCCGCCATGCCCGTGGCCGTGGTCATGGCCGCAGTCCGGGCCGTGCTGGTGGCCATGGTCGTGGCTGTGATCGTGGGTCTTGGCAGGGGCGTGGCCATGCTCGTGCCCATGGTCGTGGGCATGTCCATGCCCGCCCGTCGCGGCATAGGCGCCGCTCTCGGGCTCGAAGGCGCCCTGGGTTTCGGTCACGATCAGGTGGCGCTGGCGCAGCATGTCGGCCAGCACATGGTCGGGCTCGAGCTTCAGGTGGTCGGGCTGCACCTCCAGCGTCACGTGCCGGTTGCCGAGGTGGTAGGCGGCGCGCAGCAGGTCGAGCGGGCTGCCGTGCTCGGCGCAGGCGCGCACTTCGAGCACGGGCTGCGTCGCGGCCTTGACGACGATCAGGCTGCCGTCTTCGGCCACCAGCACGTCGCCGCCGCGCACCACCTGGCCGCGCGGCAGGAACACGCCGAGCGCGCGTCCCTGGCTGTCGGTGGCGTCGAAACGGCTTTTCTGCCGCACGTCCCAGTCGAGCTCGACGCTGGCGGCGCGCTTGAGCAGCGCCGCAGCCAGGCCGCGACCTTGCGGCATCAGTTTGGTGACATTCAACATGCGGCTGTCTCGGGGATCTTGGGATGCCCCGATGGTAGCCGCCCGAGATCAGCGATCAGCGGTAGACGAGCACCGGCCGCTTCGAATTCGCGAGCACCGCCTGCATCTGGCTGCGCTTCCACAGCGTCGACCAGATGCTGCGGGCGCGGGTGGCCATCACGATCAGGTCGCAGTCCTCTTCCTCGGCGGCCTCGACGATGCCTTCCCACGGCGTGTCCGTCTCCTTGGTCAGCACGTCGCAGTCGATGTGCGCGTTCTCGGCCGCGGCGCGCAGGTCGTGCAGGCACTCTTCGGCCTGGATGCGCTGGCGGGCGAAGTGGCTGTCGCTGGCCTCGCTCTGGCGGCCGGCCATGCCGGCGTAGGGGTCGGGCCGGACCACGGTGACGGCAACCAGCTTGGCGCCTGATTCCTGGGCCAGCTCGATGGCCGCCTGGATGGCCTTGTTCGACAACGCCGATCGGTCGGTGGAGACCAGGATCTTCTTGAACGACATCGCACTCTCCTCGGGCCGGACCACCACGGCCCGTTCTCGACCTATCGACGGATCCGCGTCTGGATTGAGCGCCGCGGCCCGCGCGGCCGGCGCCAAGGTGTGATGCATATCTCACCGGCGCATCCTTGGGGTGGCGCCGGTCACCCGTCCCCAACCCCGGCAAGGGCGGGGGATGCGCCCGGCGCCCAAGCTGGGCACACTGCGGGGCACAGCCGAAGGACACCATGGACACGAGCACCTGGGACCCGTTGCTGCTGGCGCGCATCCAGTTCGCCGCCAACATCACCTTCCACATCCTGTTCCCGACCATCAGCATCGGCCTGGGCTGGTGGCTGCTGTTCTTCCGTGCGCGCTGGCTGTCCACACGCGACGAGCGCTGGCTGGTCGCCTGGCGCTACTGGACCAAGATCTTCGCGCTGACCTTCGCGCTCGGCGTGGTCAGCGGCATCACGATGAGCTTCCAGTTCGGCACCAACTGGCCGGGCTTCATGGAAAAGGTCGGCAACATAGCCGGGCCGTTGCTGGGCTACGAGGTGCTGACGGCGTTCTTCCTCGAAGCCACCTTTCTCGGCGTGATGCTGTTCGGCGCCGACCGGGTGTCCGAGCGCATGCACCTGATCGCGACCTTGTTGGTGGCCTTCGGCACCACCGTCAGCGCGTTCTGGATCCTGAGTCTGAACTCGTGGATGCAGACACCGGCCGGCCACGTCATCGTCGACGGCGAGTTTCATGTCGACAGCTGGCTGGGGGTGCTGTTCAACCCGTCGTTCCCGTACCGGCTGACGCACATGCTGCTGGCATCGGGGCTGACGACGAGCTTCCTGATCGCCGGCGCCACCGCGCTGCGCTACCTGCAGGGCACCGCGAGCCCGGCAGCGGCGCCGGTGATGCGGGCGGCGGTCATGGTGGCGGCGGTGCTGATCCCGCTGCAAATCGTCGTTGGCGACCAGCATGGCTTGAATACGCTGGAGCACCAGCCGCAGAAGGTCGCCGCGATGGAGGCGCTGTGGCACAGCGAGCGCGGTGCGCCGCTGGTGCTGTTCGCCTGGCCGGACGAGGCGACGCGCAGCAACCGCCTTTCGATCGAAGTGCCGCGCGGTGCGGCGTTGATCCTGACCCATCACGCCGACGGTGCCCTGCGCGGGCTCAACGAGTTCGAAGGCCAGCACCCGCCGGTGGCACCGGTGTTCTTCGCCTTTCGCATCATGGTCGGCATGGGGATCGCGATGCTCGCGGTCAGCTGGCTGAGCTGGTGGTGGCTGCGGCATCTGCAGTGGCAGCCGCAGCGCCTGCCGCGTGCGTGGTTGCAGGTGCTGCGCTTCATGAGCTTCTCGGGCTGGGTGGCGACGGTGGCCGGCTGGTACGTCACCGAGATCGGCCGCCAGCCGTTCGTCGTCTATGGCCTGGTGCGCACGGCAGATGTCGCGTCGTCGACACCGCCGGCCCACATCGCGCTGACGCTGGCCGGCTACCTGGTGCTGTACGCGGTGCTGATCGTGGCCTATGTGACGGTGCTGCGCTACATGAGCGAGAAACCGCCGGTCCCGCCTTCTGCGGCGGTCAAGAACGCACCGCAGGGAGAGCCGACATGAGCCTCGCCCGGCCGCCCATAGAAGCTCATTCCCTCTCGGAGGGACGGTCCGCAGGACCCAGGGAGTACCAATGAACGCTGCCGCATGGATGCCGGTGGTCTTTCTCGGCCTGATGGGCGTGGCGATGCTGGTCTACGTGATCCTCGACGGCTACGACCTCGGCGTCGGCATGCTGATGCAACGCGCCGACGGCGAGGAGCGCGACCTGATGATCGCGGCCATCGGCCCGTTCTGGGACGCCAACGAAACCTGGCTGGTGCTGGGCGTCGGCATCCTGTTGATCGCGTTTCCGAAGGCGCATGGCATGGTGCTGACGGCCCTGTACCTGCCGGTGGCGTTGATGCTGCTGGGCCTGACGCTGCGCGGCGTGGCGTTCGACTTCCGCGTGAAGGCGCGTGATGTGCACCAGCCGCTGTGGAACAAGGCCTTCATCGCCGGCTCCGCCCTGGCCTCGCTGGCGCAGGGCTGGATGCTGGGCCGCTACATCACCGGCTTCGCCGATGGTGTCTGGCCGCAGGTCTTCGCCGGCCTGATCGCGCTCGCGTTGCCGGCGGCCTATGTGCTGATGGGCGCGTGCTGGCTGATCATCAAGACCGAGGGGCCGCTGCAGCACAAGGCGGTGCAATGGGCGCGCGTCGCCTGGGCGCCGGTGGTCGTCGGCATGGGGCTGATCTCGATCGCGACGCCGCTGGTCAGCCAGACGGTGCGTGAGCGCTGGTTCCGCATGCCCGAGTTCATCGCGCTGTTGCCGATCCCGCTGGTCACGCTGGTGGCCCTGGTGGTCGCGCTGGCCTTTCTGCGGTCGCGGCACGCCACCGGCAAGCTCTGCTGGGTGCCCTTCGTGTCTTTGATCGGCGTGTTCCTGATGGGCGGCCTCGGCCTGGCTTTCAGCCTGTTCCCCTATGTGGTGATGGACAAGCTGACGGTCTGGCAAGCAGCCAGCGCACCGGAGTCGCTGGCCGTCATCCTCATCGGCTGCGCGATCACGGTGCCGGCGATCGGCGGCTACACGATCTATTCCTACCGTGTCTTCCGCGGCAAGGCCAAGGCCCTGAGCTACGGGTAGCGATGCGGCTACGGGATGCTCGTGCTCGGGATCTGCACCATGTAGGTGTCCACGTCGGTATCGGTGTCCAGGTCCCAGTTGGAGGTCCAGACGATCTTGGTCAGGTCGCGGTTGACGCTGGCCATCGGCTCGGTCCAGTAGCCGTTGGATTTCACGTGGGTGTGTGCGATGTTGTAGATCTTCGGGTTCGCGGCCATCTGCACCACGGAGATCTTTCGATGCAGCCACTGCTGGCTGTCGCCGTATTCCGCGTAGGTCGACATCACGAACCAGCCTGGCTTGCGGAACGACTTGGCCGAGATGTGCAGGGCCGTCGCGGTGCCGTCCAGATAGGTCGGGAACAGATTGACGCGGGCGCCGGTGCGCAGGTTGACCATGAACACCGCGCCGCGGTCGCTGCCATAGTCGACCGAGACGAACTGGTCTTCGCCGTTCGCGTCAAGGCCGATGTCCGAGTGCTCACCGATGCGCGCGATGGTCTTGCTGCTGGAGAAGTCGCGCTTGTAGGCGATCACGCCTGGCCCCCCATACCAGCTGGCGACGCAGTACCGGCCGGTCGGGCTCATGCTGACATGGTCGGGCCGGTCGCCATGGAGGTCCATCATGCCGGTGATCGTGTCGGTGTTCTTGTCCCAGGTGACCAGGCCCAGCCCCTCGAAGTTGGCGTCGTCCACCAGGAAGCACCAGAAGCGACCGTCGGCCGACGGTGATCCTTCGGAGCGGGTCCAGGCGCCTTGCGCAGCAGGCCAGCGGGCCTTCAGCCGCGAGGCCAGGTCACCCACCGTCACGGTCTGGTTGGTGGTCACGTCGAGCTTGTAGACCTTCATGCCCCGGCCGTTGGTGGGCAGGTAGAAGAGCTGGCTCGGGCTCTTGGCCGACCACTGTGGTTCGGCATCGCCCGCGGGGCCGTTCAGCACCTTGATGTGCTGGTAGGTCTTGGCGTCGTACAGATGCCAATGACCGTCGAGGGCGTACACGAGTTGTCTGGTGTTGTCGGTATTGAAGGCCTGTCGGCGCGAATAGTCGTTGCGCGTGAAGCCATTGATGCCATCGGCCCGGTGATCGGTCGAACGAACCGTGCAGGTGCCGAAGGCGGATTCACGCACTGCCGTGCCGCGTGCGGGCTTGGCAGAAGGCTGGAAGGGCTTGGTGACCTTGCCTTTGACCAAGGCGAAGTCATCGGCGTAGAACGAGGCGCAGGCACCGTCGGGCTCCTGGTTCGAGCCCGTGCCGAGCGCCTCGGCTTCGTTGGCGGCCGAGACGGTGCCCAGGGTGAGCAGCCAACCGGCCACGGCCCATTGAATGCCGATTCGAATGCGGATCCGGCAACCCAACTTGACAACAGCGTTCATGGAGATTCCTTTGCGTTGTTAAGCCGTGAACGAAGCCAGGCCTGCCATCGACGGTGCTGATCGGCGACGATGAAAACGTTTACACGGCGGCGGGTTTATAGAGGGGATGCTGAAGCCCCGGTGATCCCTAACCGCAGCGGATTCGTTTCGTGACGCAACGCCGGTGATGCGCTGCAACAAGCGCGCGATCGACGCGGCGAACGCCGCCCACGGCGACCAGGTCAGGTCAGAACAGGAAGTAGCGCTGCGCCATCGGCAGCACCTTGGCTGGCTCGCAGGTCAACAGCACCCCGTCGGCGCGCACCTCATAGGTCTGCGGGTCGATCTGCATCGCCGGCAGGTAGGCGTTGTGGACCATGTCGCGCTTGGTGACGCTGCGACAACCTTTGACGGCGGCCAGGTGCTTGTGCAGGCCGTACTGCCCGGCCACGCTACCGGCCAGCGCGGCCTGGCTGACGAAGGTGAGTGAGCCACGCGCCAGCGCGCCGCCGAAAGCGCCGAACATCGGCCGCATGTGCACCGGCTGCGGTGTCGGGATCGACGCGTTCGGGTCGCCCATCGCGGCCAGCGCGATGAAGCCGCCTTTCAGCACCAGGCTGGGCTTGACGCCGAAGAAGCCGGGCCGCCAGAAGACCAGGTCGGCCCATTTGCCGACCTCGATCGACCCGACCTCGTGCGCGATGCCGTTGGCCAGCGCCGGGTTGATCGTGTATTTGGCGATGTAGCGCTTGGCGCGGGTGTTGTCGTTGCGCTCCGAGTCCCCGGGCAACGGCCCGCGCTGCGCCTTCATCTTGTGCGCTGTCTGCCAGGTGCGGATGATCACTTCGCCGACACGGCCCATGGCCTGGCTGTCGGACGACATCATGCTGATCGCGCCCAGGTCGTGCAGCACGTCTTCGGCCGCGATCGTCTCGCGCCGGATGCGGCTTTCGGCGAAGGCCAGGTCTTCGGCGATGCCGGCATCGAGGTGATGGCACACCATCAGCATGTCCAGGTGTTCGTCGACCGTGTTGACGGTGTAGGGCATCGTCGGGTTGGTCGACGACGGCAGGAAGTTCGCTTCGCCGACGACCTTCAGGATGTCCGGCGCATGGCCGCCACCGGCGCCCTCGGTGTGGAAGGCACACAGCGTGCGGCCTTTCGTCGCGGCGACCGTGTCCTCGACGAAGCCCGATTCGTTCAACGTGTCGCTGTGGATCGAGACCTGGGTGTCGGTCTCTTCGGCCACGCCCAGGCAGCAGTCGATCGCCGATGGCGTGGTGCCCCAGTCCTCGTGCAGCTTCAGGCCGATCGCGCCAGCGTCGATTTGCTGGCGCAGCGCCTCCGGCCGGCTCGCATTGCCTTTGCCGAGAAAGCCCAGGTTCATCGGGAAGGCGTCGGCCGCCAGCAGCATGCGCTGGATGTTTTCCGGCCCCGGCGTGCAGGTGGTGGCAAAGGTACCGGTGGCCGGGCCGGTGCCGCCGCCGAGCATCGTCGTCACGCCGCTCGCCAAGGCCTCGTCGATCTGCTGCGGGCAGATGAAATGGATGTGGCTGTCGATGCCGCCGGCGGTGACGATCAGCCCTTCGCCGGCGATGATCTCGGTGCCCGGGCCGATGACGATGTCGACGCCCGGCTGCACGTCGGGGTTGCCGGCCTTGCCGATGGCCGCGATGCGCGAGCCTTTGAGGCCGATGTCGGCCTTGACGATGCCCCAGTGGTCGAGGATCAGCGCGTTGGTGACGACGCAGTCCATCGCCTCGTGCGGGCCGGGCCCGTTGGGCACCTGGCTCTGGCCCATGCCGTCGCGGATGGTCTTGCCGCCGCCGAATTTGACCTCTTCGCCGTAGCCGCCGGCCTTCAACGTCAGGTCCTGCTCGACCTCGATCACCAGCCCGGTGTCGGCCAGGCGGACACGGTCGCCGACCGTGGGGCCGTACATCTCGGCATAGGCGCGTCGCCCGATGGTCGCCATCACAAAGTCCCTTGCACGAGGCCACGAAAGCCGAAGATCACGCGGCCGCCGGCAAAGTCGACCAGGTCGACGGTGCGCTGCTGGCCCGGCTCGAAGCGCACGGCGGTGCCCGAGGCGATGTTCAGCCGCATGCCGTGGGCGGCGGCGCGGTCGAAACGCAGGCCGGCGTTGGTCTCGGCGAAGTGGTAGTGCGAGCCGACCTGGATCGGCCGGTCGCTGGCGTTCTCGACCACCAGCGTGGTGCATCGGCGGCCAGGGTTCAGCACCAGCTCACCGGGAGCGGTCAGCAGTTCGCCGGGGTTCATCGGGCGCACCTCGTCATGCCACGGGTTGGTGCACAGTCACCAATTTGGTGCCGTCGGGGAAGGTCGCCTCGACCTGGATCTCCGGGATCAGCTCGGCCACGCCGTCCAACACGTCATGCCGCGTCAGCACCGTCTTGCCTTCGCTCATCAGCTGGGCCACGGTCTTGCCGTCGCGCGCGCCTTCCATGATCGCGGCGCTGATCAGCGCCACCGCCTCGGGGTGATTCAGCTTCAGGCCGCGGGCGCGCCGACGCTCGGCCAGCAAGGCGGCGGTGAAGATCAACAGCTTGTCTTTTTCGCGCGGGGTCAGGTCCATCCGGGTCTCGGCTGCGGCGGTGCGGGCCCACCGGCGTGGCCAGTCCCGAGCAAGGCCGATGCCAACACCACGGAACCGTTGGTCACGGGCGCGGTCCACACAGCCCGGATAATCCAACACGTGATGCACCCACGAATCTCTTTGCCGCTGTTTCGCTGGGCCCTGGCGGCGGCCACGCTGGCGTTGGCTGGTGGATGCACCTCCACCGCGCCCAAGCTCAAGGTCTACCAGGACGAGGGTTTCGAATCGAGCGAGACCTTCTCGCGCCTGTTCGACGCACCGGTCGACCTGACCTGCGAGGCTGCGCGCCGTGCGCTGCTGAGCCAGGGCTACGTCGTTTCGGTGCTCAAGCCCGATGCGATCAACGGCACCAAGAGCTTCCAGCCCGAGGGCGACGTGCATGTGCAGATCGAGTTCCACGTCGTCTGCGCCGCTGATGGCAGCAACGGCAAGCTGGCGACCGCTTACGTCAGCGCGCTGCAGGACCGTTACGCACTGAAGAAGAGCCCGAACTCGGCGAGCCTGGGCGTCGCGGCGATCGGCTCGTTGTCGATCCCGTTCACCGCGAGTGACGACTCGCTGGTCAAGGTGGCCAGCGAGACGATCCCCGCCGGCCCGTTCTACGACCGCTTCTTCACGCTGATGCACCGCTACCTGCGCGAGCAGGCGGTGTCGACGGAGTAGGGGACTGGCCGAACACCGGGCGGAAGAAGCTCCGCTCGTAGCTGAGGATGCAGCGCGTCTGCTCGGCGTAGCCAAAGGCGGCCTGGCAATCGGCGTCTTCGAACGATGCCAATCGGTAGCGCTCGTACTCGGCCAGGCTGGGGAAGGTGAACAAGGCCAGTGCGACGTTGTTCGCCCCTTCCGACGGCATGAAGTAGCCGTGGTGCTGGCCGCCGAAGCGGGCCACCAGCGGGATCCAGAGCCGGCCGTAGTGCTCGAATTCCTTCAGCTTGAATGGGTCGATGACGTAGCGCAGGTAGATCGTGACCATGAGGTGAAGTGGTGGTGTGTCAGGCCGCGCGAACGCCGTGCGACCGGTGGTTGAACAGGTCCCAGCCGAGTCGGTGGGCGATGACGGCGACAACGATCAGCACCATGCCCAGCCATTGCCCGGTGGTGGGCACGGCCTGGTACCAGGCCAGGTCGACCAGCAACGCGACGGCAGGGTAGGTGAACGACAACGCCGCGATCGCCTGCGACGACAGGCGCTGGAAGGCCGCGTACATCAGTGTGTACATGAACGCCGTGTGCACGACGCCCAGCACGGCCACGGCGGCGAGGCCACGCGCGCCGAGCGGCGCGTTCAGCGGCAACGCCAGCGGCGCCAGCATCAGCACGCCGACGCCCATCTGCACGGCCGCGATCTGGGCCGAGGGCAGGTGCTTCAGGCGTTGCGTGGCGAGCGTGACGATGGCATAGAGCACCGCCGCGGTGCATGCCAGCGCGACGCCCTGCCAGGCGGGCGTGGCAGAGCCGCTGCCCCACTCGAGGCCGCTGCTGAGCACGACGCCCACCATGGCCAGCACCAGCCACGGCAGCCGGCCCGCGGCGATGCGCTCGCCCTGGAACAGCGCGGCCAATGCGACCAGCATGAACGGTTGGGTGTGGTAGACGACCGTGGCGACCGAGATGCTCGTGTATCGGTAGGCCGAGAACAGGCACAGCCAGTTCACCACCAGCGCGGCCCCGCCCAGCACCAGCCAGCCCAGGTCGCGCCGGTTCATCGGAAGCCAGCCGTGCGTCCAGGCCAGCCAGGTCAGCAGCCCGGCGCCGCCGATCAGGCAACGGAAGAACACCACCACCTCGGGCGGCTGGCCGCTCTCGACCACCAGCAGGCCGATCGTGCCGGACAGGGCCATCGCGACCAGCATGCGCCAGGTGCCGGAACGGGAGTCGGTGTTCATCGTGGTCAAGGCCCGGGAAACGGAGGGCACACGATGACACGCGGCTTCCTGGATCACAATCTGGCATCCAGGAACCAGATTGATTCCCAAGTCTCAACAATGGCCGCTGAACTGCTCTCTGAAATGCTGGTTTTCGCCAAGGTGGTCGACCTGCGCGGCTTCGCGCCGGCCGCACGCCAATTGGGGTTGACGACCTCGGCGGTCAGCCGTGCCGTGGCGCGTCTCGAAAGCCACCTGGGCGTCAAGCTGCTGAACCGCACGACGCGCTCGGTGTCGCTGACCGAGTTGGGCGCGGAGGTTTACCCCGGCTGCGCCCGCATTGCGCAGACCGCGCGCGAGGTGTCCGCACTGGCCGGGCGTTATGCCATGGTGCCGCAGGGGCGGGTGCGGGTCAGCGCGCCCACCGTGTTCGGCGAGGTCTGGCTCGCGCGCCAGTTGCCGGCCTTCCTGGCCCGCTGGCCCGAGGTGGAGGTCGACTTGACGCTGATCGACCGCATGGTTGACCTGGCGGACGAGGGTTACGACCTGGCAATCCGCATCGCGACGCCTGGTTCGCTGTCGCCCGGGCTGGTCGCGCGGGCGCTGTTCGAGATGTCGTACCGCCTTGTCGCCGCGCCGGCCTACCTGGCCGCGCACGGCGAGCCCCAGTCGCCTCCAGAGCTGGCCACGCACCGCTGCATCTACCTCGGCTACGGCCCGTTCCAGGATCGGCTGGATTTCGAGCGCGACGGGCACGAGCCGGTGTCGGTGCGCGTGCGTGGCCCGCTGACGATCAACAACAGCAAGGGCATCCTGTCGACGGTCGAGGCGGGCCTGGGCATCGGCATCGTGCCGGACTTCACCTCCGCCGAGGCGCTGGATGGCCAACGGCTGCGCAGCCTGTTTCCCGATTGGCGGCTGGTCGGCGGCTACGGGGTTCGCACCGTCCATGCGGTTTACTCGCCGTCGCGCTTCCTGCCGCAGAAGGTGCGGGTGCTGATCGACCACCTGGCGGCGGCCGGGTCGGCGCATTGAACGACCCTGGTGCCGTCGTTCAGGGCGGCCGGGTGCTGGCGTCATACGGTGCCAGCGTGGTCAGGCGCGGGTCGTCGACCGCGCCGCCGACCGTGAAGTGGTAGATCGACTGATAGGCCAGGCCCTCGAGCCCGAACACCTGGTGCACCGGGTCGTCGAAGAAGCAGCCGATGCCGGTGGCGCGCACGCCGGCCGCTTCGGCCTCCAGGTACAAGACCTGCCCGATCAAGCCCGCTTCCCAGAACAGCCGCCGATAGAACCAGGGTCCACGCGTGAACAGCGCTTCTTGGTAGTCGGCCAGCATGGCCAGCGAGAAAGCGCCGTCGCCCGCGATGTCCTGGTGGCAGCTGACCTGGGTCGCAAGCCGCCGCGCGTCGCCGGCTTCGAGCAGGCGAAGCGGCAGGTCGGCAGGGCAGCCGGGCGGCGTCGACCAGCTGAACCGTGCGTGCATCGCGCGCTTGAGCCCACCCATCCTGGCTGGGTCGCGAGCCAGCAGATACAGCCCCGGCGTGATGCCATCGACGCGGTGGACGAACAAGCCGAGGTGGATGGTGGGAGCCCACGCCAGCGTGTCCCAGGGCATCGGGCGCCGGCTCGGGAGCAGGTCGCCGTGCGGCATCAGCCGCGCGAGCATCTGGTAGAAGCGTTCGGCGGCGATCGACGTTCGACCGTCACACGCTTGCAGGCTGCGTCGCTGCAAGATGAGCTGGCTGGCGGGAAGACCCGCTGCGCTGCCGGCGATGGCGCTGCCGTGGGTCGCGTCCACCGGCGTGTCGAACAGGTCGGCCGCCGGCGCTTCGTCGAGCGGCTTGCGCGTGGCGTCGGCCACTTCGTCGATGACCGCCCAGTGCACCGGCTCGTCGCGGCTGAGCCGGTTCGCGGCCCCGTGCCAACGCTCGGCCATGGCTGGATCGACATGCACGGGCGCCGCGCACGGCTCGTCTTCCCGCCAGCGCCCGGCCCCTCCGGTTGGCCAGACCGCGAGCAAGGCATCCGGGTGCTCGCGCTCGGCGTGGGCAAAGTCCTGGGCCCGGTTCAGCCCGAGCAGGTTGTCGATCGTCTCGTCGGCCAGGCCATCCAGCAACACCACGCGCCAGCCCAGGGTGGCGGCTGCGATCCGCAGCGCACCGATCGCATGCCCCACATCATGCTGGCAGTAGCGGAAGGCACGCTCGCCGTACTTCCACGCTTCGCGCCAGTGGACCGACGACAGCCCGACCAGGAATGCCTGGGCCGGGAACCCACGCATCAACGCCGCGAACAACGGGGCGCTGCAGTCTGCGCGCCGTTCGAGCGCGTGCTCGCGCGGGGCGTAGTGGTACAGGCCCGGCGCATCGCCGAGGCCGGGCAGCGCACCGAGCAGCAGGTAACCCTCGGTCGGGTGCAGATTGCCGCTCGACGGGTTGCAGCGCAGCGCCCAGCGCGTTGCGCCGGCCTGCTTCCAGGCGGAGATGGCCAGCGTGTGCTGCAACAGGCGCGACAGCGCATGGATCGTGACGCCGGCACCCGGCACCGACCCGCGACGGAAGAGATCGCCGTAGCGCGGTGAGGGTGGGGCTTCGTGCGCACGGAGTGGGCCCGGCAGCGGCAGCTGGACCAGCGGCGCGCCTTCGTACCGGCGGAACGGATCCGGCTGGTTCGCCCAGTCGAGCCGGCCGGGCCCGGGCGCATAGCGGTTGAAGTGATGCTTGGTGCGCTCGTGGTAGCGCATCACCGCTTCGATCTTGTCGGCGTCGTGCATGGCGGCAGGCGGCTCGTCTGGCCGGGATGATCACCGAGGTGGGCCGCACGGGCGGTGGGCGTGGCGCCGGCAGGCGTCCATCGACGGCCGGCCCTGTTGCCCTATTGCAGCGAGGGGCGCCTTCCGTCGAGCACGTCGACCAGCGGTCCTCGCCTGATCACCGCGCGCAGGACATGCGCGAGCCGGTGGCAATCGATGCGGTCTTGCAAGATGAACTGCCGGGCGCCGAACGCCAGCTCGTCCGTGTGGCCGGATTGGCGGCTGGTTCCCCCGACGACCAGAACCGGAACCTGCGGTGCGGCGGATTGCAGCGTGGTGAGCGTGCCGCTGCCTTCGCTGTCCGGTAGCGACAGGTCCAGCAGCACGACGTCGATGCCGCCCCGCGCGAGTCGGTCGACCCCGTCGGCAAGCGATGTCACGTATTCGACATGAAAGGAGCCGGCGCTGGTGATGGCAAGCGTCTGTTGGATCACGACCACGTCGGCTCGCTCGTCTTCGATCACAAGGGCATTGATGTTCATGTCCGGCATCTTCGAATCGATGGAGCGTCCTTGTCGGTGCCATGGCGCACATAGGCTGCCGGGCAAGAAGGAGACGCAAGTCACGAGCCGCATCCGGCTGGATTGACAGCGGCGCTAGGCGGCGCCACGCTTGGCATACCGGGAATTCGACCGTACACTGACGGTTTCGCCGCCGCCCCACCCCCACTGCCTTCAACGCCATGACCACCCCAGTTTTTCAAGGTGTCGTCGGTGACCATTTGGCGCGCAGTGTTCGGGGCGTGCCGGGTGCTCCGCCGCGTGCGGTTCTTGACTCTTCTGCCGTCAATGACCGTCACCGTTTCAAGGAGCATCCCTGTGAGCAACACCACCGCCGATCTGTTTGACAACCCGATGGGGTTGATGGGCTTCGAATTCGTCGAGTTCGCATCGCCCACCCCCGGCCAGCTGGAACCGCTGTTCGAGAAGCTGGGCTTCTCGCTCGTCGCCAAGCACCGTTCGAAGAACGTGCTGCTGTTCCGCCAGGGCGACATCAACTTCATCGTCAACAACGAGCCCAAGAGCCAGGCCGCGTACTTCGCCGCCGAGCACGGCCCGAGCGCCTGCGGCATGGCCTTTCGCGTGAAGGACGCGCACAAGGCCTATGCCCGCGCGCTGGAGCTGGGCGCGCAGCCGATCGAGATCCCGACCGGCCCGATGGAGCTGCGGTTGCCGGCGATCAAGGGCATCGGCGGTGCGCCGCTGTACCTGATCGATCGCTTCGAAGACGGCAAATCGATCTACGACATCGACTTCGAATTCATCGACGGTGCTCCGCGCCACCCAGTCGGCGTCGGTCTGAAGCTGATCGACCACCTGACCCACAACGTCTACCGCGGCCGCATGGCCTTCTGGGCCGGCTTCTACGAGAAGCTGTTCAACTTCCGCGAGATCCGCTACTTCGACATCCAGGGCGAATACACCGGTCTGACCAGCAAGGCGATGACCGCGCCGGACGGCAAGATCCGCATCCCGCTGAACGAAGAGTCGTCCAAGGGCTCGGGCCAGATCGAAGAATTCCTGATGCAGTTCAACGGCGAAGGCATCCAACACGTCGCGCTGCTGACCGAAGACCTGAAGGCCACGATCGACCAGCTGGCCATGGCCGGCGTGCCGCTGATGACGGCACCCAACGACGTCTACTACGAGATGCTCAACGAGCGCCTGCCTGGCCACGGTGAGGACGTGCCGGCGCTGCAGACGCGTGGCATCCTGCTCGACGGCTCGACCAGCGGCGAGCGCCCGCGGCTGCTGCTTCAGATCTTCTCGCAGACGCTGCTGGGCCCGGTGTTCTTCGAATTCATCCAGCGCAAGGGCGACGACGGCTTCGGCGAAGGCAACTTCAAGGCGCTGTTCCAGTCGATCGAGCGCGACCAGATCCGCCGCGGCGTGCTGCAAACCGCATAAGCATGGGCTGCGACATCTCAACGAAGCGACGGTCCGAGCGCCGGGCCGCTCCCAAGCCGGACCGCGTCCCCTCGGGGGACCGGCCGATGTACCCATCGGACGAGGGGCTCACATGAAAATCGACAGGATCCACCACGTCGCGTACCGCTGCAAGGACGCCAAAGAGACGGTGCTCTGGTACCAGAAGATGTTGAAGATGGATTTCGTGCTCGCGATCGCCGAGGACTTCGTGCCGTCGACGAAAGCGCCGGATCCGTACATGCACGTCTTCCTCGATGCCGGCATGGGCAACGTGCTGGCCTTCTTCGAGCTGCCGACGCAGCCGCCGATGGGGCGCGACCCCAACACGCCCGAGTGGGTGCAGCACATCGCCTTCCGCGTGAAGGACCGCGCCGAGCTGCTCGAGTTCAAGGCCCACCTGGAAGCCAACGATGTCGACGTGCTCGGGGTCACCGACCACGGCATCTTCCACTCGATCTACTTCTTCGACCCGAATGGCCACCGTGTCGAGCTGGCCTGCCCGGACCCGGCCGAAGAGGCCCAGCTGAAGGAGCTGGACAAGGTCAAGTGGGACATGCTCGAGGAATGGTCGAAGACCAAGCGCGCGCCCAAGCACGCGGCCTTCCTGCATGCGAAGGAATTCGACGGTTCGGAGACGGCAGCATGAGCGCCAGAGGGCAGCGCCCAAGGCGCTCGCTCCCCCTTAGGGAGCAAACATCATGATCGGCCTGAACGACACGCTGGACCCGGCGTTGCAAAGCTGGGTCGAATCGGCCAACGACACGCACACCGACTTCCCGATCCAGAACCTGCCGTTCGGGCGGTTTCGCACCGCTCGTGATGGCGACTGGCGCATCGGTGTCGCGATCGGCGACCAGATCCTGGACCTGCAGGCGGCCGGCCTGATCGATTCGTCCGACATGAACCGGCTGATGCGCCTGGCGCCCGAGCCACGCCGCGCACTGCGCACGGCTTTGTCCGAAGGGCTGCGTGCCGGCTCGGCGCTGGCCACGCGCTGGAAGGAAGCGCTGGTGCGGCAATCGGCGGTCGAGATGGGCTTGCCCTGCGCGATCGGCGACTACACCGATTTCTACACGTCGATCCACCACGCGACGACGGTTGGCAAGCAGTTCCGCCCCGATAACCCGCTGCTGCCGAACTACAAGTGGGTGCCGATCGGCTACCACGGCCGGGCGTCGTCGATCGGCGTCAGTGGCCAATCGTTCCACCGGCCCTGGGGCCAGACACGGCCGGCGACGGCACCCGAAGGCAGCCCGCCGAATTTCGGCCCCAGCCGCCGGCTCGACTACGAGCTGGAGCTGGGCATCTTCATCGCCCGGCCGAACGCGCTGGGCGAGCCGATCGGCATGGAGCTGGCCGAGGAGCACGTGTTCGGCCTGACGCTGTTCAACGACTGGAGTGCGCGCGACGTGCAGGGTTGGGAATACCAGCCGCTCGGCCCCTTCCTGGCCAAGAACTTCGCCAGCACCGTGTCGCCGTGGATGGTGACGTTGGAAGCGCTGGCGCCTTTCCGCCAGCCATTTCGCCGGCCGGAGGGCGACCCGGCGCCGCTGCCCTACCTGGACTCGGCCGCGAACCGCGACCAGGGTGCGATCGGCATCATGCTCGAAGTCTGGCTGCAGACCGCGGCCATGCGCGAAGCCGGCCACCCCGGTGACCGCGTGTCCACGTCGAACTACGCCGACGCGTACTGGACGATCGCGCAGCTGGTGGCGCACCACACGGTCAACGGCTGCAACCTGCAGGCCGGCGACCTGCTGGGCAGTGGCACCTTGTCTGGCCCGGCGCCCGAGCACGCCGGCTCGCTGCTCGAGCTCAGCAACGGCGGCAAGCAGCCGCTGACGCTGTCGAACGGCGAGCAGCGCAGCTTCCTCGAAGACGGTGACACGGTGATCCTGAAGGCGCACTGCGAACGCCCAGGCGCTCGCCGCATCGGCTTTGGCGAGTGCCGCGGCACGGTGCTGCCGGCGCGCGAACGTAAGGGCTGACAGCGCCGTTGCGCGCGGCGGGCGCTTGGCGCTCGTCGCGTGTCCCCTAACGAGGGGACAGCAAGGACGGCGCTTGCCGCTCTAACGGACGTGCTGGTGGCGTCATCCGCCGCCAGCGAACTACAGCGCCAGGCTGTAGACGCGGAAGACCGCGTCCATCTGCCAGCCGCGCGCCTCGTACAGGCCCTGTGCGCGCAGGTTGTCGTGGGCAGTCTGCAGGTCCAGGCGGGCGCAGCCGGCCTGGCGCGAGTCGTCTTCGGCGGCCTGCATCAGCGCGCTGGCCAGGCCACGGTCACGGGCCTCGGGGCGGACGAACAGGTCGTTGAACCAGCGGAACGGCCGCGCCACCACCGAACAGAAGGTCGGGTAGAGCAGGCAGAAGCCGTCCAGGCCTTGACCATCGACACCGGGCGCGACAAAGACGATGGCTTCGCCGCGCTCGAGCCGCTCGGCGAGGAACTGCCGCGCCAAGGCCGGATCGGACGGCTGCTCGTAATAGCCGCGGTAGGCGTCGAACAGCACGGCCAGCGCTTCCAGGTCACCTGGCAACGCGCGGCGCACGACAGGCACCGCGCCCGCCGGGGGCGCGGTGGTCAGGTCAAGCGTGGTCAACGCAAGTTGGCGCGCAGCTCGCGGCCGGCAGCGCGCATCGCCCTTGTGGTGGCCGTTTCATAGGCCGCCACTGCGCGCTCGCGCATCTCGACCGCCTTGGACAAGGCTTCCTGGAAACGTTCCACCGTGTAGGTGTTCTCGGTGCCGATGTAGACGTTGACGCGGCGCGCCGGTTCGCCATAACGCGGCAGCAACACGGCGAGGCTGCAGTCGCGCACCCGGCCACCACGGCGCTGGCGCACGATCGGCCCCGAAATGCCGACCGGAAGGTCGCTCGTCTTGTTGTGGTTGGGCTTTTGCTGCAGACGCGAGGGCGCCGGCAGCTTGGCGATGCGTTTGAGCAGTTCCTTGGTCGCGGCTTCCAACGACGCGGCAGCACCGCTGCCATCGTTCGTGTGGTCCGAGAACAGTTTGGTTCCGCCATAGCGCAACTGCCAGCCGTGTGTGGCCAGATGGTCGATGCGCTGGATGTTTTGCGGCACCGTGTAGGTGTCGCCGTTGAAGATCACTACTTCGCGGTATTTCATTGAGATTCCCCGGTACAGCTGTTGAACCCCCCAGTGTTCTGAAGTGTAGCCCAGCCTAACAGGCAAGTTCTGAGGCAGTTCATGCCCATGACGGGATGACAGACAATTGGCACGGCGGGCTGATGCGCATGCGCAACGGCCCGTTCGCTTTCTGAAACGATGTGATGCATGAGAAGGGGGCCAAGTGGCCTTGTTGATGTTCAAGAATCTGGTGGTCTACCGGCTCAGCGGCCTGGGTGGCGAGCCGTGGGGGGCCACGTTGACCGAGGTTGAAGATGGCCTGTCCAAGGCGCGCTTCGTACCGTGCATGGCCACCCAGCCGTTGTCGGCCGGTTGGGTCTCGCCCCGCCACGGTGAAGGCGGTGAGGGCGGTACTGCGCCGCTGGTCGAGTCGATCGGTGGTCAATGGCTGATGCGCTTGATGGTCGAACAGAAAGTTTTGCCGTCAGCAGTGGTCAAACGGCGTGTGGAAGAGTTGGCAAAAAAGTCCGAACAGGCCACTGGGCGCAAGCCTGGCAAACGGCATGCCAAGGAGCTGAAGGAAGAGGCCGTGCTGGCGTTGCTGCCGCAGGCCTTCACCAAGCAGGCCTCGGTGAATGTGTGGATGGACACCAAGGCTCAGCTGCTGATGATCGATGCCAGCAGCGCCAAGCGCGCCGAAGAGGCCGCGACGATGCTGGTGCAGTCGCTGGAAGGCCTGGCTTTGCGCCTGGTCCAGACCACGCTGTCGCCGGCCGCTGCGATGACGGCCTGGCTGGCCGGTGGCGAGCCACCGTCAGCCTTCAGCGTGGACCGCGAATGCGAGCTGAAGTCAGCCGATGAAATGAAATCCGTGGTGAGGTACGCGCGCCACCCGCTGGACACCGAAGAAGTGCGGGCCCATGTGCTGAGCGGCGGCAAGCAGCCGACCCGGTTGGCGCTGACCTGGAAAGGCAGGGTGTCGTTCGTGCTGACCGACACGCTGCAGATCAAGAAGCTCAGCGTCGACGACGGCCTGTTCGATGCCGGCAGCTCTCGCGCCGACGAAGGATTCGACGCCGATGCCGCCATCGCCACGGGTGAGCTGCGGCAGCTGATCCCGGATCTGGTGGCGGCGCTGGACGGCGAGCTGGCGACGGCCTGACCGCAGCGCAGCGACCACCGATGGCGCGGGGCCTGCGGCCCCGCTATGCTTGGGTCACCCACGCACCTTGGTGTGCCGGGCCACGGCGCGTACCTGCATGAACCTGTCGCTGAAGACCAAGGCTGCGCTGGTGACCACGTTGGCGGTGCTGGCCACCGTCTCGCTTGCCGGGGGCTGGCTCTATCATCAGCAGGCGCGGGACCACGTTGCGTTGCTGCGCAGCCAGCAGGACACGCTGGCCAGCGCGATGGCCGCCGACGTCGACTACAGGTTGGCGGCCAACCTGGCCGTGCTCAAGCTGGCGGCGCGCCGTGTCGACGAGGCGGTGCTGGCCAGCCCACGGGCGCAGGCCCGCTTCTTCGAGGTCAGCGCCTTGCGCCCGCCGTTCAACGGCGTCGCGATCGTCGCGGCCGACGGCATGGTCGTGCTGAACGATCCGCCCAACCCGGGGCCGGTCAACATCGGCGACCGCGACTACTTCCGTCAGGCGCGGGTGACGGGCCAGTCGACGATTTCGGCGCCGCTGGCGGCGCGCTCGATCGGTCATCCGTCGGTACTGATGACGGTGCCCTTGTTCGACGCCGACCACCGCTTCATCGGCGCGCTGGCCGGCGGGCTGGACCTGCTCAGCGACAACGTGCTGGGCGAGCTGGGCCGCACCCGCATCGGGGCCACCGGACGCTACGAGATCGTCACCCGCGATCCGTCGCCGGTCTACGTGGTGCATCCCGATCCATCGCTGTTGCTGAAGCCCGCCACCAACCTGGCGACGCTGGACGACTTCGACACCCGGCGCGACTTCATCACCCGCCGCACGTTGCGCAACGCGCCGTGGGAGCTGCGCATCGTGATTCCGGCGCGTGAGGCGCACGGGCCCCTGCTGCGGGCGCGGCACACGCTGCTGCTGTCGTTGCTGTTGACGGGCCTGGGCACCGTGCTGGCGGTCAGCGCCGGGCTGGGCTGGCTGATGCGGCCGCTGGAAACGCTATGGCGCGCGATGCGCGAGCAGCGCCGCACGCCCGACGTGGTGGTCCCGATCGACACCCGCGCCGATGACGAGCGCGGCCGCCTGGCCCGCGAATTCGAAGGCCTGATGCGCGAGCTGCGGGCCCAGCGTGCCGAGATGGCGGCGGTCAGCGACACCTCGCCGCTCGGCCTGTTCCGCGCCGGGCTGGACGGGCGCCTGAGCTACGTCAACGATGCCTACTTGCGCATCCACGGCTTTGCCAAGCGGGAAGAGGCGGCCGAGGGCTGGATCGGCATGCTGCCCCCGTCCGACCAGGACGAGGCGCGCCAGGCCTGGCGCAGGATCGTCACCGAACCGGTGGGCATGCACGTGACCCGGCGCCTGCGGCGCGCCGACGGCCGCGAGATCGTCGTCGTGCTGCGCAGCGCGCCGATCGTCATCGACGGCAAGGTGCAGGGTCATGTGGGCACCGTCGCCGACGTGACCGAGCGGATCGAGGGCGAACGGGCCCTGCGCACCCAGGCAGCAATCTTCGAAGCCACCACCGACTACGTGGTGCAGACCGATCGCAAGGGGCGGCTGCTCTACGTCAACCCGGCCGCGCGGCGCGTGCTGGGGCTGGCACCTGATGCGCCGATCAGGCACCTGACCGCGCTGTCGTTCAACCCGCCGGCAACGGTGGCGCGCCACGCGGTCGAGATCGTGCCGACGGCGATCGAAAAAGGTGTCTGGGCCGGCGAAACCCTGCAGTGGGACGCCCAACACCGCGAGCTGCTGGTCAGCCACCTGCTGCTGGCCCACAAGGACCGGCACGGCCAGGTCGAGGCCTTCTCGGCGATCCTGCGCGACATCACCGCGCAGAAGTCGGCCCAGCAGGCGCTGCACCGCAGCGAGGCCGTGCTGCGCTCCCTGACCGAGGTGGTGCCGATGGCGATTTCGGTGGTCGACAAGACCCAGCGCTGCGTCTTCGCCAACCAGGGGTTCGAAGCGTGGATCGGTCGCCCGCGCGACCAGCTGCTGGGGCACACCGCGCAAGAGGTGCTGGGCGACGCGGAATATGCACTGCGCCGGCCCTGGATCGAGCGGGTGCTGGCCGGTGAACGGGTCACGTTCGAGCGCGACGACCCGTCGCGCGAGCAGCACCGGCATGTGCGTGTCGACTACATCCCGCTGTACGACGAGGCGGGCGAGGTCGAGGGCTTCGTGGCCGTCACCACCGACATCTCCGCCGCCCGCGCCGAGGAACGCCGCCTGCGCGACCTGGCGCTGACCGACCCGCTCACGCAAGTGCTCAACCGCATCGGCTTCGAGCAGGCGCTGGACGACCGGGTCGCGTGGACCACCGAAGGCGGGCCCGATGCGCTGGTGGCCTTGCTCTACATCGACCTTGACCGCTTCAAGCCGGTCAACGACCTGTATGGCCATGCCGTGGGCGACCAGCTGCTGCAAATTTTCGCCACGCGCCTGCGCCACCTGGTGCGGCCGACGGACCTGATCGCGCGCCTGGGCGGCGACGAGTTCGCGATCGTGCTCAATGGCTTGCACGAGGAAGCCAACGCAATGATCGTCGCCGACAAGGTGGTCGCCGCGGCCGAGCAGCCGTTCGAATTGCCATCGACGCCGCCGCTGCAGGTCAGTGCCAGTGTTGGCGTCGCCTTCTGGTGGCCGGGCCAGAACGGCGCCGGCGGTGGCTGGCCGCAGGCGCTGGAGCGTGCCGACGCGATGCTCTACCGCGCCAAGGCCGCGGGCCGGGGCCGCGCGGTCGCCAACGCGCCCTGAGCCAACGCGCACTGCAGCAGTGCAGTCGCGCACGCATCTGGTGAGGCCTCGGCCCACGGAGGGCGGCTTGCGGCGCCGCCCGTGGGCCGCGCTGGTGCGTCGCCATGGCGCTGGCTGGTGCGGATCTTGAATGGTCGGAAGGGGCCCCGTCGGCCCGCCACCATGTCGATCCCGTCCGCTGCTGCCGCCCCATCGCCCGACGCACCGCTGCGGGAGGCGGTGCCGTGCCCGCAGCGCGTGATCAAGATCCGGCGCGACTACAACGCCTGGGTCGCCAGCGAGACGATCGAGGACTACGCGCTGCGCTTCACGCCGCGGGCGTTTCGCAAATGGTCGGCATGGCGGGTCGCCAACACCGCGTTCGGCGCGGCGTCGTTCCTGGTGCTCGAAGCGGTCGGCGCCACGCTGCTGGTGCGGTACGGCTTCGTCAACGCCTTCTGGGCCATCCTGGCGACCGGGTTGATCATCTTCGCGGCCGGCTGGCCGATCAGCGTCTACGCCGCGCGCCACGGCGTCGACATGGACCTGCTGACGCGCGGCGCCGGCTTCGGCTACCTCGGCTCGACGCTGACCTCGCTGATCTACGCCAGCTTCACCTTCATCTTCTTCGCGCTCGAAGCGGCGGTGATGGCCTATGCGCTGGAGCTGGCGTTCGACATCACGCCGGCCTGGGGCTACCTGCTGTGCGCGCTGGCGGTGATCCCGCTCGTGACCTACGGCGTGACCTGGATCAGCCGACTGCAGGTGTGGACGCAGCCTTTGTGGCTGGCGCTGCTGCTGATCCCGTATGCGGCGGTGCTGTGGCTGAATCCAGGGCTGCCTGCGCAGCTGGCAGGCTACGCCGGTGAGCAGGGCATGGCGGGCTTCACGCTGGCCGGTTTCGGCGCCGCGTTGACCGTGGGCATCGCGTTGATCACCCAGATGGGCGAGCAGGTCGACTACCTGCGTTTCATGCCGGAGCGGGTGGCCACCAACCGCAAGCGCTGGTGGTTCGCCGTCATCATCGGCGGACCGGGCTGGGTGCTGCTGGGCGTCGCGAAGATGCTGGGCGGTGCGCTGCTGGCCTACCTGGCGCTGACGCACATGGTCTCGCCCGATCGCGCGGTCGATCCGAACCAGATGTACCTCGCGGCCTGGGAGTTGCTGTTGCCGCACTACGGCTGGGCGATCGGAATCACCGCTCTGTTCGTCGTCGTCTCGCAGCTGAAGATCAACGTCACCAATGCGTACGCCGGCTCGCTGGCCTGGTCGAATTTCTTCTCGCGCCTGACCCACAGCCACCCGGGCCGCGTGGTGTGGATGGTGTTCAACCTGCTGATCGCGCTGATGCTGATGGAGCTGGACGTGTTCCAGGCGCTCGGAGGCGTGCTTGGCCTGTTCGCCAACATCGCGATCAGCTGGATCATGGCGGTGGTGGCCGACCTGGTGGTCAACAAGCCGCTGGGCCTGAGCCCGCCGGGCATCGAGTTCCGCCGCGCCTACCTGCACGATGTGAACCCGGTCGGTGTCGGCGCGACGGCGCTGGCCTCGCTGCTGTCGGTGGCGGCGCACCTGGGCGCGTTCGGCCCGTTGGCGCAGGCCTTCTCGGCGATGATCGCGCTGGTCACTGCGTTCATCGCTGCGCCGCTGATCGCGTGGGCCACGCAGGGCCGCTACTACCTGGCCCGGCCTGTCGACGAAGGCACCTATGCGCGCTTGACCCCCCAGCGGTGCGTGGTCTGCGAGCAGCACTACGAAGCCGACGACATGGCCGGCTGCCCGGCCTACGGCGGGCCGATCTGCTCGTTGTGCTGTACGCTCGACGCGCGTTGCGGCGACCGCTGCAAGCCCGTGCCCCGCTTCATCGACGAGGTCTGGTCGCGCTGGGCCTCGCTGCTGCGGCGCATGTTGCCGCACCGCTTCAAACCGCAGGTCGACTCGGGCCTCGGTCAGTACCTGCTGCTGATGGCCTTCATCGTGCCGCTGTTGGCGGCGTTGTTCGGCCTGCTGTACCACCAGGAGCTGCGTGCGATGCAGCTGCGCGGCAGCGAGGTGGCCGGCTGGCTGGAGCCGGCGCTGCGTGCGGGCTTTCTCAAGGCCTATGCCGCGTTGCTGCTGGTGGCCGGCATCGTGGCCTGGTGGCTGGTGCTGGCCCAGCAAAGCCGCCGCGTCGCGCAGGAAGAAAGCCTGCGCCAGACCGAGGCCCTGCAGCGCGAGATCGATTCACACCGCCAGACCGACCTGGCGCTGCAGCAGGCCAAGCGCCGCGCCGATGCGGCCAACCGCGCGAAGACCCGCTACATCACGACCGTCAGCCACGAGCTGCGCACGCCGCTGAACAGCATGCTCGGCTACGCACAGCTGCTGGAGGATGACCCGGCGATGCCGGCCCACCGGCGCCATGCAGTGAGCGTCATCCGCCGCGGCGGCGACCACCTGCTGGGCTTGATCGAAGGCACGCTGGACCTGGCGCGCATCGAGGCCGGCAAGCTACGGCTGGAGCCGAAGCCGATGCGCTTTCGCGACAGCATCGAAGAGATCGCCGGCCTGTTCGAGCTGCAGGCCTTGTCCAAGGGCATCGCGTTCTCGTTCGAGCCCGAAGGCGCGTTGCCCGACGTGGTGCGTGCCGACGAGAAGCGCCTGCGCCAGATCCTGATCAACTTGCTCGGCAATGCGGTGAAGTTCACTGCGCAAGGCCGGGTGCGTTTTCGGTTGCGCTACGCGCGCGAAATGGCCTTGGTCGAGATCATCGACTCCGGCCCGGGCATGGGTGAAGACGAGCTGGAGCGCGTGTTCGAGCCGTTTGCCCGCGGCTCTGCGGCCGGCAGCGCGGCCGGCTCGGCAGTGGTGGGCGGCACCGGTCTGGGCCTGACGATCAGCAAGATGCTGACCGACCTGATGGGCGGCGAGATGCGCGTGGCCAGCGTGCCGGGCGCCGGTAGCACCTTCACGCTGCGCCTGTTCTTGCCCGAGCTGCGCATCGAGGCGGTCGAGCACCAACTGGCGCCGCGCCGGCGCAGCGGCTACGCCGGGCCACGCCGCACGATCCTGGTGGTCGACAACGAAGAGGCAGACCGCCGGCTGCTGGCCGATTTGCTGCAGCCGCTGGGCTTCGTGATCGAGGGCGCGGCGAACGGCGAAGACGGCCTGACCCGCGCCGCGGCGCTGCGGCCTGATGCGGTGTTCATGGACCTGGCGATGCCCGGCATCGACGGTTGGGAAGCCATCCGCCGCCTGCGCGGCAGTGATGACACGCTGCTGTCACAGGTGCCGGTGGCGGTGGTCTCGGCCAACGCTTTCGACCAGGGCCTGGACAACGACGTCGGCCTGCCGCCCGCCGACTTCCTGGTCAAGCCGGTGCGCCTGCCCACGCTGCTGGACTGGCTGGGCCGGCGCTTGGAGATCGATTGGCTCGAAGACGAAGCCGCGCCGGTTCCGCCGCCATCAGAAGATGCCGGCGCCGTGCCGGCGGGCGACCACCTGCGCGCACTGCGCGAGCTGGTCGGGTTGGGCTACCTGCGTGGCATCGGCCACAAGCTCGACGAGATCGAAGCGGCCGAACCCGCCTGTGCGCGCTACGTGGCGCGCCTGCGCGCGATGGCACGCGAAATCCAACTGGACGCGATGAACCGGCTGCTGAGCCAGACCCTCGATGAACAACAGCGCGCCTGAAATATCAACTCCCGGCAGCGGGGTACCGCGGCCGCCCCCCGAGGGGGCGCCCAGGCCGCTTGGGAGCGGCCCGACACGGCCTGGGCTGCCCTCGCTGCCGTTGAGCGATGGAGTGGAAGTCGTGCTGATCGTCGACGACGTGCCCGACAACCTGGCGGTGCTGCACGACGCGCTCGATGAATCGGGCTACACGGTGCTGGTCGCCACCTCGGGTGAGGCCGCGCTCACGCTGGCGGCCAAGGCGCCGCCCGACATCGTGTTGCTCGATGCGGTGATGCCGGGGCTGAGCGGTTTCGAGGTCGCGCGCCGGCTGAAGGCGCAGCCGGCGACGGCCGCGGTGCCGATCATCTTCATGACCGGCCTGACCGAGACCGAGCATGTGCTCGAAGGCTTCGGCGCTGGCGGTGCCGACTACGTGACCAAGCCGATCCGCCCGCGCGAGGTGCTGGCGCGCATCGCCGCCCACCTGGGCAACGCACGCAGCCAGCGCCAGGCCCGCCAGGCGCTCGACGCGTTCGGCCACGCGACGCTGGTGGTGCGTGAGCGCGACGGTCGCCGCATCTGGCAGACCGCGCTGGCGCGTGACCTGCTGTCGCGTTACTTCAGTGAATTGCCCGATCACCAGGCGCCGGCCGAGCTGATGGCCTGGGTCGGCCGCCAGGCCATCCGCCAGCGCGCCGGTGCCGATGCGCAGACCATCACGCTGAGCCGCGGCGCCGGCCGGCTGACCTGTTCGTTGCACCCGCTCGAAGACGCAGCCCCGAGCGAAGGCCAGTGGTTGATCGTGCTGCGCGAGGCCTCTGAAGCCGCGATGCTTGCCGCCTGGGTTCAGGCCTTTGGCCTGACCACGCGCGAAGCCGAGGTGCTGTACTGGGTGATCCAGGGCAAGACCAACCGCGACATCGGCGACATCCTCGGTGCCAGCCCGGCGACGGTGAAAAAGCACCTCGAAAGGGTGTTCAGCAAGCTGGAGGTCGAAACGAGGACGGCGGCGGCGAGCCTGGCGATGAGCCGGGCGCGCGGCTGACACCCGCGCCGGCTGTGGCCAGGACGCCGCGGTTCGCGACATGCCACGCCCTGCCATGCAACGGGTCGCAGTGGCCCTGGCGGCAGTCGGGGTGAGGGTCGTTGCGAGTTGTGATGGCCGCCGGTTTCGACGACAGTCGCGCCCTCTTTGTCATTTCGCCGGCCACCGTCCGTGGCCCCTCGCGTCCCGCCATGTCCACCCTCGATGCCGGCGTTCCCGGCAACCCCCGCTCCGACCGTGCCTTCCTCGGCCATCCGGCCGGCCTCGGCTGGCTCGCCTTCTGCGAGCTCTGGGAACGTTTCTCGTACTACGGCATGCAGGCCCTGCTGGTGCTGTACCTCAGCAACTACCTGTTCCTGCCGCAGAACATCGGCCAAGTCACCGGCATGGACGGGTTGCGTGGCCTGATCGAAGGCGTCACCGGCCCACGCTCGCCGCAACAGCTGGCCTCGATCGTCTTCGGCCTGTACGCCGGTCTCGTCTACCTGACGCCGCTGTTCGGTGGCCTGGTGGCCGATCGCTGGCTCGGCCGCACCAAGACGGTCGTGATCGGTGCCAGCCTGATGGCCTTCGGCCACTTCCTGATGGCCTTCGAAGCCAGCCTGCTGTCTGCACTGGCTTGCCTGCTGCTGGGTGTCGGTTGCTTCAAGGGCAACATCGCGGCCCAGGTCGGTGATCTCTATGCACCGGGTGACAAGCGGCGTGCGAGCGCCTTCCAGATCTTCATGCTCGCGGTGCAGATCGCGGTGATCCTGGCGCCCATCGTCTGCGGCACGCTCGGCGAGAAAGTGGCCTGGCATTGGGGCTTCGGTGCCGCCGGCGTGGGCATGCTGATCGGCCTGGTGGTCTACCTGGCCGGGCGGCGCTGGTTGCCGCCCGAGACCGGGCGTCCGGCAGCCGGTGCCGCCTCGACCCCCAGCGCCAGTGTCCGCATGAGCGGCAGCGAGAAGGCGCGGTTCGCGCTGCTGTTGTTGCTGATCCCCGTGCTGACGCTGTCGATCATCGGCAACCAGCAGTACAACAATGCCTTCCCGCTGTGGTCGCAGAAGTACATGGACCTGGTGCTCTTCGGGTGGTCGGTGCCGGTGACCTGGCTGCAGGCGATCGACGCTTTCATCAGCACCGCGGCCATGATCGCCTCGATCGCATTCTGGCGCTGGTGGGCCACGCGGCGGCCCGAGCCGGACGACCTGATGAAGATGGCGCTGGGTTCGCTGATCGCCGCGGGCGGCCCGGCCCTCATCGCGTTGGCCGCGGGCATGGTCGAAGGCACGGGCGAGAAGGTCGGTCTGGCCTGGACCCTGGCCTACACCATCGTCAACAACCTCGGTTTCGCCAACATCCTGCCGGTGGGCCTGGCGCTGTATTCGCGTGCGGCGCCGCGCAACCTCGAAGGCCTGGTGATCGGTGTCTACTACCTGCACCTTTTCATCGGCAACACCGTCGTCGGCTGGTTGGCGGGCTTCCTCGACACCATGCCCGGTCGCGAGTTCTGGGGCCTGCACGCGATGCTGGTGGCGGGTGCCGGCGTGTTGCTGCTGGTGTGCCGATTCTTCTTCGGCAAGCTGCTGACCGGGGACGATGTCGGGGCTGGACAGCGACCGGCCTTGAGCGGGGTGCCGGCCGCGCAGTGAGGCCCGGGGGCATGGGCGTCGCATGACCTTGCAGCAACTGCGTGACTTCGTCGCTGTCGTTGCCCATGGCGGCTACCGGCCGGCCGCGCGTGTGCTCGGGGTCGCGCAGGCGGGACTGACCAAGAGCGTGGCGCGGCTCGAGCAGGAGCATGGCGTGGTGCTGCTCGAGCGCACCGCCAAAGGTGTGGCGCTGTCGGCCGACGGGGTCGAGTTCTTGCAGCATGCGCAAGGCTTGTTGCTGGAGGCCGACCGCGCCGAAGCCTGGCTGCTGGCCGCCGCGCAGCCGCGCGGGCCGCGGGCCCGGCACATCGAGCTCGGTGTGTCGATCGAGCCCTCGCTGCAGCTCGTGCCGGCGGTGCTGGCCGACTTCCACCGCATGCTGCCCGAGGTCACGCTGCGGCTGACCGAAGGCGTGGCCAGCGCACTGCTCGCGGGTGTGCGCGAGAACCGGATCGAACTGGCGGTCACGCGGCTGCCGGCCGACTTCGAAGAGGGTGACCTGACGGTGGTGCCCTTGTTCGAGTCCGAGTCGATCGTGGCCGCGCGCGTCGGGCACCCGCTGGCGGCCGCAGGCCCGGTGGCGGCGCGTGCGTTGTCCGGGGTCGGCTGGGTGGTCGTCGGCGATCCAACCCGCCCCGCGTTCGACGACCCGAGCATGCGCGAGCTGTTCACGGCGCGCGGGCTGCCGCTGCCGGCCATCGCGGCGGTGACCGATTCGCTGTTCGCTGCCGTGTCGATGCTGGTTCAATCCGACGACCTGGCGCGCTTGCCGCACGTGGTGCTCGAACACCCGCTGGTGGTCGGCCGCCTGTGTGCGCTGCCGCTGCGCGAGCCGGCGTCGCCGCGCTACACCGTGGCCATCGTGCACAAGACCGCACGGCCGCTGTCGCGCGAGGCGCACACGCTGGCGGCGATGCTGGCGTCGTTCGTGCGCAGCCGGCCGGGTCCGCTGGCGCGCTGATCGCCTTTCGTGATCGCGATACCGCGCCGGCACCTCGACAAGGGGTGATGCGGCCGCCCATCATCCGCGCCTTCGTCGACTTCTCCTGCAATGACCGCGCGCATGACCGACTACGCAACCGACCTGTCCCTGCTCATCGATGGCGAGTGGCTCGCTGCGGGCCCCCGCCGCACCACCCCGGTGATCGATCCCGCCACCGGCCAGATGCTGGCACAACTGCCGCTGGCCGACGCGGCTGACCTGGAGCGCGCGCTCGACGCCGCCGCGCGTGCGTTCACGCGCTGGCGCGACAGCGCCGTCGAAGAGCGCGCACGCGTGCTGAAGGACGCGGCGGCGTTGCTGCGCGAGCGCGCGCCGCTGATCGCTCGGCACGCGACGATGGAGCAGGGCAAGCCGCTGGCTGAAGCGCACGGTGAAGTGCTGGCGTCGGCAGGCTTGCTCGAGTTCCATGCCGAGGAATGCCGGCGCGCCTACGGCCGCGTGCTGGTGCGACCCACCGGGCGGCGCTCGCTGGTCACCAAAGAGCCTGTCGGGCCGGTGGCGGCTTTCGCGCCGTGGAACTTCCCGCTGCACAACCCGGCCCGCAAACTGGGCCCGGCGGTGGCCACCGGCTGCTCGGTGATCCTGAAGCCGGCTGAGGAGTCGCCGGCGTCGGCGCTGCATGTCGCGCGGGCGCTGGTCGACGCCGGCCTGCCTGCGGGTGTGGTGCAGATCGTGTTCGGCGTGCCCGACGAGGTCTCGCGCCACCTGTTGGCTTCGCCGGTGATCCGCAAGCTCTCGTTCACCGGCTCGACGGTCGTCGGCAAGCAGTTGATGCGGCTCGCGGTGGACCAGGCGCTGCGCACGACGATGGAGATGGGTGGCCACGCGCCGGTGCTGGTGTTCGACGATGCCGACGTCGACGCGGCCGCTGCGATGCTGGCGCGCACCAAGTACCGCAATGCCGGGCAGGTGTGCATCTCGCCGACCCGCTTCTACGTGCAGCGCCGCGCCTGCGACCGCTTTGTCACGGCGTTCGTGCGGCATGCATCCGCGCTGGTCGTCGGCAACGGGCTGGACGAGGGAGTGCAGATGGGGCCGCTGGCCCATTCACGGCGCCCGGCGGCGATCGACGCGCTGGTCGGCGACGCCCGCGCACAGGGTGCCGAGTTGCTGCTGGGCGGGCGCCGCGCCGATGGCGACGCCGGTTTCCACTACCTGCCGACGGTGTTGGCCGATGTGCCGGAGACCGCGCGGGCGATGAGCGAGGAGCCGTTCGGCCCGGTGGCTTTGTTCGCGCCGTTCGACGAGCCCGACGAGGCGATCGCGCGGGCGAACCGGCTGCCGTATGGGCTCGCGGCCTACGTCTTCACGCAGTCGCAGCGCACGGCGATGCACGTCGGCGCGGCGGTCGAGAGCGGCATGGTGGGCATCAACACCACCTTGATCGCCGGCGCCGATTCACCCTTCGGCGGCGTCAAGCACAGCGGCCACGGCGCGGAAGATGGCCTCGAAGGGCTGGAGGCCTGCCTGGTGACGAAGACGATCCACGAGGCCGTCTGATCTGTCGCCGTCGGCGACGCGGCTTTAGGCGCTCACCAGCCCGGCTTCCCGTTCGCGCGAAACGACGTTCGGGAACACGGCGCGGTCGGGCTCGGCGCGCAGCACCGCCAGCGTGCCGGCCACGGTGTCGGCCAACGGACGGCAGCGCAGCCCCGCGGCCAGCGCCTTGTCGTTGCGCGCCAGCAGCATGCCGCCGAAATCGGCGTCGGCTTCGGGCAGCCACAGCGGCAGGCCGGTCCACGGCGCGACGTCGGCGGCGAGCAGTTCGGCGTCCGTGCGCCAGACGAAGCGGGCGTCACTGCCGCTGACTGCGCGGCATGTGTCGAGCAAGGCCTGCATCGGCAGGCTGGGGCCGACGGCGTTGAACGTGCCGGCCACGCGTGCCTCGGCCAGGTGCACGCACCAGGCGGCCAGATCGCGTGCGTCGATCAGCTGCACCGGCCGCTCGGGCCGGCCGGGCGCCAGCACGTCACCGCCTTGCGCGACACGCCAGGGCCAGTAGGCGAAACGGCCGGTCGGGTCGTGCGGGCCGACGATCAGGCCGGGGCGCACGATCGCGTGGCGGCCGGGGCAAAGCGCCTGCAGGGCCTCTTCGGCGCGTGCCTTCTCGCCGCCGTAGCCGGTGGTGTCGGTCGTCACCGGTGCTGTCTCGTCGTACGGCAGGCCGGGGGCGAAGCGGGCCATCACCGAGATGGTGGACACAAACACCCAGAACGGCAGTTCGGGGCCCAGCGCGTCGGCGATCGAGGCGATCTGCGCCGGTTTGTAGCCGCTGCAGTCGATCACCGCATCGAACGCCTGGCCGCGCAGCGCCGAGGTGTCGCCGTCGCGGTCGCCGACCAGCGCCTGCACGCTGCCGGGCCATGCGATGGCGCGGCGACCGCGGTTGAACACCGTCACGCGGTGCCCGGCTGCCAAGGCGGCTTCGACCACGTGGCGACCCAGGAAGACCGTGCCGCCGAGCACGAGCAGGTTCAGCGAAGAGGGGTGGGGCATGTGTGCATCGTGGCACAGCCGATGCACGGCGGGTGCTGATGCGTGAACGGCGGGTCTTCCTACAGCCGGTGGACGCTGGGCGGCGCAGTCTGGTCCGATCTGCGGCGAATGCCGCATCGGCATGAAGGAGGCCCCATGCAAAGCCCCAGACCGCTTGTCTCGCTCGCGCTGGCTGTTGTCACGACGTTGGCACAGGCGCAGGCCGTGGCACCGGTGGCGGCATCCGGTGCTTCGGCACCGGCACCGGCACCGACCAAGCCCGTCCGCCGGGCGCTGACGCCCGAAGAGTTGCGCAACACGGCGACCTTCCCTGACGAGTTGCGGCCCGACGGGCCGATCAAGCCGCAGGTCGTCGTGCCACTCGGCAGGAAGCCACCCCCGCCGACCGGCGCGGCAGCCAGTGCCGCCGCCCAGGCCGGTACCACGCCGGCGGGCAAGATCAACGACGAGGTGGCGCGCTGCAAGGCCCGCTCGTCGCCGCAGATGCAGGCGGCGTGCGGGCACGAGGCCGCGGCCAGTGCGGCACCGGGACGTTGACCTCGCTCGCGGTTGAGGCGGGCACGGATAATCCGCGCTCGCCATGAACCGCACCGTGCACCGCCGCCCCTCGCTGCCCACTCGCGTGTGGGCGTGGGCGGTGGCGGCCATGTTCCTGTTGCAGGTGGCCGTGCCATTGCTGGCGGCCACCGCGGCCAGCCAGCGCGGCGTCAGCGTGGTCGAGGTTTGCTCGGCCTATGGCGTGCGGACGGTGCAGCTCGATTCGGCGCCGACGGGCGACCCGTCGGCGCCAATGGCGGGTCACCATGCCGGTGCTTTCGACTGCGCATTGACGCCGCTGATGGGCGGCGCCGCGCTGGCCAACCCGCCGCCGGTGGCGCTGCATGCACCGGCGGTCGCGCTGGCCACGCCGCTGGCGACGCCGGGGCCGTCGCCTGTCGATGCGAGTCGGCGTTGGCTGGCCGGGCGACTGCACGCGCCCCCGTTCCCGATCTGATCTTCACAGCCTGAACTGGCCTCGGGGCTCGCCGCCCCGAGGCTGCTGTGCCTGCGTGCCGAAGCGGCCGCGGGCGATCCGATCCGGACCACCATGCCCCCCGTATTCTTCCGACTGGGTGCGCTTGCATGCACCTGCTTGCTGGCCTGCGCCGGCACCCTCCTGCACGCCCAGGGCGTGGCCACCGAGGCCGAACTGGCGCCCATCGTCGTCACCGCCGCGGCGATTCGCAGCGGCCTGCCGGCCAACCTGCCCGGCAGCACCGCCAGCAAGACGGCCGATCAGTTGCGCGAGCAGAACCTGTTCAACCCCGAAGACGCGCTGCAGTACGCGCCCAACACGACGATCCGCAAGCGCTACCTGGGCGACCGCAACGCGCTGATCGCCGGCCGCAGCTTCGGCACCTTGCAGCCGTCTCGCGCGCTGGTCTACCTCGACGGCTACCTGATCAGCAACTTCCTCGGCCGCTTCGACGCACCGCGCTGGAACATGATTTCGCCCGAGGCGATCGAGCGGGTCGACGTGCTGTACGGCCCGTACTCGGCGCTGCTCCCCGGCAACTCGATCGGCACCACGGTCGCGGTGACGCAGCGCGCGCCGAAAGGCTTCGAGCTGAGCGGCCGGGCCAGCGGCTACAGCCAGCACTTCGAGCAATACGGCCATGCGGACGATTTCGCGGGCCACCAGCTGTCGTTGCGCCTGGGCCACCGGTTCGATTCGGGCCTGTGGTTCGCGGCCGACGTGAACCACCAGGACTCGACCTCGCAGCCGATGCAGTACTTCACCGTGTCGGCCGACGCGACGGGTGCGTTCCCGCCGGTCACCGGGACGCCGACGAGGGTCAGCGGCATCGTTCACGACATCGACCCGAAAGGCCTCCGCCGCGCAGTCCTCGGCGCCGGCGCAGGCGCGATCGACCACACCGTGCAGGACACGCTGAACCTGCGCGGCGGCCACCGTTTCACGCCCGAGCTGGAGGCCAGCGGTATGGCGTCCCGGTGGCACAACGACACGACCACCCGCAACCAGAGCTTTCTGCGCGACGCGGCCGGCGCCACCGTCTGGGCAGGCGTCGTGACCGATGGTGCGCACAGCTTCCACGTCCCCGATGCGGCGTTCGCCCCCTCCAGGCGCAAAGAGACACACCAGCAGCTCGGCGCCACGCTGAAGACCCGCCGGGCCAGCGGCTGGAATGCCTCGCTGGTCGTGTCCGATTACCGCATCGTCGACGACACCGGCCGCCAGGCGAACAATCCCGATCCCCTGGCGGCCACTGGCGGTGCCGGCAGCGTGACGCGGCGCGATGGCACCGGCTGGCACACCGCCGAGCTGCAAGCCACGTGGACACCGACCGAAGGCGACTGGACCGCCGGCCGCCACACCGTGTCGGTCGGTGCCCACCGCAACGGCTACGCGCTCGACAACCGGGTGACCAGCGTCGATGCCTCGGCCGACTGGCGCAGGAACGGCGGCACGCTGACGCAGTTCCACCACGGCCAGACGGTGGTGACCGCGCTCTACGCGCAAGACGCGTGGCGCCTGGCCGACGATTGGCGGTTGACGCTGGGGTGGCGCGAAGAGTGGTACCGGGCATTCGACGGTCAGCAGCTCGGCAACGGCGTGACGGTGGCCTACGACAGGCGCCAGCTGCGCGGTCAATCGCCGAAGGCCGCCGTGGCCTTCAGCGCCAGCGACAGCCTGCTGCTCAAACTCAGCGCTGGTCGCGGCGTGCGCTTTCCCAACGTCGAGGAGCTCTACAACGGCACGGTCACATCCAGCAGCGTGACGCTGTCGGACCCGGACCTGGAAGCCGAGACCTCGGACGCGATCGAGCTGAGCGCCGAACACGAGCGGGGCCGCCAGCGCCTGCGCGTGGCGCTGTTCCACGATGACGTCAAAGACGCGATCCTGCGCCAATCGACCACCCGTCCGGCTGCCTGCAACACCACCGCCAGCGGCGCCGCCACCTACACCTGCGTGCAGAACGTCGACCGCGTCAAGACGAGCGGCATCGAGCTGGCCTGGTCGGCGCAGGGCCTGGGGCTCAAGGGCTTCGCCCTCGATGCCAGCGTGGCCTACACGTTCAACAGCGAGGTCGTCGCGAACAAGAACGACCCGGCGATGGTGGGCCGATGGTGGTTGCGGGTGCCCCGCACGCGGGCGACGTTGCAGGCCAGTTGGCGGCCTGACGCCCACTGGCTGCTGGCGGCAGGCTTTCGTCACCAGGGCCGTGCCTACAACGACACCTACAACCTGGACACGAATCCCGACGTCTACGGCGGCGTCTCGACCGTCAACCAGCTCGATCTGCGGGGCGCCTACCGATTCACCCGCCAGCTCGAACTGGCACTGGGCGCCAACAACGTAACGGGTCAGCGTGCCTACCAATCGCACCCGTACCCAGGCCGCACGCTGTCGGCCGAGCTGCGCTTCACGCTGTAAAGCGGTGACAAGGCCAACGATGACAATGACCCATCTCGAAGCCCCGCTGCGCAAGGCTGCCCTGCACCGGTTGTTCTGGCGGGTGCATTTCTGGGCCGGTCTGGTCGGCGCGCCGATCGTGCTGTTCGCCGCCTTGACGGGGCTGGTCTACGTCTTCACGCCGCAGATCGAGGCCAGGTGCCATGCCGATCTCGACCGGGTCGCGGTCGGCGCGGCGGTGCGGCCGCTCGACCAGCAGGTCGCGGCCGCGCAGGCCGCCCATCCCGACGAGGCTCTGCGCTTCGTGGTGCCGGCGCACCGCCCCGGCGACAGCACGCAGGTCTACCTGCGCGCGGCCCACGAGCATCATGCCCATGCCGGCCGAGGTGAACACGACCATGGCTTGCCCACCGGCAGCATCGTCTACGTGAACCCCCACACCGGCCAGGTGCTGGGCCGGTTGCAGGAGATGCAGCGCTTCAAGACCTGGGCCAGGAAGCTGCACGCCAACGCGCTGCAAGGCAACGGCTGGCGCTGGCTGTTGGAGCTGGGCGCGAGCTGGCTGCTGGTGCTGTTTGCCACCGGCTTGACGCTGTGGTGGCCTCGTTCGAGGGCGCGCGGCGGCCCGGGCTGGCGTGCGCTTCTGCCGGCACCGGGCCGCGGGCGACGCCGCTGGCGCGATCTGCATGCCACGGTGGCCATCGTGCTCGGGCTCGTGCTGTCGATCGTGCTGGTCACCGGTCTGACCTGGGCCCGCCACAGCGGCCACAACTTCAGGCTCGCGCAGGATGCGCTGGGCCAGTCGGCACCGAAGCCCGGCAAGGATTTGCGGTCCACCGTGATCGAAGGCCAGGCGCCAATCGGCTGGCAGCGTGCCCATGAACTGGCCAGCGCCGTGGCACCTGACGTTTCAATTCAGCTGACACCACCCGACGGCCCCGACGGCACGTGGCGGGCCGAAAACTTCGACCGCAGCCAGCCGACGAACCGTTTCACCCAGGTGATCGACGCTTACTCGGGCCGGCTGCTGTTCAACAGCGGCTGGGACCAGCTGCCGCTGTTGTCGCAGGCGACGGCGGTCGGCATCCCGTTCCACCGCGGCGAATTCGGGCTGTGGAACCAACTTCTGCTGGTGCTCGCGGCGCTGGCGGTGGTGTTCTCGGTCGTGTCCGGCTTCGTGATGTGGTGGCTGCGGCGGCCGCCGGGCCAATGGGCCGTGCCGAGGCTGGTGGCCGACGATGTGCGCCTGGCCCCGAGATGGGTCTGGCCTGTCGCTGCCCTGTTGGGCTGGGCGTTGCCGGTGTTCGGCTGGAGCTTGATGGTGCTGACGGCGCTGGAGGCCTGCCGGTTGCTGGCGATGCGGCGCACAGCCGCCGCGGGGGGTGAGGGGGTGCTCAGTCCGGCAGCACCACCAGCGTCTGGTCTTCGGCCGCCGCGGAGGCAGCCGCGGCGTCGCTGGAACGATCGGCATCGAGCTGCAGGAAGCGGTCCTCGATGAATTCCTTCTCGGTCAGCGTGCGCTTCAGGTTGTCCTGGATCTGCTCGAGCTGGCGCCGCAGGCGCTGGCGGTCCGCCTCGGCTTCGGCCAACTGGGCGGCCAGCTCCTTCAATTGCGGTGATGGAGCGGCCGACGCTTCGGTGTGCGCGCTGCGGCCGCCACCCACGGCCTGCGCGGCCCCGGCGAGTTGCTCGGCGGCTTGTGCACGCGCCTGGGCCTGCTGGAGCTGCAGGCGCATCTCGCCGAGCTCGCCGCGCAGCGTGCCGGCTTCGGCGGTGGCCTTCTGGTACTGGCGTGCGCGCAGCTCATGCTCGCGCAGCTTGTGCACGGCCTCGTCATGGGCCTGGCGCAGGCGCTGGAACTCCTGCTGCACATGCTGCTTCTGCTGCAGCAGGCGATCGAGTTCGACCTGCTTGGCGCGACGCCATTCCTCGAACTGCTTGGCGTCGACCTTCGAGACCTCGTCGAGCAGGTTGCCTTGCTGGTCGATCAGGCGGTTCAATGCCTTCGGGTCGCGCTGCGCCCACTGCTGGTAAGGGTCGCCGGTGCGACCGTTCGCGTTCGGCTGGGTACGGCCGCCGCCGAGGCCGCCGCGGGCGGTCTCGATCAGCCTGGCCAGTTCACGCTTGATGTCACCGAAGGTGTCGAGCGTGTTGTCGGCGGTGCGGTTCAGCCGGCCGGCATGGGCCTTCAGGCTGTTCGCGAAGGCCGACAGGTCGGCCTGGGTGTCGCGCATGTGGGTCATCATCCGGTAGGCCATGTAGGTGCACAGTGCCAGGAACAGCACATTGCACACGACCACCGCCAGGATGCCCAGGTCGGCGAGGCTCATGCGCGCCCCCGCAAGGCGCCGGCCGGAAGGGAGCGTGGGCGCTTCATCTCATGCCCGGATGAAGATCAGCCGGCCGTCACCGTAGCCCGGCACCGACAGGCGGTAGTCCGCGCGAGCAACCGAGTCGTCGACGGCGGCCCGCAGCTTCGCGAAATCTCGCGCCACCAGGTTGGCACCTTTGAAGCGCGCGTCGGAGACACCGATCTGGCTCAGCAGCAAGGGAGTCATGTCGCGGAAGAACGCGATGCCGCTGTCGACCACGTCCTGGCTCGGCGTGCCGTCCTGGATCGCGCGGCGGATGTCTTTCGGGTCGGCCTGGATCGCGCCGCCGCCCAGCATGCACAGCGCCGGCAGGTTGGCCGCGGCGAGCGCACACAGGTTGCCGCCTTCCTCCGGCGCGTACACCGCCAGCAGGTTTTGCGAAGTCAGGTGCGTGCTGTCGAACTTTTCGCCCTCGACGACCCGGAAGGGCACGCCGGGCATCCAGGCCTGGATGAAGCGGCGCAGCGCGCGCACGCCTTGCACCGGCTCGGTCGAGACCGCGCCGGGTTCGGCCACGGCCGGCCGGCTCAGCACATTGCCCACCGCGGCCAGCAGCTCGTGGTCGTGAAAGGGCTTATGAACGATGAAGGCTGCGCCGTTGGTCAGCGCCTGCTGCAGCAGCGAAGGGGTGGTCTCGGTGGTCACGAAGCCCACGGCGAGGTCGCTGTGGCCCAGCTGGCGCACGGTCTGCAACAGCTCGATGCCGCTCATGCCGGGCATGTGCCAGTCGGACACGATGAGGTTCGGCAAGCCTCGCTCCAGCGCGTCGAGCGCGGCTTCGCCGGAGGCGACAGTCTCCACCTCGGTGCGGCCGAGGGCCTGGCTCTCCAGCACGCGCCGGATGATGGCCTGCATGGCCCGGCTGTCGTCGACCACGAGCACGCGACGGATCCCCACGGGGGTGGCGACCGAGCTCACGATCGGCCCTCCAGGGTGCCAGCGCGGCGGGAATACAAGCAGCAGCGTGACATTTTTTGCATTTGGGAAGGCCCTTCACAACCAGGCCATGTCGCGGTATCGGCGCGGCGGCGGCCGGGCTTGAGGACGAACTGCGTCTGGTGTGACGGGTAGCGTTGACAAGGCCCGTCGACGCTCATTTCCGGGTGGGTGAGACGCGGCGTGTACGCCATCCGGCGTATTTCGCTGCCGCGGGCGGCTGCCTACCCTGCAGGGCGTCTGTTCAACCCCGCAGGAGTCCCGCCCCATGAGCACGTCTCGCCCATCAGCACGCCCCCGCCGCCAGTTCGCCCGGCAGTTCGGCGCCGTGGCCTTGGCCGCCGCCGCCCTTAGCCTGCCGACGTGGGCGCAGGCCGCCGACACGATCAAGGTCGGCGTGCTGCACAGCCTGTCCGGCACGATGGCCATCTCGGAGACCGTGCTGAAAGACACCGTGCTGATGGCGATCGACGAGATCAACGCCAAGGGGGGTGTGCTCGGCAAGAAGCTGGAGCCGGTGGTCGTCGACCCCGCGTCGAACTGGCCGCTGTTCGCCGAGAAGGCCAAGCAGCTGATCACGCAGGACAAGGTGGCCGTCGTGTTCGGCTGCTGGACGAGCGTGAGCCGCAAGTCGGTGCTGCCGGTGTTCGAAGAGACCAACTCGCTGTTGTTCTACCCGGTGCAGTACGAAGGCGAAGAGCTCAGCAAGAACGTCTTCTACACCGGTGCCGCGCCGAACCAGCAGGCCATTCCGGCGGTCGAGTACCTGATGAGCAAGGACGGCGGCGGCGCCAAGCGCTTCGTGCTGCTGGGCACCGACTACGTCTACCCGCGCACGACCAACAAGATCCTGCGTGCGTTCCTGAAGAGCAAGGGCGTGGCCGAAGCCGACATCATCGAGGAGTACACGCCGTTCGGCCACGCCGACTACCAGAGCATCATCGCCAAGATCAAGAAGTTCTCGGCCGAAGGCAAGAAGACCGCGGTGGTGTCGACCATCAACGGCGACTCCAACGTGCCGTTCTACAAGGAGTTGGGCAACCAGGGCCTGAAGGCGACCGACGTGCCGGTGGTGGCCTTCTCGGTTGGCGAAGAAGAGCTGCGCGGGGTCGACACCAAGCCGCTGGTCGGCCACCTCGCGGCGTGGAACTACTTCATGTCGATCAAGAGCCCGGCCAACACCGAGTTCGTCAAGAAGTGGAGCGACTACGCCAAGGCCAAGGGCGTGGCGGGCCACAAGGACAAGCCGCTGACCAACGACCCGATGGAGGCCACCTACATCGGCGTGCACATGTGGGCCGACGCGGTGGCCAAGGCCAAGTCGACCGAGACCGACAAGGTGATCGCCGCGATGGCTGGCGAGACCTTCAAGGCACCCGGCGGCTTCACCAGCACCATGGACAAGGAAAACCACCACCTGTGGAAGCCGGTGTTCATCGGCGAGGTCAAGGCTGATGGCCAGTTCAACGTGGTGTGGAAGACGCCGGGGCCGGTGCAGGCTGACCCGTGGAGCGACTACATCCCCGAGAACAAGGGCAAAAAGAATACCCCGGAAAAGAAAAGCTGAGCGCGTCGCGATGCGGGGGCTGCGTCATCTGCTGCTGATCGGCGTCTTGTGCGCGGTCTCGTCGGCTCACGCACTGACGGCACCGCAGACACGGGCCATCGCCGAAGGCGACACCGATGCGCGGGTGGCGGCCCTCGGCGCTGCTGCGGCAGCCGCCGAGCCGGGCCTGGCGACGTTTGTGCAGGCCCTGCTCGACGATGCGGTAAAGCTGACGCCGACGCAGGTGCTGGTCGTGGAAGGGGACAAGGTGGTGGAGGCCGCCACCGGCGCGCCCGCCACCTTGTCCACTGACGCCGAGGACGTCGTCAACAACAACCGCATGCGCGGCGCGTTGCAGGCGACGCTGGCTTCGTTGCGTCTACAGTCGTCCGAACGCAGCGCGCGCGCCGCGGCGATTGACGAGCTGGGCAAGCAGGCGGCGGACGAAGCACAGCTGCCGTTGATCGAACAGGCCTGGGCCGCCGAGAGTGACGCGGCGTTGAAGGCGCAGCTGGGGCGCATGCGTGCGGGCGTGCTGGTCGCCGCCGGCGACCCGCTCAAGCGCCTGGAGGCGGCACAGGCGTTGGGCGACAGCGGGGAGCCGGCGGTGAAGGCCCTGTTGCTGGAACGCCTGGCAGAAGGCGTGGAACCCGACGCGCAGGTGCGCGCGGCGCTGCGCCAGTCGTTGGAGCAGGTATCGCGCCGCATGGCCTGGGGCGAACGCCTGGGCGTGGTCTTCACCGGCATCAGCCTGGGCAGCATCCTGCTGCTGGTGGCGCTGGGCCTGGCGATCACCTATGGGCTGATGGGCGTGATCAACATGGCCCACGGCGAGCTGATGATGATCGGCGCCTACGCGACCTATGTGGTACAGAACCTGTTCCGGGCCCATGCGCCGGCAGCGTTCGACTACTACCTGTGGGCCGCCGTGCCGGCGTCGTTCGCCGTGGCGGCGTTGGTCGGTGCGCTGCTGGAGCGCAGCGTGATCCGCTGGCTCTATGGCCGGCCGCTCGAAACCTTGCTGGCCACGTGGGGCATCAGCCTGGTGCTGATGCAGTCGGTACGGTCGCTGTTCGGGGCGCAGAACGTGCCGGTCGAGAACCCCGCCTGGCTGTCTGGAGGCGTCGCGGTGATGAGCAACCTGACGCTGCCGTTCAACCGCATCGCCATCATCGCCTTCGCCTTGCTGGTGCTGGCGGGCGTGGCGCTGCTGATCGCACGCACCCGGCTCGGCTTGTTCGTGCGCAGCGTGACGCAGAACCGGCGCATGGCCGCCTGCGTGGGCGTCAACACCGCGCGCGTCGACACCTGTGCGTTCTCGCTCGGCGCCGGCATCGCCGGGCTGGCTGGTTGCGCGCTGGCGCAGGTCGGCAACGTCGGGCCGGACCTGGGGCAGAACTACATCGTCGACTCGTTCATGGTCGTCGTGCTTGGCGGCGTGGGCCAGCTGGCCGGCACGGTGCTCGCGGCATTGGGTCTCGGCGTGCTGAACAAGGTGCTCGAAGGCTGGGCCGGCGCGGTGCTGGCCAAGATCATGGTGCTGGTGGTGATCGTCGTGTTCATCCAGAAACGGCCTCAAGGTCTGTTTGCGATGAAGGGCCGGAGCGCGGAAGCATGAGTCCAATCGACGCGCGGCCGAGGCTGCTGTCACCCGCCGGCTGGGTTGCCGTGGCCGCGGCGCTGGCCGTGGTGGCGGTGGTGGTGCCACTGGCGAACCTGGCGCTGCCGGCGGGCAGTGTCTTCCACCTCAGCGACTACGCCGTCGGCCTGACCGCCAAGATCATGTGCTACGCGATCTGCGCGCTGGCGATGGACCTGATCTGGGGCTACACCGGCATCCTGTCGCTCGGCCACGGGCTGTTCTTCGCGCTCGGAGGCTACGCGATGGGCATGTACCTGATGCGCCAGATCGGCCGCGACGGCAACTACGCGAGCGAGCTGCCGGACTTCATGGTCTTCCTCGACTGGAAGGCGCTGCCGTGGCACTGGGCCGGCTCGGGCAGCTTCGCCTTCCAGATGCTGATGGTGTTGCTGGTGCCGGGGCTGCTGGCGCTGGTGTTCGGCTTCTTCGCCTTCCGCTCACGCATCAAGGGCGTGTACTTTTCGATCATCACGCAGGCGCTGACCTTCGCCGCGATGCTGCTGTTCTTTCGCAACGAGACGGGCTTCGGCGGCAACAACGGCTTCACCGACTTCAAGCGCATCCTCGATACGCCGATCGCGACACCGTCGACGCGCATGGTCTTGTTCGTGCTGACCGGGCTGGCGCTGATCGGCTTTTTCCTGATGGCGCGGGCCATCGTCACCAGCAAGTTCGGCCGCGTGCTGCAGGCCATCCGTGACGCCGAAAGCCGGGTGATGTTCACCGGCTACGACCCGCTGGCCTACAAGCTGGCGATCTGGACGCTGTCGGCGGTGATGTGCGGCGTGGCCGGCGCGCTGTACGTGCCGCAGGTCGGCATCATCAACCCGAGCGAGATGAGCCCGGCCGCGTCGATCGAGATGGCGATCTGGGCTGCGGTTGGTGGCCGTGCGACGCTGATCGGCCCGATCGTCGGCGCCTTCTTCGTCAACGGTGCGAAGAGCTGGTTCACGCAGGTCGTGCCGGAGTTCTGGCTGTACTTCCTGGGCGCGCTGTTCATCGCGGTGACGCTGTTCTTGCCGAACGGCATCGTGGGCCTGGCGAGCCAGCTGCGCCGCAAGAAGAAAGACACGGCCGAATGACGCCCGAGCTGCAGCAAGCCGGTGCCGACGCGCTGCAACGCTGGCGCGAGAAGGGGCAGGTGTCGGCAAGCTCGGGTGGCCGCAGCGCGACGTTCGGCCGCGTGGCGCACGCACACGAGCCGGACTTCGCCCACGGCGTGGCGCTGTACCTGGACGACATCACCGTCAGCTTCGACGGCTTCAAGGCGCTGAACGCGCTCAGCCTGGCGATCAACGTCGGCGAGCTGCGCTGCATCATCGGCCCCAACGGTGCCGGCAAGACCACGATGATGGACGTGATCACCGGCAAGACCCGGCCCGACCTGGGCAGCGCCAGCTTTGGCCAGAACATCGACCTGCTGCGATTGCGCGAGAACGCGATCGCGCAGATCGGCATCGGCCGCAAGTTCCAGAAGCCCACGGTCTACGAACAGCTGAGCGTGTTCGAGAACCTGGAGCTGGCGCTGGCCGCCGACCGGCGTGTTCGCGCCAGCCTGTTCTCGCGCTTGAGCGGCGCGCAGCTCGACCGCATCGGCGAGGTCATGGCGCTGATCCACCTGTTGCCCGAAGCAAAACGCACCGCCGGCTTGCTCAGCCACGGCCAGAAGCAGTGGCTGGAGATCGGCATGCTGCTGATGCAGGACCCGAAGCTGCTGCTGCTCGACGAGCCGGTGGCCGGCATGACCGACGAAGAGACCGAGCGCACGGCGGAGTTGTTCCTCTCACTCGAAGGCCGGCACTCGTTGGTGGTGGTGGAGCACGACATGAAGTTCGTCGAGCAGCTGACCGAAGGCTGGAAGAAGGTCACCGTGCTGCACGAGGGGCGCGTGTTGGCTGAAGGCACGCTGTCTGATGTCCAGGCGAATGAGCAGGTGGTTGAGGTGTACCTTGGGCGGTGATGTGAGGTCTTTCCCTTCCGCCTGCAGCGCCTGTGGCGGCAGGGTGTCGGCGGTGCCCCCGGTCGCCGTCCGCTCGCGGGCCACTGGCAGCGGACTGCGAGATTCATCTCCATCAACAACGTGGTGCCCGGCTGTCGTTGGGGCGACCGCGAATGAGGTCCGGCGCCCGGGGACACCACCACCATCCTGCAGGCACCGTCCGTGGCGAGGCGCGCCGTTGCCTGTCATCCGTGGTGCCCCAAGCCGGCGGTCCCGCGCGACTGTCGCAAGCAGCCCGTGTCAACACACCGCCAACCGCAGAGGGAAGCAGCAATGCTGGTGGTCGATTCTCTGAACCAGTATTACGGCGGCTCGCACATCCTGCGGGGCCTGAGCTTCGAAGCCACGTTCGGCGAAGTCACGGCCGTGCTCGGCCGCAACGGGGTCGGCAAGACCACGCTGTTGAAAAGTCTGATGGGTGTGGTGCCGGTCAAGAGCGGCACGGTCAAGCTCGATGGCACCGACATCACCCGCGCCACGCCATACGAGCGGGCGCGGCGCGGCATCGGCTATGTGCCGCAAGGCCGCGAGATCTTTGCTCGCCTGACGGTGGAAGACAACCTGCGCATGGGCCTGGCGACCCAGCCCGGTGGCACGGCGATCCCGCCCGAGTTGTTCGAACTGTTCCCGGTGTTGAAGCAGATGTTGTCGCGCCGCGGCGGCGACCTGTCCGGCGGCCAGCAGCAGCAGCTGGCGATCGCCCGTGCGCTGGCGGCGGGGCCGAAGCTGTTGATCCTCGACGAGCCGACCGAGGGCATCCAGCCCAGCATCATCAAGGACATCGGCCGCGTGATCCGCATGCTGGCCGATCGCAAGACGATGGCCATCGTGCTCGTCGAGCAGTACTACGACTTCGCCGCCGAGCTGGCCGACCAGTACCTGGTGATGGAGCGCGGCGAAATCATCGCCCGGGGGCGCGGCGCCGACATGGCCGCCGATGGCGTGCGGGCACGGATGTCGATCTGACGAACCGGCGGCGCGCGTCGGGGCCGGTGAAGATGCTTCGGTCTGTTCGAAGCATTTCCTGCTCGCGATACTCGCGGCATGGACGAACAAGATGTCGGTTTTGCACGCGAATTCGGCGCGTTGTACCGCGAGCTGTACCGGGTGGCCGTGCGCCGCATCGACGACGGCCGCGACAAGGTGTCGGCCGAGACCACCGCGCTGATGCTGCATCTGGCGCAGGCCGGGCCGATGACGTTGTCCGAGATGGCGCAGCATTTCGGCCGCGCGATGTCGACACTGAGCGCGAAGGTGGCCGCACTCGAAAGCCAGGGTTGGCTGACGCGACAACCCGACCCCGCCGATGCGCGCCGCGCCGAGATCTGGCTCAGCGCTGCCGGCCACGCGGCGCTGGATGAGGCGGTCGACGTGCTCGACACGCGGCGCTTGGCGGTGGCAGCCGAAGTGCTGGATCCCGCTCAGCGGATGGCGCTGCTGCAAAGCCTGCGCCAATTGATAGCTGCGGTGCCGACACCGCGCGTTGCGGCCGCGGCAGCGGCCCCTGTTTCTTCCACCCCCGAGGACCCACGACCATGAGCCATTCGTGTGAAAGCTGCGGCATGTCGATCGAGAGCGGCCGCTATTGCCAGTATTGCGTCGACGCCAGCGGCCAGCTGCAGGACTTCGAGACCCGTTTCGAGCGCATGGTGCAGTGGGCCCTGCGTGAGGACTCGGGCCTGGACCGCGCCACCGCCGAGCAGCGCACGCTTGCCTACCTGGCGCGCATGCCGGCCTGGGCCCAGCACCCGCGGGTCTTGGGCGCGGGTGGCTGACGCGCGTGCAGGCCGGCGCGTGCGTCGGCCTGCGGGGGCGAACGCTTCAGGGGCTCAGTTGCCGCACCCCTTGGCGGTGATGCGGTCGTGGGCCGCCTTGGCCCGCACCAAGCCGAAGCCGAACTTGTTGTCGCGACCGGCCGTGCCCAGGTCTAGTGCCGACTTGTTCAGCGACTGGCGCAACTGCTCGTTGGTGCACGACGGGAAGTAGCTCCACACCAGCGCGGCCACCGCCGACACGTGCGGCGTCGCCATCGAGGTGCCGTCGAAGAAGGCGTAGTGGCTCGCGGTGATCGAGACGGTGGCCGACTGGCCGAGCTGGCCGAGCATCGCCGCGCCCTCGGTGTCGGACGCGGTGACCGACGGGATCGTCGTCTGGGCGCCGCTCAGCGTGCCGGCGAGGCTGCCCGGCACGTTGTTGTAGATCACCGCACCGACACCGCCGCTGGCCTCGCAGTTCTGCACCTTCAGCGCGAAGGTGATGACGCCGCGCTGGATCAGGCAGACCTTGCCGGCCATGTCGGGGTCGATGGTGTCGCCCAGGCCGAAGTCGGCCAGCGGCGCGGTGGCGGTCGCGTTGGGTGAGCCGTCGAGCGCGATCGGCGCGTAGGTGGCGCTGTCGACACTGAGGGCGGCCAGGGTGCCGGTGCCCATCGGTACGGTCGACATGACCAGCACGCCAGGCGCGGCAAGCTCCACGTCCGCATTGCGCTGCGAGAAGGTGGCCCAGGCCTTGTTCTCGTCCACCGCGGCCACCGACACCACGGCCGGGTAGCCGGCGGGGTACGAGGTCAACGTGTTGCCGCCGTTGCCTGCCGCCGCGATCGACAGGATGCCGGCGGCGTGCAGGTTGGCGAAGGTGTTGCGCTCGTTGGTGTTCGGCACCGGGCCGCCGAGCGACATGCTGATGATGTTGGCACCGGCTGCCTGGCACTTCTTGGCCGCGTTGGACAGCGTGGAGGAATAGGCCCAGGCGCCGTCGTCGCCGAAGACACGCACGATGTGCAGGTGGATCTTCTTGTTCGGCAGCACGCCGATCACGCCGACGTCGCGCTGGTTCACTGCGGCGACCGTGCCGGCGACGTGGGTGCCGTGGCCGAACCCGTCGTGGTCCCACGGGCCGGCGCCGCCGATGTCGTCATCGCCGGTCACGCGGTTGTGCGGCAGGTCGACATGGGTGTTGTCGTAGCCGGAGTCGATGATGCAGATCTTGCGGTTGCCGGCGTTGTCGTCGAGTGCGGGCAGCTTGTTGGCCTGGACCATCGCGATGCCGTAGGGCAGCAGCTGGCCTCTGCGGTAGGGCGGGCCCGAGGGCGTGGTCAGCGACATCGGGTAGCGCTTGGCGTCTTCCTCGATCCCTGCGATCGCGGGGTGCTTCTTCAGCGCGGCGATCGCCGCCTGAGACAACTCGACCGCGACGCCTTCGCCACCGATCAGTTCGAGCTTGACGCGGCCGCCGGCCTGGGCGATGGCCGCGCGGGCGGCTTGCGCCGATGGCACACCGGGTTTGAACGAGACGATCACCCGGAGGTCGGCCGCCTGGGCGGCGCCACAGGCCAGCAGGGCCGTCACCAGGCCCAGGCGCGTGCACCAGCGGGCAAACGGGAAGCTAGGCAAGTTCATCGTCAACTCCGAAAAAAGAGGCGAAGCGGCGATATTCCGCCTCGCCTGTCGGGGCCGCAATCGTTTGCCTTAGGGAGTCGGCGGCCGGTCAGGGCGGCCGGCGTGGTCAGGCTGCGCGCGGCAGCGCCTCGTCGCCCACCATCGGCCGCGCCCGTTGCAGCATCCGCCGCGCCAGCTCGCCGACGCGTTGCAAGGCCTGCTGCTCGGCCG
>NZ_DASUNH010000004.1:0-10609 GCF_036277275.1 Ideonella sp. | reverse complement strand
CATCTTCGACAACCACCAGTACAAGCCCGCCAGCACGGTCATCCACCGCCTGTGCGACATCGTCTCGAAGAATGGCAACCTGCTGCTGTCGGTGCCGCTGCGCGGTGACGGCACCATCGATGCCGACGAGCGCAAGATCCTGGAAGACATCGCCGCCTGGATGGCGCGCAACGGCGAGGCCATCCATGGCACCCGCCCCTGGCGCACCTTCGGCGAAGGCCCGACCAAGGTGACCGGCGGCATGTTCAGCGAGGGCAGTTCCAAGCCGCTCACCGCCGAGGACATCCGCTTCACCACCAAGGGCGGCGTGCTGTACGCCATCGCCCTGGGCTGGCCGCGCGACGGCAAGCTGCGCATCCACACCCTGGCCGACGGGTCGGCCCTGGCCCAGGGCGCGATCGAGAGCATCCAGGCCGTCGGCTCGCCCGACAGCCTGGCCTTCAAGCGCACCCACCGCTGGCTGGAAGTGAAGCTGCCTGACGGGCTGGCCGGCTCGCCTGCGGTGGCCGTGAAGATCCGTGGCGGCGTGGTGACAGGGTGACGGACCGCCGCGCCTTCCTGACCAGCGCGGCGGTGGCGCCCATGCTCGCCGCCGTCGCACCGGCGGCCGGCGCCGTCGGGCCCGGCGTCGCCGGCGCCCGGCCCTTTCCATTGCAGCGCGTGCGCCTGCTGCCCGGGCCTTTCGAAGCGGCCCGCGCGCTCGACGCCCGCTACCTGCTGTCGCTCAACGCTGACCGGCTGCTGCACGGCTTTCGCGCCAACGCCGGGCTGGCGCCCAAGGCGGCGCGCTACGGCGGCTGGGAGTCGAAGGACCTGTGCCCCGGCCATACGCTCGGCCACTACCTGAGCGCCTGCTCGATGATGTGGGCCTCGACCGGCGAAGGGGCCTTTCACCAGCGCGTGGCCTATGTCGTCGAGGAACTGAACACCTGCCAGCAGGCGGGCGGCAGTGGCCTGGTCTGTGCCTTTCCCGATGGCGACACGCAGTTGCGCAACGTCATCGCCGGCCGGCCAGTGACCGGCGTGCCCTGGTACACGATGCACAAGATCCTGGTGGGCCTGCTCGACGCCCACCGGCACGCCGCCCACCCGCAGGCGTTGCCCGTGCTGCGGCGGCTGGCCGACTGGATGGTGCAAGCCACGCAGGGCATCGGGGACGAGCGCTTCCAGCAGATGCTTGGCGTCGAGTTCGGCGGCATGAACGAAGCGATGGCGGACGTGCACGCGTTCACCGGCGACGCGCGCCACCTGCAGCTGGCGCAGCGATTCAACCACCGCGCCCTGCTCGATCCACTGGCCGAAGGCCGCGACGCGCTCGACGGGCAGCACTCCAACACGCAGATCCCCAAGGTCATCGGCTTCCAGCGCCTGGCCGAGGCCACCGGCGACGAGCGCTGTGCCCGGGCGGCGCGCTACTTCTGGGGCACCGTCGTCCACAAGCGATCGTTCGCCACCGGCGGCAACGGCGAAGCCGAGCATTTCTTCCCGCCGGCCGACGCGCGCAAGCACCTCGGCTCGGCCAAGACGATGGAGACCTGCTGCACGCACAACATGCTGCGGCTGACGCGTGCGCTGTTCACGGCCGAACCCTCGGTGGCCTACGCCGACTACCACGAGCGCGCGCTGTTCAACGGCATCCTCGCGTCGCAGGACCCGGACACGGGCATGGTCACCTACTTCCAGGCCCTGCGCCCGGCGTACCCCAAGCTCTACGGCACCCATGAGCGCTCGTTCTGGTGCTGCACGGGCATCGGCATGGAGAACTTCGCCAAGCTGGGCGACTCGATCTACTTCCAGGATGCGCGCGACCCGGCGTCGCTGTACGTCAACCTGTTCATCGCGTCGACGCTGGACTGGGCCGAGAGGGGCGTGCGCCTGCGCCAGACGACGACCTTTCCCGACGAAGCGTCCACCCGCCTGGCCATCGAGGCCGGTTCGCCGGTGCGCTTCAGGCTGTGCCTGCGCCACCCCGCCTGGTGCGACAAGCTGACCGTCACCCTCAACGGCAAGCCGCTCGTCGAGAGCACCCAACCGGGCCGTTATGTCGAGGTCGACCGCCGCTGGCACCCTGGCGACGCGATCGACGTGGCGCTGCCGATGCGCTTGCACCTGCAGGCGCTGCACGGTGCGAGCGATGTCGCCGCCGTGATGCATGGCCCGCTCGTACTGGCCGCACGCATGGGCCGCGATGGCCTGCAGCCCGGCGCGGACCTCATCGCCAGCGAGCACGACTACGGCTGGGTGCTGAAGACCACGGACACGCCCCTGCCCCGGCTCGCGCTGCGGGGCCGCTCGCTCGATGAAGCGGTGCGGCCTGCTGGCGCGCCTCTGCTGTTCCGCGCCGCGGGGCCTGGCGGCGATATCGAACTCATCCCCTTCCACCGCGTCGCGCACGAGCGCTACAGCCTCTATTGGCAACTCACCTGACCATGACACCACTGCCTTCACGCACCTTTCACGCGGCCGCCGCCAGCGCGGCGCTGTGCGCCGCCATGCTCGCCGCCGTCTCCGCACCGGCCCACGCCCACGAGACCCTCAAGCTCGACGCACCCAAGCCCAACCTGGCGCCCACACCGCCGATGGGCTGGAACTCGTGGAACAGGTTCAAGTGCGACGTCAGCGAGCACCTGATCCGCCAGCAGGCCGACGCGATGGCGGCCTCCGGCATGAAGGACGCGGGCTACCAGTACATCGTCATCGACGACTGCTGGCAGAAGAGCCGCGATGCCGACGGCAACATCCAGGCCGACCCCGAGCGCTTCCCCAGCGGCATCAAGGCCCTGGCCGACTACGTGCATTCCAAGGGGTTGAAGTTCGGCCTGTACTCCGACGCCGGCTCGCTCACCTGCGGCGGCCGCCCCGGCAGCGCCGGCCATGAGTTCCAGGACGCGCGCCAGTACGCCCGGTGGGGCGTGGACTACCTGAAGTACGACTGGTGCCACACCGGCACCCGCAACGCCGAGGCCGCTTACACCATCATGGCCAAGGCCCTGCGCGAATCGGGCCGCGACATCGTGCTGTCGATCTGCGAATGGGGCGGCAACCAGCCCGAGCGCTGGGGCCCAACGGTGGGCCACCTGTGGCGCACCACCGGCGACATCTATGACGCCTGGGAGGGCCAGAAGGACTGGTCCATCGGGATGACCAACATTCTCGACCTGCAGGTCGAGCGCGCGGCGGTCGCGGGCCCCAACGGCTGGAACGACCCCGACATGCTGGAAGTGGGCAACGGCGGCATGTCGACCACCGAGTACGAGTCGCACTTCTCGCTGTGGGCCATGCTGGCCGCGCCACTGATCGCCGGCAACGACCTGTCCAGGATGGACGCCGACACGCTGCGCATCCTGACCAACAAGGACGTCATCGCCGTCGACCAGGATCCGCTGGGCAAGCAGGGCCGCCGCGTGCTGAGGCAGGGCGAGCTCGAGATCTGGGTGCGCCCGCTGCAGGGTGGCGAATACGCCGCGGTGCTCTTCAACCGCGGCAAGACGCCTGCCGAGATGAAGCTCGGCTGGGACCGCCTCGGCCTGCCCGCCACCCAGAAGGCCACTGTGAAGGACCTGTGGTCCAAGAAGGTCACGAAGAACGTCAGCGGCAGCCATGGCGGCAAGGTCGCCCCGCACGGCGTGCTCATGTTCCGCATCACCCCCGAACTGTGAACAACAACCCCATGAAGATTCTCGCCACCGCTGCCCTGGCCCTGTGCACCGCCTTCGGGGCCGCTGCGCAGGCTGTCGACGTCAAGCTCACCGTCACCAATGAGGCGGCCGGCCCGCGCATCGAGCCCACGGTCTACGGCCACTTCGTCGAGCACCTCGGCCGGGGTGTCTACGAAGGCCTGTGGGTCGGCCCCGAATCGACCATTCCCAACACGCGCGGCTGGCGCAACGACGTGGTCGGCGCGCTGCGCCAGGTCGGCATCCCGGTGATGCGCTGGCCGGGTGGCTGCTACGCCGACGACTACGACTGGCGCGACGGCATCGGCGACCCCGCCAAGCGCCCGGTGCGCTTCAACAAGTGGTGGGGCGGCACGGAGAGCAACCGCGTCGGCACGCACGAGTTCATGGACCTGGTCGAGCAGCTCGGCAGCGAGGCCTACATGGCCGGCAACATGGGTTCGATGCCACCGCGGGCCATGGCCGAGTGGATGGAATACATGACCGCCGACGGCAAGACTGCTCTGGCCGACGAGCGCCGCCGCAACGGCCGCGACAAGCCCTGGACCATCAAGTACTTCGGCGTCGGCAACGAGAGCTGGGGCTGCGGCGGCAACATGCGGCCTGAGTACCAGTCCGACCTGCACAACCAGTACGCCACCTTCCTGCGCGGCCAGACGGTGCGCGTGGCGTCTGGCGACGGCACGGGCAACGACCACCTGATCGAGGTGCTGATGCAGCGCAGTGCAGCGCACATGGATGCGCTCACGCTGCACTACTACACCATGCCCGGCGACTGGTCGAAAAAGGGTGATGCCACCGGCTTCGACATGCAGGCCTGGGCCAGGACGCTGCACTCGGCGCGCGGCATCGACAACCGCATCAGCGCCATCACGAAGATCATGGACAAGCACGATCCGGCCAAGCGGATCGCGCTCTACGTCGACGAGTGGGGCACCTGGTACGACACGCCCCAGGGCGCGAGCGCGCTGTACCAGCAGAACTCGCTGCGTGACGCGATGGTGGCCGCGGTGTCGTTCAACGCCTTCCATCGCCACACCGCGCGGGTGAAGATGGCCAACATCGCGCAGATGGTCAACGTGCTGCAGGCCATGGCGCTGACCGAAGGCGCGAAGATGGTGCTAACGCCCACCTTCCACGCCTTCGACCTCTACAAGCCCTTCCGCGGCGCCACGCCGCTGCAGGCGCAGCTGCAGGCCCCGCCCTTCCGCACCGGCGACATCGAGCTGCCGGCGGTCGAGGCCAGCGTGGCGCGCGCCGCCGACGGCAGCACGCTGCTGGCGCTGGTGAACCTGGACCCGCAGCGCCCGGCCCGCGTGGCCACCAACCTGAAGGCCGCGGCCCAGGGCCGCGTGCTGACGGCCGCGGCGATCGACGCCCACAACACCTTCGACAAGCCCAAGGCCGTGGTGCCCGCGCCGTACAGCGCGCGGCCCGGCCCGCAGGGGCTGACGCTGGAGCTGCCGGCGAAATCGATCGTCGTCGTCAGCGTGCCCAAGCACTGAACCACCCAACCATGACGCCAATGAAGACGCACGCCCCCACCCGGCTCGCCGCCTGCGCCCTGTGGGCCCTGGCAGGCACAGCCGCCCATGCTGCGGATGCCGTGGTCACCTCGCCTGATGGCCGCACCACGCTGCGCATCGCCGAGGACGGAACCACCTTCACCGTCGCTCGCCGCGGCGAGACCGTGATCGCCACCTCGCCGCTGGGGCTGGAGCTGGACGGCGCTCCGGCGCTGGGCGCGCTGAAGCTGGAGTCGCGCGAGGACGTGACGGTCGACCGCATGGTCCCGCTCGTGGCCACCAAGGCGGCCAGCGCACGCGACCACTACCGCGGCGCCACCCTCACCTTCAACGAAGCAGGGGACGCGGGCCGTCGCCTGATGCTGGACGTGCGCGCCTATGACGACGGCATCGCCTTCCGCTACCGGCTCGCAGGCACCGGGCCGGTGAAGCTGCGCGCCGAGCGCACTGCCTTCGTGCCGGCGGGCGACCCGTCGTGCCTGGTCACCCCGGTCGACAGCGCGCACGAGGCGCAGTTCGAGCGCCTGCGCGTCTCGCAGCTCAAGACGGACGCGGCCTACGACGTGCCGGTGGTCTGCGCCACGCCCTCGGGCCGCACACACTACGCCATCACCCAGGCCAGCCTGCACGGCTACACCGGTGCTTCGCTGTGGCGCGATGGCCCGGCATTGCGTCTGCGGCTCTCCCCCGTGCCGAAACGCGAAGGCCCGGCCGTCGTCTCGGCGAACGGGCTGACGACCGCCTGGCGCGCCGTGATGATGGCCGACCGTGCCGGCGAGCTGATCGAGTCGCACCTGGTGGGCAACCTCAACCCGCCACCGCAGGGTGACTTCAGCTGGGTCAAGCCCGGCAAGGCCTCATGGGACTGGTGGTCGGGCCCGCTGGAAGGCGTGAAGCCCGACCTGGCGGCCTACAAGCGCTTCATCGACTTCGCCGGCGAATCCGGCTTCCCCTACCACCTGATCGACGCGGGCTGGTCCTGGGGCGCCGGGCCCTGCTGCGACCCGTTGCCCACCACGGACATCACCCGCCCGGCGGATGGCATCGACATGCCCGCGCTGGTGCGCTACGCGGCCGACAAGGGCGTGGGGCTGCTGCTGTGGGTGCACTGGGAGCACCTGGCGCCGCGCCTGGACGAGGTGCTCGACACCTATGCGCGCTGGGGCATCAAGGGCATCAAGGTCGACTTCATGAACCGCGACGACCAGGAGATGGTCGCCTTCTACCAGCGCGTCGCCGAGGCCACCGCGAAACGCAAGATGCTGCTGGACATGCACGGTGCCTACGTGCCCGCCGGCCTGCAGCGCAGCTTCCCCAACTACATCACGCAAGAAGGCGTGCTCGGCGCCGAGTGGAACAAGATGGACCGGCGCGTGACGCCGCGGCACAACCTGATGCTGCCCTACACGCGCATGCTGGCGGGGCCCCTGGACTACACGCCCGGCGGCTTCCGCAACGTGCCGCCCTCGCAGTTCGACGTGCGCGCGGTGATGCCGCTGACCCAGACCACGCGCGGCCAGGCCCTGGCCATGTACGTGGTCTACGACAGCCCGCTGCAGATGGTCTCCGACGACCCCACCAACTACCGCGGCGAACCGGGCTTCGAGTTCATCAAGCGCGTGCCCACCGCCTGGGACGAGACGCGCTTCATCGACGGCGAGCCGGGGCGCGACATCGTGCTCGCGCGCCGCTCGGGCAAGCACTGGTACATCGGTGCGATGACGGCCGACGAGGCCCGTACCGCGCGCGTGAAGCTGGACTTCCTGCCGCCGGGCCAGCACCGCGCCACCGTGTGGGAAGACGGCGAGGTCGCGCGCGAGCTCAAGCGCAGCGTGCGCACGGTCCAGCGCGGCGACGTGCTGACCCTGCGCCAGGCCGCAGCCGGCGGTGCCGCCGTGGTGCTCGAACCGCTGTCCCAGTCCGCCCCCTGATTGGCGCCGACGCGCCATGACATTGCCTCGTTCGACACAGGCCCGCCCATGACCAGCCGCAGTAGACGACTACTTGTTCTTTCGATGCTCTCCTCGAGCGTGTTGGCAGCCTGCGGCGGTGGTGGGGGTGACGGCGGTGGAACGCCTGCCCCGCCGCCAGGCGGTGGGACGCCTCCCCCGCCCCCGCCGGCGCCACCGCCGGGGGGCGACGGCTGGACGCCCGGCCAGCCCGTCACCTGGCAAAGCGTGAAGTTCGGCGGCGGCGGCTACGTCACCGGCCTCGTCTTCCACCCGACGACCGAGAACCTGCTCTACGCCCGCACCGACATCGGCGGCGCCTACCGCTGGAACCCGGCCACGACGTCCTGGACGCCCATCACCGATGGCGCCGGCTTCGGCGCCGCCGAGGGCCGCTACCACGGCATCGAGAGCATCGCCATCGACCCGAACGACGACCAGCTCGTCTACATGGCCACCGGCATGTACACGTTCGAAGGCAACGGTCGCCTGTACATCTCCACCAACCGAGGCGACCACTGGACGCACGTCGCCTTGCCCTTCGCCCTGGGTGGCAACAATCCCGGCCGGGCCATCGGCGAACGCCTGGTGGTCGACCCCAACAAGCCTTCTACGCTGTTCTTCGGCTCGCGCGAGGCCGGCCTGTGGAAGAGCGCCGACTCCGGTCGCACCTGGGCCCAGGTGAGCGCGCTGTCGCCCGTGAAGATGACGCCGGACCAGGTCTCGGCGGCCGGAGGCAGCGGCAAGGGCGTCGGCGTGGTCGTCTTCGACACCGGCACCAAGGGCAGCGGCACGGCCACCCCCACGATCTACGCCGCCATCTCGCCCGACTACGTCAACGCAGCGGGCCTGTCGTCGAGCCTGTACCGGTCCACCGACGCCGGCGTTTCGTGGGCGCCGGTGGCGGCCCCGGTCTCCGGCATGCATGTTCCACACATGGTGCGCGCCGCCGACGGCATGCTCTACGTGGCGTTCACCCAGGACGCCGGGCCCGGCGCCGGCGGCCCCGGCCGGCTCTACAAGTTCGACGGCACGAACTGGACCCTGCTCAAGAGCGTCGATCCGACCGAATGGACGAACCCCGGCCTGGGCGGCCTCGCCGTCCACGGCAGCGGCGCGACCACGCGCATCGCCCTGGGCGTGACGAACACCTGGGGGAACTACGAGGGCCAGCAGATCGTGCAGCTCTCCGACGACGCCGGGCTGACCTGGCGCGAGATCGAGGCCATGACGCCGGGCGAGACCGCCTCCGGCTGGGTCGACGATGTCAAGATCAACCCGCTCGACCGCGACCACATCCTGCATGTCCACGGCGGCGGCGTCATCGAGACGAAGAACGCATCCGCGGCCACGCCGACCTGGAACGGCAAGATCGAAGGCATCGAGGAGATCGCGGTCCAGGCTGTGGTCACGCCGCCGGCCGGCTCGTCGTACCTGCTGGTCAACAGCGCAGGCGACGTGGGCGCCTGGGTCCACACCGACCTGGCGACGGCGCCGACGCTCAACCCCGGCACGGGCTGGAGCAACGGCAACTCCGCCGACCTGGCGTGGGCCGACCCGCTCTACATCGCGGCGGTCGGCGTCGTCAACTCGACCGGGGCCGCCAGCGGCCACTGGTCGGGCGACGGCGGCAACACCTGGATGCCCTTCGCCACCCTCCCCGCCGGCGCCCGGGACAACACGGGCAGCAACGGCAACATCGTGGTCACCGCCCGCAACCGCGCGGTCTGGGCGCCGGCGAACTCGGTGCCGTCCTACACCAGCGACAACGGCGCGAGCTGGACGGTGACCAACCTGCCCGAGCTCGCGGTCGTCGGGCAAGGCTGGGGCCGCGGCTACCGCCTGGCCGCGGACCGGCAGAACCCGAACAAGGTCTATGCCTACGACTCGGGTGGTGCCACGTGGAGCGGCGAGCTGGGCAAGGTCTACGTCTCGACCAATGGCGGCCATACCTTCACGCTCAGCGCCGGCTCGGTGGCTGCGAACCTGGCCCCCGACGCCTGGTGGACGACCTCCCTCGCGGTCAACCCGAATGCCGAAGGCGACCTCTGGCTGGCGGACGGCAATGCCGTGTACCGCTCTGTCGATTCGGGCGCGACCTGGACGAAGCTCCACCACTTCGCGTCGGCCAACGGCGTGCAAGGCGCCAGCCTCATCGCGCTGGGCAAGGCCGCTCCCGGGGCCACGTACTCGGCGGCGGTCTACGTGGTGGGCGTGATCCACGGCGTGTGGGGCGTCTACCACTCCGACGACGCCGGCGCCACCTGGACGCGCTTCAACGATGACGACCACCAGTTCGGCGGCATCGGCGTGATGGCGGCCGACCACAGCGTCTACGGACGGATCTACGTCAGCGGCACCGGCCGGGGCCTGCTGTACAGCAACTGAAGCAAGCACAGATGACCATCTCTTTGATTCCCATGCCGAATCCCCTTCTCCGCCCGCTTGCGGCGGCCATGCTTTCCCTCGGGCTGTTCGCCACCACCCACGCCACGCCACCCGCGCCCCGCGAGGTGACGATCGACCGCGCCGCGGCGAGCCAGCCGATGGACCGCTTCTTCGACCTCGCAGTCGGCGCCGACTACCCCGGCACCACCGGCCGGCCCGAGAACCTGGCCCAGCTCAAGACCGCCGTCGACGAACTCGGCTTTCGCTACCTGCGCTTCCACGACATCTTCCACGACACCTACGGCACGGTGAAGAAGGACGGCGACAAGCTCGTCTTCGACTGGACCGGCATCGACAAGCTCTACGACGCCATGCTGGCGCGCGGCATCAAGCCCTTCATCGAGCTCGGTTTCACCCCGGGGGTGATGAAGACCTCGCCGCTGACCATCTTCTACTGGAAGGGCAACACCTCGCACCCTCAACCCGGCCCGTGGATGGAGCTGATCGACGCCTTCGTGCGCCACCTGATCCAGCGCTACGGCATCGAGGAAGTGCGCCAATGGCCGTTCGAGGTGTGGAACGAGCCCAACCTGAAGGACTTCTGGGAGAACGCCGACCAGAAGGCCTACTTCGAGCTCTACGCCAACACCGCGCGCACGATCAAGAAGATCGACCCGACGCTCCAGGTGGGCGGCCCGTCGACCGCCGGCGCGGCCTGGGTGCCCGAGTTCCTGGCCTATGCCAAGGCCCACAACGTGGCGGTGGATTTCGTCACCACCCACACCTACGGCGTGACCGAGGGCTTCCTCGACGAGTTCGGCAAGTCCGACCGCATCCTGGCGACCGACCCCAACTCGATCATCGGCGACGTGCGCCGCAACCGGCAGGAGATCGAAGCCTCGCCCTTCCCGGGCATCCCGCTCTACATCACCGAGTGGAGCACCAGCTACAACCCGCGCGACAAGGTCCACGACAGCTACGTCAGCGCGCCCTGGATCCTGACCAAGCTGCGCGCCACGCGCGGCTACGCGCAGGCCATGAGCTACTGGACCTACAGCGACCTGTTCGA
>NZ_DASUNH010000003.1:0-135405 GCF_036277275.1 Ideonella sp. | reverse complement strand
CGGCGTGACCTCGCCGGCGGGCAAGAAGTACCACGTCGCGGCTGCCTTCCCGAGCGCCTGCGGCAAGACCAATTTCGCGATGCTGATCCCGCCGAAGGCGCTGGGCGACTGGAAGGTCACGACGATCGGCGACGACATCGCCTGGATCAAGCCGCATGCCGACGGTCGGCTCTACGCGATCAACCCCGAAGCCGGCTATTTCGGCGTCGCGCCGGGCACCAACTTCGAGACCAATCCGAACTGCATGAAGAGCCTGGACCGCGACGTGATCTTCACGAACGTGGCGCTGACCGACGACGGCGACGTCTGGTGGGAAGGCATGGGTGAGGCCCCCGCTCACTGCATCGATTGGCAAGGCAAGGACTGGACGCCGGCGATCGCCAAGGAAACCGGCGCCAAGGCCGCCCACCCGAACGCCCGCTTCACGGTCGCCGCGACCAACAACCCGGCGCTCGACCCGGCCTGGGACGATGCCTCGGGTGTCGCGATCGACGCCTTCATCTTCGGTGGCCGTCGCTCGACCACGGTGCCGCTGGTGACCGAGGCGCGCAACTGGATGGAAGGCGTCTACATGGCCGCCACAATGGGCTCGGAGACGACCGCCGCGGCTGCCGGCCAGCAGGGCGTCGTGCGCCGTGACCCGTTCGCGATGCTGCCGTTCATGGGCTACAACATGAGCGACTACTTCCAGCACTGGCTGGACATGGAAAAGCGCCTTGAGGCCACCGGCCACACGCTGCCGAAGATCTACTGCGTCAACTGGTTCCGCAAGGGCGCCGACGGCAAGTTCGTCTGGCCGGGCTACGGCGACAACATGCGCGTGATGAAGTGGATGATCGAACGCATCGAAGGCAAGGCCGGCGGCGAAGAACACTTCTTCGGCATCAGCCCGCGCTACGAAGACCTGGAATGGGCCGGTCTCGACTTCAGCCGCGAGAAGTTCGATTCGATCATCGACGCTGCGCCGGCCGCCTGGCGCGAAGAGCTGAAGCTGCACGAAGAGCTGTTCACGCAGCTGGCTTACCACCTGCCGCAAGCGCTGAAGGACACCAAGGCGCGCATGGAAGCGGCGCTGAAATAAGGCCCCCCGAGGGGATCCCTGCAGCGGACCGGCCAAGCCGGCTCCGCGCAGCAGGCGGCTTGCAGACGGGCCCACCTGGCGGTGAGGCCCGTTTCTCGTTCTGAGAGGTGTCAGGGCGTCTTGACGGCCGGCGTCGACGACGACGTCGCGGTGGTCGTTGCGCCCGGCGCCTGGCCGAACTGCCACAGCATGAACGCGTAGACGTCGGCCAGCTTGCTGGCCTGCTGCGTCGCGGTGCTGCCCACGCCGTGGCCGGCCTGGCCGTCCAGGCGCAGCAACACCGGCTTGCCGCTGGTGCTGGCGGCCTGCAGGCGGGCGCCAGCCTTGGCGCTTTGCCACACATCGACGCGTGGGTCGTTGATGCCGTGGATCAGCATCACGGCAGGGTAGGCCACACCGTCCTTGATCTGGTGGTAGGTGCTCATCTCCAGCAGCGCCTTGAACTCGGCCGGGTCCTTGACCGTGCCGAACTCGCTGATGTTGGTGATGCCGTTGGCCGACTCTTCCGAGCGGATCGTGTCCATCATGCCGACATCGAATATCGCCGCGGCGAACAGCTCCGGTGCTTCGGTGACGGCGCGGCCGACGAAGATGCCACCGGCGCTGGTGCCCCAGATGCCCAGCGTCTTCGGCGTTGCGTAGCCTTTGTCGACCAGGTACTTCGCACTGGCGATGCCGTCCTTCCAGGTGTTGGGCTTGGTGGTCTTGAAGCCGGCGCGGTGCCACTCTTCGCCCAGCGCACCGCTGCCGCGCACGTTGGCATAGGCCAGCACGCCGCCGCGCTCGAGCCAGGCCACGCTGCGCGGGTTGAAGAAGGCCTCCATCGACAGGCCGTAGGCGCCGTAGCCCACCAGCAGCGTCGGGTGCGGCACGTCGCGCTTCAGGTCGGCGCGGTGGATGATCGCCAGCGGCACTTGCACGCCATCATGGCTGGGCACCATCACCTCGCTGACCGTCAGCGTGGGTGTGCCGGGGGGGACACGGATCTGCAGCAGGCCGGTGTCGACCGCCGGCTTGTCCGGGCCGGTGCTGCGCAGCACTCGTGCCGGCTCGGTCCAGGCGCTGCTGGTCAGCCACACGTCGGCGAAGGCGTGCGCCGGATCATCGATCGCAAACGTGCTGCCGCCGCGGCCCGGCGCCATGTCGGCCGGGGCCTGGCCCGGTGCGAAGCGCCAGGTGCGTGTCGTGAAGCCGCGCGACACCTCGGCGTACAGCGTGCCGCCCTGGCCGACCACCAGGCCCTTCAACACACCTTCGGCCGGTTGTTCGATCACGGTTTTGGCATCGGCAACGGTCTGGCCCTTGGCCAAATCGAGCGCCAGCCAGCGCCCGCGCGGCGCCCCTTTGTGGGTGCGCAGGTAGAGCGTGTTGCCGAACAGTCGAACGTCCGTGACACCATCGTCGAAGGCGCTGACCTGGCGCCAGGTGATTTGCGGCTTGCCCAGATCGGCCACCGGTGCAACGAACAGCTTGCCCTCCGGCACGGTGGTGTCGGTGGTGCGCGCCAGCATGTAGCGGCTGCTAGGGTCGAACGTCACGCCGGCCACGTCCAGCCGGTCGAGCTTGAGCGCCTTGTTGACCAGCGGGCCGAACAGCGGCTTGGCCGTGCGGGTGTCGGCCCCGGCCTGCAGCAGGAAGACCGTCGAGTCGAGGAAGGTCTCGGTCGGCGGGCTGCCGGCCGGCAGCTCGCGGATCTGGTTGTAGCTCAGCGCGCGGCTGTCCGGCGCCCAGTGCACGAGGCTTTCGTGCACGCGTGGAATCGGCTCGCCCAGCGCCTTGCCGCTGGCCACGTCGAGCACGTACAACGACGCATCTTCCGAGCCGCCGGCCGACATGCCATAGGCCAGCAGCTTGCCATTCCATGAAGGCACGAAGTAGTTGATCGCGTGCGGCACGCCCTTGGCCCGGGTCAGCTGCTCGGGGTCGACCAGCACGCGCTCCGTGCCCGACAGGCCGTTGCGGGTGACGAGCTTGAACTGCGCATAGCCGGCTTCGCGCTTCAGGTAGAACAGCTGGTCGCCCGGCAGGCGGACGATCTCGCGAACGAGATCACCGGTGGCGCGGCCCAGCTCGTCGATGCGCCTGGTCAGCGCCTCCCGCTCGGGCATCTTGCCCAGCACGCTTTCGGCATACACACCCTGGGCCTTCAGCCACTCCTGCGTCGCCGGGCTTTTGACATCCTCGAGGTTGCGATACGGGTCGTGCACCGTCACGCCATGCAGCACCTGCGTCACGTCCTTCACGGGAGTCGAAGGCGGGCCCGCCAGGGCGCTGAGGGCAGCGGCCAGCAGCGTGGCGGCCAACGGAATCTTGCGAAGCGGCATGGGGGTCTCCCGAGTGAGTGCCGTGGAACAACGCGGCCGGGTGGGTCAGGCGCCGAATGTTACGTTGCGCGACACGGGGCCCGCGGCTTCGGCACCGGCGGGCTAGCATCCGGGGCCTTGCCGCTCAAGCCCGCCATGTCCGATCGCCTTGAAGCCCGTGTCGACGCCTTGTTCATCTACCCGATCAAGGCCTGCGGCGCGATGGGCGTCGCGCAGCTGGACATCACCCCGGCAGGCCTGATCGCCGGCGACCGCGAGTGGGCGGTGGTCGACGAGAAGAACGAGGTCACCTGGCAGGGCGCGCACCCGCGATTGGCGCTGGTTCGGCCGACGCTGCATGGCAACCGCCTGCAGCTGAGCGTGCCCGGCGGGGCGGTGATCGAGGTGCCGGTGGCCGATGCCAATGCGCCTTGCACCGTGCGGATGTGGAACGACAGCGTGAAGGAGATGGAGACCTTCGACGCGTTCGACGCTGGAGATGCGGCGGCGTTGCTGCTGCGGCGGGTCACCGGGGCGCCTTTGCGCCTGGTCCAGCTCGGGGCGCAGGCGCTGGCTCGGCGCGGCATCAACCCCTTGCACCTGGTCAGTGTGCCGTCGTTGGGCGAGCTGAACGCCCAGCTTGCCAGCGAAGGGCTCGCCGAAGCCGAGGCGCTGCGCTTTCGGCCCAACCTGGTGCTTGGCGCGACGGCGGAGCCCTTGCTGCCGTTCATCGAAGAGCAGGTGACCCGCGTCAGCGGCGGCGCGGACGGGGGCGCGTGGCAGATGCCGGTGTCGGCGCCGTGCATTCGCTGCGTGGTGCCGGGGGTGAGCCCGTCGAGCGGTGAGCCGAGCGAGGCCCTGCCGCTGGCCGTGGCCCACCTGAGCGGCCAGCGCTTCCCGGGCGGCCCCTCGGTCTTTGGTGTCTATGCGATGCCGATCCCCGGCACCCAGATCCATTCGGGTGACAGGCTGTGGCTGGAGCTGAATTTCTAGCCGCGGCGGAAACCCATATTCGGCCACCGCGCAAGCATCGTCGGCATTTGTCGTTGGCACCCGGCGCCCCGCTTTCGATAATGCGAAAAACGATGAAGTACCGTTCGAAATCGGGCACACGACCAACATGAACTTCCAGCAATTGCGCTCGGTGCGCGAAGCGGTGCGCCAGGGCTTCAACCTGACGACGGTGGCCGATGCGCTGCACACCTCGCAGCCCGGCATCAGCCGCCAGATCCGCGAGCTGGAAGACGAACTCGGCGTCGAGATCTTCGTGCGCGCCGGCAAGCGTCTGACCGGCCTGACGCCGGCCGGCGAGCGGGTGCTGCCGTGGGTCGAGCGCACGCTGCTGGACGTCGAAAACCTGCAGCGCGCCAGCGACGATTTCCGCCTGGGCGACAGCGGCGTGCTCAGCGTGGCGGCCACCCACTCGCAGGCGCGCTACGCGCTGCCGCAGACGGTGCATGACTTTCGTGCACTGCACCCGAAGGTGCAGCTGCAGATGCACCAGGGCTCGCCGCAGCAGATCGCCCAGATGCTGCTGAGCGGCGCTGCCGAGATCGGCGTCGCGTCGCACGTGCTGGCCGACAACCCCGACCTGGTCGCGCTGCCTTGCTACCGCTGGACCCACTCGGTCGTGGTGCCGGCCGGCCATGCATTGCTCGACGGTGACCTGACGCTCGACCGCCTGGCCGAGCACCCGGTGATCACCTACGACACCGGCCTGACCGGCCGCGGCACGATCGACGATGCGTTCACCCGCGCCGGTCTGAGTCCACGCGTCGTGCTGACCGCGATGGACGCCGACGTGATCAAGACCTATGTCGAGCTGGGCCTGGGCGTCGGCATCATGGCCTCGATCGCGTTCGACGAGCAGCGCGACGCCCACCTGCGTGCACTCGATGCACGCCACCTGTTCTCGATCAACACCACCAGCGTCGCGGTGCGCCGCGGCGGCCTGCTGCGCGGCTTTGCCTACGATTTCATCCAGACCTTCGCCCCGCACCTGACGCCGGACATCGTGCAGCAGGCGCAGGCGTCTCCGGCGGGAACGCCGTCAGCGCCGTTGTAGTTGACCCCCACGCCCGCTCCGGCGGGCTGCCCCCCAAGGGGGCTCGCGCAGCGGACCGGCAGAGCCGGATCCGCGCACGCCACTTGGAGGGGGCGGCGCTGCGCGCGCCCCACCTATTGCTGGAGTGCCGCCTTCGCCCTTTGCACCGACTCCCTCGCCAGCATCCGCGCCCGATGCGCCAGCAGATTCGGGTAGCGCTGCATATCCACACCATCACCCTCGAGCCACTCACCGATCGTGAACAGGTAGGGGTCGGCGATCGTGTAGTCCTGACCGAAGGCCCAGGGGCCCTTCAACACATCCGCTTCGATGTGGTCGAAGCAGGCGGTCATGTTGGCGGCGACCTTGCGCTGCATCGCCTCGATCGCCCCGGGATCATCGACCCAGCGGGCCCCGCGTCGCTTGTGGGCATGCGCGACATGCACTGTCGAGCAGAGATAGCTGGTGAAGGCCTGCAACTGCGCCAGGCGAAACGGGTCGTCCAACGGCGCCAGCTTGGCGGCCGGGAACGACTGGGCGATGAACAGCAGCAGTGCCGGCACCTCGGTCAACGTGCCCTGTTCGGTGATCAGCGCCGGCACGCGGCCGCGCGGGTTCACCGCCAGGTAGGCCGGGCTGCGTTGCTCGGCCGAGGAGAAGTCCAGCACACGCAGCGCGTGCGGTGCGCCCGCGTCGTGCAGCGTGATGTGCACCGCCTGGGCACAGGTGCCGGGCGCGAGAAAGAGGGTCCAAGAGGTCATGCCGACGGGTCTCCGGTGCGTGCCGGCGCGATGGCACCGGGCGATTCGCCTGCGAGCTTACGCAGCCGGGCCCGGACGCGCTCGGCGCGACCCGAAGGCCTTGCAGCCCAGCCGGATTCGCGCGTGAACGGCGTCAGCCCGCTGCCGCTTCTGCGAGCGTCGCCGCGTGGGGCGCCGGCACGGCGAACCGCGTTACCCGCCGGGGCCGCAGGAAGACCTTGCGGCCGTTGGCCAGGCCGAGCGAATCGCGCAACCGCACATAGGTCTCGCGCGACAGCTCGACGTCGACATACGAGCCGTCCTCTTCGCGGCGGAACTCGATGCGGGTGTTCCGGCCGACGGTCAAGGTCTGCGCCAGCGTCACCGCCCAGGTGCCTTCGCCCGGTTCGGCGACGATGTCCAGCTCGTGCGGGCGGACGTAGCTGACCGCCTCGTCGTGTCCCGGGGCCAGGCCGGCGCGGCCGTGGAACAGGTTCACGTCACCGAGGAACTTCAGCACGAACGGCGTGGCCGGCTTGTCGTAGACCTCGTCCGGCGCGCCGACCTGCTCGATCCGGCCTTCGTTCATCACGACGATGCGGTCGGCCACTTCCATCGCCTCTTCCTGGTCGTGCGTGACGAAGACGCTGGTGACATGCATCTCGTCGTGCAGGCGGCGCAGCCAGCGGCGCAGTTCCTTGCGCACCTTGGCATCGAGCGCGCCGAACGGCTCGTCCAGCAGCAGCACCTTGGGCTCGACCGCCAACGCGCGAGCCAGCGCGACACGCTGGCGCTGGCCGCCGGACAGCTGGTGCGGGTAGCGACCAGCCAGCGCGTCGAGCTGCACCAGCTTCAGCAGGTCTGTCACCTTGTTGCGGATTTGCTCTTCGCTCGGTCGCGTGCGGTCACCCGAGCCGGGCTTCGCCCGGGTGGGCCGCACCCGCAGGCCGAACGCGATGTTCTCGAAGATGCTCATGTGACCAAACAGCGCGTAGTGCTGGAACACGAAGCCGACATTGCGTTCGCGCACGTCGGCGAAGGTCGCGTCTTCGCCATGGAACAGCACCGAGCCGGAGTCGGGCGATTCCAGCCCGGCGATCATGCGCAGCAGCGTGGTCTTGCCCGAGCCCGAAGGGCCCAGCAGCGCGACGAGTTCACCGGACGGGATGTCCAGGTTCAGATGGTCACAGACGGCCAGCGAGCCGAAATGCTTGACCAGGTTGCGGACTTCGATGCTCATGATGGATCCCTCTGGGCTTCACTCGTGCGCCGCGCCAGCGACGGCCTTTTCGTGCTTGACACGTTGTTCGACGATGTACTTCAGCACCAGCGTCACCAACGCCAGGCCGGCGAGCAGCGAGGCCACGGCGAACGCCGCCGCGAACTGGTACTCGTTGTAGAGAATCTCGATGTGCAGCGGCATCGTGTTGGTCGCGCCGCGAATGTGGCCCGACACCACCGACACCGCGCCGAACTCACCCATCGCCCGTGCGTTGCACAGGATCACGCCGTACAGCAGCGCCCATTTCACGTTGGGCAGCGTCACGCGCCAGAAGATCTGCCAGCCCGAGGCGCCCAGCACCCGCGCGGCCTCTTCCTGCTCCTGGCCTTGCGCCTGCATCAGCGGGATCAATTCGCGAGCGATGAACGGGAAGGTCACGAAGACGGTGGCCAGCACGATGCCGGGCACCGCAAAGACGATCCGCAGGTCATGATCGCGCAGCCATTCGCCGAACCAGCCCTGCAGGCCGAACACCAGCATGTAGATCAGCCCGGCGATCACCGGGCTGACCGAGAACGGCAGGTCGATCAGCGTCAGCAGCAGGTTCTTGCCGCGGAAGTCGAACTTCGCGATCGCCCAGGCCGCGGCGATGCCGAAAACCAGGTTCAACGGCACCGAGATGACGGCCGCCAGCAACGTCAGCTTGATGGCCGACACGGCGTCAGCCTCGACGATCGCCGCCAGGTAGACCTCGACGCCCTTCTTGAAGGCCTCGTGGAACACCGCGGCCAGTGGCACGAACAGGAACAGTGCGAGGAACAGACCGGCGATGCCGATCAGCGTCCAACGGACCCAGGCGGATTCGGTGGTGGCGGCCAGCGCCGATCGGGTGGGTGCACGCTGGGCCCGGGCGGCGGGTGAGGACAGGGTGGCGGAGGCGGTGGTCATGATGGCTACTACTTCGTTCAAAGGCGAGGTGTCACCGACCTTGGCGCTTGCGCGCCCAGGCCTGCACCAGGTTGATCGCCAGCAGCAGCGAGAAGGCAATCACCAGCATCACGGCCGCGATCGCGGTGGCGCCGGCGTAGTCGTACTGCTCGAGCTTCGTGATGATCAGCAGCGGCGTGATCTCGCTGACCATCGGCATGTTGCCGGCGATGAAGATCACCGAGCCGTATTCACCGAGCGCTCGGGCAAACGCCAGCGCAAAGCCGGTCAGCAGCGCCGGCATCAATGTCGGCAGGATCACGTGCTGGAAGGTCTGCAGGCGCGACGCGCCCAGCGTGGCCGCGGCTTCTTCCAGCTCCTTCTGCAGGTCTTCGAGCACCGGTTGCACCGTGCGCACGACGAAGGGCAGGCCGATGAAGGTCAGCGCGACGAACACGCCCTGCGGCTTGAAGGCCACTTTGAACGGCAGCCACTGGCCGATCCAGCCGTTGGTCGCGTACAGCGAGGTCAGCGCGATGCCGGCCACCGCGGTGGGCAGGGCAAACGGCAGGTCGACCAGGGCGTCGATCACACGCTTGAACGGGAAGCGGTAGCGCACCAGCACCCAAGCCACGAGCAGCCCGAACACCGCGTTGACCAGCGCCGCGGCGAACGCGGTGCCGAAGGTCAGCCGGTACGAGGCGACGACCCGGTCCGACGTCACCGTGTCCCAGAACGCGGCCCAGGTCAGCGTGAAGGTCTTCAAGAACACCGCCGACAGTGGGATCAGGACGACCAGGCATAAATACATCAGCGCAAAGCCGAGTGCGAGGTCGAAACCTGGCAGCACGCTGTGGCGCTTGAGGAGGGTGCGGGAAAGAAACACGGTGGTCAACGCCGGGCTCTTCAGGACGAGAGCGCATTTCGATCAGCGTGCCGTGATGCTAGGCAGCGTCGCTCTCGCAAGGAACGAAGCAAAACGCGCTTGCATATGCGACGACTACCGCTCGACAGCGCGCGCAAAGGCGATGGGGGCACTCTGGAAACATCCACACGACGCGCCGCCGCCCCTTTGGCTTGGGCCGGGCGAGTCGTCTGCGGCCGGGGTCTGCAGGCAACGATTTGATTCACTTGGCCGCTGATTCGGGATGTTAGGCCGTGCGACCGGGTGCTAAAAGGCTGGCTTTTCCGAGACGATCTTCAGGAAGGAAGCGATGCACTTCAACCAATCCATCGTGGGCGCCGCGCTGTGCCTGTCACTGGTCGCCGTGAGCCAGGCGCAGACAACGCCGGAAGCGCCGGCCGCCGACCCCGCGCCATCCACCACCGCAGCCGCCGCACCCACCGCACCGGCAGCCGCGGCCACCAAGGGCCAGTTGCCCAAGCTCGTGATCAAGTGGCAGTGCAAGGAAGCCTGCACCGCCAACGACAAGGTGCCGCCGCTGATCGAAGAGGCCTACGCCAAGGCCGTGGCCAAAGGTGGCTACACGCTGTCCGACAGCGAGACGGCCGAGGTCACGATCGTCGACTTCCGCCAGCGGCCGCCCGGGGTTCGCCTCGGGTTGGGCTTTCTCGCCGGCAAGGACAGGCTGGGCGTGAGCATCAGCTACCGCGGCAAGGAAATGACTGCCAGCGACTACTCCGCCAGCACCGTCCAAGGGATGAACAGCCTGAGCGAATCGGTCGGCAAGCGCAGCTACGAGCAGATTGTCTCGATCGTCAGTTCGAAGGCGACACCCAGCGTGAACTGAGGCCTTACGTTGTCGCAACTGGCCGCGTGCCCGCGGCCGCGTTCTTTGGATTGACGCCCACATGACGCTGTGCGAACCAACAAAACCTGCAGCTGGAGGCGATTGAATATCGGTGTTCCCGTGGTGAAATGCGAATCCCATGCCGGCCGAAGGTGTGCCGGCGAAAACCTAACTCAAGGGGGAGTCTTCATGAGGAATCTCGTACGGGCAGCATTGACCGTTTCGGTGTTGGCTGCTGCAGCCAGCCAAGCCGTGGCTGGCGGCAATATCTGCGCGCCGAGCAACGCGGTCAATCAGCCTGGCATCGGCGACGGTTGCACCACAACGTATCAGGGCGTTGATGGTAGCTATGTCTTTCTCAATATCGGTATCTTCAAGCCCACTTTCACGTCGTCGTGCAATCGCCACGATAAGTGCTATACGACGCTGGGCTCCACGTATTCCAGCTGCAATGGCCAATTCCTGTCGGACATGAAGGACGCCTGCAAGTCCAGCTTCAATCCGCTGTTCTTCCCGACCGAGTATGCGCAGTGCTACGCGACGGCGAACTCCTACTATGCTTTTGTCGAAGGCTATGCAGATAAGGAAGATCCGCTGCCCGGGCTCCTGCTTGACGCCCTCAAGCGCAGCATCACCATGCAGCGAGACAGCGTCGAGAAAGATACTTGCGGAACGACGCCGGAAATCACCACCCTCTATACGTCGAGCCTGATTTCGAAGATCAACGGTGCCTTCCAGACGAACGCGGGACGCCTGCCCACCATCTATGAATTCCTCACAGCGGTGAACGCCGGCACGGACGCGACGAACTACGTGACCAACCTAGCTTGGTGGGAATCGAACCTGACCACGTACTCGCGTCAGCGTGCCTCCGTGGCGGTGCCGACCGTCGGCTATACCTCGACCCAGGACGCTCGCTACGTCAGGTTCACGGCCAGCCCGATCCAGTCCAGCACCACCTACCTCTGGAAGACCAACGGCACGGCGACGACGGGAACCACGATGGCGATCCCGCTGCGCATCCCGAAGTACAACCTCAGTTGGAAGGTTGAAGGCTTCATCAAGGCGACCCACAACGACACCAAAGAGAAGAACATGAAGGTCATCGACACCTGGGTCAACGAACAAGGGTGGTGCCGCGACGTGCCCGGCGGCCCCTGCTTCTGACCTTGTCATCCGACGCCGCGAGCGGGTTGCCCGCTCGCGGCTTTTTCGTTTATTTCTTCGCGTAGATCGAGTCGAACACGCCGCCGTCGGCGAAGTGGGCCTTTTGCGCCTTGGCCCAGCCGTCGAACACCTCGTCGATCGTGAACAGGTTGATCTTCGGGAACAGCTTGTCGAACTGCGCCGCGACCTTGGGATCGGTCGGCCGGTAGTAGTTGTCGCCGGCGATCTTCTGGCCTTCGGGCGAATACAGGTACTCGAGGTAGGCCTTGGCGACGTCGCGTGTGCCGTGCTTGTCGACCACCTTGTCAACCCAGGCCACCGGCGGCTCGGCGAGGATGCTGACCGACGGCACGATGATCTGGAACTTGTCCGGCCCCAGCTCCTTCACCGCCAGGAAGGCTTCGTTTTCCCACGAGATGAAGACGTCGCCGATGCCCCGTTCGACGAAAGTCGTGGTCGAGCCGCGGGCGCCGCTGTCAAGCACCGGCACGTTCCTGTACAGCGCGTTGACGAACTCCTTTGCCTTGGCTTCGTTGCCGCCCGGCGCCTTCAGCGCGTAGCCCCAGGCGGCCAGGTAGTTCCAGCGCGCACCGCCGCTGGTCTTCGGGTTCGGCGTGATGACTTCGATGCCGGGCTTGACCAGGTCGTTCCAGTCCTTGATGCCCTTCGGGTTGCCCTTGCGCACCAGGAACACGATGGTCGAGGTGTAGGGGCTGGCGTTGTGGGCCAGGCGCTTCTGCCAGGTGGCCGGTATCAGCTGGCCCTTCGCGTTCAGCTCGTCGATGTCGTAGGCCAGCGCGAGCGTCACGACATCGGCCTCCAGCCCGTCGATCACCGACCGGGCCTGCTTGCCGGAGCCGCCATGCGATTGCTTGACGGTGACGGTGTCGCCGGTTTTGCCTTTCCAGTAGGTGGCGAACGCCTTGTTGAAGTCCTGGTACAGCTCGCGCGTCGGGTCGTAGGAGACGTTGAGCAGTGTCACGTCCTTGGCCTGGGCAACCGGCGAAGTCAGCAGGACGAGGCAGGCGGCAGCGGTTGTCAGCAGGCGGTACAGCATGGTGGGAAGCATTCCTTGGATGGGATCGGCTGCCGAGACGGCAGGCCCGCCCATGCTAGGAAGGCCCCGGTGTCCAAGGAACGAATCAAAACGTCGCTGCTTATGCGCACCGCGTCTGGTGCGGGCGTTCAGACCGCGAAGCCGAGCGCCGGTGTGGCGGCACGGGCCCGCGGGTGCAAGGTCGCGGCCACGCGCTGCGCATGCGTGCGTGTCCAGGCCAGTGCGTCGGGCCAGGGGCCATAGCCGGCCGCCGGGTTGATGTGGCCTGCCTCGCCGAGTTCGATCACTTCGCTGCCCCAGCGGCGGCCGAAATACAGCGCATCGGCATGCGACATCCAGGGGTCGCTGGCGCTGACGACCAGCGTCGACGCAAAAGGCAGCGCGTGGCTCAGCGCGCCTTCATCGAGGCCGAAGTGCTCGGGAGCGGCCGGCGCCGCGAGCAGCGCCCCCTGCACGCCGCGTCCGCCATGCGCGGCGTGGTGAACCAGTGCCAGGCAGCCGAAGCTGTGGGCGACGGCGATCCACGCGTCGGCCCGGTGCCGGCGCAGCGTGTCGTCGATCGCGCCGGCCCAGCGGTCCAGGTCGGCATGGCCCCAGTCTTCGACGCCGATGCGCACGGCGTCCGGTTGCTGGGCCTGCAGCCAGGTTTGCCAATGGTCGGGCCCGCTGCCATGCAGCCCGGGAATGACCAACAGGCGGATCTGCGGCTGGTTCGAGGTGATCTTCGTGAGACTCGGCATGGGGCTCCTCCTTCGCTCAGAGGGTGGCGATCGACACCTCGGTCGACTTGACCAGCGCGACGACGTCACGGCCGACGCGCAGGCCCAGCTCGTGCACCGAGCGGGTCGTGATGACCGAGGTCACGATCAGGCCGGCCGGAGTCTCGACATCGACTTCGGAGACGACCGGGCCCTCGATGATCTCTTTGACCTTGCCGCGGAACTGGTTGCGGGCATTGACGGCGAGGATGCTCATGGGATGCTCTTTCTGGATTGCAGGACGACGGGGTGGCCAGATGGCCGCTGGAAAACTCAGGGCGCCGGCGTGAACGCGCGCGACGCTTCACGCCCCTTCATCGGCGCCTCGCACGGCGGCACGCACACACGCACCCGCACGCGGTGTCCGAAGGCATCAGCCACCGAGGCACAGCCGCTTTGCAGCAACTCGATGGCCAGCTGCAGCGGCTCGAAGCGGTAGCCGGCCACACGCAGAGGGCGAATCATGTCGTCCAGCATGCGCAGGTCGCGTGCTTGCAGCGCGGTGCGCAGCGACTGGCCGGTACAAGGAAGCGCCAACGCCTGGGTGGCGAGCGCCTCCGCAGTGGTGGCTGTGGCGGTGGTCATGTGCCGATGGTGGTCACCGCCCATCCAAAAGAGAAGGAAGGAAATCGGCCAACCATATCGGCCCATCGAATATGCGGTGGCCGCACTTCGGCTACCCTGGCCGGCCCTTCTTTGCCCCTTGCCACCGCCGTGTTCGCCTATTTCGAGCGCCTCGTCGACCCTTACCCCGATGCCGTGCCGCCACCCGCGCCGACGAGCCTGTGGGCCTTTCTGTGGGCCAACACCACCGGGGTGCGTCGCTACGTGGCCGTGATGACCACGCTGACTGCGTTGATCGGTGCGTTCGAAGCGCTGTTGTTCGCGTTCCTTGGCCAGATCGTCGACGGCCTGTCGACCATCGAGCCGGCGAAGTGGTGGCCGCAGGAGCAGGGCCGCCTGTACCTGCTGGCCGCGGTGCTGCTGGCCAGCCCCTTGCTGGTGGCCTGGCAGGCACTGGCCAAGTACCAGACGCTGAACGGCAACTTCCCGATGCGGTTGCGCTGGAACTTCCACCGCCAGATGCTGGGCCAGAGCATGTCGTTCTACCAGGACGAGTTCGCCGGCCGGGTGGCGACCAAGGTGATGCAGACCGCGCTGGCGGTGCGCGACGTGGTGATGACGGTGACCGACATCCTGGTCTTCATCGTCATCTACTTCGTCACGATGATGGCGGTGGTCGGCGGCGTCAATGCGAAGCTGTTGTTGCCGTTCTTCGGCTGGCTCGCGCTGTACATCGCGGCGCTGTTCTATTTCGTGCCGAGACTCGGCAAGGTGGCGCGCGAGCAGGCCGATGCGCGGGCGCTGATGGTCGGCCGCATCTCCGACGCGTACACCAACATCGCCACCGTCAAGCTGTTCTCGCATGCCGGCCGCGAGTCGGGCTACGTGCGTGGTGCGATGCAGGACTTCATGGGCATCGCCTATCGCCAGATGCGGCTGGTGACCGGGCTCGAGATCGTGATCCACCTGCTCAGCATGGGCCTGGTGCTGGCCACGGCCGGTGCGACACTGTGGCTGTGGACGCAGGGCAGTGCCGGCATCGGCGCGGTGGCAGCGGCCACCGCGATGGCGCTGCGGCTGAACGGCATCTCGCACTGGATCATGTGGGAGATGGCGACGCTGTTCGAGCAGGTCGGCACCGTTGCCGACGGCATCAACACGTTGACCCGCCACGCCGCGGTGGTCGACAAGCCGGATGCCACCGAGCTGCAGGTGCCGCGCGGCGAAGTGCGCTTCGAGCAGGTGCGTTTCGGCTACGGCCAGGCCGGGCGTGCCGTGATCGACGACTTCAGCCTGACGATCCGGCCGGGCGAGAAGATCGGTCTGGTCGGCCGTTCCGGCGCGGGCAAGTCGACCCTGGTGAACCTGCTGCTGCGTTTTTACGACCTCGAATCCGGCCGCATCCTGATCGATGGGCAGGACATTGCCGGCGTCACGCAAAACAGCCTGCGCGCCCACGTCGGCATGGTCACGCAGGACACCTCGCTGCTGCACCGTTCCGTGCGCGAGAACCTCGTCTACGGGCGGCCGGGTGCGACCGAGGAACAGATGCTCGATGCGGCCCGGCGCGCCGAGGCCCATGCCTTCATCGAGACGCTGGTCGACCCGAAAAAGCGCACCGGCTACGACGCGCACGTCGGCGAGCGCGGCGTCAAGCTCTCAGGCGGCCAGCGCCAGCGTGTGGCCATTGCGCGGGTGATGCTGAAGGATGCGCCGATCCTGCTGCTGGACGAAGCGACCAGCGCCCTCGACAGCGAGGTCGAGGCCGCGATTCAGCAAAGCCTGTACCGGCTGATGGAGGGCAAGACGGTGGTCGCGATCGCGCACCGCTTGTCGACGATCGCCGCGATGGACCGGCTGATCGTGATGGACAGTGGCCGCATCGTCGAGCAGGGCGACCACAAGAGCCTGCTGGCGCAAGGCGGCCTGTATGCGCGGTTGTGGGCGCACCAGAGCGGCGGCTTCCTCGGCGAGGAGTAGTTCGCCGTTCGCCTCGCCGGCCGCCGGTTTCAGTGGCCGATCACGACCTTGCGGCCGTTCAACGGCTGCACCGGGCGCGCGTTCATCGTGTAGAGCTTCTTGAACGACGCGAACTGCGCGCTCGAAAACTCGACCGGCGTCTTCAGCACCTGCCAGCGGACCTCTTCGCTGCACGGCGGCGTCGTTAGCGAGCCGGCAAAGCTGTAGTGGCTGCGGTCGGCGGGCAGCAGGCTGGCCGGGTCGATGTCGGCCGCGAGCTTGACGCTGTCGCCTTCCTTGGCCGGCAACTGGTCGAAGACCGGCTTCAGCGTGGCGTTCTCCTTGCCGAGCTCGAACAGCACCGCGATCACCGCGAGCTGCCCTTGGGCGCTCTTGTGCACCAGGTGCGCGACGAGCGGGTAGTCGCGGCCGTCGATCTTCTCTTCGCTGGGCGTGTGGAAATGGAACTGCAGCAGCTTGTACTCGGTGCCGCCCAGCGTGATGGTGCCCGGTGACGCCAGGTTCACCTGGACCGTATGGCCGTTGTTGACCACCGTGCCAGGGCCGCTGGCGTAGTGGATGGCCAGCGGCGGGGCGCTGGGCGCCTTGGCGACCTTGCGGCTGTCGATGTCGATCGGCGACTGGTGCTTGCCAAGCCTGCAGCTCTTGAATGCCGGGTCCAGCTCGGCCCAGTGGGCTGCGCTGCCGTGGCCTTCGTAGCCCCAATGGGGGGCGTCGGCAGCGTGTGCCGGCACGAAGCCGACGATGGTGAGCATGGCGGCCACCAACGCAGGGGCCTTCAATGTCGATGTCATGGGCAAGCGGTTCGGTAGATGCGGGAGCCGAACGCTAACACCCGCCTGGAGGGCAAGCTGCGGGGCCGCGGCTTGCCCAGGGTTCTTGGCGGCGCGGCTCAGCGCCCCAGCATCGCTGCGGCGATCAGGCCCATGCCGACCACGCCGACCGTCCAGACGGCCGTGCGCAGGTAGGGGATGCCGGCCCAGTAGACCAGCACGAAGGCGATGCGCGACCCGGCGAAGAGCTGGGCGCCGAGCGTGACCAGCGGCGTGTCGACGTGGGCCGCATCGGCTGCCAGCACCAGAGCCGCGAAGAGAAGGAAGTTCTCCAGCGTGTTGCGCGCCGCGCGATCGAGCCGTGCCGCGGCGGCTGAGGGCTCGGGCATGTCGGCCCGGTTGCCGAAGGCCAGCAGCATGCCGCGCGGCGTCCATGCGCGGGCCTTGGCCAGGCTGGCCAGCATCAGCACGACCCAGGTGAACACCGTCATGCAAACCAGCAACTGCAGTGGCACGGTCATCAAGGATCCCTTGTCGTGGTGGCAGTGCGGCCGTTGGCGTTTCAGGCCGCCTGGCGTGCGTCTTCGCGGATCATGTCGACCGCCTTCTCGGCGATCATGATCGTCGGTGCATTGGTGTTGCCGCTGACGATGCGCGGCATGATCGACGCGTCGACCACCCGCAGCCCCGGCACGCCGTGCACGCGCAGCCGGCTGTCGACCACCGCGCCGTTGTCGCTGCCCTCTCTTGGCCCCATTCGGCAGGTGCCGACCGGGTGGTAGATCGTGTCGGCGCGGTTGCGGATGAAGGACTCGATCTCGCTGTCGCTGCGCGCGCTGGCCGACGCCGCCAGCTCGCGCCCGCCCAATGCCGCCATCGCTGGCTGCTGCAGGATGTGGCGCATCAACTTGAAGCCCCGCACCAGGCGCGCGGTGTCGTCGTCGTCGCCGAGGAAATTGGGGTCGATCTTCGGTGCCGCCATCGGGTCGCGGCTAGCCAACGTCAACTGACCGCGGCTCTTGGGCTGCAGCAAGCAGACATGGCACGAGTAGCCATGGCCGAAGACGGTCTTGCGGCCATGGTCGACCAGCTTGCCGACGACGAAATGAAGCTGCAGGTCCGGCAGCGGCTCTTCAGGGCGGCTGCGCAGGAAGGCGCCGGCCTCGGCGAAGTTGGTCGTCAGCAGCCCCTTGCGTTCGCTGCGCCATTGGCCCAGGCCCTGCCAGACGCTGGCCAGGCCGCTGAGCGACAGGCCAAAGAGGTCTTTCTGCGTCGGCGCATCGACGACCTGCACCACGTCGACGTGATCGTGCAGGTTCTGGCCCACGCCTTCGAGCGCATGTTGCACGGCGATGCCATGGCGCTGGAGTTCGGCCACCGGGCCGATGCCCGACAGCATCAGCAACTGCGGCGATTGCAGCGCACCGGCCGACAGCAGCACTTCGCGTCGTGCCTTCAGCGTCACCCGCCGGCCGCCGCGCAGCACCTCGACGCCGACCGCGCGGCCGCCTTCGAGCACGATGCGCAGCACATGCGCGCCGGTGATGACCTCGAGGTTGGGCCGGCCCAGCACCGGTGTCAGGTAGGCCTTGGCGGCGCTGTGACGCTCGCCGTTCTTGTGCGTGACCTGGTAGGGGCCGACACCTTCCTGGGACGCGCCGTTGAAGTCGTTGTTCAGCGCGAAACCGGCTTGCTGGCCAGCCTGGATGAAGGCCGGCGTGTGCCGGTTCGGGCTGCGCAGATCCATCACGTTCAACGGGCCGCCGGTGGCGTGCCATTCGCTGGCGCCGCGTTCGTTGTGCTCGGCACGCAGGAAGTAGGGCAGCACGTCGCTGAAGCCCCAGCCGGGGTTGCCGGCGGCGGCCCAGTGGTCGTAGTCCTCGCGCTGGCCGCGGATGTAGACCATGGCGTTGACCGAGCTCGAACCGCCCAGCACCTTGCCGCGCGGCTGGTAGCCGCGGCGGCCGTTCAGGCCACGCTGCGGCACGGTCTCGAAAGCCCAATTGGCTTGACCATTCTTGGCCAGCACCGCCAACCCCGCGGGGCACTGGATCAGCACGCTCTTGTCGGGCGGGCCCGCTTCGAGCAGGCCGACGCGGCAGTTCGCGTCCTCGCTCAGGCGGCCGGCCAGCACGCTGCCCGCCGAGCCAGCACCGATCACCAGATAGTCAAACTCCATTGCGCTCGCATCCCCCAGCGCCGGCGCGCGGGCTGCGTCACCGATCGGCGTGGATTGGATGCCCAGGCTTGCACCCCGTCCATAGGGGCGAGTCCCGGCGGAATTTAGAGAGGCATCTCAACCCGGGGCGAGGCGCGCGCCGGCGGGGCTCATTTGGCAGGTGGCTGGTAGTGCAGGTTCAGCTCGGACGGCGCGCCGGCGCGCACCTCGACCGCCTGGGTGCGCTCGTTGTCGCCGTAGCGGGTGCTGACCGAGTAGCGACCCGGCGCCAGTTTGACCTGCGTCAATGGCCCGGCATCGTCCAGCGCCAGCACGGTGCGGCCCTGGCTGTCGGCGATGCGCAGGACCACGTTGGTCACGTACTCGTTCTTCGGCCCTTCGGAAAAGGTCAGGCGCAGGTTGTACTCACCTTGACTGGCCTCGATGCGCTTGACCTCACCGCGGCCGATGCCGCCGTTGATGTAGGGCACATTGGCCGCGACCGCCCAGCTCCCGACGGTGGAGCCGAGCAGGATCGGAACGAGCAGTCCACGGACCAGCGGTGCGATTCGATGCATGGTGATCTCCTTCCGGGGCCCGGTTGCTCGCCGGCGGTGTTGTGGGCCGGTGGGCGCTCAGGCCTGATGAACAAGTCCCAGAAAAGGAGCAATCAGCGCACCCGGCCGACCGTGGGGGCGCAGCCTCAGGCGCTCAGTCCGCGGCCACTTGCACCTGCTGTGGCTGGTCATGGACCAGGCGCACCACCGCGTCGGTCATGCGGCGCGCGGTGGCGTCGGCCAGCGGCGGCAGTTCGCCGGCCAGGGCCTGGGCCAGCAGGCGGTTCAGCACCCCGGCATGCGGCAGCAGCGTGCCGAAGAAATGCGGCGTGCCTGCACGGGCCAGCAGCAGCGTCGGAAAGTTCTCGATGTCTTCGGCCGCCCCTTCCGAGTCGTCCAGCGCATCGGCATGGTCTTCGATGTCGACCCAGGCGAACTGCAGGCCTGGGTGGGCGTGCGCCGCCTCGGCCATCACCGTCCGGTAATCGTCGCAAGTGCGGCACCAGGCGGCGCACAGGCAGGCCACCAGCCAGGGTGAAGGGGAAGCGTCGGCAGCGGGCATCTGCCGAGTGTGCCATTGCACCGCTCGCCGGTGGCCGAGCGGCTCAAGCCGCCGGGTGGTTGGCCGAAAACGGGTCGATGCGGCCGCCGGGCCGCCGCCCCGGCCTGCCCGCTGCGAGGGCAACCGTGCCGAGACGCCTTTGCCTGCCCCTTGCCGCCGATGACCGTTCTTCGTTTCTTGTCCCGCTGCGCCACTGCCTGCCCGCCGCTGGCAGTGGCGGCCCTTGCCGCGATGGCCACCGTCGCTGACGCGGCCACGGTGGAGGTGCGGGCCCAGGGCAAGGGTGGCCAGCCATTGGCCGACGTGGTGGTGCTGCTGGAGCCGCAAGGTGCCAGGGCGGTCGTCAAGCCACTGGCCCAGGTCGACATCGCGCAGCAGGGCCGGCGCTTCGTGCCGGCGGTGACGGTGGTGCCGGTTGGCACCAAGGTGCAGTTCCCGAACCAGGACACGGTGCGCCACCATGTGTACTCGTTCTCACCGGCCAAGAAGTTCGAGCTGAAGCTCTACGTCGGGCGGCCGGAGAACCCGATCGAATTCGACCACGCCGGGCTGGTGGTGCTGGGCTGCAACATCCACGACGCGATGGTCGGCTGGATCGTCGTCAGCGACACACCCTGGTATGCCAAGACGTTGGCTGGTGGGCGCGCCATGCTGGCCGATGTGCCGCCGGGCAGTTATGTGCTGCGCAGCTGGCACCCCGACCTGCCCGCCGGTTCGACCGGCATCGAGCAGGCTGTCACGGTCGCGGCGGATTCGCTGGACCTGGTGGCCAGCCTGCCGGTGGCCAGCCGGTGACAGGGGCACGCCCGTGATGCGCCCACACCGGCCGTTGACCGGCCTGGCCGGCCGGATCGTCACGATCTTTCTCGGCCTGTTGCTGGTGGTCCAGCTGGCCGGCTTCTTCACCATCCGCCACAGCATCGATGCCAACGCGCGGGCACAGCTGGCCGACCAGTTGCAGGTCGGCGAGCGCCTGCTCGGCCGCTTGCTGGACCAGAACGCCCAGGCGCTGACCCAGGCCGCCACCTTGCTGGCGGCCGACTACGGTTTCCGCGAAGCGGTGCTGTCGGGTGACAACGAGACCATCCGTTCGGCGCTGGACAACCATGGTGCGCGCATCGGTGCCGGTGTCACGGCGTTGCTGGAGCGTGACTTCACGTTGCGCGCCGCCGGCAACCGCGGCGGTGAAGCGGTGCAGCCGCTGCGCCAGCGCCTGGCCGTTGCGGCGGCGGGCGGCCGGCTGCCCGTCACCGGGCAGCTGGTGCTGGTCGGCGAGCGGCCGTACCAGTTCGTCGTCGTGCCGATGAAGGCGCCGCTGGAGATCGGGTGGGTGGTGATGGGCTTTGCCGTCGACCACACGCTGGGCGAGGATCTGCGCGCCTTGTCCGGCCTGCACCTAGCATTGCTGGCCCAACCCGCCGGAGCTCCGGCACGGGTGGTGCAAAGCACCCTGGCGGCGTCGCAGAACCTCCACCTGACCCAGTTGCCGCCGCTGGGCCCGGCCGAATTCGAGGCCGGGGGCGAAACACTGGAGGGCCGCAGCAGCGTGCTGACACGCACGCCGGCCGGTGAGCTGCGCGCCATGCTGGTGCGTTCGGTCGACGAGACCGTGGCGCCCTACCGCCGGCTGCAGGCGGTGCTGCTGGGCATCACGCTGCTCGGCGCGACGGTGTTTGCGATCGGCAGCGTGTGGACTGCGCGCCGTGTGACACAGCCATTGCGCGCGTTGGTCGAGGCCAGCCGGCGTCTGGGCCAGGGCGATTTCGACACGCCGGTGGGCCACCCTGATCGCCGCGACGAGCTGGGCGAGCTGGCCACTGCGTTCGACGGCATGCGCGAGGTGACGCGGCGCCGCCTGTACCTGGACGACCTGACCGGCTTGCCCAACCGCAGCCAGTTCAGCCGCCGCCTGAGCCAGGTGCTGGGGGCCGGTCCGGTGGCGGTGCTGATGCTGGACCTGGACCGCATCAAACAGGTCAATGACAAGCTCGGCTACCAGATGGGCAACCGGCTGCTGGTGCGGGTCGGCGAACGGCTGGCCGCACTGGCAGCGGCGCAGGCCAGCCACCACGGCAGCATGGTGGCGCGGCTGTCGGGTGACGAGTTCGCGTTGCTGCTGCCCGGTGCCGGACGGCCGCAGGCCGAGGCGATCGCCGACCTGGTCATGGCGGCACTGGAACAACCCGTGCGGCTGGACGACAGCGTGGTCGACGTCGCCGCCGGCATCGGCATTGCCTGCGCACCCGAGCACGCCTCCAACGCCGAGGCGCTGCTGAGCCGGGCCGAGGTGGCGATGTACGAAGCCAAGCACCGCCGCGCGGGCCGGCTGACCTACGACCCGGCGTTCGACCACGGCAGCGCGGCGACGCTGACGCTGCTGGGTGAGATGCGGCGCGCGCTGCAGCACAACGAGCTGCGCCTGTTCATCCAGCCCAAGCTGCACCTGCTGGACGGTACCTTGGTCGGCGCCGAGGCGCTGGTGCGCTGGCAGCACCCGGAGCGCGGGTTGGTGCCGCCGCTGGCGTTCATCCCCTTCGCCGAAGAAACCGGCTTCATCCACGAGTTGAGCTTGTGGGTGGTCGACGAATCGGCGCGTCTGCTGGCGCGCTGGCAGGCCTGCGGCCTGCTGCCGCGCCTGTCGATCAACTTGTCGGTGCACGACCTGTTGAAGGCCGACCTGGTCGAGCGCCTGAGTGCCCGCCTGCAGCGCCACGGCGTGTCGCCGCAAATGCTGTGCATCGAGATCACCGAGAGCGCGATCATGACCGACCCCACGCGTGCGCTGCAGACCTTGCAGGCGCTGAAGGCGCTGGGCTGCAGGCTGTCGATCGATGATTTCGGCACCGGCTACAGCTCGTATGCGACGCTGCGCAACCTGCCGGTCGACGAGCTGAAGATCGACATGTCCTTCGTCAAGGCGATGGAGAAGGTGCCGAAGGACGCGATGATCGTGCGTTCGATCATCGAGGTGGCGCACAACCTGGATCTGAGCGTGGTCGCCGAGGGGGTCGAGAACGAGGCGATCTTGCGTCAGCTCGCATTGCTCGGCTGTGACGAAGCCCAGGGCTGGCACATCGGCCGGCCGATGCCGGTCGAGGCGTTCGAGGCCTGGGCCGAGGCCCACCTGGCGCTGGCGCCGGCGCCCCACACCGTCCCGGCCTGACGCGGCCCTCAGCGAACCTTGCCCAGCAGCGTCTGCACCTCATCCATCACTTCGACCAGCCTCAGCCCGCGGTCACTGCTGGCCAGGCGGGCACCAAGCTCCTGCTGCATGTAACCCACCGTCAGGCGCACGTAGGTGCTGTCCAGCGCCTTACGCACGGCGGCAAGCTGGCCGGCGATATCGAGGCAGGGCTGGTCTTCTTCGATCATGCGCTGCACGCCGCGCAGCTGCCCCTCGGCGCGCTTCAAGCGGTTCAGCAGATCGGTGCGGGTCTTGGCATCGGTGAAGGTGACCATGGCGGGATTTCGGGCAACCGAGACGGGCATTCTCCTGCGTCGGCACGATCTGGCCGCAGCTGGACTTCGGGTTTCCTCTGATTTCCAGGGTGATTGGTGACACGGGAGGATCCACGGCGCCGCAGAATTGCGGCTCTTTACGTTCGCGGCACTGCCACGGTCGTCTTCAAGAATGAATGGACTGCCGCCCGCGAAGTGCTGACACTTCGCTTCGAAGCGCTGGCGGCGGGCCGCGCCGAACTCGTATTGATTGGGGCACAAGCCATCGGCGTCGATATGCCCGTATCGGCGCCAATCTTGCCCATAGTGAAGGCGCTGCTCATCCACTGACTGCCTGAAGATTCGCTGGTCGACGACGGATCCTGGTCGAGCCGTCCGAGGCCTGGGCCTGCACTTTATCCACCCCTTCGACCAGCCTCAGTCCACGGTCAGGTGACCATGCGCGCGATCGCGGCAAGAACGAAAAAGGCGCCCACCGATTGCTCGGCGGGCGCCTTCGGATGTCAGCCTCGCGGCCGCGGAGTCAGAAGGACTCAGAAGCGGTAAGAAGCGCCGAGTGTGAATGCGCGCCCGGTCGGATCGGCGTAGCGGCTGTCGTATCCGACTTGGTTGCCGCCTACGAGCTTGAGCGAGCGTGGGGGCTCCTCATCGAAGAGGTTGGTGATGCCAGCCGTGAAGCGCAAGGCCGGGCTGTACTGCCAGCGAGTTTGCCAGTCAACGGTCGTGTAGGAGCTCACGCGGCCGTTATAGGCGACGCCCTCACCAGTCGCTTCATCCACCACGTTGCCCGAATCCGCGGTGAACGCCTGATCGGCATAGCCCGACTTGTATTTGACGACGGCCGTGTGCGTGAAATCGCCATGCTGCAGGCCCAGCGCCAAACGCATGACGTTGCGGAAGACGACGTTGTTGTCGCCACCGAACTTGCCGAGGTCGGTCTGCTTTCCGCCCGGAAGTTCGTAGTCGGCCTTGAGCATGTGCGTGCCGCTCAGGCTGGCCGTCACCTTCCCGATCGGCGTGGCCGTGCGGAAGTCGAATTCCCAGTCGATGCCCTGGTAGCTGGCCTTGCCGGCATTGAACGGCTGTTGGAGGAGGGCTATCGTGACGGGCCCCGACGGGTCCCGGTAGTCTTTGATGAACAAATCCTGCAGCGCTTCCGCGTTGGCGAACGCGTAGCCCTCGGGCATGCCGTTCAGGATCTGGTCCTTCAGCTTCACGGCCCAGTAGTCGAGGCCCACCGAGAACATCTGCGCTGCGTCCCAACGCCCGCCCAGGGTCCACTGGCGGGACGTCTCGGCCTTGAGGCCTGCGCTTCCGCTGGCCGGGTTACCCAACGAGACGAGGTCCCATTGCGCGGGATCGGTGCCGTTGGCTATGCACGTCGCGTGTGTCGGGTACGGGCAGACATAGCTTCCCGAAGTGTTCGTCGCGAACGCGAGCGGCGCCGCGATCTGGTTGACCGAGGGGGCTTTGAATCCCGTGCCCAAGGAGCCGCGCAGGAGCACGCCATCGGCCGGCTGGGTGCGGAAGCTCAGCTTGTAGGTCGCGTGGCTGAAGGTGTTGCCCTCGTCCTCGGCTGGCAGCGGCTCGAGGTCGTTCGCCACCTGCTTGAAGGGCATCTTGTTGTGCACCTTGTCGTAGTGGTCCCAGCGAACCGAGGCCGTCAGTTCGGTCTTTCGCGCGATCGGCATCAGCAGCTCGGCGAACAGGCCGTAGTTGTTGCGGCTCGCTTCCATCGGCACGTAGCCGTAGAAGCCGCCGACGGCGTAGTTGGTCGCGCCGGCCTGGTCCGGCGTGCCGTTGCCGAACTGCGCCAGGTCGCTGGTTTCCTGCTTGAAATTCTGGCGGGCGTAATCGAACCCGAGGCCCAGAACGGAGTTGCCGCCGGGCAGCGCGAACATGTCCTTCGAGGCATGCAGGTTGAACACGTTCTGCGAGACGTCGGTCTTCAGGAAGGTGCCGCTCAGCAACGCGGCATCGAGGGTCTGACCTTCAATAGGCACCAGAGGATCGTATTGGCCGGTCTTGATCAGGTCCACGAACTTTTCGAAGTCGAGATAGCCGCCGGCGAGCTTGTCCTGGCTCTGGTTCGACGAGAACGTGAGGCTGGTGCCGTAGTCCCAGCCCATGGCGGTGCCTTCGATGCCAAGCACGTAGTGCTGCGCTTCGGTCACCCATTCGTCAGTGCGGTTGCCGGCCTCCATGGCCCGGTAGCCCATCTGGGCCCCGGTGCTCGTGTCGCCAGTCAACGCCTGGTAGGGAACGACGTACTTGTCCCAGAGGATGTCGAGGGGCCGGCCCGCGATGTCCTGGTCGCCGAGGCCCATGGGCTGCGCTGGTGGCGCGAACGCCGCGGTCATGGCGAACTTCGAGAACAGCGCTTCGGCGAAGAGCGTGTGGTCGCCGCCGAGCTTCATCCGGCCGCTAAGGTACACGCTGTCGCGCTCGGAATCCGGGATGTTCTGCACCGTCGCGGCATAGTTGGTCCGGCATCGAGTGCCGGAAGCGAACACGGCCGGATCCGTTCCGCAGTTTCCGTTCAGGTCGAAGTACGGGCTGAAAGCGGCGCCGCTGTCGAGGAAGAGGTTGCCCGGCAAGGTATTGCGGGAGGTCTGGTCGAAGACCACTTTTCGCCCGTCGAGCGTGAACGTGATGAGGCCGCCGCGCTTGGAGACATCGCGCTGGCTCGCCATCAGGACTTCCTGCACGTCGTGGCTGTAGGACAGCAGGAAGTTGTAGCCGTCGACCTCGAGATCTCCGAAGCCCTTGCTGATGCCGGCGCTCCACTTGCCGCCACCCGATTGTTCAGGGGCGCTGCCGTTGAAGAACACGCTGAAGTCGGTGACGTTCTTCTTGGTGATGAAGTTCACGACGCCTGCGATGGCGTCGGAACCGTAAAGCGCCGAGGCGCCGTCCGTCAGCACCTCGACCCGCTCGATCGCATCGAGCGGAAGGCTGGACAGGTTCACCGAACCATCCCCACCCGAGGCGCCGAAACCACCGAAGGGCGCGACGCGCCTGCCATTGAGCAGCACCAGGGTGTACTTCTGGTCGAGGCCGTGAATCGCCGCGGTGGTGTTGCCGAATCCGTTGCCGTTGACCGAGCTCGCGGACTGCGTGAAATTGCCACCGGTCATGGCCGGTAATGCCTGTATCAGCTCGGTGACCGTGTTCACACTCGCCTTGTCGATGGCGTCGCGCGAGATCACCGTGATGGGCAGCGCCCCTTCGGCCTCGATGCGGCGGATCGACGAGCCGGTGATCTCCACCCGTTGCGTGGGGGCGGGGGCGTCCTGCGCGAACGCGGGCATAACGCCGAAAGCCAGCAACAAGTGCGTGCAGAGCTTGGTGCGCTGAAACATGTGTCCTCCTGTCGAATTTCACTGCGCGGCGCCTGTTCCGCCTTGTGGGCCGGGCGCCACCCCTCACGTCGCGAAGCGACGGCGGCAGCGCGATGCAAAAAGCCTGCCACCCGTGCTGCGCGCCGAGTGCCGGTGATTGTTTGGTGCTGTCAATGGCGAAGTTGCTGGGACCAACCCGCGAGTTGGCGCTTTCGCCACAGGTGATGCGACGAACTGCGGCCAGCGGCGATGAAGTGCGGCCACTTCTGTAAGCGCTCGTGTGGCCGGCCTGGGCTTGTCTAGGCAGGGTGCCGTCAGGACGAGCCGCTACCATCCGTCCCGATGCTTTCGACTTCCCCTGCCGTCGACCCGGCCGCCCTGCTGCACGAGGTCTTCGGTTATGCCCAGTTTCGCGGCCACCAGCAGGCCATCGTCGACCATGTGATTGCCGGCGGCGACGCGCTGGTGCTGATGCCCACCGGCGGCGGCAAGAGCCTGTGTTACCAGGTGCCGGCGATCGCCCGCCACCGCGCCGGGCAGGGCGTGACGGTGGTGGTCAGCCCGCTGATCGCGCTGATGCACGACCAGGTCGGCGCATTGGAGGAAGCCGGCGTGCATGCGGCCTTCCTGAACTCGACGCTCGATTCGGCCGGTGCGCAGGTGGTCGAGCGAGAGCTGTTGTCGGGCCGGCTGGTGATGCTGTATGCAGCCCCCGAGCGCATCACGAACCCGCGCTTCCTGGCGATGCTCGATTCGCTGCACGAGCGTGGGCGATTGAGCCTGATCGCGATCGACGAGGCGCACTGCGTCAGCCAGTGGGGCCACGACTTCCGCGAGGAGTATCTGCAGCTCGGCCAGTTGGCGGATCGTTTCCCGACCGTGCCGCGCATCGCGCTGACCGCGACCGCCGACGAGCACACCCGCGCCGACATCCTCGACCGGTTGCAGCTGACCGAGGCGCGCGCCTTCGTCTCGAGCTTCGACCGGCCGAACATCCGCTACACCATCGTCGAGAAGGACAACGCACGCACCCAGCTGTTGCGCTTCCTGCGCGACGAGCACGAGGGCGACGCCGGCATCGTCTACTGCCAGAGCCGGCGCAAGGTCGAGGAGACGGCCGAGTGGCTGAGCGGCGAGGGCCTGGCGGCCTTGCCGTACCACGCCGGGCTCGACGCCGACGTGCGGCGTCGCCACCAGGATCGCTTCCTGCGCGAGGATGGGCTGGTGATGGTGGCCACCGTGGCCTTCGGCATGGGGATCGACAAGCCCGATGTGCGCTTCGTGGCCCACTTGGACTTGCCGAAGAACATCGAAGGGTATTACCAGGAGACCGGCCGCGCCGGCCGCGACGGCGAGCCGGCCGACGCCTGGATGACCTACGGCCTGGCCGACGTGGTGAACCAGCGCCGCATGATCGACGAGAGCACCGCCGGCGAAGACTTCAAGCGCCTGCAGGTCGGCAAGCTCGACGCGCTGCTGGCGCTGGCCGAAAGCCTGGACTGCCGGCGGCAACGCTTGCTGGCGTATTTCGGCGAAGGCAAGCCCGCCGGCTACCGCTGCGGCAACTGCGACAACTGCCTCAGCCCGCCGCAGCGCTGGGACGCGACCGAAGCGGCGCGCAAGGCGCTGTCGTGCATCTACCGCTTTCGCCAGCATTCGGGCATCGGCTACGGTGCCGGCCACCTGATCGACGTGCTGCGAGGCAAGTCGACGGACAAGACCCGTGAGCGTGGCCACGAGAAGCTGTCGACCTTCGGCATCGGCGCCGATCTGAGCGAGGCGCAGTGGCGTGGCGTGATCCGGCAACTGATCGCGCTCGGCCACCTGGCCAGTGAAGGCGAATACAACACGCTGGCCTTGACCGAAAGCGCCCGCGCGGTGCTGCGCGGCGAGGTCCAGATCGAGCTGCGTGAGGCCCGTGAGCCGACGCCGCGCTCGCGCAGCTCCCGCGGCAAGGCCGGCGCGTCGCCCAAGGTGCCGCGCGCTGCCGCCACGCTGGACACGCAGGGCCAGGCGCGCTTTGCCGCATTGAAGGCCTGGCGCAGCGAAGTCGCCAAGGAGCACAACCTGCCGGCCTACATCGTGTTCAACGATGCGACGTTGGCGCAGATGGCTGCCGATGCGCCCGACTCGCTGGCGGCGCTGGCCGGCATCAGCGGAGTCGGGGCCAAGAAGCTGGAGGCCTACGGTCGCCAGATCCTGCAGGTTCTGGAACAGTTGGACCTAGGGTGAGGCCGACGATGGCGTTACGTTCTATTTCCAACCAGTGCTGGCGGGCCGCCGGATTGCTGACGCTCGGCCTTTTGGCCGGTCAGGCGCTGGCTGACGGCAATGCGCCGGCCTCTGAGCCGCCGCGGCGGCTGATGGCCGACTGGCCCCAACGGCTGACGGCGGCCGGTTGCCCGACGCTGCCTGGCAAGCCGGACGAGCGGCGCTGCACCACACGTGACAGCTTTGCTGTCTGCAAGGTGGCCGTCGACTCGGGCCACCTGAAGCGCTGCGAGCTGACCGGTACAAAAGAAACCTACCCGGCGTCACGCTGAGTTCGGGCGCGCGCCGGCCGGACGGAGCCGGCCACTGGGCCACGGCACACGGCCGCCATCGGGCCGACAGGCCGCGCGACAGGGGCGCTTGCGGTGCTTGCCGGAAATCCAGGTGGTGCTGGATGCCGAGGTTGCGGAAGGTGGCCGGACGGCGCCGGTGTGCCCGCCTTGCGTGCCGGGGCCGTCGGCCGCTTCGCCGCGCCGGCCGACACGCGGGCCGGGCGTCGGCCCTCCCGGGCGACGCTGGGCCGGTGGCTGACGGCGTCAGCGCTTCTGGTCTGACTTCTGCTGGCGGGCCAGGCTCTGGCGGTCGCTGCCAAAGGCAGCCGTCCAGAACGGCTCGAACTTCTGGCCCTTTTCGGGCGGCGGCAGCACGTGCTTGGCGTCGCGCGAATGAGCTTGGCGGTTGGTAAGGGCTGACTTCTGCATGATCGTTGACATCGGTTGGACCTGTTTCCCCCTTGTTCTGGGGATAAGGTATCAGGGTCAACGCGGGGGTCCTGGTCAGGGATGACAAGCAAAAGGCACGAACGAAAAAATTTGTGAACCTTCGTCGACGGCCTGGATCGCGCGGCTGCGCATGCCCGCCGACCCGCTTGCTGGCCCCCAGGGTGCGTCCGCCGCCACCCATCGGTATCATGGCCGGTTGCCCTCGCAGAACCCCATGCCCGACCCGCTCCCGCCCCGCCAGAAGCCCGCCGCAGCGCGCACCAAGCGCGCCGACACCGCGCCCGAAACGCCCGCGATCCGCGTGCGGGGGGCCCGCACCCACAACCTGAAGAACATCGACCTCGACATCCCCAAGCACGCCTTGGTGGTGATCACCGGCCTGTCCGGCTCCGGCAAGTCGAGCCTGGCTTTCGACACGCTGTACGCCGAGGGCCAGCGGCGTTATGTCGAGAGCTTGTCGGCCTATGCGCGGCAGTTCCTGCAACTGATGGACAAGCCCGATGTCGACGTGATCGAAGGCCTGTCGCCGGCAATCAGCATCGAGCAGAAGGCCACCAGCCACAACCCGCGCTCGACGGTCGGCACGGTGACCGAGATCCACGACTACCTGCGCCTGCTGTATGCCCGTGCCGGCACGCCGTTCTGCCCGGACCACGAGCTGCCGCTGGCAGCGCAAAGCGTCAGCCAGATGGTGGACGCGGTGCTGGCGCTGCCCGAAGAGACGCGCCTGATGGTGCTGGCGCCGGTGGTGCGTGACCGCAAGGGCGAGTTCGTCGAATCGTTCGCCGACTGGCAGGCTCAGGGTTACGTTCGCTTTCGTGTCGACGGCCAGGTGGTCGAGGCGACCGACCTGCCGAAGCTGAAGAAGACCGAAAAGCACGACATCGACGTCGTGATCGACCGGCTGAAGACGCGGCCCGACATGAAGCAGCGACTGGCCGAGAGCTTCGAGGCGGCGCTGCGGATCGCCGATGGCCGCGCCATGGCGCTGGAAATGGACTCCGACCGCGAGCACCTGTTTTCGGCCCGCTTCGGCTGCCCGGTCTGCAGCTATTCGCTGCCCGAACTGGAGCCGCGCCTGTTCTCGTTCAACTCACCAGTCGGCGCTTGCCCGCACTGCGACGGCCTGGGCGTGCAGACGGTGTTCGACCCCGAGCGGGTGGTGGCCTTCCCGTCATTGTCGATGGCCGCGGGTGCCGTCAAAGGCTGGGACCGGCGCAACGCCTACACCTTCTCGCTGCTCGACAGCGTGGCCAAGCACTACGGCTTCGACATCGAGCTGGCCTTCGAGGCGCTGCCGGCGCAAGCCCAGCAGGTGCTGCTGCACGGCTCGGGTGAGGACGAGATCGAGTTCCTCTACGAGGCAGAAGGCAAGGGGGGCCGCACCCGCGTGGTCAAGCGTTCACACCCGTTCGAAGGCATCCTGCCGAACTTCGAGCGCCGCTACCGCGAGACCGATTCGGTCGCGGTGCGCGAGGACCTGGCGCGTTACCAGAGCGCCAAGCCCTGCCTGCATTGCCAGGGCACGCGGCTGAAGCGCGAGGCGCGTCATGTCTTCCTGCCCGGCACCGAGGCCGAGCGTGGCAAGCCGATCTACGAAGCCGAGCACCTGACGCTGGCCGATGCACTGGCCTGGTTCGAGCAACTCGCGTTGACCGGTGCCAAGGCCGAGATCGCCGACAAGGTGGTGCGCGAGATCCGCGCGCGGCTGAAGTTCCTGAACGACGTTGGCCTGAACTACCTGAGCCTGGACCGCAGCGCCGACACCTTGTCTGGCGGCGAGGCGCAACGCATCCGACTGGCCAGCCAGATCGGCTCGGGTCTGACCGGTGTGATGTACGTGCTCGACGAGCCCAGCATCGGCCTGCACCAGCGCGACAACGAACGCCTCATCGGCACGCTGAAGCACCTGCGCGACCTCGGCAACAGCGTGCTGGTGGTCGAGCACGACGAAGACATGATCCGCGCCGCCGACTGGTGCGTCGACATGGGGCCCGGGGCCGGCGTGCATGGCGGCCAGGTCATCGTTGCCGGCACGCCGGACGAGGTGGCCGCGAACACCGATTCGCTGACCGGCCAGTACCTGGGCCGCGTGTTGCGCATCGACGTGCCGCCGCGCCCCACGCTGGCGGTGGGCGGCGAGGGCACCAGCGCGTTGAAGATCGTCAACGCCCGCGGCAACAACCTGAAGGGCGTGACGGTGGACATACCGGTGGGCCTATTCACCTGCGTCACCGGCGTCTCGGGCTCGGGCAAGAGCACGCTGGTCAACGACACCTTGTATGCCGCGGTGGCGCGCAAGCTCTACAACAGCCACGCCGAGGCGGCGCCGCACGATTCGATCGAAGGCCTCGAGGCTTTCGACAAGGTGATCAACGTCGACCAGAGCCCGATCGGCCGCACGCCGCGCTCGAACCCGGCCACCTACACGGGGTTGTTCACGCCGATCCGCGAACTGTTTGCCGAGGTGCCGGCGGCGCGCGAGCGTGGTTATGGTGCAGGACGCTTCAGCTTCAACGTCAGCGGTGGCCGCTGCGAGGCCTGCCAGGGCGACGGGGTGCTGAAGGTCGAGATGCACTTTCTGCCCGATGTCTATGTGCCGTGCGACATCTGCCATGGCAAGCGCTACAACCGCGAGACGCTGGAGATCCTCTACAAGGGCCGCAACATCGCGCAGGTGCTGGACATGACGGTGGAGGACGCGCACGAGTTCTTCAACGCCGTGCCGACCATCGCCCGCAAGCTGCGCACGCTGCTCGACGTGGGCATCGGCTACATCACGCTGGGGCAGAGTGCGACCACCTTGTCCGGCGGCGAGGCGCAGCGCGTCAAGCTGGCGCTGGAACTCAGCAAGCGCGACACCGGACGCACGCTGTACATCCTCGACGAGCCGACCACCGGCCTGCACTTTCACGACACCGCACAGCTGCTGAAGGTGCTGCACCAGCTGCGTGACGCCGGCAACACCATCGTCGTGATCGAGCACAACCTCGACGTCATCAAGACGGCCGATTGGCTGATCGACATGGGCCCAGAAGGCGGCGCCGGCGGCGGCACGGTGGTGGTCGAAGGCACGCCAGAAACTGTGGCGGCCTGTGCAGCCAGCCACACCGGGCGCTTTTTGGCACCGCTGCTCGGCCACTGAGGCTCGGCCGCTGCGCCACAATCAGCCTTTCGCTGGTGGGGCCGCCCGGGACGTTGGGACGGCCTTCGCCAGCCCTGGCGGAGAGGGACGATGGCAAGGCGACCCGCGCCTGAGCCGGCTGACGAGAGTCTGCGTCAGACGGCATTGCGCGACCTGGGCTGGTTCAGCCCCGACAGCGACGGCTTGTGCGAAGCCGCGCCCCTGGGGGCCCTGCGCGCCCTCGCCGACGCCGCGCGGCGACTCTGTGGTTGCCCGGTCGGCCTGATCTCGCTGGTCGGTGACCGGCATGCCTGTCAGGTCGGCGTCGATGACGGCGAGGCGACCATGGTGCGCACGCTGCCTCGCGCCGAGGCCATTTGTGCCCACGCGGTGGCAGCGGACACCTTCCTCGAAGTGCCGGACATCCGGCTCGATCGGCGCTTCGCCGAGCTGCCCGCGGCGGCCGGCAGCGAGCCGTGGTGCTTCTACGCCGCCACCCCGCTGCGACTTCATGGCCATGCGGTGGGCACGCTGTGCGTGGCCAGTCCGCGGTCGCATCGGCTCGACGACGCCCAGCGCCAGCAACTGGCCCAGCTGGCGCTGGCCGCCGAAGCCTTGCTCACCACCCAGCACGCGCGCGAACACCTGGACCGTGAGCGCCAGCGCCTGGCCGACCTGGCGCGCGCGTCGGGTGACTGGCTGTGGGAGCTCGACGCCGCGTTGCGGCACCGCTGGCTGTCCGACGAGTTCGAGCGACTGACCGGCATGCCGGTGCCGCTGCTGCTTGGCCAGCCGCTCGCCGACGAACCTTGCGTGGACGGCACCGGCGATGCCTTGCCGAACGGCGCCACGCTGCACGCCCGTCTGGCCCAGCGCCTCCCGCTGGCGCGCGTGGTTACCCGCCTCGACACGCCGCACCGCGGCAGCCTCTACATCTCCCGCAGTGCGGTGCCGGTGTTCGATGACCGCGGTGGCTTTCAAGGCTGGCGCGGCAGTGCGCGCGACGTGACGGCCCAGGTGCTGGCCAGCCGCGAGACGCGTGAGCGCGACCAGCGCATGCACAAGCTGCTGGCGCAATTGCCGGGCGCAGCCTTCCAGATGCGGCTGGAGCCCGATGGCACGCTCCCGCACTACCTGTATGTCAACGATGGCGTGCGGCTGTTGATCGGCGGCGACGGCGACCAGACGCCAACGCTGCGCCGCATCGTCGAGGCTGACCGCTCCTGCTTCGTCGACGCCGTGCTGGCTTCGATGCAGACGATGCGACCGATGCGGGTCGAATTTCGCTTCGAGCGTGGCGACGGCCAGCAGCGCTGGCTGGAGACCCGTGCCACGCCCGAGCGTCAGGCCGACGGCCGCGTCGTCTTCCATGGCTTCACCTGGGACATCACCGAACGTCGCCAGGCGCAGGACGCGTTGCGCGAACACGAGGCGCTGCGCCTGGCGCACGACAGCGCCGAACGCGCCAGTCGTGCCAAGAGCGAATTCCTGTCGCGCGTCAGCCATGAACTGCGCACGCCGCTGAACGCCATCATCGGCTTCGCCCAGCTGATGGGGTTGGACCGCGAACAGCCGCTGGTGGGCGCGCAGCGTCACCGGCTGGACGGCGTTCGCCAGGCGGGACAGGCCTTGCTGGCGCTGGTCGACGACGTCCTGGACTTGTCCCGCATCGAGCAGGGCGTGCTGACTTTGCGCAGCGAGGCGCTGAGCTTGACCGAATTGCTGCGGGCCAGCATCGAAGCGGTTCAGCCGCTGGCCGCCGCCCGATCAGTGTCCATTCAGCTGGCCGTGCCGCCGGGTGCACGCGTGCAGGGTGATGCGGCGGCGATGGAGCAGGTGCTGGTCAACCTGCTGTCCAATGCGATCAAGTACAACCGCGCAGGGGGCCGTGTCACCGTGACACTGCAGCAAACGAACGATGTCGCGGCGACGCCGCTGCTGGCCATCCGCGACCAGGGCGAAGGGTTGCGTGCCGATCAACTGGCCCAGCTGTTCCAGCCGTTTCATCGCCTCGGCGCCGAGCGCCGCCGCATCAGCGGCACCGGTCTCGGCCTGGTGATCGCGCGTGGGCTGGCCCGCGCGATGGGCGGCGACATCGACGCACTCAGCGAGCCGGGCCGCGGCAGTTGCTTCAACCTGCGCATGATGGCCGCCGCGGGCACGACCGGCGGGAGGGCCCCGGCGACCGATCCACTCGCCGATACCGAGTTGACGGATGGCCCGGGCGGCCGCATCGTGCTCTATATCGAAGACGAGCCACTGAATGTGCTGCTGATGGAAGAAGTCTTCCGCACCCAGCCGGGCTGGACGCTGCATGTCGCGCACGACGGCGGCAGCGGTGTCGAGCTGGCCGCGCAAGTGCGGCCCGATCTGACGCTGATCGACATGAACCTGCCTGACATGAACGGGCTCGAGGTGTTGCGCCGGCTGCGCGCCCAACCGGCCACCGCCGATCTGCTGTGCGTCGCGCTGTCGGCCGATGCACTGAATGAGCAGATCGCAGCGGCGCTGGCCGCCGGCTTCGACGACTACTGGACCAAGCCGATCGACTTGAACCGCCTGATCGAAGAAGTGCGAAGGGTCATCGACGCGCGGCGCGCGTTCGACGGTACCTGAAGCTGCGACCCGCATCGCGCGGGCCGCACGGCTCGCCCGCCGGAAGAAACATGAAAAAAGCCGGCGGGTGCCGGCTCTTCATCGTGGGGCCAGGCGGCTTGCGTGCCGCCTGCCTGATCAGCTCAGGTGGCTGTTGATCAACTTGGTCATCTCGAACATCGAGACCTGCGCCTTCTTGAAGATTTCCTTCAGCTTGGCGTCGGCGTTGATCATCGTCTTCTTGGCCTTGTCCTGCAGGCCATTCTTCTTGATGTATTCCCAGACCTTCTTCGTCACCTCGGTGCGCGGCACGGCCTTGTCGCCGATGACCGCAGCCAGCGCAGCGCTGGGGGTCATCGCCTTCATGAACGCAGCGTTCGGGGTGCGCTTCTTGGCCGGGGCGGCCTTCTTCGCGGGCGCGGCCTTCTTGGCCGGAGCGGCCTTCTTCGCGGGCGCAGCCTTCTTGGCTGGCGCCGCTTTCTTCGCCGGAGCAGCGGCCTTCTTGGCCGGAGCCGCCTTCTTCGCCGGAGCGGCCTTCTTGGCCGGAGCGGCCTTCTTCGCAGTTGCCATGTCGATTCTCTCCATCAAGTGAGGTGTTGATGTGCCGGGCCCGGGTGGAAGCCGCGTGGACTTCCATTTCTCACAAGATCCGCAGCGCCCCGAATGGTACTGCGTGTACGAGGGGCTGAGAAGCCGTTTTCCCTCGTAAAACAGCCTTTGATGCCCCGGAGTGACCCGCATTTGTCGCTCCTGGGCATCACCTGGGAGCGTTTGGATACCGTCACCCGTATTTTCACGAGGGACGACCGACACGATTCGACGCAGTTCGTCGATCACCTGCCGGCGGACCCCACTTGCGCGCATGCGCGGGCACCGCACAATGCCGCTGCGCAGTGGTTGTCGACCATGCGTTGAGTCACCGTCCAAAGGAAGACGCATTCGATGAAGCTCCTTGTCCGTTGGTTTCTGCTCGCTGCCGCCTTGCTGCTGGTTGCCAACCTGTACGGTGGCGTCACCGTGGCCAGCTTCACTGCTGCGCTCGGCGCGGCGTTGGTGCTGGGTCTGCTGAACACGCTGGTGCGCCCGCTGCTGGTGCTGCTGACCTTGCCGGTCACACTGATCACGCTGGGCTTGTTCCTGTTCGTGATCAACGCGCTGATGTTCTGGGCTGCTGCCCGATTGCTCGATGGCTTCGAGGTCGCCGGTTTCGCCGCCGCGCTGATCGGCTCGTTGATCTACAGCGCCTGCGGCATGATCATCGACACCGCCGTCGAGCGCATCTTCGCGCGCGAGTGAGGCGCGCCACCCGTCCGGCGTAGGATGCGCCGGACGTCGGCCTTGCCGCCGCCATCTCCCCCTTGCACATGACCACCGCACGCTCGCCGTGCCTGCCCTGAGGAGGGCCTAGCCATCACCACCTCGACTTCCCTCGAACTCACCGCCGGCGAACTGCGTCTGGCATTGCGGCCCGATCTGGGCGGTTGCATGGCCGGCCTGTGGCTCGGTGATTTGCCGGTGCTGCGCAGCACCGAGCCGGCTGATCTCGCCACGTCACGCCTGGCGGGCAACTATCCGTTGGCGCCGTACTCGAACCGCCTGGGTTTTCGCCGCTTTCGCTGGCTGGGGCAGGACTACACCACCCAACAGAACTTCGACGACAACCCGCATTCGGTGCACGGCGTCGCATGGCAGCGGCCATGGACGGTGGTGTCGAGCGACGCGCAGCGTGCCGAACTGGCCTACTCGCACCAGCCCGATGCGCACTGGCCCTTCGCCTTCGACCTGCGCCAGGTCTTCGAGCTGACCCCCGAGTCGTTGACCACGCGCCTGCACATCACCAACCGCCATGACGGGCCGCAGCCGGTCGGCCTGGGCTGGCACCCGTACTTCCCCAAGCGCACGCGCAGCCGCCTGCACATCGAGCTGACCGACCGCTGGGAGCCGGACGCGAGTGGCCTGCCGACGCGCAAGGTGCCGCAGGCCGGCATCGACGGCGACATCGCCCACCTCGACTTCGACAACTGCTTCGAGGGCTGGCGCGGCGACGCGAAGATCCGCGACGAAAAGTTGCGCATGAGCCTGCGCGCGTCGACGCCGTACCTGGTGGTCTTCACGCCGCAGAACAAGCCGTACTTCTGCGTCGAGCCGGTGACCCATGTCAGCAACGCGATCCACATGGCCGATTCGCAGGCCCATGGCCTGCGCAAGCTCGCACCGGGTGAAGCGTTCGAAGCCTGGTTCACGCTGGACATCGCGCGGGTATGAGCGGCGCGGCCGACGCAGAACTGTTCGAAGCGCGGCCGTTGCCCGTGCCGCCGTCGCTGCTGGGCGAGTCGCCGTTCTGGCACCCGGGCGAGGAAGCGCTGTACTGGTGCGACATCCCTGGCGGGCGGTTGAACCGTTACGAGCCGGCGAGCGCCCACCACCGAGCGTGGGACTTCGACTGTGAGCCGTGCAGCGTGGCGCCACTGCTCGGCGGCGGTCTGCTGCTGGCGATGCGCGACGGCCTGTGGCGGTTCGATCCATCCAGTGGCCGGCGCCGCCTGTTGACCGCGTCGCCGTACGACCAGGCCAAGGAGCGCTTCAACGACGGCAAGGCCGATCCGCAGGGGCGCTTCTGGGTTGGCACGATCTACGAGCCACGCGAGCCGGCGCTGGCCGCGTTGTACCGCTGGTGCGATGGCCAGTTGGAGCGCATGGCCGGTGACGTCACTGTCAGCAACGGGCTGGCCTGGAGCCCGAGCGGGCGCACGCTGTACTGGAGCGATACCAAGGCCCACCTGATCCAGGCGCTTGACATGGACCCGAGCGATGGCTCGCTGTCGAACCGGCGCGTCTTCGCGCAGTTCCCCCTCAAGTCGACCGACCAGCGGCTGGAGGATTACGGTGGTCGGCCCGACGGCGCGGCAGTCGACAGCGAAGGCTGCTACTGGAGCGCGATGTTCGAAGGCCAGCGCCTGCTGCGCCTGGCGCCGGACGGCCAGGTGCTGCGCGAGGTGAAGCTGCCGGTGCGCTGCCCAACGATGGCCTGCTTCGGCGACGCAGACCTCAAGACCTTGTACGTGACGACCGCGCGCGAGAAGCGGCCGGCCGACGAACTGGCGACCCAGCCGTGGGCCGGTGCGGTGCTGCGCCTGCGGGTCGACGTGCCGGGCCTGCCGGTGAACTTTGCTGTGGTGTAAAGAAGCTCAACAAGCCGCACCCTGCCGCTTGTTGACGCCGACAAAGGCGCCGTAACCATGGCGTAACCGGCAGCCGCGTCAGGGCTCCTTATGCGTTCCATATCCGGCCGGAAGTAGCGCGTCATCGGACGGCCGAGGGTTTGCTCGTATAATCCCGAGGCTTTGCCGACCGCAGCCTCCGACTCACCCCAGACCCCGCCGCCAGCCGTCCCCGCTCAACAGCCGGGCACGCCGCGACCGGGCCCGTCTGATCCATGGGCCGATCTGGATGATGAGGGCGCAAAGCCGCCGTTCAAGGCCTTGACCCGAGAAGAGGCTCGGGCCCTGGCGGCGCGAAACCCCGCTGTCTCACCATGGCGGGTGGTCGCGGCCCAGGCCGTGGTCGGAGGCGTCGTGGCTGCGCTTGCGTGGCTGCTGATGGGTGAGCCGTCGTATTTCTGGTCGGCGCTGTATGGCGCCGGCACGGTGGTCCTGCCGGGTGCCTTGATGGCGCGTGGCATGACCAGCCGGCTCTCGAGCATGGCGCCCGGCGTGTCCGCCGTCAGCTTCATGTTCTGGGAGATGGTGAAGTTAGGAGTGTCGGTGGCCCTGCTGGTCGGGGCACCGAGACTGGTGCCGCACCTGAGCTGGCCAGCCTTGCTGGTGGCGCTGGTGCTGTGCATCAAGGTGTATTGGGTCGCGCTCGCATGGCGTGGGCGCAAGACGACAAGTTGAACGCCAATTGAACAGTTAGCACGGACGACAACAACATGGCAGCCGAAGGTCACGAAGCCGTAGAGCACGCACCCACGCCGGGCGAATACATCGTCCACCACCTGACCCACGCCCGCAACAAGGAGCTGAACGGTCCGTTCGACCTCTCCGTGGTGGCGTGGGACTCGATGTTCTTCTCCATCCTGCTCGGGGTGCTGGGTTGCTTCTTCCTGTGGCGTGCGGCGCGCTCGGCCACCTCCGGCGTGCCGGGCCGCTTCCAGGCCGCCGTCGAGATTCTGGTCGAGATGGTCGAGTCGCAGGCCAAGGGCATCGTGCACAACGCCACCAGCCGCAAGCTGGTCGCTCCGCTCGCGCTGACCGTGTTCCTCTGGATCTTCCTGATGAACGCGATGGACTTGCTGCCGGTCGATCTGCTGCCGTTCATCTGGGAAAAGATCTATGCCGCCGGCGGCGGTGACCCGCGCCACGCCTACCTGCGCTCGGTGCCGACAGCCGACCTGTCGGTGACGATGGGCCTGTCGGTCGGCGTGCTGGTCACCTGCCTGATCTACAACGTCAAGATCAAGGGCTTCGGCGGCTGGGTGCACGAGCTGTTCGCGGCGCCGTTCGGCAACCACTGGGCGCTGGCCCCGTTCAACTTCCTGATGCAGATCATCGAGTTCGTCGCCAAGACGGTCTCGCACGGCATGCGTCTGTTCGGCAACATGTATGCGGGGGAACTGATCTTCCTGCTGATCGCCTTGATGGGCGGCGCCTGGGGTACGGTCAGCACGGGCATGGGCATCGGCCTCGCGTTCGGCCACATCGTCGCCGGCTTCGTCTGGGCGGCCTTCCACTTGATCATCATCACGCTGCAGGCCTTCGTGTTCATGATGTTGACGCTGGTCTACATCGGTCAGGCACACGACGCTCACTAAGAGAGCGGCGTTCTCTTTCTCTCGGTTCCTGTTTCCCTTTTCCTCAACAACACAACCTTTCTCGACTAGGAGTCATCATGGAAGTCATTAGCTTTGTTGCCCTCGCCGCCGGCCTGATCATTGGTCTGGGCGCTGTCGGTGCTTGTATCGGCATCGGCATCATGGGCAGCAAGTACCTGGAGTCCGCCGCTCGCCAGCCCGAGCTGATGGGCGAACTGCAGACCAAGATGTTCCTGCTGGCCGGCCTGATCGACGCGGCCTTCATCATCGGCACCGGTATCGCCCTGTGGTTCGCCACCGCGAACCCGTTCCTGGGCCAGATCGCCCAAGCCGTGGCCGCTCAAGCCGCCAAGTAATACGGCACGGTCGTGTTGAGAGGCTTGGGGCGTGGCTGCATGAGCTGCCGCGCCCTTCGCTGAAGATCCCCGCCACCGTTCGAGGCAATCAAGTGAGCATCACCGGTACCCTCATCGTCCAGATGATCGTGTTCCTGATCTTGGTCTGGTTCACGATGAAATTCGTCTGGCCGCCGATCACCGCCGCGCTGGACGAGCGCGCGAAGAAGATCGCCGATGGGCTGTCGGCCGCCGACAAGGCGAAGGCCGAATCGGCCGCCGCCGCGAAGACGATCCAAGCCGAGTTGTCGGCCGCCAAGGATGACGCCGCCAAGCGTTTGTCCGATGCCGAGCGCCTGGGCCAGCAGCTGATCGAAGAAGCCAAGTCCCGCGCAAGCGAGGAAGGCGCCAAGATCGTTGCCGCCGCCAAGGCCGAAGCCGAGCAAGAATCCATGAAGGCCCGCGAAGCCCTGCGTGAGCAGGTCGCGCTGTTGGCCGTCAAGGGCGCTGAACAGATCCTGAAGCGCGAAGTCAACGCCGGCGTGCACGCCGAGCTGCTGACCCGCCTGAAGACGGAACTCTGATCATGGCCGAGCTCGCCACCATCGCCCGCCCCTACGCGGAAGCCCTGTTCAAGGCCAGCGCCGGCACCGACGCTTCCGGCCTGGTTGACCAGCTGCAGACGCTGGGCCAGGTCGCCGGCCACGCGCAACTGCGCCAGTTCGCCGACAGCCCCAAGGTCAGCGCGGCACAGGTGTTCGAGCTGGTCAGCGGCGTCGCCCGTCTGCAGCTGTCGCCCAAGGTCGCCAACCTGCTGCGTACCGTCATCGACAACGGCCGCCTCAACGCGCTGCCCGAGATCGCCGCGCAGTACCGCGCGCTGGTCAACGCCAGCTCGGGGGTGTCCGACGCCAAGATCACCAGCGCGTTCGCGCTCGACGCCGGCCAGCTGGCCGATGTCGTCGCCACGCTGGAAAAGCGCTTCGGCCGCAAGCTGAACGCCAGCGTCGCGGTTGACGAGTCGCTGATCGGCGGCATCCGTGTCGAAGTCGGTGACGAGGTGCTGGACACCTCCGTTCGCGCCCGGCTCGAGCAGATGCGCGTCGCGCTGACCCACTGAACATCCGCAGCCCACGCGCTCCACGGCAACACCATTTACGGCGACCAGCCCGACGCTAGCGCCTCACGCTTTCGGAGAAAGCTATGCAACTGAATCCCGCTGAAATTTCCGAACTGATCAAGAGCCGCATCGAAGGCCTGGGCGCCTCGACGGACATCCGCAACCAGGGCACCGTCGTTTCGGTGACCGACGGCATCGTCCGCGTGCACGGCCTGTCCGATGCGATGGCGGGCGAAATGCTCGAGTTTCCCGCCGGCAAGGACGGCCAGCCGTCGTTCGGCCTGGCGCTGAACCTCGAGCGTGACTCGGTCGGCGCGGTGATCCTGGGCGAGTACGAGCACATCTCCGAAGGCGACACCGTCAAGTGCACGGGCCGCATCCTGGAAGTGCCGGTCGGCCCCGAGCTGATCGGCCGGGTCGTCAACGCGCTGGGTCAGCCGATCGACGGCAAGGGCCCGATCAACGCCAAGATGACCGACGTGATCGAGAAGGTCGCCCCGGGCGTGATCGCCCGTAAGTCCGTCGACCAGCCGGTGCAGACCGGCCTGAAGTCGATCGACTCGATGGTGCCGATCGGCCGTGGCCAGCGCGAGCTGATCATCGGCGACCGCCAGACCGGCAAGACCGCCGTGGCGATCGACGCGATCATCAACCAGAAGGGTCAGAACATGACCTGCGTCTACGTTGCGATCGGCCAGAAGGCTTCGTCGATCAAGAACGTGGTGCGCGCGCTGGAACAGGCCGGCGCAATGGACTACACCATCGTCGTCGCCGCATCGGCCTCGGAATCGGCCGCGATGCAGTACGTGTCGGCCTACTCGGGCTGCACGATGGGCGAGTACTTCCGCGACCGCGGCCAAGACGCGCTGATCGTCTATGACGACCTGTCCAAGCAGGCCGTGGCTTACCGTCAGGTGTCGCTGCTGCTGCGCCGCCCGCCGGGCCGCGAAGCCTTCCCTGGCGACGTGTTCTATCTCCACAGCCGCCTGCTCGAGCGCGCGGCCCGCGTGAACGCCGATTACGTCGAAGCCTTCACCAAGGGTGAGGTCAAGGGCAAGACCGGTTCGCTGACGGCGCTGCCGATCATCGAAACCCAGGCTGGTGACGTGTCGGCCTTCGTGCCGACCAACGTGATCTCGATCACCGACGGCCAGATCTTCCTGGAAACCAACCTGTTCAACGCCGGCATCCGCCCCGCGATCAACGCCGGTATCTCGGTGTCGCGCGTCGGTGGCGCCGCCCAGACCAAGCTGATCAAGTCGCTGTCCGGCGGTATCCGTACCGACCTGGCGCAGTACCGTGAACTGGCCGCGTTCGCGCAGTTCGCATCGGACCTGGATGAAGCCACCCGCAAGCAGCTGGACCGCGGTGCCCGCGTGACCGAGCTGCTGAAGCAGGCCCAGTACTCGCCGCTGCCGATCAGCCTGATGGCCGCTACGCTGTACGCGGTGAACAAGGGCTTCCTCGACTCGATCGACACCAAGAAGGTGCTGGCGTTCGAACACGGCCTGCACCAGCACCTGAAGGCCAGCCACGCCGCCCTGCTGGCGAAGCTGGAAGCCGACAAGGCGATGGACAAGGCTGCCGAAGAAGAGCTGTCGGGCGCGATCACCGCGTTCAAGAAGTCCTTCGCCTGAAGCCCCGCCTGACACTCTGAACAAGGAGAACCGTCATGGCGGTCGGCAAGGAAATACGCGGCAAGATCAAATCGGTGGAGAACACCAAGAAGATCACCAAGGCCATGGAGATGGTCGCTGCGTCGAAGATGCGCAAGGCGCAGGAACGCATGCGTTCCGCGCGCCCCTACAGCGACAAGATCCGCAATATCGCGGCCAACCTGTCGCAGGCCAACCCCGAGTACCAGTCGCCCTACATGCGTTCGGGCGGCAAGGCCGGTGCGTCGGGCTTCATCGTCGTCACGACCGACAAGGGTCTGTGCGGTGGCCTGAACACCAACATCCTGCGCGCCGTCACGAACAAGATGCGTGACGTGCAGACCGCCGGTGGCCAGGTGCAGGCGGTGGCGATCGGCACCAAGGGCAACGGCTTCCTGAACCGCATCGGCGCCAAGGTCGTGTCGCACGCGCTCGGCCTGGGCGATGCGCCGCAGATCGAGAAACTGATCGGCCCGGTCAAGGTCATGCTCGATGCCTTCGTCGAAGGCAAGGTCGACGCGGTGTACCTGTGCTACACGAAGTTCATCAACACGATGAAGCAGGAGCCGGTGGTCGAGCAGCTGCTGCCGCTGACGGCCGGTGCGCTGGCCCAGACCGAGGCCGAGAAGAAGGCCTACGGCTGGGACTACATCTACGAGCCGGACGCCGCGACGGTGATCGACGAGCTGCTGACGCGCTACGTCGAAGCGCTGGTCTACCAGGCGGTCGCCGAGAACATGGCGTCGGAGCAGTCCGCGCGCATGGTGGCGATGAAGGCCGCGACCGACAACGCCGGCACGCTGATCGGCGAACTCAAGCTCGTCTACAACAAGACGCGCCAGGCGGCGATCACCAAAGAGCTTTCCGAGATCGTCGGCGGTGCCGCCGCCATCAGCGGTTAAGCCTCGGCCCGAGACCCACACGAATTCTGAATTGAAGGACAGACAAATGTCGAACACTCAAGCCCAAGGCAAGATCGTTCAGTGCATCGGCGCCGTGGTGGACGTGGAGTTCCCACGTGACCGCATGCCCAAGGTGTATGACGCCTTGAAGATGGAAGGCTCGGCGCTGACGCTGGAAGTGCAGCAGCAGCTGGGCGACGGCATCGTGCGTACCATCGCGCTGGGCTCGTCGGACGGCCTGCGCCGCGGCCTTACCGTCAGCAACACCGGCAACCCGATCATGGTGCCCGTCGGCAAGGCGACGCTCGGCCGCATCATGGACGTGCTGGGCAACCCGATCGACGAGCGTGGCCCGGTCGCGAGTGAGCTGACCGCCTCGATCCACCGCAAGGCCCCGGCCTACGACGAGCTGAGCCCGTCGCAAGAGCTGCTCGAAACCGGCATCAAGGTGATCGACCTGATCTGCCCGTTCGCCAAAGGCGGCAAGGTGGGTCTGTTCGGTGGTGCCGGCGTCGGCAAGACCGTGAACATGATGGAGTTGATCAACAACATCGCCAAGGCCCACTCGGGTCTGTCGGTGTTCGCCGGCGTGGGTGAGCGCACCCGTGAAGGCAACGACTTCTACCACGAGATGTCGGACTCGAAGGTCGTCGTCCAAGAGGACCTGTCGCAGTCGAAGGTGGCGATGGTCTACGGCCAGATGAACGAGCCCCCGGGCAACCGTCTGCGCGTGGCACTGACCGGCCTGACGATCGCCGAGTCGTTCCGCGACGAAGGCCGTGACGTGCTGTTCTTCGTCGACAACATCTACCGCTACACGCTGGCCGGTACCGAAGTGTCCGCGCTGCTGGGCCGTATGCCTTCCGCCGTGGGCTACCAGCCGACGCTGGCCGAAGAAATGGGTCGCCTGCAAGAGCGCATCACGTCGACCAAGGTCGGCTCCATCACCTCGATCCAGGCCGTGTACGTCCCTGCGGATGACTTGACCGACCCGTCGCCTGCCACGACCTTCGCCCACTTGGACGCCACCGTCGTGCTGTCGCGTGACATCGCTTCGCTGGGCATCTACCCCGCGGTGGACCCGCTGGACTCGACCTCGCGCCAGGTCGACCCGAACGTCGTCGGCCTCGAGCACTACGAGACCACCCGTGCCGTCCAGGCCACGCTGCAGCGCTACAAGGAACTGCGCGACATCATCGCGATCCTGGGCATGGACGAGCTGTCGCCGGAAGACAAGCTGGCCGTGGCCCGCGCCCGCAAGATTCAGCGCTTCCTGTCGCAGCCGTTCCACGTCGCGGAAGTGTTCACCGGCTCGCCGGGCAAGTACGTGCCGCTGAAGGAAACCATCCGCGGCTTCAAGATGATCGTCGCCGGCGAATGCGATCACCTGCCCGAGCAGGCCTTCTACATGGTTGGCACGATCGACGAGGCCTTTGAGAAGGCCAAGAAGATCAACTGATGACCCACCCCGGATGCGCCTTCGGCGCCTCCTCTTCAAGGGGCGCCGCCAGCGGCCCGGCAAAGCCGGTTCCGCAGCGGTTGCCGGGTTCGGTCTGAGGCACGTAACGGAGTACTGACATGGCAACCATTCACGTCGACGTGGTCAGCGCTGAAGAGAGCATCTTCAGCGGCGAGGCCAAGTTCGTCGCGCTGCCGGGCGAAAACGGCGAGCTCGGCATCCTGCCGCGCCACACGCCGCTGATCACCCGCATCAAGCCCGGTGCCGTGCGCATCGAGCGCGCGGACAACGGCGAGGAAGAGTTCGTCTTCGTTGCCGGCGGCATCCTCGAGGTTCAACCGGGGTCGGTCACGGTGCTGGCCGACACGGCCATCCGCGGCCACGACCTGGACGAGGCCAAGGCGCTCGAAGCCAAGAAAGTGGCCGAGGACGCGATGAAGAACGCGAAGAGCGACATCGACTTCGCCAAGGCTCAGGGCGAGTTCGCCGCAATGGCGGCGCAGATCGCCGCGATCCAGAAGCTGCGCAAGAGCCGCTGAGTCGCTTCGGCGCTCGCACGAGAACCCGCCGGTGCGCATCACCCGGCGGGTTTTTTCATGGCGAGGCCACAATCGGCGGCACCCCTGTTGCTGGAGCGTCGCATGGCCAAGGACAAAGCAGGCAAGCCCAAGACCGACAAGCCCAAGGCGGCCCGCCGGCCGCGTGGTGTGGACGCTGAGATCGGCAACAAGCTCGGCAAAGGCGCCTACGCCGAGGCGCTGGCCGCGCTCGAGGTCGAGCTGAACAACATGGCGCGCTGGCTGCAGGCCAGCGGCAAGCGCCTGGTGGTCGTGGTCGAAGGGCGCGACACCGCCGGCAAGGGCGGCGTGATCTCGGCCATCACCGCGACGCTGAGCCCGCGGCAGGTGCGCGCGGTGGCATTGGCCAAGCCGACGGAGCGCGAGCGCGCCCAGTGGTACTTCCAGCGTTATGTGCCTTGGCTCCCGGCAGCCGGCGAGATGGTGCTGTTCGACCGCAGCTGGTACAACCGCGCCGGCGTCGAGCGCGTGATGGGCTTCTGCTCCGACGACGAGGCACGGGCCTTCCTGAAACAGGCGCCGGTGTTCGAGCAGATGCTGGTCGATGACGGCATTCTGCTGTTCAAGTACTGGCTGACGGTCGACCAGGCGCAGCAGGAGGAGCGGTTCGCCGAGCGCCTGGTGGACCCGCTGAAGCGCTGGAAGCTGTCGCCGATCGACCTGAAGGCGCGCGCGCACTATGCCGACTACGGCCGCGCCCGCGACGCGATGCTGAAGGCCACCCATACCAAGCACGCACCGTGGGTACTGGTCGACTTCAACGACCAGCGGCGCGGCCGCCTGACACTGATCCGCCATTTGCTGGACCACCTGCCCGACACCGCAGTGCCGCCGGAAGCGCTGGAGTTTCCGCCTCTGGACGGCCCGCCGCGCCGGGAAAGCTTCAACGGGCCGGTGAAGCCGCTGCGACCTTGGCCCGCGTCTTGATGGCGGGAGGGTCAGCCCAGCCAGCGTCGCAGCAAGGCCCGGGCCTCGCCAAGCTCGCGCTCGCGCCGGCCTGCGTCCAGGCAAACCGCACCGGGGGCCACAACGGCCAGCCACAGGGCCTGCAGACTCAGCCGCTGCTCCTGGCCCAGCATCGGGTCGAACAGGCGGGGATCCAGCTCGTCGTGCAGCGGTGAAGCCGCCAGCGGATGACGCTGGCTCTCGGTCAGCTTTTCGCCCAGCCAGCGTTCACGTTCGGCCATGGGCCACAGCGCGAGCAGACGACGAAACCATCGCACCCGCTGGGCCAGTTCGCCGGCGCGAACTCCCAGGTGCAGGGGCTCGCCGTTGTGCATCAAGGCCTGTGCCGCGGTCTGCAGCACCGCCCAGTCGGCCGCGCTGTTGGGACACCTTGCCGCGGCGTCTTCGCCAGCACTCAGATAGCCCAGCAGCAACTCGCGCGGGACGGGGATCGGGCGACCGTGCATCGGCGCTGCCGGGGGCGCCGCGGCGACATGGCTGTCACGCGCCAGACCGGCATGGCCGGTCCCGTTGGACCGATGCTTGTGCAATCGGCGGTGGACGCGTGCTTGCAGGTTCATCGCGCACCGGGGTCGAGGCCTGGGGCCTGGTGGAGGTGCGAATGGGCGTGCATGACCGGTTTGTAGATGCTGCCGGCGACCGCGACAGCCCCCCGAACTAGGGGCGCAGCGCAAGCTAGGGGGGCGCTGTTGACAGCCCGCGCGGCGGCCAGCTGCCGCCAGGTGCTACTGCAGGTGCGGTCGGTCGGGCAACTCGTTCGGATTGGCGATCGCGCCATCGGCGAGCGGATAGTGCTCGCACAACAAGCCGTCGACCTCGGCAATCGTGTGCATCAGGCCCTCTTCGAAGCGTCCGGCGCGCAGCGCCTCGCCCAGGCTCCCGACCAGCGCTCGCCAGCGGGCTTCGTCGACGAGGTGGGCGAGCCCGCGGTCTACCACCAGCTCGATTGCGTGTTCGGCCAGCAGCAGGTAGATCAACACGCCGTTGTTGGCTTCGGTGTCCCAGACCCGCAGCTTGCCGAACATCGCCACCGCACGATCACGTGCGCTGGCGTCGCGCCACAGATACGACAGCGGCAGCCCCGCCTCGACGCAGATCCGGATCTCACCCGAATGCGCCCGCTCGCTGTCGGCCACGCGGGCCTGCAGCCGGTCCAGCGCGTCGCTGGGCAGCATGCGACGGGCGTCGGCCTCATCCCACCAGCGGTGCTTGAGCAGCCGCGCAATGCGTGCCGGCCAGGAGCGTTTGCCGTTGTGCATCACCAATCCCCCGAAGCGCCGCCACCACCGAAGTCACCACCGCCGCCGGACGAGAAGCCGCCGCCCCCCCCACCACCGCCGCCACCGCCACCCCAGATGACCGGCATGCCGTGGCCGCCGCGCATGCCCATCCCCCGGCGCGCCGCCGAGCCGATGCCCAGCACGCCGACCAGCACCAGGGCGATCGTCCCCGCCACCCCGGCCAGCAGGACGGGCGCACCGAACAGCCAGGCCAGCCCACCGGCCGCGCCACCGGTGGCCAGGCCGCCCAGCTTGCGGCCGAAGAGGCCGGTCAGCAGCGCACCGACGATCGGCACGCCGATGAAGAAGAACAGTGCGAGTTGGTCCCAGCCGACGCCACCGAAGCCACCGCTGCTGGGCGGGCGGCGCTTCTTCGCGTCGGGCACGGGCAGCGCCTCACCGCGCACGCGTGCCGCCAGTTGGTCGACCGCCGCGTTCAGACCGCCGGCGTAGTCGCCGGCCTTGAAGGCGGGCCGGAGCGCGTTGTCGATGATCAGCTTGGCCGCCAGGTCGGGCACCGCGCCCTCCAGCGCCTTGGCGACCTCGATGCGCACGCGCCGGTCGTCCTTGGCCACCAGCAGCAGCAGCCCATCGCCGATCTCGCGACGGCCGATCTTCCATTGGTCGGCCACGCGGTGGGCATAGGCGGCGATGTCTTCGGGCTTCGTCGTCGCGACGATGAGCACGACGATTTGGGTGCCGGCCTCGCGTTCGAACTTGGCGAGCTTGGCTTCGAGCGCGTCGCTCTGCTTCGCGCTCAAGGTGCCGGTGGTGTCGGTGACACGGGCGGCCAGCGTCGGCACCGGTTGCAGATCCTGGGCCTGGGCCAGACCACCCAGCCCGAGCCAGGCGGCCCAGGCCAGCAGCAGCCGGACGGCCCAGGCACGCAGCAGGTTGGCGTCGCCGCCGGGCCATCGGTGCGGCATACGAGGCGGGCCGGGCGTTACTTCGACGCCGCTGGTGTGGCCGGTGCGGCCTTGTCAAAGCTGACCGTCGGCGGCGCCGAGATCGCCTTCTCGTTCTCGACCGTGAAGGTGGGCTTGACGGTGTAGCTGAACATCATCGCGGTCAGGTTGGTCGGGAAGCTGCGGGTCAGCACGTTGTAGTCCTGCACCGTCTTGATGTACCGGTTGCGCGCAACGGTGATGCGGTTTTCCGTGCCCTCGAGCTGCACCCGCAGCTCCTGAAAGCCCTGGTTGGCCTTCAGCTCCGGATAACGCTCGCTGACGACCATCAGCCGGCTCAGCGCGCCGGTCAACTCGCCTTGCGCGGCCTGGAACTTCTGGAATGCCTCGGGATTGTTGATCAGCTCCGGCGTCGCCTGGATCGAGGTCGCCTTGGCGCGTGCCTCGACCACCTTGGTCAGGGTTTCCTGTTCGAAATTGGCCTCACCTTTGACCGTGGCGACCAGGTTGGGCACCAGGTCGGCGCGGCGCTGGTACTGGTTCAGCACCTCGGACCAGCCGGCCTTGACTTGTTCATCCAGGCGCTGGAAGTCGTTGTAGCCGCAGCCGGTCAGCGCCAGCGTGGTGGCAAGGGCCGAGGCGGTCAGCAGAGGGCGGGCGAAAAGTTTCATTCGTCGAGGCTCCGTCAAGGGAGTGGGCCAAGGCGCGGGCATGTTACCCGCGGGCTGAAGATGGGGCCGGCTCGTGCCAAGTCAAGCGGCCAGGGCGGGGCGGCGCCGATAATCCCACCCATGTTTGCCCTGCTCCAGAACGACACCTTCCTGCGCGCCTGCTGGCGCCAGCCCACCGAGCACACGCCGCTGTGGCTGATGCGACAGGCCGGCCGCTACCTGCCCGAGTACTGTGCCACCCGCGCCAAGGCCGGCAGCTTCATGGGTCTGGCGACCAACGTCGACTTTGCCACCGAGGTGACACTGCAACCGTTGGCACGCTACCCGCTGGATGCGGCGATCCTGTTCTCCGACATCCTGACCGTGCCCGACGCGATGGGCCTTGGGCTGAGCTTCGCGCAGGGCGAAGGCCCGCGTTTCGCTCACCCGCTGCGTGACGAAGCCGCGATCCTTGCGCTGGTCGCGCCGGACCTGGCCAAGCTGCGCTACGTGTTCGACGCGGTCACCTCGATCCGCCGCGCGCTGAACGGCCGCGTGCCGCTGATCGGCTTCTCCGGCAGCCCGTGGACGCTGGCCTGCTACATGGTCGAGGGCGCAGGCTCCGACGACTACCGCCTCGTCAAGAGCCTGCTGTACAGCCGGCCGGACCTGATGCACCACATCCTCACCGTCAACGCCGACGCGGTGGCCGCCTACCTGAATGCCCAGATCGATGCCGGTGCGCAGGCGGTGATGATCTTCGACAGCTGGGGCGGTGTGTTGGCCGATGGCGCGTTCCAGCAGTTCTCGCTGACCTACACCAAGCGGGTGCTGGCGCAACTGAAGCGCGAGCACGACGGCCAGCGCATTCCGGCCATCGTCTTCACCAAGGGCGGTGGCCTGTGGCTCGACGAGATCGCCGCCAGCGGCGCGGATGTGGTGGGCCTGGACTGGACGGTCAACCTCGGCCAGGCGCGCGCCCGCGTCGGCCACCAGGTGGCCCTGCAAGGCAATCTGGACCCGAACGTGCTGTTCGCGCCGCCCGAGGTGGTGGCGACCGAAGCGCGGCGCGTGCTGGACAGCTTCGGTCCGCCCCAGCGGGCCGACGGCACCTGGGATGGCCACGTTTTCAACCTCGGCCATGGCATCAGCCAATACACCCCGCCAGAGCACGTGTCGGCGCTGGTGGAGGCCGTTCACAGCCACTCTCGGCTGTTGCGCAAACGCTGCCATACGCCTGCGCCCTTGTGATGTGGTATGGGGGTTTCACCGGGTGAGTGTCTGCTAAGGGCTTGACTTATCCCCAAAAGCCAGGGTGCGACAGATCACCGTTGTGGGCCACGTCATAAAACCATCAAAATCGCGGCGACTCGTGGCAAGTGTTTGATTAAAAAGAATTTTTAGGATCTGCCACAGAAACGGGCAACCCAAGCCGGTGCACGGCGCATCAAGCATTTAGCACGCCCGACCGCAGCTTTCCCACAATGTTATCCACAGGAACGGTGGGCAAGTCCGAAAGCTCTTTGGAATCATGAACTTAAGCGCCACTGTTGATCTGTTGCTCTTAGATACGTGTCGAGTGAGCAACCGAGCAGCCCGCGTCGCATGAATCGGCTTCGGGTGGCCGTCGAGACCCCGGCCCATGCGGGCCTGGGCGACACGCTCGATTACGAGAGTGAGCAGCCGCTCGCGCCCGGCACGCTGGTGCGCGTGCCTTTGGGCCGGCGCGATGTGCCCGGCATCGTCTGGCCGACGCCGGACCAGGCTTTCGCGCCCGACAACAAAGACCGGGAAGGCGCTGAAGGCTTTGCCCTCAAGCCGGTCGCCGAAGTGCTAGTCAGCCTGCCGCCGCTGCCCAGCGCCTGGTGCCGCCTCGTGGAATTCAGCGCCCGCTATTACCAACGAGCGGTGGGCGAGGTGGCTTTGGCGGTGCTGCCGCCCGAACTGCGCAAGCTCGACGACGCGGGCCTGGCCAAGCGCATGCGGCTGCAGGACAAAAGGCTTGCCAAGGCCGCTGTTGATGGCTCTCCTGCCGCCGAGCCGCAGCGCCCGCCATTGACCGGCGAACAGGCCGCCGTGCTGGCCGCATTCGACTCGGCCGGGCCGGCCTGCCACCTGCTGCACGGCGTCACCGGCAGCGGCAAGACCGAGGTCTACCTGCGTTTGGCCGAGGCCGCCCTGGCCGTCGGCCAGCAGGCACTGGTGCTGGTGCCCGAGATCAACCTGACACCGCAGCTGGAGGCACGTTTCGCGGCGCGCTTCCCCGGCCGGCGGTTGGTTTCGCTGCACAGTGCGCTGACGCCGGCCCAGCGGCTGGCCAACTGGCTCGCCGCGCACCGCGGCCAGGCCGAACTGGTGTTGGGCACCCGGCTGGCGATCTTCTGCCCGCTGCCCCGGCTCGGGCTGATCGTCGTCGACGAGGAGCATGACCCGAGCTACAAGCAGCAGGACGGCGCCCGCTATTCCGCCCGCGACCTGGCCGTCTACCGCGGCCGGCTCGAGAACGCGCCGGTGGTGTTGGGCTCGGCCACGCCGTCGCTCGAGAGCTGGCACCACGCGCAGACCGGCCGCTACCGGCTGCTGACGATGGCCGAGCGGGTCGGGCAGGGCCCGCTGCCGAGCGTGCAGGTGATCGACATGACGCAGCAGCCGCGGCCGGCGCCGGGCGAGCCGCCGTTGGCGCTGGCACCGGCCTTGAAGGCGGCAGTCGAGGCGCGCGTCGCGCGCGGCGAGCAAAGCCTGCTGTTTCTGAACCGGCGCGGCTTTGCACCGGTGTTGCACTGCACCGCCTGCGGCTGGAAGAGCGCCTGCCCGCATTGCAGTGCCTGGCGTGTCTTCCACAAGCTCGACCGCACGCTGCGTTGCCACCACTGCGCCTTCACCGAGCGGGTGCCGCGCGCCTGCCCCGAATGCGGCAACCTGGACATCCAGCCCATCGGTCGCGGCACCGAGAAGCTCGAAGAGCAGGTGGGCGAGCTGCTGCAGGGCGTGGTGGGGCCCGGGGGTGGGCCGGCCCGCGTCGCACGCATCGACGCCGACACCACCCGGCTCAAGGGCACGCTGGAGCAGCAACTGGCGGCGATGCACGCCGGCGAGGTCGATGTGCTGGTCGGCACGCAGATGGTCACCAAAGGGCACGACTTCCGGCGCGTCACGCTGGTCGCCGCCGTCGACCCCGACGGTGCGCTGTTCACCGCCGACTTCCGTGCGCCCGAGCGTCTGTTCGCCACGCTGATGCAGGCCGCGGGCCGCGCCGGCCGTGCGGCCGAGGTGGCGCAACAAAGCGAGATGTGGGTGCAGACGGCCAACCCGGGGCATCCGCTGTTTGCGGCGCTGAAGGCGCACGACTACGCGCGCTTCGCGGCCAGCCAGCTGCGTGAGCGCGAGATGGCCGGCCTGCCGCCGTTCGCCCACCTGGCCTTGCTGCGCGCCGAGGCGCGCGACGCGGCGGTCGCCGAAGGGTTCTTGCGTGCCGCGCGCGACGAGGCGCACGCGCTGGCCGGCACGCTGGGTCTGGCCGAGCACATCAGCCTGTACGCGCCGGTGCCGCCCCATGTGGCGCGGGTCGCCGGGCAGGAGCGACGCCAGATGCTGGTCGAGTCCGGTTCGCGGGCCGCGCTGCAGCGGCTGCTGGCGCATTGGGTCGCGGGGCTGCCGGCACTGCGCACCCAGCACAAGGGCATCGTCCGGTGGGCGGTCGATGTCGACCCGATGACGATCTGACCCGGGGCTTCAGTCGGCACCGAAGTCGAACATCGTGACCGCGGTGGCCCGGCCGCCGAGGGCACGGTAGAAGTCCAGCGCATGCGCGTCTTCGTTGTCGGCGAAGACGAAGACATCGGCGATGGCCTGCTGCGCGGCCCATGTGCGCAGCGTGGACACGAGCGCGAGGCCGACGCCTTGACGCTGCGCGGCCGGCAGCACCGCGATGTCGTAGATGAACAGCGCCGAGCCGGTGTGGTGCGTCATCGGCAGGCGATGCGCGGTCAGGCCCCCGAGCAACCGGCCCGTGTCGTCCGATGCCGCGAGGGCCCAGAAATCCTGCCGGGCCAGCAACTCGTCGAGCGCCTGGTCGGCGCGCGGCTGGTGCGGCTCGTCGAAGACCTCGGCCAGCAGCGCGAACAGCGCACGCGCGGTGTCGCGCTCGCCCGAGCCCAGCCGCGACACCCGCACGCTCATGGCGCGAGGCGCTTTTTCATGTTGATGCCGGTGGGCTCGTAGCCCAGCGCGAGGTACAGCGCCTGCGCGCCTTCGTTGTGCGCAAAGACATGCAGGCCGATGTCGTCGACCCCCAGTTCGCGCGCGACCGCTTCCAGCGCGAGGAAGGCCGCGCGGGCGTGGCCGCGCCGACGGTGCGGCGGGTCGATGGCCACGTCGTAGACGTAACCCGAGCGGCCGCCGGGGTGCTCGGTCACCGACAACCACAGCACGCCCACGGCGGCGCCCGATGCGTCGTCGTGGATCGTGAACAGATGCTGGCCCGGCGTCGCCAGGCCCTGCGGCAACAGGCGCTCTTGCTCCAGCCGCGAGCGTTCCAGCGCACCTTCGGCGGGCCAGCGGCCCGCGGCGACGTTGTCGTCTGCATAGTCGGCCACGGCGGCCTCGGTGAAGCGTACATAGGCCGCTTCGGTCATGCGCTGCAAGGAGGTGCTCATCCAGTGGATTGTGGGGGAAGCCCCGCGGCCGGCGCAGGCGGGTGCGTCTGCCTACACTGCCGCCCCATGCCCGTTTCCCACCTCGCGCTCGCCCTGGCCGTCGTTGCCGTCTGGGGCACCAACTTCGTGGTCATCAAGTGGGGGCTGGCCGAGCTGCCGCCATTCCTGCTCGCCGCGTTGCGCTTTGCGCTGTCGTCGCTGCCGTTCCTGCTGTTCATTCGCCGCCCGGCGACCGGCTGGGCCAGGCTGGCGGCTTTCGGCGTGCTGCTCGGCGCGGGTCAGTTCGGCCTGCTGTTCCTGGCGATGAAGGCTGACATCTCGCCCGGGCTGGCATCGCTGGTGGTCCAGGCACAGGTCTTCTTCACCATTGCGCTGGCCGGCCAGCGCCTGAAGCTGGCGCAGATCGGGGCCCTGGCGCTGGCGGTGGCCGGCATGGGCTGGATCGGCTGGCAGGCGCACCAGGGGGGCGCCGGCATCAGCCTGGCCGGGCTGGGCATGGTGCTGGCGGCCGCCTTCTGCTGGGCCTTGGCCAATGCGGTGGCGCGCAGCGCCGGCAAGGTCGACGCCCTGGGTTTCATGGTCTGGTCGAGCCTGTTCGCGGTGCCGCCGCTGGTGTTGCTGTCGCTGGTGTTCGATGGCGGCGTGGACGTCGTCGGGGCTGCGCTGGTCGCGGCTGGCCCGGCCGCCTGGGCCGTGGTGGTCTGGCAGGCGGTGGGCAACACCTTGTTCGGCTACGGTGCGTGGAACTGGCTGCTCGCGCGCCACCCGCCCGCCACCGTGACGCCGGCGGCGCTGCTGGTGCCGGTGTTCGGCATGGGGGCGTCGGCGATCGCGTTCGGCGAGGCGTTGCCGGCCTGGAAGCTGGGTGCTGCCGGGCTGGTGATGACCGGCCTGGCGCTGAACCTGTGGGCGGTGAGCCGATGAGCGCCTGGGACTGCCTTGCGGCGGCGCGCCGCAGCGAACGAGGCCCGCGTGCGCCGTTCATGCTCGACGGCCGGCGCGTCGGCTCGATCGACGCCGCCGGCCGCCTGGCCCTGGCGGCATGGCCGCAATGGTTTCGCGAAGAGGCCGACGGCGCCTGGTCGATGACGGTGCCGCGCGGCGCGCGCGAAGCTGCCTTCGCCGACGTCAACGCGGCGCTGCGCGCCGAAGGCCTGATTCGGGCCTGGCGCGACGAGCCCTTTGCGCTGTGGAACGAGGACGGCGCGCTGGCCGCGGTGATCGAACGCGCCTCGTCGCGCTTCTGGGGCGCGCAGACGCTGGGCGCCCACATCAACGGTTATGTGGCCGACGCAACGGGTCGACCACAGCAGCTGTGGATCGCCCGCCGCGCCTGGAACAAGCCGACCGACCCCGGTCGGCTCGACAACCTGGTCGGCTCCGGCGTGCCGCACGGCCAGACACCGCGCCAGGCCGTCTGCCGCGAGGCCTGGGAAGAAGCCGGCCTGCACCCGCACGAACTGGGTGGCCTGGCGGCAGGCCGCGTGGTCGAGCTGGCCTGCGACATCCCCGAGGGCTGGCAGCACGAGTGGCTGTTCGTCTACGACTTAGGCCTGGCGCCGGGCCGGGTGCCGCAGAACCAGGACGGCGAGGTCGCCGAGCACCAGCTGTTACCGATGGCCAACGCCTTGCAACGTGCCGCCGACGGTGAAATGACCACCGACGCGGCCCTTGCAACCTTGGACTTCGCTTTGCGGCACCAACTGCTGCCGGTCGGGGACGCACGACGGCTCGGCCCCGTGTTCGAGGCCTTGCTGGTGGCGCCCGAACGCGCCGAGCCGTTCGATCGGCCGATCGGGTGATCCTTCTGCGGCTGGTTCCTCATTCAGCAAAACTGAAATGCCGCCTCAATCGGGCTGAACCGATGGCTCGATCCGCCTCGCCACACTTGCGACCACGATGAACACCACCGCCACCTCCACGACCCGCCTGCGCTACACCGGCGTGGCCATCGGCTTTCATTGGCTGCTGGCGCTGATGATCATCATCAGCTTCAGTGTCGGCTGGTACATGAGCGAGCTGTCGATGTCGCCGACGCGGCTGAAGCTGTTCAACTGGCACAAGTGGGCTGGCATCACGATCCTGGCGCTGTCGATCCTGCGCCTGGTGTGGCGCCTGACGCACCGCCCGCCGCCCGACGTACCGGGCCCGCGCTGGCAGCAGCGCATGGCCCACCTGACGCACTGGGCGCTATATGCCTTGTTCTTCCTGGTGCCGCTGGCCGGCTGGGCCTACAGCTCGGCCGCGGGCTTCCCGGTGGTCTGGTTCGGTGTCCTGCCGCTGCCCGATTTCGTCTCGCCCGACAAGGCATTGGCCGAGGTGATGAAGGAGCGTCACGAATTCCTGGCATGGACGCTGGGTGTGCTGGTGCTGCTGCACGTCGGCGCGGCGGTGAAGCACCACTTCTTCGACCGCGACGGACTGATCAACCGCATGCGCCCCGGCCGCTGAACTTTTTCTGAATCGATTTCTTCGAAGGTTGTTCGAATGTCTGCACTGACCCGTTCCGTTACGCTCGCCGCCTCCTTGCTGCTGGCAAGCTCACTCGCGCTGGCCCAGGCACAAAAAATCGTCCCCGCGCAAAGCGAGATCGGCTTCACTTCCAAGCAGATGGGCGTGCCCGTCGACGGCAAGTTCCGCAAGTGGGACGCGCAGATCAGCTTCGACCCGAAGAAGCCCGAGGCCGGCAGCGTCAACTTCACGATCGACACCGGCAGCGCCGGCTTCGGCTCGCCCGAGACCGATGCCGAGGTGCCGAAGCCCGTCTGGTTCAACGTCGCGAAGTTTCCCCAGGCCACTTTCCAATCCAGCAGCCTGAAGGCGCTCGGCGGCGGCAAGTTCGAGGTCGCCGGCAAGCTGACGATCAAGGGCAACGTCAAGGACGTCGTGGTGCCGGTTGCGCTGGCCCAGAGTGCCGGTGGCGTGACCGTCGCGACCGGCGCGTTCACGATCAAGCGGCTCGATTTCAAGATCGGTGAAGGCGAATGGGCCGACACCTCGATGGTCGCCAACGACGTGCAGGTGAAGTTCAAGCTCGCCGTCACCGGCGTGGCACCGCTGTGACCCACTGCCGCCTACTGTTTTCCAACCCCTGTCCCCAGGAGACTTCCGCATGAACCACAAGACCTCGCTGATCGCCGCCGCTGGCGCCCTGATGACGTTGGTGGCCCAAGGCGCCCAAGCGCAGGCCGCGACCTATGCCATCGACCCGACGCACACCTTCGTGACCTTCGAAGTCCCGCACTTCGGCACCTCGACCAACCGCGGCCGCTTCGACAAGAAGGAAGGCACGGTCCAGTTCGACCGCGCCGGCAAGACCGGCAAGGTCGAGATCACGATCGACACCGGCTCGATCAACACCGGCACGGCGCCGTTCGACAAGCACCTGAAAAGCGCCGAAATCCTGAACGTCGAAGCCCAACCGACCGCCAAGTTCGTCGGTGACAAGTTCAGCTTCAACGGCGACAAGGTCGGCGAAGTGACTGGCATGCTGACGTTGAACGGCAAGACCAACCCGGTCACGCTGAAGGCCAACAACTTCAACTGCTACCAGAGCCCGATGCTCAAGCGCGAAGTCTGCGGCGGCGACTTCGAGACCATGCTGGTGCGCAGCCAGTTCGGCGTCACCTACGGCCTGAACTACGGTTTCCCCGATGCGATCAAGCTGGTCATCCAGGTTGAGGCGGTCAAGCAGTAAGTTTGTCTCTTGCGGGCCGCCTGTCATGGTGGGCTTGCAAGCGAGAAGGCGGGTTTGCCCATGCGATCGTTGGACGCTCGGCTGGGCAGTGGATCGCCGGGTTGAGGGTGCCGCGTGGGTAAGCGTCTGACGTGAGGCTGCGCGGTACCGCCAACCCGGCCGCTGCGCGCATTGCGGGGCTCAGCTCTGCGGCGTATCGACCGCCAGCTCGAAATGTTCAACCACCGGCGGTACCGCGAAGAACGGCCCGACGATGGCCCGCCACTCGGTGAACAACGGGCCCTGGCGAAAGCCCACCGTGTGGTCTTCCAGCGTGTCCCAGTGGAGCAGCAGCAGGTAGCGCTCGGGGCTTTCAACGCCCCGCTGCACCTGGGCGCCGCGAAAGCCCTTCGCGCGCGAGATCACCGTTCTCAGTCCGCGCGTGATCGCCTCTTCGAAGGCGGCCTGCTGGCCAGGGGCGATGCGGATGTCGGCGTGTTCGAGGATCATCGTCTGTGCTCCGGCTGGGGGCTGGCCAGTGTCCCATGCCGTCGATAATCCGATGTCCAGCTGGGAACCCCTCAGCATCGAACCTGGCAGCAAGGAGCGACACCGTGAACCGACCCGACGACTGGCAACACGACCACGAGGTCGGTGGCGCGTCTCGCTTGCCGCCGGCCGATGCGCTGGCCACCCACGACTCCACCCGCGTCGACGACGTGCGCATCGGGGCGGTGCGACCGCTGATTTCGCCAGCGCTGCTGCAAGACGAGATGCCGATGCCCGAAGCGGCGCAGGCCCTGGTCGAAAACGCGCGCCGCGAACTGGCTGATGTGCTGGCAGGGCGCAACGACCGCCTGATCGCCGTCGTCGGCCCTTGCTCGATTCATGATCATGACCAGGCGATCGAGTATGCGAAGCGCCTGAAGGCGCTGGCCGACGAGCTGCGCGGTGAGCTGCTGGTGGTGATGCGGGTCTACTTCGAAAAGCCGCGCACGACGGTCGGCTGGAAGGGCTACATCAACGACCCGCGGCTGGACGGCAGCTTCCGCATCAACGAAGGCCTGCGCCGCGCCCGCGCACTGCTGCTGGACGTGGCCGCGCTGGGCCTGCCGGCCGGCACCGAGTTCCTCGACCTGCTGAGCCCACAGTACATCGCCGACCTGGTCTCGTGGGGCGCGATCGGTGCTCGCACCACCGAGAGCCAGAGCCATCGCCAGCTGGCCTCGGGCCTGAGCTGCCCGGTCGGCTTCAAGAACGGCACCGATGGTGGCGTCAAGGTCGCGGCCGACGCGGTGGTGGCCGCGTGCGCGTCGCACGCCTTCATGGGCATGACCAAGATGGGCCAGGCGGCGATCTTCGAGACGCGCGGCAACAGCGATTGCCACGTCATCCTGCGCGGCGGCAAGCAGCCGAACTACAGCGCGGCCGATGTCGAAGCCGCCTGCGCGGTGCTGCGCGGCGCAGGCCAGCGCGAACAAGTGATGATCGACTTCTCGCATGCCAACTCGAGCAAACAGCATCGCAAGCAGATCGAAGTCGGCGCCGATGTGTCGGCGCAGATCGCGGCGGGCGAGCGGCGCATCACCGGCGTGATGGTCGAAAGCCATCTGCAGGATGGCCGCCAGGACCTGGTGCCTGGCCAGGCCTTGAAGCACGGCGTGTCGATCACCGATGCCTGCCTGGGCTGGGCCGACACCGAACCGGTGCTGCGGCAATTGGCCGCCGCCGTGAGCAAGCGCCGGGCCTGAATCCCTCTTCAATCTAGGGGTGTTGACTTGGGAGGTAACGCCGGCAAAGTCGGCGTTATGTAGCCGCCCGAGTCATGAGCTCGGCGGCAGCCCATGAACCCAGGGGGATGTTGATGGCAATCGCTTTAAAGAGCGTGGATGATCTTCAGGAGCATTTGCTCGGGGTGTTCGAACGCTCGGATCATCACGCTGGCGAGGTCAACGAGGTGTTGCTGGCGATTGCTGGCGGCATCCTGTGGCGCAAGAATGCGGGTGCACACGTCCGGGTCAGCGAGAAGGACGGCGCCGGCGGCAACGTCATCTGGTTTCGCGTCGGGTTGCAGCGTTATGCGCTGCTGTACAGCCACCGCGCGCGGCGCATCGAGCTGATGTTCGGCGGCCGCCGGGGCCACCTGATCCACACCTTCACCAACCATACCCCGCTGGCCGAGGTGGCCCAGGTCTTCGCCACGCTGGGGATGAGTGAAGAAGAGGCCCAGGCCTACCTTGCGGCACGGGCCGAGTTGAAGGCCAAGTTCCCCCAGGGCACCAAGGGTCGGGCCAAGCAAGCCAAGGCAACGGCGGCCAATGGGGTCGAAGAAGGGGCGCAAAGGGCCGAGGGGGCTGAGGCCCCTGCGCCGAAGGTCAGCAAGCCGCGCAAGCGCCGGGTGGCCAAGGTGTCGCCGGACGCCGCTTCAGTGGCGGCGCCGGATCAGATCACCCGCGAGGCGGCGCCTTCGCCAGTGCTCGTCTGACGGCGCTCGCCCGCGCAACGGGCTGGTACGGTGCGGACGCTACTGCAGCGTCTGCGGCGCCGCCGCATAAATCGACGGCCGGAAATCGGCCATGTGCACGCCTTCGTCGCCCATGGCCCACAGCGTCAGCCGTTCGGCCGACATCGGCTTGGCGAACAGATAACCCTGCAGTTCATCGCAGCGCAGCGCCAGCAGCATGTCGCGTTGGGCATCGGTCTCGACGCCCTCGGCCACCACGCGCAGGCCCAGCGCATGCGCCATCTTCACGATCGCGTCGACGACGGCCAGCGCGTCCGAGCTGTGCTGGATGTCGGTGAACAGGCTGCGGTCGACCTTCAGCTGCGTCACCGGCAGCTTGCGCAGCAGCGCGAAGTTGCAATAGCCGATGCCGAAGTCGTCGATCGACAGCGTGACACCCAGCTGCGCCAGCCCGGCAAAGGCCTGCACCGCGGCGTCTTCCATCAACACCGACTCGATGATCTCGATCGTCAGCAGCGCCGGGTCGACCGTGTGCGCATGCAGCGAGCGACGGATCCGTTGGACCAGGTTCTCCTGCCGCAGCTGGTGGGCCGACATGTTGATCGACACCCGCATGCGCAAACCCTGGTCGAGCCAGGTGCGCAGCTGGCGGCAGGCTTCGTCGATCACCCATTGGCCCAGCGCGCTGATCAGGCCGAAGCGTTCGGCGATCGGGATGAAGACCCCGGGCGAGATCACGCCCTTGGTCGGGTGCTGCCAGCGCACCAGCGCCTCGACGCCGGTGATCTGGCCCGAGCGACCGTCGATCTTGGGCTGGTAATACAGCACCAACTCGGCACGTTCGATCGCGCCGCGCAGCTCGTGCTGCAGCTCCAGCTGCGCGCGGCTGTCTTGTTCCATGCCGGGTTCGAAGATGGCGAAGCCCGAGCCGCCGGCGCGCTTGGCGGCGTACATCGCCGCGTCGGCGCGGGCCAGCAGCTTCTGCGCCGGGCCATGCTCGGGGTACATCACGATGCCGACCGAGCCCGACAGCCGCACCTCGGCGCCATTGGGCAACTTGCAGGGTTGGGCCAGGCACTGCAGCACACGCTGCGCCAGGTGGCCGGCGCCGGCAGGCGTGCCGGGCCGTTCGGCCAGCAGCAGGAACTCGTCGCCGCCGACCCGGGCCACTACGTCCGACTGGCGAGCCAGGCTTTGCAGCCGGCGGCCGATCTCGCGCAGCACCGCGTCGCCGGCGCTGTGACCGAAGGAGTCGTTGACCGGCTTGAAACCATCGAGGTCGATGAACATCACCGCCAGCGTGCCGCCGGGCGGGGCCGACGGGTCGTCGACCAGCTCCAGCGCATTGGCCAGCCGCTCTTCGAACAGCAGCCGGTTCGGCAGCTTGGTCAGCGGATCGGTCAGCGCCTGTTCACGCAAGCGTCGATTGGCTTCGCTCAGCGACGAGGCCAGCGCACGGTTGCGGTGCGAGGCACGTGAATCGATCAGCACGCCGAACAGGCCAAGCAGCAAGGCCAGCGCGCCGGCGGCGCAGGCCCACTGCAACGCGTCGACGGCCACCAGCAGCACACCGGCCGGAGGCGGGTTCTCGACGAAGCCGAGGCTGCCCAGCGTCAACGCCTGGGTCAGGCCTGACGCGAGCGCAAAACCGGTGGCGCCCAGGAACAACCGCAGGCCGAATGGCCCCAGGGCCGACCAGCGCGGGCTGAAGGCCAGGCCCAGCGCGGCGGTGGCGGCGGTGGTGACGCCAGCCAGCGCCAGCAGCGGCCAGGCCGGCCCGGCGGCACTGGCCATGGGCGGCTCGGACAGGCTGGCGAGCGACAGGCTTTGCACCATCGCCCACAGCGCACCCAACCCCAACCCTTGCAGCACCTGGCGTGCGGTATCGCCCCAGCGCAGGCGGGCGGTCGCCAGCACCGCGGCCAGGCCCAGCGTGGCGGCCAGCCCGCTGCCGGCCATCTGCCAACCGCGCAAGTGCGGCTCCCACGGCAAGCCCAGACCGGTCAGCGCGAAGAAGTGCAACGCCCACAGGCCGGCACCGCCTGCAACGGCACCGGCGCCCCACCAACCGAGCGCGGTGACGGTGTCGGTCGAGCGGAGCTTGCGCAAGCCATGCCCAACCAGGCCGAACATCAAGCCGGCCAGCAGCGCAGCGCCGGCAATGGTCGGGCCGTGCAACTCAGGGGCGGCAAGGGAATTGACCAGTTCGACGGACGTCACAGTCATGTGGTGGGTGGGGCGCTGGGGGGCGGGCGGCAGGGCGCGGGCATTATTGGGCCCGCCGATTCACGGCGCCATGCCGGCGCCTGAACAATCATGGAGTTTGCGTGAATCCCGCCGCTCTTCGGTGCCGGACCTCGGGTTTGACCCTGTGCTCGCTTTCCAGCTGGGCCAGAAATTCGTCCGGCGTGAACGGTGCGCCGAGCACGTCGGCCTGACGCTGGACCGCGGCATAGTCGCCTGGCGACAGCTCGTCGAGCGCGGCCAGGCGCTGGCGCTGTTCGTCGGTCAACGCCGCGGCCTCGCCTGCCAGCGCCTCGGCGATGAACATCGCGAGCCGCTGCGCCAGTTGCAGCGCCTTGAAGCGGATCTTGAAGGTGAAGCGCCGCAGTGCTGCTTCGTCCAGGTCTTCGAACAGGTTGGTGGTACAGATGAAGACGCCGGGGAAACGCTCCATGCCCTGCAGCATCTCGTTGACCTCGCTGACCTCGTAGTGGCGTTCGGCGTAGCGGCGGCTGCGCAGGAAGCTGTCGGCTTCGTCGAGCAGCAGCACCGCTTCTTCCGTCGCGGCTTCGTCGAACATGCGGGCCATGTTGGCCTCGGTCTCGCCGACGAACTTGCTCATGATGTCGCTCGCCTGGCGCACCAGCAACGGCCGGCCCAGGCTGCTCGCGATGTGCTCGGCCAGCGCCGTCTTGCCGGTGCCGGGCGGGCCGAAGAAACACAGCGCGCCGTGTGGCCGGCGCTGCAGCGCGGCCACGATCTGCGGCACGCCGAAGCGCGACTCGACGTTCAGCAGCCCGAGGTCGTAGTGGGTCACGCTCGGCCGTGCGCCGCGCTCGCGGTGGCCGAAGCTGCCCAGCGCCAGGTCGGCGTGCGCCAGCTGACGCTCGATCAGACCCTCGACCTCGCCCGGTTGGCCCGCCAACTCGGCAAAGCGCACGGCGGTGCGGATCTGCGCCGGTGTCAGCCCGCGCCGGCTCGACAGGCGTGCCGCAAAGCCCTCGCTGACCACCGAGCCGGCCAGCGCCCGCGCCACCAGCGCCTCGCGTGCGCCCGGCGGCGGCGACTTCAGCTCCAGGTGGTACTGGAAGCGGCGGCGGAACGCCGGGTCGATTTGCTCGATGCGGTTGGTGATCCAGATCACCGGCACCGGGTTGGCTTCGAGGATCTGGTTGACCCAGGCCTTGCCGCTCACACTCGCCGACGAGGCACCATCGCCGGCGTCCAGCCGCGCCATCAGCTGCGCGGTGTCGCTGGGGATCGCCGGGAACACGTCCTCGACTTCGTCGAACAGCAGCGCGACATGGGCGCCGCCCTTCAGGAAGACCTGGCTGATCTGCAGCGAGCGGTAACGGTCGCGGCCGGTCAGCGAGTTGCCGTCGCGGTCGGCGTACTCGACCTCGTACAGCTCCAGCCCGGCGGCTTCCGCGCAGACCTTGGCCAGCTCGGTCTTGCCGGTGCCGGGTGGGCCGTACAGCAACACGTTGACGCCGGCCGCCTTGCGCTCGACGGCATTGCGCAGCAGCGCGCACAGCACCTGCACCTCTTCGGCGACGAACTCGAAATCGCCGGCGGCCAGCTCGGTGCGCGGCGCGGGTCGCGTGAACACCGCCATCAGGTCGCTCGGGTCGCGGTACTCGCGCATCAGCACCGGCGGCAGCTGTTCGCTGACCTTCATCAGGTCGGCCAGATCGGTGATGTTGTGCTCCGAGATCAGGTTCTCGACCATGCCGATGCGCTCGAGCCGTGAGCCGGCGCGCAAAGCCTCGGCCACCTCGCGCTCGTCGACCTGCGCGACGCGCGCCAGCATCGCGAACGCCTCCTGCGCGTTCGAGACTTTGAACTCGACCAGCAGCCCGCGCAGTTCGCGCTGGTAGCGCGCCAGCGTGCCGTACAGCAGCAGGGCACGTTCGGCTGGGTTCAGCTGCAGCAGCTGGCCCAGCGCATCGATGTTCTTCTCGACCAGCGTGGCGTGCTTCTTCAGGTCGCGCTCCAGCCAGTCGGCCGTTGCGTTGAGCATCGCCAGCAGGTCTTTCGGCGCGTCCTTGATGTACTCGTCGATGTAGAAGAACAGCGAGCCTTCCTCGTACGGCCCATGCCAGGCGCCGTGGCGCTCGATGAAACCATCGTCGGTCAGGCGTTCGTGGCCCGTCCAGTGCTCGTTGGCGGCGCAGCGGCGCTGCAGGAAGGCGCGCAGGCGGTGCAGCACTGGCAGCGGCCAGACCAGGTGGCGGCCGGTCAGGCCGATCAGGCCACCCCAGTCGCGCCGCAGGTTCAGCCGGCCGGCCTGGGCCAGCGTCAAGGTCAGCACGAAATGCGTGCACAGGCGGTCCAGCACCGGCGCATCGGCCAGGCCGGGCGACAGCACCACGCGCGCATCGGCTAGACGCTTGACCACTTCGTCTCCTCCACCGGCGGCGGCTGGGCGCAGGGCGCACCGTCGCCGTCGAAGTGGCGCTGATCTTGGCGCAGCCGCCGCGCGAGGGCAAGCCCCGCCAGATGGAGCCCTCGGCCGACGAGTACATCGGCCCGCTCCCCCGGGGGGGGGGGCCGCGGACGGCTTGGGAGTGGCCCGGCGCTCGGCGTGCAGGGTGCCTTCGACGAAAGAGTCTGAAAGTCCGCGAGCGATGTGGACCGCCGCGTCGGTCGTGCCGACGCGGTGCCCGGTGGCTGATCAGTGCAGGGTCAGCGGCTGTTGTGCGAGCTGGGTGTAGCCGGCGATGTAGTCGTCGATCTCTTCGGTACTGGGCTCGTGCTCTTCGGCCAGCGCCTGCACGCCCTCGCGGAAGCGCTGGGCCAGCGCGCCATCGATGAAGATGCCCTTCTTGGCCGCCTTGTCGACGATCTCGTAGCCGCCGCGCACCACGTCTGCGTGGCTGGTCGACGCCCCTTCGCCGTCGCCGGGGGCGCTGTCGGCCTGCTCCAGCGAGATCTGCACGACGGCGTAGCTGTCGGAGTTGTAGACCAGGTTCATGCGGTGATGCTCCATGTACTGCCCGAGGCCAAGCAGGCCCCCATGCCAGGCAAATGGAGACAAGGCGGCTGGATTCAAGGGTCGCTGCGAGGGGGCGCCGAGGAGGGCGCTTCGACCGCGGGCAATGGGGTGCTGAGCCAAAAAGCCTCGCTGCTGCGGCCGGGCACTTGGGTGAAGCGCAGTCCCACGGGCAGGTGCCCGGCGTCACGTGCCAACCACAGCTCGATCCGCTGGTCGTAGGGCTGTGACGGTTCGCGCCTCAGGTGCACGACCGGAATCGGCACACCGTTCGGTTCGACCTGCCCGTCGCCGACCACCTCGAAATCCCACTCGCCGACATGGCCACGCAACGAGGCCACCTGCATGCGGATGTGCTGGCCGGCACGCAGCCCGCCCGGCTGGGCCTGGGCGATCGCGACCAGCTGCAGCAACATGCTGGTGCGGTCCTGAGCGCCAGGATGAAGCGCGAACGCGCGGCTCGAACTGGAGAAGGTGATCACCCCTTCGTCGCGCTGGAAATTGACCGCCCGCGCGTCGATCCCGCGCTGGCGCTCGACCATGCGCTGAGGCGCAAAGCCGGCGGCATTGAAGAAGCCGCGCGACATCCAGTCCATCACCGCCTTGCCGTTGACCTCGGCGGTGAAGCGCACCCGGAAGATGCCGCCGGTCTGCAGGTCGTAGCTCAGCTGCGCCGTGCCGGCGTCGTCGCCACGCTCGACGCGGTAGTCGAGCTTGAACGACTGCTCAGGCCGCTGCGTGGTGTAGATCGGCGGCCGGCCGCCGCCTTCGATGTCCTGTGCGCTGGCCACCGTGCCGGGCACCGGCGCCGCTGGCGTCGAGCCGGCTTCGTCGGCCGGCGTCGGCTCGGTGCCCGCCACCGACTCGGGCGGCCGCGGGCCCGCCATCCAGTCGATCGGCCCATCGGGCGGCGGGCGGTGTTCGCTGGCGGGCGCCGGCTCGGGCGCCGCCAGCAGCGGCGGTGGTTCGGCCGGCGGTGAGGGCGTTGGCGTTGGCGCCGCAATCACCTCAGGCGCCGGTGCCGGTGCCTTGGCCGGCGGCAGCGTCACCAGCTGAATGGCCGGACTGTGCCCGGGTGCACGGCCGATCGGCTCGTGCACCGGCCCGATCAACCAGCCATGGGCCAGCAGCACCGCCAGCACCACGGCGGCGGCCTGGCCGCGGCGGCGCCAGTTCACTGCCGGCGCGCGTGCCGGCAGTTGCGTCGGGGCAGGGAAGGTGAAGGCGGGCCAGGGCATCGGACAATGGTGCCATCAACTTCGGCCGCCTCTGCCTGGCGGCCCAGCCCCGATTCCACGTACATGAAGCTCGCCACCTACAAGGACGGTTCGCGCGACGGCCAGCTGGTCGTCGTCTCGCGTGACCTCGCCACCGCGCACTACGCCAACGGCATCGCCACCCGACTGCAGCAGGTGCTGGACGACTGGAACTTCCTGTCACCGCAGTTGCAGGACCTGACCACCACGCTGAACCATGGCAAGGCGCGGCACGCCTTCCCGTTCGACCCGGCGATGTGCATGGCGCCGCTGCCACGCGCCTACCAGTGGGCCGACGGCTCGGCCTATCTGAACCATGTCGAGCTGGTGCGCAAGGCGCGCGGCGCCGAGATGCCGGAGTCGTTCCTCGGCGACCCGCTGGTCTACCAGGGGGGCAGCGACGACTTCCTCGGCCCCTGTGACGATGCGCGGTTCGCCAGCGCCGACTGGGGCATCGATTTCGAGGCCGAAGTCGCGGTGATCACCGGCGACGTCGAGATGGGCGTGTCGCCGGCGCAGGCGCTCGAAGGCGTGCGGCTGCTGATGCTGGTCAACGACTGGACGCTGCGCAACCTGGTGCCCGCCGAGCTGGCCAAGGGCTTCGGCTTCTTCCAAAGCAAGCCGGCGACGGCGTTCAGCCCGGTGGCCGTGACGCCCGACGAACTGGGCGACGCCTGGCAGGCAGGCCGCGTTCACCTGACGCTGCAGTCGACCTGGAATGGCCGCAAGGTCGGCTTGGTCGAGACCGGGCCGGAGATGAACTTTCACTTCGGCCAGCTGATCGCCCACGTCGCCAAGACCCGCAACCTGCGCGCCGGCGCGATCGTCGGCTCCGGCACCGTGAGCAACAAGGACGCTTCGCGCGGTTACAGCTGCATCGCCGAAAAGCGCGCGCTGGAGATGATCGACCAGGGCGAAGCCAGGACCGCCTTCATGCAGTACGGCGACACGATCCGCATCGAGATGAAAGGCAGGGACGGTCACAGCCTGTTCGGCGCGATCGAGCAGACCGTGGTGGAGCTGGCATGACGCTCGCCGCCTGGGTCACTGGCGTTGCCGTCGCCTTGGTCCTGTGGGCCGCACCGCCGGCCCTGCAGGCTGCGCCCGCCACCGACGCGTGCCCGCCACAGCCGAAGCCACTGACTGCCGACGACGTGCAGCGCGGCATGCAGGACGCGATCGACCGCGGCTTTCTCTGGCGTGTCAGCAAGGGCGGCAAGACCTCCTGGCTGTACGGCACGCTGCACGTCGCCCGCAAGCCCTGGATGTTCCCCGGGCCGCAGGTGCGCAATGCGCTGCAATCGGTCGACCGGGTCGCGCTGGAGCTGGACATGCTGGACCCGGACATCCAGCGCCGCCTGATGACCGTGCTGGCCGCCGCGCCGGGACAGCCGGTGATCAGTGGTCCGCTGCAGCGTCGCCTGCGTGCGCAGATGGACAAGGCCTGCGCCGGCCAGGAGCTCGCCGCGCTGAAGCCCGAGATGCAAGCCGTGACGCTGACGGTGATGGCCGGTCGGCGTGCCGGGCTGGAGCCGGCCTACGGCATCGATGGTTTCCTGGCCGGTTATGCGCGCGGCCTCCACAAGCCGGTGCTGTCGCTCGAAACGCCCGAAGCCCAGATCGGCCTGCTGCTGCAGCCGACGCCGGCCGAGACCGAAACCTTCGTCGGCCATGCGCTCGACGAATTGGACAGCGGTCACGCCCTGCCGACGCTGCAGCGCCTGGCCGAGGCCTGGGCCCGCTCGGACTGGGCAGAGCTCAGCAGCTATGCCGACTGGTGCCGGTGCGTCGACAGCGACGACGACAAGCGCCTGATGCGTCGCCTGATCGACGAGCGCAATGTCACGATGGCGGCACAGCTGCAGACCCGGCACGACGCTGGCGAGCGGCTCTTCGTGGCCGTCGGCGCCTTGCACCTGATCGGCGAGCAAGGCGTGCCGGCCTTGCTGAAGTCGCACGGCTTCGATGTCCAGCGCATCGAAGGCGGGTTGCCCGCGGCGGCGGCCTCGGCGGCGTCGCGCTGACGAAACAAGCCGCCGCGCCCGGGTTCCCACCAAAGCGCCCGTGCCGCCGGCCGGGCGTACCATCGCCGCCATCCCAGCAAGCGACAAGAGGCGTGCAATGGCCGATGCAGCCGGTTTCACCAAGATGGTTCCGGGCTTCGATTTCCTGCAGGGGCTGGTCAAGAACGCCGGCGCCGCATTGCCCAACATGGGCCAGTGGATTGCGCCGACGCTGAACCCCGAGGAGCTGGAGAAGCGCATCGAAGAGCTGCGCACGGTGCAGTTCTGGCTCGAGCAGAACGCCCGCATGCTGGGCGCGACGATCCAGGCGCTGGAAGTGCAGCGCATGACGCTGTCGACGTTGAAGACGATGAACGTGCAGATGGGCGAGCTGCGCGACTCCATCAAGCTGAAGGTGCCGGAGCCCGAGGCGGCCGAGCCTGCCGAAGCCCCGGCACCCAAGCCCGCCGCCAGGAAGGCGCGTGCCGCCGCTTCGTCCAAGACCCAGGTCGAGACGCCGATGGGCACGGTCGACCCGATGCAGTGGTGGGGCGCGCTGACCAAGCAGTTCACGACGCTGGCCGCCGGCGCGATGAAAGACAGCGCCACCGACGCGGCCAAGAACCTGGCAGGCGCGATGGTCAAGCAAAGCTTCGATGCCGCCGGCGAAACGATCAAGCGCGCGGTCGAACTGGGCGCGCAGGTGCCGGTGAAGGCGACCAAGGTCGCGGCCCAGGCGGTGGGCGGCGGCGTCAAGGCGGCCACGCGCGCGGCGGCCAAGAAGCCGGCGACGCGCAAGCGCTCCTGATGGCTGGCGGTTGACACCCATCAATTCAGCGCATCCCAAGCCCCAGCTGAATCGACCCCACGCACCGATTCGACTTCAGCCGCGATTCAGTTCGCGTTGCTACAGTCGGCGCTCATGTCTGCGGTGACCGTTTCCCCGCCTGTCGACGCTTCACCGCGCGCCGCCCGCCAGCGCGAGGTGGTGGCTGCGCTGCAGGCGGTGCTGCCGCCGCACGCGCTGCTGTGGACCAGCGAAGACACCACGCCCTACGAGTGCGACGGGCTGACGGCCTACCGCCAGCGCCCGCTGGTCGTCGCGTTGCCCGAGAACGAAAGCCAGGTCGGCGCCGTGCTGAAGGCCTGCGCCGCCCTGAAGGTGCCGGTGGTGGCCCGCGGTGCCGGCACCGGACTGTCGGGCGGTGCGATGCCCCACGAGTTGGGCGTGACGCTGGGCCTGGCCAAGTTCAACCGCATCCTGAAGCTCGACAAGCTCAGCCGCACCGCGGTCGTGCAATGTGGCGTGCGCAACCTGGCGATCAGCGAAGCGGTGGCGCCGCTGGGGCTGTACTACGCGCCCGACCCATCGAGCCAGATCGCCTGCACGATCGGCGGCAACGTCGCCGAGAACTCGGGCGGCGTGCACTGCCTGAAGTACGGGTTGACGCTGCACAACGTGCTGAAGGTCAAGGGCTTCACCGTCGACGGCGAGCGGGTCGAGTTCGGCGGCGACGCGCTCGACGCGCCGGGGCTCGACCTGCTGCCGCTGGTCGTCGGCAGCGAAGGCATGCTGGCGGTCATCACCGAAGTCACCGTCAAGCTGACGCCCAAGCCGCTGCTGGCGCGCTGCATCATGGCCAGCTTCGACGACATCCGCAAAGCCGGCGACGCAGTGGCCGCGATCATCGGCGCCGGGATCATCCCGGCCGGGCTGGAGATGATGGACAAGCCGATGACTGCAGCGGTCGAGGATTTCGTCCACGCCGGCTACGACCTCGGCGCCGAGGCCATCCTGCTGTGCGAGAGCGACGGCACGCCCGAAGAGGTCGAAGAAGAGATCGGCCGCATGATGGACGTGCTGGCCGGCAGTGGCGCGACGCGCATGGAGGTCTCGGCCAATGAGGCGCAGCGGCTGAAGTTCTGGAGCGGGCGCAAGAACGCGTTCCCGGCGTCGGGGCGCATCAGCCCCGACTACATGTGCATGGACTCGACGATCCCGCGCAAGCGGCTGGCCGACATCCTGATCGCGATCGCGCAGATGGAAACCAAGTATGGCCTGCGCTGCTGCAACGTTTTCCACGCCGGCGATGGCAACCTGCACCCGCTGATCCTGTTCGACGCCAATGACGCTGACCAGCTGCACCGCGCCGAGCTGTTCGGCGCCGACATCCTCGAGACCAGCGTCGCGATGGGTGGCACGGTGACCGGCGAGCACGGCGTCGGCGTCGAGAAGCTCAATTCGATGTGCGTGCAGTTCAGCCCCGAAGAGATCGCGCAGATGCGGGCGTTGAAGAACGCGTTCGATCCGCACGAGCTGCTGAACCCCGGCAAGCTGCTGCCGACGCTGCAGCGCTGCGCCGAGTACGGGAAGATGCATGTGAAGAAGGGCTTGCTGCCCTTTGCGAACCTGGAGCGGTTCTGAACGTGGTTGCCGACGCTGCCGTGCAGATGCTGGTCGACGCCGTGCGCGACGCGGCCGACAGGCGCCAACCCTTGCGCATCGTCGGCGGTGGCACGAAAGACTTCTATGGCGGCGCGCTGCGCGGTGAGCCACTCGACGTCAGGCCGCTGGCGGGCATCAGCGCCTACGAGCCGACCGAGCTGGTGGTGACGGTGCGCGCCGGCACGCCGCTGGTTGAGCTGGAGGTGGCGTTGGCCGAGCAGGGCCAGTGCCTGCCGTTCGAGCCACCGCACTATGCCGAAGGGTCGACGGTCGGCGGCATGGTCGCGGCTGGTCTGGCCGGGCCTGCGCGCGCGGCGGTGGGCGGTGTGCGTGACTATGTGCTCGGTGCGACGATCATCAACGGCCGTGGCGAGATCCTGAGCTTCGGCGGCCAGGTGATGAAGAACGTCGCCGGCTACGACATCTCCCGTGCGCTGGCCGGCTCGATGGGGCAGTTGGGGGTGGTCTGCGAGGTGTCGCTGAAGGTGCTGCCGGTCGCCCCCGGTCGCGTCACGTTGCGCTTCGACATGGACCAGGCCAATGCGCTGCGCCACGTCAACGAATGGGCCGGGCAGCCGCTGCCGTTGTCGGCCAGCGCGTGGTGGGATGGTGCGCTGATCCTGCGCCTGCAGGGGGCCCAGGCCGCGGTCGCTGCCGCGGCGCGCCGTCTGGGCGGCGAGACCATCGCGCACGGCCTGGCCGAGGGCTTCTGGACCGGCTTGCGCGACCAGCACGACGAGTACTTCGACCAGGTCGAGGCCGCGGTCGCCGCCGGCTCGCGGCTGTGGCGCCTGTCCGTCGCAGCCACGGCGCCGCGCATCGAGTTGCGCGGCGAGCAGCTGATCGAATGGGGCGGCGCGCAACGCTGGTTGATCAGCGACGAGCCACCCGGGCGGGTGCGCGACGCTGCGGCCGACGCGCTGGGCCACGCGACGGTCTGGCGCGGCGACAAGACCGGCGGCGCCTTCCACCCGCTGCCGCCGGTGCAGGCCCGCTTGCAGCGCGCGCTGAAGGACGCGTTCGACCCGCTCCAGCTGTTCAACCCCGGCCGACTCGGCGACACCCCATGATCTCGACAACGAACGCGACCGAGGCCACGATGGCCGACTACTACGCCCGCCGTGCGCGGGAGTATGACAAGGTCTACTTCAAGCCCGAGCGGCAGTCGGACGTCCGCGCGCTGGAGGCCTGGCTGCCCGAGCCGTTCGCCGGCCGCCGGGTGCTCGAGATCGCTTGCGGCACCGGCTGGTGGACGCCGCATGGCGCCACCCGTGCGACGCATTGGCTGGCGACCGACCTGAACCCCGAGACGATGGCGGTGGCCCAGGCCAAGCCGATGCCGCCGACGGTCGAGTTCCGCACGGTCGACGCCTACACGCTCGACGGGCTGCCCGCCGATACGCGATTCGACGCTGCGTTCGCCGGCTTCTGGTGGTCGCATGTGCCGCTGGCACGTCTGGCCGGCTGGTTGGCGACGCTGCACGACCGCCTGGACGCTGGCGCCCGGGTGGTGATCTGCGACAACCGCTTCGTCGCCGGCAGCGTGACGCCGATTTCGCGCCGCGACGCCGAAGGCAACACCTACCAGCAGCGCCGGCTCGACGACGGCAGCACGCACGAGGTGTTGAAGAACTTCCCGACCCGCGACGAAGCCTTTGCCTTGCTCGGCCCGCGCGCTCGCGATCCACGCTGGAGCGAGTCGACCTACTACTGGGTGCTTGCGTACGAACTCGCCTGATGCAGACCAACCTCGCTTCCGAGTTCAAAGACACGCCCGACGGCAAGGCGGCCGAGGCGATCCTGCGCAGCTGCGTGCACTGCGGCTTCTGCACCGCGACCTGCCCGACCTACCAGTTGCTGGGCGACGAGCTCGACGGGCCGCGGGGCCGCATCTACCTGATGAAGCAGGTGCTCGAAGGCGCCGAGCCGACACGGGCCACGCAGCTGCACCTGGACCGTTGCCTGACCTGCCGCAATTGCGAATCGACCTGTCCGAGCGGGGTGCGCTACGGTGAGCTGGTCGACATCGGTCGCCGCGTCGTCGAAGCCAAGGTCGAGCGGCCGGCCAGCGAACGCGCGACTCGCTGGCTGCTGAAAGAGGGCCTGACCTCGCCGCTGTTCGGCCCGGCGATGAAGCTGGGCCAGCTGGTGCGCCCGCTGCTGCCGGCTGCGCTGAAGGCCAAGGTGCCGCAGCGCGCCGGGGCCGATGCGCACCGCTGGCCGACCCGCACGCACCCGCGCAAGGTGCTGCTGCTGCTGGGCTGCGTGCAGCCGACGATGATGCCCAACATCAACTCGGCCACTGCCCGCGTGCTCGACGCGGCCGGCATCCAGACGCTGGTCGCCGACGACGCCGGTTGTTGCGGCGCGATCCGTACACATTTGAATGACCACGAGGGCGGGCTGGCCGACATGCGCCGCAATATCGACGCCTGGTGGCCGCTGGTCGAGGGGCTGACTGACGCCGGCCGGGTCGAAGCGATCGTGATGAACGCGTCGGGCTGCGGCGTGACGGTGAAGGAGTACGGCCATGCGCTCGCCCATGAACCCGCCTATGCCGACAAGGCGCGGCGCATCAGCGAGGCGACCCGGGACTTGAGCGAGCTGCTGCCGGACCTGGTGCCCGCACTGCTGCCCAAGCTGGCCGCGCGCCGCAGCGAACCGGTGCCGCTGGCCTACCACCCGCCGTGCACCTTGCAGCATGGCCAGCAGCTGCGCGGTGGCGTCGAGACCCACCTGGCCGCGCTCGGCTTCGACGTCCAGAAGGCGCCGGTCGACAGCCATTTGTGCTGCGGCTCGGCGGGCACCTACTCGGTGCTGCAGCCGGCGCTGTCGTTGCAACTGCGCGACCGCAAGCTGAAGGCGCTGGCGCCGATCGCTGCCGACACCATCGTCTCGGCCAACATCGGCTGCATCCAGCACCTGCAATCGGCCAGCGCAAGACCGGTCAAACACTGGGTTGAAATCCTGGACGCCGCCCTGATCTGACGCCGCTATCCGCCTTCGGCTCATCTGTGCGCCGGGGCGGGCGGATGTGAGAGGATTCGCGCTGCCAACAGCATCAAGCGAGCAGGAGGGCCGATGAAGGGAATGATGAGCCTCTTGGAGAGGGCCGGCCTGGTCCGCCAGGAAGGTCTGGGCGACGACCACGTTCCGCCCAGCCCGGACGCGCCCGCAGACAGCGGCGCGGCCGCCGAACCGGCGGCGTCGGCGAGCGCTCCGACCACCGACACCGGCCTCGCCTCCGCGGCCCCGGTGCCGGATGGCCAGACGCTGGAACAGGTCTACGCCGCCAGCCAGGTGCCCGCTTGCAGTTACCCGGCCGAGCGCCTGCTGCGCTTGGTGGCCGGCCTGAACGCGATGGAAGAGACACTGCGCCGCCAGACGATCCACGCGATCGACGCGGCCGACGAATCCTGGACCATCGACGACCCGCTCGGCGACGCCGCGGCCAAGATCGCGGCGATCGAACAGCACGCCTCCGGCCTGCGCGCCGGCCTGGGTCAGGCCGAAACCCAGGCCCAGGCCGAGCTGGCCGAGCTGCGCCGCAAGCAGGACGCGGCGGTGGCCGAAGTCAAGCGCCAGATCGCCGACCTCGAGGGCCTGCTGACCCGCGAGGTCACGCGCGGCGCGCAGGAAAGCGCGGCGATCGAGTCTGCGCTGCAGATGAAGAAAGAAGCGGTCAGCCAGGAGCTGGCGACGCTGTCGCGTGCGGCCGCTGACTTTCGCGGTTTGATCGCGCAGTTCAAAACCAACCTCACCCCATAAGGAATCGGCGGGCATGGCATACCAGATGACGGGCCTTACCAAAGGGCTTCTCCTGATCGTTGGCCTGGGCCTCGTGGGCTCGATCGGCTGGAACTTCGTGCTGAAGGACAAGCTGAAGAACGGCGGCATCACCGTGGCCGGCACCACCATCGGCGGCAGCGGCAACGCGGCCGAAGGCGGCGGCGCGCCTGCAGGCACCGACGCTGCGCCCGCCAAACCGGCGGCGCCGGCCAGCGGCAAGCTGGGCAGCGCCGGCAACCCGCTGCGCGTCAGCCTGGTCAGCTTCCACGGCTATGCGCCGGCGCTGGTGGCCAACGGCAACAGCCTGAAGACCAAGCCCGGTTCGATCTACGCCAAGCTGGGGCTGAACGTCGAGTTCGTCATCAACGACGACATCCCGACGCTGACCACCCTGTTCGAAGCCAAGACCGCGCAATGCGCCTGGCGTACGTCCGACTTCTGGGCCCAGGAGCATCCGAACCTGCGCAACTCCGGCCACGACGGCAAGGGCGTGATGCTGGTCGACAACACCCAGGGCGGTGACGCAGTGATCGCCAAGGACGGCAGCATCCAGAAGATCGAAGACCTGGCCGGCAAGTCGGTGGCGCTGCTGCAGTACACGCCGTCGCACGGCATGCTGATCGATGCGATCGACAGTGCCTCGTTGACCGCACGCCAGAAGAAGCAGATCAAGCCGATCTTCATCAAGCCGGAAGAGGGCACCGCCGGTGTGCGCGCCGCATTCACCGCCGGCAATGTCGACGCTGCGGTGCTGTGGGATCCGGACCTGTCGCTGGCGCTGCGCGAGGTCAAGGGCGCGCACGTCGTCTATTCGACCAAGACCGCCAACAACCTGATCTACGACATGATGGTCTGCGACCAGCGCGAGCTGGCCAAGCCCGACAACGAGGCCGTGTTCCAGGCCTTCGTCGACGGCTGGATGGATGGGGTGACGGCGGCCCGCGCCAACCCCGACAACGCGGTGCAGGCGCTGGTCGAGACCGAAGAGTTCTTCAAGCTGCTGGCGGCCAAGGAAGGCGCGCCGTTCATCAAGTCGCTGTTCGCCAACCTGCTGTGGACCGACCTGGCCGACAACGCCCGCATCCTCGGCCTGGCCGGTGGCGTCAACCACTACGAGCGGGTCTACGCCCGCTTCGACCAGATCTACCGCGCCGAAGGCTCGCTCGCGAACCCGAAGTCGCCGGTGATCCCGCCGCAGGACAGTTTCGACTTCCGCTTCATCAAGAAGGCGCTGCAGCGCAACACCCAGGCCCAGGCCCAGGCCGCGAAGCCGACCGAGACCTACTCCGAGCAGGGCCGCGCCGTGGCGATGGCCACGCCGGCCGTCGTGACCAAGCCGGTGTCGGTGACCTTCGCGTCGGGCTCGTTCGAGCTGTCGAAGAAGGCACAACAGGTGATCGACAAGGAAATGGTGCCGTTCATCGAGAACAACGGCAGTGCCTACTTCGAGCTCAGCGGCAACACCGACTCGGTCGGCTCGGCGGCGGCGAACCAGTCGCTGTCGCTGGCGCGCGCCAAGTCGGTGGCCGACTACCTGGAAAAGCAGTGGGAAGTGCCGCGCGCGAGATTGCGCGTCACCGGCCACGGCTCGACGCGCCCGCTGTGCGACGAAACCAACCCGGAAGCCGCCGACATGACGCTGGACACCTGTCGTTCGCTGAACCGCTCGACCCGCCTGGCGGTGTTCAGCAAATAGCATGAGGCATCCGAGTTGGACCGTCTGTTGGCGGGCCGAGCGCCGGGCCGCTCCCAAGCCGGCCCGCATCCCCTCGGGGGATCGGCCGACGTACTCGTCGGGCGAGGGGCCCCAATGACCGACTTCTGGAACCCCTACCGCACGCTGGCGCCGGCGCAGCAGCGGCTGCTCGGCCTGGGCAGCGTGCTGGCCGTGCTGCTGGTGTGGACGGCGCTGTCGGCCTCGGGCCTGCTGAGCAAGAACCAGCTGCCGTCGCCGTGGGCGGTGGCGCAGGCGATGGCCTACCTCGGCTGGTACGAAGGCCACAGCCAGTTGGCCTCGGCCACGCTCTGGTCGGTCGGCCGCGTGGCCACCGCGTCGCTGCTGGTCATCGTGATCGGCATCCCGCTGGGCGTGCTGATGGGGGCGTCGCCGCGCATCAACGCCATCTTCTCGCCGCTGATCGACCCGTTCCGCTCGGCACCGGTGGCGGCGCTGCTGCCGATCATGGTGATGTGGTTCGGCATCGGCGAGTTCATGAAGATCGCCTTCCTGTTCGTCGGCTCGATCGTCTACCTGACGCCGCTGGTGCGCGACGCCATCCGCGCGGTGCCCGAAGGCTACCTCGTCAGCGCGCAGGACATCGGCGCCACGCCGTGGGAATGCATCCGCAAGGTGCTGGTGCCGCTGGCGATGCCGCGCATCATGGACGCGATCATCGTCGGCGTGTCGGTCAGCTGGACGTACATCACGGTGGCCGAGTATGTGAACGCGCAGGAAGGCCTGGGCCAGCTGATCGCCAACGCGCGCCGTTTGAGCGCAACTGACCAGGTGTTCGCCGGCATCATCGTCATCATGGCGGTCGCGCTGCTGACCTACCAGGGTCTGATGGCGCTCAAGCGGGCGCTGTACAAGTGGGAAACCAAGGAATGAGCGCGCTGCCTCCCGTTGCGCCCGCGGTTGCCGCGAAGCCGCTGCTGGCCGCGACCGACATCGTGCAAGAGTACGCCCGCGCCGACGGCGGCACGCTGCGTGTGCTCGACCGCGTCTCGCTGAGTTTCGAAGCGCCGTCGATCAACATGCTGCTGGGCGCCTCGGGCTGCGGCAAGTCCACGCTGCTGCGCATGCTCGGCGGCGTGCGGCCGTGGAACGTCAAGACGCCGACCTCGGGCCGGGTCGAGATCCACGGCACACCCTGCACCGGCCCGCACCCGGATGCGGTAATGGTGTTCCAGCACTATGCCAACCGGCCCGACCTGACCGTCTGGCAGAACGTGATGTACCCGTTCACGTTCAGCGAGTGGAAACGTCGCGTGACCGAGAAGGACGCGAAGGAGCGGGTCGACCAGATGCTGCAGGAGGTGGGCTTGGCCGACAAGCGCGACCAGTACCCGTCGCAGCTCTCGGGCGGGCAGAACCAGCGCGTCGCGCTGGCGCGGGCGCTGGTGCTGCGGCCCAAGGTGCTGCTGATGGACGAGCCCTTCGGCGCGCTCGATGCGCAGACGCGCACCAACATGCAGACACTGCTGTGCAAGCTGCATGCGGCCCACCCCTGCGTGGTCGTCTTCGTCACCCACGACGTGACGGAGGCGCTGCTGCTCGGTGACCGCGTCATCGTGTTGTCGGGCCAGCCGGCGCGGATCATCGAGGACTTCCACATCCCGCTGAGGCAGCCGCGTAGCGGCGATTGGCTGATGAGTGCCGAGGCGCGCCGGCTGCACGAGCAGGTCGTCGGTCACCTGCGCGCCTCCGGCGCACACGGCAACCTGAGGGTCAGCGTGTGAGCCAGCGCACGACAAAGGGGGCCGCATGAGCGGCGACGACGACAAGCCCTCGTACTGGAAGGCTTTTCTCTGGCACCGCAAGAACCAGTTGATGGTGATGGGCGTTGCCGCAGCCTCGGTGCTGGCGTCGTTCCCGTTCGGTGGCGACGCGTTGGTGCTGGGTCTGCTGGGCCTGACCGCGCTGGAGATGATCGGCCTGGCCATCGTGCCGGGCCTGCCGAACTTCCAGCTCGCGGTCAACGAGAGGGTGCGGCGAGAGCAGCGCGAAGCCCGCCGCGAGACGCTGCTGCGCGAGGTGCATTCGCACGGCGGCTCCAACCACCTGCGCAGCTTCGAGCAGATGTGCAACCGCGTGGCCTCGCTGTACCGCACCGCCAGCGACCGCAGCACCAGCCTGACCACGCGCGAGGTCGAGCAGCTGGACGACCTGACGCTGGACTATCTGCGCATGTGCGTCAGCGACGCGGTGCTGCGCAGCCCGCAGGGCAACGACTTCGTTTCCAGTGTGCAGCGCAAGCTGCGCGCGGTCAGCGAGCGGCTGGCCGGCGGCCAGCTCGACCAGGAAGAGCAGACCCAGCTGCGGCGCGCCAAGGCCGAGTACGAAGAGGCGCTGTCGCGGCAGGCGCGCATCGCATCGCGCCGCAGTGCGCTGGAGGCGACGCTGGTGGCGATGCCGATCCGGCTCGAAGAGGTCTACCAGATGGTGATGAGTGCGCCGCGCGACGGCAACCTTAGCCAGTTGCTGGAGGAATCGGTGTCCAAGTTGAAACTGGCCGAGCAGGCGGCGCTGGACATCGAGCGGCCGTATGAGCTGGCCGGCATCGGCAACGTGACGGCCGAGCACGAGGCCGCGCAGGCGGCGGCTCGCCGTGCGGTGGGGCAACGGCCCTGAGAGCCTGAGAGTCTTTCGCACATGCCCGCTCATCACGCCAAAAGTCACCCCTCGTCGTTGCAAATGCGCGCCATGGCCCGAGCTATGGCTGTGCTTTGCGCCTCGATTGGGCGCCCTTTGACGCGCTGCTCGGGCACGCGCGAAAAACCCCCAGGCTCTGAGTTGACCGATCATTGACAACAAGGTGCCGCTCTTTCGGGCGGTGATGTGCAGACAAGCAGAGGAAGCGAGTAAGACACCATGGCCAACAACGCAATCGTCAGCCGCCTGTGGAACCTGTGGACGGGTTTCGTGGCGCTGTGGGTGACCGACATCGAGAAGGAACACCCGGAAATCGCGTACCAGAACTCGATCGCGTCGATGACCGAGAAGTACAGCAAGCTGAAGCAGGCCTCGGGCCGCATCATCGCGCGCCGGCTCGACCTGGAAAACCAGCTCCAGTCGGCCAAGGCCGAGCTGGCCAAGGTGGCGTCGCAGCTGAATGCCGCGCTGGCGACCAACCAGGATGACCTGGCGCTGGTGCTGATCCAGAAGAAGAACGCGCTGGACGAAAGCATCCAGGGCCTGGACGCCGACTTCGTCGAAGCCGACAAGGACGCCGAGGAGGCCAAGGCCTCGCTGCTCGACATGAAGAGCGAGATCGATCGCCTGAAGGGCGAGAAGGACCGGATGATCGCCAAGTTCCAGAGCGCCCAGGCGCGGCTGCACATTCAGGAGTCGCTCGACGGCCTGTCGATCGATGCCGAGGTGCAGGCACTGGCGGGCGTGCGCGAGCACATCAAGGGCCGCGTCGCCGAGGCCAAGCTGGGCAGCGAGCTGCGGGAGTCTGACCTGGACCAGCGCCTGAAGTCGCTCAACCGCAGCGCCGGTTCGGTCACCGCCCGCGCGCAGCTGGAGCAGATGAAGAAGGCGATGGAGGCCAACACCGCGGGCGGCGGCGGCAAGAGCCTGTGAATGGAGCCCCCACGCTCCCTTCCGGTCGCTGCCCCCCACGGGGGCTTTTGCAGCGGCCCGGCAGAGCCGGATCCGCGCAAATCCCTTGGTTTGGTGGGCCCCTTGCGAAGCCGTGTGCCTGTGGAGCCGTGAGATGACTGCACCAATGACTGGCTCAACTCGCGAGCTGCCGGCCTGGGCGCGTGAGCTGCGCGAGAAGTACCTCGCCGGCGAAGCGTCCACCTTCGTGCTGTACCGCAACGTTTTCGACAGCTTCCTGATCGGAGGCCAGTTCGTCGACCTGAAGGCCTTCCTGACGGGCCCGTTCGTGCAGGAGACCAAACCGACGGTGGTCGAGGTCTCGGCCGAGTTCGGTGTGCAGTGCCTGAAGGGCACGGTCGAGCTCGACAAGGCGGGCGACCTGATGGCCCAGCTGCACAGCCTCGAGCGCCACCTGCGGCAAAGCCACGGCACGGCCGTCTACGTGCCGTATGCCGACGCGCTGATGCCCGGAGAAGACGCGGGCTTCGTCTCGTCCGAAGACCGCAAGGTCGGCAACCTGTTTCACCGCTGGTCGCTGGACCGGCAGCTGAACTCGTCCGACAACATCACCTTCATCGTCGTCGAGACGCTGGGCTCGCTGAACCAGAGCCTGTTGAACAACCCGAAGGTGGCGGCGATCGAGGTGCCGATGCCGGACGAGGCGGCGCGTGCTCAGATCGTGCGCCACCTGGGCCCCAAGCTGTCTGATGCCCAGGTGGCACGTTATGCAGAGCGCCTGGCCGGGCTGCGCGCGGTGCAGGTCGAGAGCCTGATGCGCGCCAGCGGCAACAGCGCGATGGGCGAGGCCGAGCGCGAGGCGCTGATTGGGCAGTTGCTGGCCGGCTCACCCGACGCGGCCGAGCGCGCGAAGCGTTTTGCCGGCATCACCGCCGGCATGACCGCCGACGAGATCGTCAAGCTGGTCGAACCGACCCGCAGCGTGCCATCGGCCGACCTCGACGAAGACGTGCTGCGCCTGATCCAGGCCCGCAAGCGCGAGCTGATCGAGAAAGAGTGCGCCGGGCTGATCGAGTTCGTCGAACCCAAGCACGGCCTGTCGGCGGTCGGCGGCTGCCAGCACATCACCGGCGAGCTGCTGGAGATCGCGCGCTCGCTGCGCGAAGGCGACAGCAAGCTGACGCCGATGGGCCTGCTGGCCGTCGGTCCGATGGGCGCCGGCAAGACCTTCGTCATCAAGGCCTTCCTGAAGGAGGCCGGGCTGTCGGCGGTGGCGCTGAAGAACTTCCGCTCCAAGTGGGTCGGCTCGACCGAGAAGAACCTCGAACGCGTGCTCGCCACCGTCAAGGCGATGGGCCCGATCGCGGTGCTGATCGACGAAGGCGACCGCAGCTTCGGCAACGCGGGCGGCGAGGGCGGCGACGAGGGCACCAGCTCGCGCGTGATCGCGCGGCTGAAGGAGTTCATGTCCGACACCGAGAACCGCGGCCAGGTGCTGTTCGTGATGTTGACCAACCGGCCCGACAAGCTCGACACCGACATCAAGCGCCCCGGCCGGATGGACCGCAAGATCCCGTTCTTCTACGCCGATACCGCGGCCGATCGCGCGGCGGTGGTGCAGGCAGTGGTGCGGCGCTTCGACGCGGCGCTGGCCTGTGACGTGGCCGGCGTCACCGCGTTGTGCGAGTCGCTCGGAGGCTACTCGAACGCCGACCTCGAGGCATTGACGCTGCTGGGGTTGGAGTTCCGCGAACGCGAGCCGGCCTTGAGCCTGCTCGACGCGCTGCAACGCGCCAAGGACGATTTCATGCCGCCGCAGGAGCGCGACATGATCGACTTCATGGAGCTGCTCGCGGTGTCCGAAACCTCGCGGCGCTCGCTGTTGCCGGCCCGCTTCCAGAGCCTGTCCATCGAGGACATCCAGACCCGACTGCGCGGCGCGCGCCAGCGTGCGCTCGGTCGTTGACCCGCCAATCCCCCCAAGAATCCCCCAGATCCCAAGGAGCTGCCAATGAGCACCCAACCCAATGACACGATGACGCCCGCCCAAGTGACGGCCCTGGTGGCCGCGATGCTGGCGGTGGCCCATGTCGACGGCGTCCAGCCGGCCGAAGAACAGCTGATCCGCACCTTCTACGAGGAGTCGGCGACCGCAGGCATGCCCGCCTTCGACCAGGTCGGCCACACCCACGCGCAGGCCAACCAGCTGCTGGCCGCTGCCGGCGGTGGCGCCGACTTTGCCGAGCAGCTGGTGCTGATGTGCTTCATGACCGCCTATGCCGACGGCCACATGAGCGACGGCGAACGCGCGCTGGTGCTCGACCTGGCCAAGCAATCCGGCGTGGCCGAGGCGCGGGCCGCCGAGCTGCTTCAGCAGGTCAAGGACACGCTGATCGGCTCGCTCGCGCACCTGCCCGACGCGGAGTCGGTGGCGGCCTTGTCGAAGACGCTGTGACCGCATGACGAAACGCAGGAGCAGCCATGGCTGAAGCACCCGACCCCACAGCGCCGGCCGCGCTGGTCAGCGAAGCGACGCTGCGTGCGCTGGTCGATTTCGACGCCGCGCGCCAGCGGGTGCGCGATCGCCTGGCGCAGCTGACCGATGGCCCGCAGCTGCTGCGATTCTTCGTGCACTACGCATCGTGGAACGGCCATTTCGCCAATGGTGTCTCGGCGTTGTCCAGCCTGTTGGGCGGCAGCCGCAGCCTGTTCCGCGAAGAAGGCTTTCCGCGCGCGGTGGCTGATCGCAGCAACTACATCGCGAGCTACTTCTTCGACGCTGCCCGCGACGAGTACGACGACCACATCAACCCGGCCCGCGACAGCCACCGCTGCATGGCGCAGGCGGCGTTGATCAGCATGAAAGATCACCTCGGCCTCAGCGACGCCGCGCTCGAAGAAGACGAGCCGGCGGAGCTGGTGACGGTCAATGACAACGTGCTGGTCGGCTACACCGGTCAACCGGCGGCGGCCGAGGGCCGCGCGGCGCAAGCCTTCTGGGCCATCGGCTACCACCTCGGCTCGGAGCTGTTGGCCGACCAGGAGTTCTCACTGATCGACGAACACCTGCGCAAGCACCACAACGATCTGGTGCAGCACCTGATGCGCAGCACCGTGCACCTGGCCGGCGGCACCCACCGCTGCTACGCCTGGGTCGGCGTGCACAGCGGGCACGGCGGCGCGGTCGAGGCCGACCACTTCGACTACGCGCTCGAAGGCGCACACAACGCCTTGCGCTTCCTGGTCGGCGGCGATACCGCCACCGCGGTGCGGGCCTTGCAGAACGGGTTCTGCGCCTTCGAGCGCGACCACGCTCGCTTCTTCGGCATCAGCGCGGCGGGTTGACCAGTCGACCGTGCTGCCCGCTGCGTCGGCAGCGGGGTGGTGGGCGGGTGGGGGCTGGCTCAACGCCCGGCTGCCGCGGCCACCGGTGCCAAGGCCTGCTGCACGATCGCCAACCCGAGAGGGCCGGCAACCCGGGTCAGGAAGCTGCCGAAGTCGACGTGGGCGTCGTCGTCGGCCCGGTCCGAGATGCTGCGCACCACGGCCAACGGCATCCCAAAGGCATGGCAGGCTTGCGCCACGGCGGCCCCTTCCATTTCCACCGCCAGCGCGTCGGGCAAGGCCAGGCGCAGCGCTTCACTCTCGGCGGCGGTGGCGACAAAACGGTCGCCGCTGACGATCAGGCCGCGGTGCACGCGCGTGCCATGGCCGAGCAGCGCGGCGGCTTCAGCGTGCCGGGCGACGGCCGCTTCGGCGCCGCGCGCGACCCGGTCGCTGAATGCGGCGTCGGCCGGAAAGCGCGCCAATCCGGTCAGCGGCACTTCGTGGCGCGGGAACAGCGGCGATGCGTCCATGTCGTGCTGCAGCAGCGCATCGGCCACCACCACGTCACCCACCTGCACACCAGCGCCGATGCCCCCGGCCACGCCGAGAAACAGCACCCGCGCCGCCTGGTAGTGGTCCAACAACAAAGTGGCGGTGATGGCCGCGGCGACTTTGCCGATGCCTGAGCGCACCGCGACCACCTCCTGCCCCTCCAGGCGGCCGAGCCAGAACTCGCGCCCGCCACGGCGCTCGATGCGGGCGTCCTCGATCGCCGGCAGCAACGCGGCCAATTCCTCATGCATCGCGGCAATCAGGGCTGTGCGGGTCATGGGGCGGATTGTGGCGTCAGGCCAGCAGGTACTCGCGCGCCAAAGTCCGCGCCCGGTGCAACCGGCTTTTCACCGCGGCCGTGCTGTCGCCGACACGCGCGGCGATCTCGGCGATCGTCAGCTCTTCGAAGTCGCGCAGCAGCAAGACCTCGCGGTAGTGAGGCGGCAGCGACTCGATGGCAGAGGCCAGTTCATGGCGCAACGCATCGTCGTTGTGCCGGGCCAGCCAGGCGTCGACTGCGGCCTCGTCGTACGGGTCGTAGCGAAGCGCGATGCGGCCCAGGCGCCGGCATTCGCGCTGCACCGTGCGCAGCAGCCAGCCGGACAGCGCCGCCAAGGCACGCAGCTGGTGCAGCTTGCGCGCCATCACCCACAGCGCCTCCTGCACCGCGTCGTCGACGTCGCTGATCAGGCAATGGCGCTGCGCGTAGCGCCGCACGTCGGGCCGTGCCAGACGCAGCAGCGTTTCCATCGCCTGGCCGTCGCCGCCGTGGGCGGCGGCCAGCAAGGGGGCGTGTTGCTCGATCGCGAAGCCCATCGCCATCAACCGCCGCGAGGCAGTTTCCGCCCGACCATCGCGCACATTGGGCAGAAGCCGACCAAGCCCGACACCGTGAGCCCCCCCGCCGCTGCGGCGGCGAGCCAGGCCCACGGGCCGGACAACAACACGAACGCCACCGCTGCACCCGTCGCCCCGCACAGCACCCGCGCCACCCGTTCGCCATTCGGCACATTCTTCACATACCACATGCTCGTTCCACCTTTCGTCATCGGTTCAACGGCGCGCCACCATGGCAGGCCTGATGAACAAGAGGCGGCAGCGGTGACGTTGGATTCGCGGTCCATCAAAAAAAACCTTCGAGCCGCCCGGGGCGGTGTGGTCGTTCCGGCCAGCATGCGCGCCATTGGGTCAGCCAGTCCATCCGCGAATCGTTGGTCGCATGCGACATGCACCCAGTGTCGCCGACGGCGCGAATCGCATACGATGGCCGCGTCGGTGCGCAAAGCGCCGGCCCTCGTCGCTCGGACGGTTCCGGGCGCTTACGTCGAAAAGGTACACACTCCATGGCCACCGGCTCTTCCGGTCAGCGCCGCTTTGCGCGCATCGATCGCCTGCCCCCTTACGTCTTCAACATCACCGCCGAGCTGAAGCTCGCGGCGCGCCGCCGCGGCGAAGACATCATCGACCTCAGCATGGGCAACCCCGATGGGGCGACGCCGCCGCACATCGTGGCCAAGCTGGTCGAGGTCGCGCAGCGGCCGGACACGCACGGCTATTCGGCGAGCAAGGGCATCCCGCGGCTACGGCGCGCAATCAGCCACTGGTACCGCGACCGCTACCACGTCGAGATCGATCCCGAGCGCGAAGCGATCGTCACGATCGGCTCGAAAGAGGGCCTGGCGCACCTGATGCTCGCGACGCTGGACCGTGGCGACACCGTGCTGGTGCCCGACCCCAGCTACCCGATCCACATCTATGGCGCGGTGATCGCCGGCGCCGACATCCGCTCGGTGCCCAATGTCCCCGGCGTCGACTTCTTCGCCGAGCTGGAACGCACGATCCGCGGCAGCTACCCGAAGCCGAAGATGATGGTGCTGGGTTTCCCGAGCAACCCGACCGCGCAGTGCGTCGAGCTCGACTTCTTCCACAAGGTCATCGCATTGGCGAAGAAGCACGACATCTTCGTCGTGCACGACCTGGCCTACGCCGACATCGTCTACGACGGCTTCAAGGCGCCCAGCATCATGCAGGTGCCCGGTGCGAAGGACATCGCGGTCGAGTTCTTCACGCTGAGCAAGAGCTACAACATGGCCGGCTGGCGCGTCGGTTTCATGGTCGGCAACCCGGACCTGGTGGCCGCGCTGGCGCGCATCAAGAGTTACCACGACTACGGCACCTTCACGCCGCTGCAGGTGGCCGCTATCGCCGCGCTTGAGGGCGACCAGCAATGTGTGAAGGACATCGCGGCGAGCTACCAGAAGCGGCGCGACGTGCTGGCCAAGGGCCTGGCCGAGGCCGGCTGGGCGGTCGAGCTGCCCAAGGCCTCGATGTACATCTGGGCCAAGATTCCGCCGGCCTATGCGCAGCTGGGCTCGCTCGAGTTCGCCAAGCAGTTGCTCGAGAAAGCCAAGGTGTGTGTGAGCCCCGGCATCGGCTTCGGCGACCACGGAGACGACCATGTGCGCTTCGCGCTGATCGAGAACGAGAGCCGCATCCGCCAGGCCGTGCGCGGGATCAAGGCGATGTTCCGCGCCGATGGCGTGACGGGCTGAGCCGGCACGCCATGCACGCGGACCCACCGTGGATGGCAGCCGCGCGCGCCGAGCAGGGCGTGGTGGCCTGGCCCGAGGGCCAGTGCAATCCACGCATCACCGCGTACCACGCCGGCACCATCATCGCTGGCTACGACGACAAGGTCTCGTGGTGCTCGTCGTTCGTCCACTGGTGCTTGGGCCAGGCTGGCTTGGCGGGCACCGGTGTAGCGCTCGCCCGTTCGTGGCTGGACTGGGGCCAAGCGATCGACACACCGCGGCCCGGCTGCATCGTCGTGCTCTGGCGCGAGGCCCCTGACAGCTGGAAGGGCCATGTCGGCTTCTACCTGCGGCACGATGCGCAACAGGTCTGGCTGTTGGGCGGCAACCAGCTCGGCTCGGTTTGCGAGAACGCTTATCCGGTCGAATGCGTGCTGGCGTATCGGTGGCCGGCGGCACACACCGCAGGCACATCCCCCCAGATCTGAATTTGCGCAGGCCCCGCGATGTTGGCAGCATCGCGCGTTCCACAAGACGGATCAGGCGTACGAACGATGCGCGACGCTGATCTGAGAACCTCCGGCCCTCGAGATGAAACCCGTACCCATGGCCTGGTCCCTGGCCTGCCTTCTGTTCGCCCCCTCCATGTCGTGCCTGGCCCAGGCGATTCCGCCACCCGGGCTGTACCGGGTCGACTTGACATCCACCACGCGCTGGGTGACCCCGATGGGGGTGATGGAGAAACTCGAGCAGACCGATGGCGCCACCGGCCGGGTCACGGTGACCACCAAGTCGCCCTCGGCCCCTCAGCCGGTGGTCACGGTGTATCCGGGCGATGGTCCGCACGAGGAATGCCAAGGCCCGGCCGCTTCCATCGCCACCGGCAACTGCCGGGCCAAGAGCGAAACGCAGGGCGACTCGCTGACGGCTTCGTTCACCTGCGAAGGCCGAGCGCAGCAGATCTCGCTGCGAAAGATCGGCCCGGACGTGTGGGAGAAGACACTCAAGAGCAAGCCCGCGCCGACCGGACCACAGCCCATGCCTGCCCAGGTGGCCCAGGCGATGGCGCCGGTCATCGAGAAGATGGAAGCCCAAGCCCGGGTGGCGCCACCTGAAGAAGCTGCAGCATTGCGCCAGCAGATCGCTGCCATCCGTGGCGGGGGTGCATCTGCTTCCAATGAGCCCGAAATCGAAGCCGTGCAACGCTGGACGCGCATTTCGAATCACTGCAAGGCCATCGGGAACAAAGACACTCGATGAGTCGCCGATGCGCGCCAGCGCGACACGATTGCTCACCACCTCACCAACCATCTGCCTGCAGGAGGCGTAGCGCCAACAGGCCGAGGCGTTGCTGATACATCTGGACGCGCTTTCTTGCGCTCTGGCTGGCAGCGCTTGCACACAGCCGCCGCGTCGCTTCGCACAATCGCTTCGCAACCACACGAGGAGGCGAGCATGGGCGGGAAGAGGATCTGGACGATCTGGGTCGGCATCGCGCTGGCGTTGGCGGCTGTGGGCGCGAATGCCCAGCAGCAGGCGACCGGCGGCTGGAAGACGGTGCACGAAGGCGAGGGCACCTTCTACCAGTACACCGAGGGCGGCAATTGCAGCTTTCCGCCGCCGACGATCCTGACCGCGGCGATGAACCACACCGACTACGCCGGCGCGAAGGCCTGCGGCGGGTGCATCCAGGTCACCAACCCGGCCAACGGCAAGTCGGTGCAGGTGCGCATCGACGACCGTTGCCCCGAGTGCGCGCCGGGCGATGTCGATCTGGACCAGGAGGCGTTCGCACAGATCGCCGAGCTGTGGCAGGGCCGCATCCCGATCCGCTGGAAGTACGTGGCCTGCACACCGCCGACACTGTCGCTGTATTTCGACCCGGGGTCGAGCCAGTGGTGGACCTCGGTGCAGGTGCGTGACCACCGCTACCCGGTGGCCAAGCTGGCCTGGCGCGTCACCGGCAGCGGCCAACCCTACCAGGCAGCGCCGCGTGAGCTGTACAACGTGTTCATTCCGCCGGGTGGCATGGGGGTAGGGCCTTACGACTTCAGGCTGACCGACGTATACGGCCAGGTGGTCAAGGTCAACAACGTCGCGCTGTCGCCGGGCCAGGTGATCACGACGACCAAGCAGTTCCCGCAGCGGCCCGGTGCAGCCGAGGGCGATTCGCTGTTGGGAAGGGCGCTGGCCGAACAGTCGGCCCTCGATGTCGACGACGCTGCCGATTGACGTGGGCTGATTGATCCACGCTGGGCCGATGCGGCTGCGGCCGGCGCCGCGTCGGCCCGCCTTGTTCGACGCCGGCCGAGCAGGGAGCATGCGATGAAGACACGTGGCGTACCCGGTGACGGGGCCGTAAGGCGTTGGGCGGCGGGTTGGATGATCGGCCTGGCCTGTGTGTTGGCGCTGCTGTTGCCCCGAGCGGCATCAGCCGCCGACTGGCCCCCGGTCGATGGCGTCTATGGCGTCCCGAGCCTGACGTTCACGCTGCCGGCGAGCCTGCCCGGCAAGATCACCGACACCACGATCTACCTCGCCGACATCCAGGCCACGTTCCCCGACGTGGACTGGGCGAACCTCGACCGGCTGTACCTGCGCCCCGGCCACTTCAAGTTCATCTACATCGGCAACCTGCCGCAGCGCAGCCCCGACCGGCGACTGGTCATCACCAACCAGGGTGGCCAGGTGCGTGTTGGTGGGCTCGGCCACTACTACCTGCTCAAGCTCGCCGGCGGCTCGAACTGGGTGCTGACCGGGCGCTACGACCCGATCTCGCTGACCGGCGATGCGGCCTACCCGGGCCACCGCGGCGGCGCCTTCGCGAACAGCCAGGGCCGCTACGGCATCCTGGTCGACGACGAGCACTCGGTCGACAGCGTGTCGGGCCTGGCCATCGGCGGCCGCGCGACGGCGTTCGAGCTCGAGTACATCGAAATCACGCGCCTGGGTTTCGCTGGCCTGCTGGCCAAGACCGACAACGACGGCACCGCGACGATGGCCGATGTGGCGGTGCACGACATGTACATCCACGACACCGGCAGCGAGGGCATGTACATCGGCAGCCGCAGCGGCCAGCCGCAGCATGCGATCCGCAACTGGAAGATCTTCAACAACCGCGTGCTGCGCACCGGCACCGAGGCGATCCAGATCAGCCAGCTGAAGGGCCTGACGGACGTGCACCACAACGTCTTCGGCCCGGCGGCGATCGATTGGCGCGCGGCCTTCCAGCCGTTCCAGGACGGCAACCTGCAGATTGGGATGCGTGAGGGCGAGCTGCGGGTGCGCAACAACATCTTCATCGGCGCGGCGAGCAACCTCGTGTCGATGTTCATGGAGCCGGTGGCGGGCGATGCGACCGGCGGGAACCGTGGCGTGCGCTTCGAGAACAACTACTTCTCGGACACGCGCAGCATGGGCATGTACCTGAACACGACGGCGATCCCGGGGATCGACTTCCGCTTCACCGGCAACACCTGGCGTCACTGGCGCTTCGAGCGCGACCAGGTCTACCCCGACGCGGTGCCCTACGACCACCTGCTGCGGGTGATGAACACCACGTCGCCGATCCGTTTCGCCAACACCGAGTGGACCGGGCCGGAGAAGTTTTCGAACCTGCTGCCGACCGGGCTCGGCACCAACGGCAACGTGACCGGCGTGCGCAACAAGCGGGTCGACGCGAAGCCGGTGAGCTTTGTCGATGCCGGGCTGGCCTCCGGCTTCGACTACCTGCGGCTCGAGATGTGGACCGACGTGGCCTCATTGGGCGACGACCAGCCGGTAACCTACGCCCAGGGTTTCATCGTCACGCACCTCGGCTCGCCCTATCGCTGCAAACTGAACCCGTGCCCGGCCGGCCGGGTGCCACCCGAGCACCCGGACACGTGGAAGCCGCTGCCGCCGTTCGTCGACGACGTGCGGGTGAAGCCCGGTACGCGCTACGAGGCGCTGGGCCTGCAGCCGATGTGACGCTGCTGCGTCAGGCGGCGACCGGCGCCACCGCCACGTCAGAAGTGCGTCGTGATCGCGTCGACGACGCGGTAGTCTTCGTCGACCACCGCCATCCAGCGCCACTTGTCGAAGGTGGTGCAGGGGTGTGAAATACCGAGCGCCACGCGGTCGCCGACCTGCAGCGCGACGCCGGCGTCGTTCAGCCGCAGGTAGGCGTGCTGGTCGTTGAGCTTGTCGATCGTCCAGCCGGCCGGTGCGGCGGCGGCGCTGCGCTCACCGGCGCGGGCGAGCTTGGTTGGCACCGGCAGCCCCCAGTCGGCCGAGACGTCGCGCTTGCCGGCATTCAGGATCGCCAAGCCCGGCTCGGGGCACGATTGCACGACGGTCCAGACCTCCAGCGCGGCGCGCAGGCCGCTCGCGTCGCTGCAGCCCAGGCGGCGGTTCACCACCTGCGCATAACGGTGGTACGCACCGTCGTCGTGCGTCACATAGCAGCCGGAGCGCAGCAGCGGCTGGATCGGCCGCGGTGACGGGCTCGAGCGCAGCCCGCGCGCGACCAGATCGAACACCGCCGAGCCGCCGGCGCTGACGATGATCTCGCCGGTGTCGAACAGCTTCTCGGCGTCGCAGGCGGCGACGAAGCGGTGCAGTCGCTGCATCAGCCCGTTGACCAGCGCCGCGTCCTCGGTGTCTTCGCCCTTGGCCCACAGGCCCTCGTAGACCTCGACACCCACCAGCCGAACGCTGGCGCTGGCGTGCAGCCGCCGCGCCAGCGCCAGCGCCTCTTCGTCGGTGCGCACGCCGGTGCGGCCGCCCGGCAGACCCAACTCGACCAGCACCTCGAAGGCAAGCGACTGGTCGGCCTGCTCGATGCGCGCCAGCTGCTCGGCCGAATCGACCAGGAAGGCCACGCGCAGGTCGGGGGTTTGCCGCTGCAGCGCCGCCAGGGCGGCCAGCTCCGGCGTCTGCACCAGCTGGTTCGCGATCACCGCTCGCCGTACACCGGAGGCCACGCCGATCGCCAGCTGGTGCACGTTGGCGAAGGTGATCCCCCAGGCGCCGGCGGCCATCTGCGCCTGGAACAGTTGCGGCGACATCGTCGTCTTTCCGTGCGGTGCCAGCGCGATACCGGCCTCGGCCACCAAGCGCTGCATCCAGCTCAGGTTGTGCGTCAGCGCGTCGCGGTGGACCACGGCCAGCGGCAGTGGCAGCTGGTCGGCCAGCACATGCCAGCCCTGCTCGCCGATCTGCGAGCGGCGCAGCGCCGGCACGTTGGCCGGGTAACCTTTGAAGAGCGGGTCGAGCAAGGGATCGAGGAGGCTGTTCATCCGGCGATTCGACCACAGCCTTTCCGGGCCAACCCACCCCTAGTCTGGCTTGGCTGGCAGACTCAAGGCCCCTAACCTGGTCATTTGGTGGTGGTCTCGTGCCGCCACGCGCCGATGAGCAACAACATCGAGGTCCCTGGACCAACAGCTGATCCAGCGCGTCGAGATCGTGCGTGCACTGGCGTTGGCGCTGGTGCTGCTGCACCTGGACCACTTTGGCGATATTGCTGGGCGAAGGCTGCCGCGGCCACGATCGCGCGGTACGCCACGGCGCCGAAGAGTTCGTGCTCGCGCCGGCCGGCACCTCGCGTGACGCGGCCGCCGACGTGGCCGAACGGGTGCGCCAGGCCGTGGCCGACCACGGCTGGTCCAGCGTCTCGCCAGATCTGCGCGTGACCGCCAGCCTGGGTGTGGCCGGCGCCACCGAAGCGGCCGACCCGCAGGCGCTGCTGACGCAGACCGACAAGCGGCTCTGCGCCGCCAAGCTCGCCGGCCGTAGCCGGGTGGTCGCGGCCGGCTGAGCCGGTGTCAGTGCGCCGGGTCCGGTGTGGCCGGCGGCTTCAGCATGCCCGACAGCGCGTGCGCGACGCCGGTGATGCCTTCGTTCGACAGACCCGCGTCCTTCATCACCGCATCGACGATCGGCTTGGCCAGCTGGTACTGCAGCGCGGAGTTCATGACCTGCTCTGGAAAGGTCGCGCCGTTCGCGCCGCCCGCACCAGCCGAGCCGCCTTCGCCACCCGGCGCGCCGGGCATGCCGCTGACCTGGAAGATGCGGATCGAGTCGATCTTCTCCATCGGCTTGACTGCCTGCTGGATGATCAGCGGCAGTTGCTGCAGCAGCTGGGTGCGCACCTGCAGATCGATCTGCGCAGCGGACAAAGTGTTCAACGCCTCGTTGATTGCGCGCTTGCCCTCGGCCTCGGCGAGCGACGCGGCCTGCTTGGCCTTGGCCTCGATCGTGATCGCTTCGGCGCGGTCCAGCGCGGCGTTCTTCTCGGCCGTCGCGGCCACGGTCACCGCGATCGCGTTCTGCTCGGCTTCCTTCGAGGCTTCGATCAGCTGGATCGCCTTGTCGCGCTGAGCCACCGCGACCTGGCGTGAGGTGGTCACGCCTTCTTCGGTCTTGGCCACTTCGGCGCGCGCCAGGTTGGCGGCGGCGTCGGCTTCGGACTGCTCGCGCGACTTGTTGGCGATCGCGATCTGCGTGTCCTGCCGGGCCATCTCGACCTGCTTGCGCTGGTCGGCGCGTTGTACTTCGGTCTTGCGCTCCAGGTCGATTTCGCGTGTCTGCACGGCGAGGTTCTTCTCGATCTCGGCCGAGCGGATCTCGCGGTCGGCCTCGATGCGCTTCTGGCTCACTTGGCGCTCGGCCTCGATCTTGGCGGCCTCGGCCTCGCGGCTGCGCTCGGCCTGCTGCATCGAGATCTGCGCGGTCTGCTCGGCCCGTGCGGTTTCGATGTCGCGCTTCTGGGTCAGCGTCGCGAACTCCTGGTCCTTCTCGATCGAGAGTTTCTGGCGCGAGGCTTCGAGGTTCTTGGTGCGCACCTGCACCTCGGTGTCCTGCTCGACGTCGTTGCGCTGCTTGCGGCGCGCTTCGGTCTGCTCGGTCAGCCGCGTCAGGCCCTCGGCGTCGAAGGCGTTGTTGGGGTTGAAGAACTGCTTGTCGGTCTGGTCCAGGCTGGTCAGCGAGACCGATTCCAGCTCCAGGCCGTTCTTCTCCAGGTCTTCGGCGACGGCGTTTTGCACGGCCTGCACGAAATCGCGCCGCTTGTCCTGCAGCTCCTGGATCGTCATCGTCGCGGCGGTCGCGCGCAGCGAGTCGACGAACTTGTCTTCGACCAGCGCCTTCAGCTCGTTTGGGCTCAGCGTGCGGGCGCCCAGCGTCTGCGCGGCGGTGCTGACAGCCTCTTCGGTCTGCTTCACGCGCACGAAGAACGCTGCGGTCACGTCGACACGCATGCGGTCTTTCGTGATCAGGCTTTCGCGCTCGCGGCGCATCACCTCGAGCTTGAGCGTGTTCATGTTGACCAGCACGCGCTCATGGAAGACCGGCAGCACGATCGCGCCGCCGTCCATGATCACCTTCTGGCCGCCGAGGCCGGTGCGCACGAAGGCCATCTCCTTCGTCGAGCGCTTGTACAGCCGCGCGAAGATCACGCCGATCGTCAGCAGCGCAATCAGGATCAGGCCGGCCAGGCCGCCCAGCTGGATCAGGTTGTCCATCGTCAATCTCCTCCCTCTCAACAACAACGAAACTCGAGACTCAAAGCACCGTCGGGTACGGGTTGCGGATGCAGCGGTAGAAGCTGCCTACCTTGCGCACGATCAGCACCTCAATGCCATCGTCGAACACCTCGTCGTCGACGTCGGGCTCGACCATCAGGTAGTGGCTGCGGCCGTGGCTGTCGCGCACGCGGGCCTGCCCGGCCAGCCCGCGTCGGGCCGCGCCACCGCTGATCACACCGGTGCGGCCGATCAGCGATTGCTCGCTGACGGCGCTGGTCTCGTCGCGCGGCACCAGGTGCGCCAGCAGCGCACCGAGGCTGCGTACGGTGACCAGGCCCGGCGGCACGGCGAGCAGCCCGGCGATCCAAGCCGGCAGGTAGACGCCGAACAACCCGTGCACGACTGCCTGCAGGCTGTAGCCGAACAGCGCGTAGCCGGAGAGAAACAGCACCAGCAACACCAGCGACGGCACGCGCCCCAGGTGCAGCCAGCCGAGCACCCGGTCCAGCCCGGTGTCGACATCGGTCGCGTCAACGGCCGGCACCAGGTGGTCGAGCAACGTGCTGGGGCTCAGCGACACCAGCATGCCCAGGCCCTCGATCAGCGCCAGCGCGATGATCAGTGCGAAGGCGATGCCGAACGGCAGCGTTTCGGCGGTGATGAACAGGCTCACGGCGTCGATGCTTTCACTGCTGGGCCTTCCACTGCGCCAGACGTTCCTCGATCCTGCTCTGGCGCACCAGGTCGTCCAGTTCCTTCAGCTGTGCAGCTTGCTGCAGCGTGGCGCCTACGCTGGTCGCGGCCAGGCCCGTCTGACGCTGGTGCACGCGGTCGAACGCGCCGGTGGCCGCGGCCATGCGCACGTCTGCCGAGCCGGCGCCGGCCGGGCGGCCCGGCGCGATGCTGGCCTGCGCTGCGAGGCGGCTCTTGCGGAACTCGGCCAGCGCGGTGTCCATCTCGCGTCGCTTGGCCAGCAGCGCCTCGACATAACCGCGCAGCTCGGTCTCTTGGCGGGCGAACTCGGCCAGTGTCGATTCGAGCACCGGCAGCTGGGCTTCGATGTCGAGCTGGCGGGCCACGGCGGTGCGCGCCAAGTCCTCGCGCTGCTGCGCCAGCGCCTGCCCGAGCTGTTCGCTCAAGGCCTCGTGCTGGCGGTTCAGGTTCAGGTGCTGCTGCTGGGCCAGGTGGCGGTTGGCCGAGGTCGTGCCCAGCTCGTGCCGCACGTCGGTGATGACGCCATCGGCCTCGCGGATGGCCTGTTCCATCATCGCCTCAGGCGCCTGGTCTTCCAGCCGGTCCAGCAGCGCATGCACGCCGCCGGTGATCACGCGGCCCACCCGTGTCTTCAGTGAATCAGCCATGTCAGGCTCCTTTCGTCAAGGTCTGCAGGGTCGAGGCGAGCTGGATGGTAGCGGCCATGTGCCGTTTCACCACTGCCGGGTCGTAGGCGGCGGCCGCGTCGGTCAGGCCTTGGCGCAGCAGTGCCTCGGCCAGCGCGAAGGCGCGGCGCACCAGCGCATCCTCGAGCTGGGCGGCCTGTTGCTCGTTGCTCGGCGTCTGGCTGATCGCCAGTGCCAGCGAGGTGGCCAGGTGGTCGAGCACCGCGTTGAGCACCTCGGAATGGCGGCCGGTCGTGCCCTCGACGCGCACCAAAGCATCACGCAGCCGGCCGACCAGGTCGCGCGACCAGGCATGGGCGGCGACGAAATCGAATGCGCCATCGTGTTGGCGCTTGAGTTGACCGAGCAGCACGCGCAGCTTGTCGCTGTTGGTGGTGGCCCCTTCGACCTGCAGCTGGGCCAGCCACAGGTAGAGGTCACTCGGGATGCGTGCGGACAGCGGCTCCATCGAGACAGCGGTGCTGACCATGAATGAATGCCCTCGTGTTCCTTTGAACACAAGTGTATTCAAACGGATTCGCTTGTCAACACATGAACGCGAAGCCGCCGCCGGCGTCTGAAATCAGGTCGTGTGCCCCTCGGCAACCACTGGCTCTGGCTCGACCCGCAGCGCCCAGGCGACGCCGGCGATCAGCAGCACGATGCCGGCGACCGTCGTGGGCGTGGGCCCGTGGCCTCGCAGCACGAAGGCATAGGCCAGTGCCGCCAGCGTCTCGAAGACGATCAGCTGGCCGGCCAGGTTGGTCGGCAGGCGCTGGCTGGCCTCGTTCCAGCACAGCGTGCCGAGCCACGACGACAGCAGGCCGATCGCGAGCATCAGCGTGACGAAGGCTTCGGGACGCGGACCGAAGGGCATGGCCCACGGCGCATCGGTGACGCCGAAGACGACCCAGGTCAACGTGTAGCCGACGATGGCCAGCGGCAGCGTCGCCACGCCTTGCGCGGTGGCCCAGCTGCGCGGGCTGCGGTCCGGGTGGGCGCGCAGCCAGTCGGCATTGCGCAGCGGGTACCAGGTCCAGCAGATCACCGCGCCCACCGCCAGCACGGCGCCGAGCGCATAGCGGCCGACGTCCGCGTCGGGGTCAGCGCGCAGCGCGGTCCACTCGGCCTGGTTGACCAACCCGATGCCCAGCGCAATCAGGCCCAGCGACGGGGCGAGCCGGCGCCACGGCAGGTGGCCGTCGCGCGCGGCGTTGCGCACGTTGGCGCAGGTGGCGATGACGACCGGCAGCGTGCCGATGATCATCGTCGGCAGTGGTGCGCCGGCGCGCTGGATCGCCGACGACAGGAACAGGTAGTAGACGACGTTGCCGACGAGCGCCAGCTTCATCGCCTCGATCCAGTCGGCGCGGCTCAATTGCCGCAGGTTGACGCGGTCCAGCCAGGCCAGCGGCAGCGCGATCAGGCCGAAGGCAAGGTAACGGCCGAACGACAGCATCACGGCCGGGTAGTCGGCCAGCATCAACGGCCCGACGAACACCAGGCCCCACATCAGGCCGGCGGCCAGCGCGAACAACACTCCGATTCCCATGGCGCCGATGATGCCCGGGCCGGGAGCGGCCGGTCTTGTACCGCGTTGCTGTCGATCAGTGCGGGGCCAGGGCCAGAGGGGCCACCTTCCAGGCCAGCACCAGCATCGTCAGACCGACCAGCGCGTCGAGCACCTGCCAGGCCTGTGGGCGGGCGAACAGCGGCGCCAGCTTGCGTGCGCCGTAGCCCAGTGCGGTGAACCACAGCGCGCTGGCGATCACGCAGCCGCCGACGAACGCGGCCCGGGCGGGGGCACCGCTGTGCTGCGCGCCGATCGTGCCGATCAGCAGCACCGAGTCGAGGTAGACGTGCGGGTTCAACAGCGTGAAGCCGGCCACCTGCACCAGCGCCTGCCGGCGGCCCAGGCCCGCGCTGGTGGTGGCCTGCAGCGCGCCTGGGGCGCGGGCGTGCCACAGCGCACGCAGCCCGTAGCCGAGCAGGAACAGCGCGCCGCCGCCCGCCAGCAGGCGGGCCAACCCGGGCTGTGCACCGATCAGGCTCGCCAACCCGGCGACGCCGGCGGCCATCAGCACCGCGTCGGCCAGCGTGCAGAAGGCGACGATGGTCCCGACATGTTCGCGCCGCAGGCCCTGGCGCAGCACGAACGCGTTCTGCGCGCCGATCGCGACGATCAGGCCGAAGGTCAGCGCCAGGCCCTGCAGGGCGGGGTCGAGCAGTGAGGTGGGGGGGAGTGAGGTGTCATCGAGCATGCGCGCAGCTTGCCGGCCGCCAGCGCAAACCGCCAGTTAGACTTTCTTCAGCAGATGAAGCGGATCTCAAGACACGAAGGGCCGCTCCCGAGGGTCTTGAACCCCCTCGGGGGGTGGGCCGGGCGTTGCCCGGACCTGGGGGCATGGTGACATGTTGGACTACGCCCTGATCGACGCCCTGGCCGCGGTGCTGCGCGAAGGCAGCTTCGAGCGCGCCGCGCGGGCGCTGCACCTGACCCCGTCGGCCGTGTCGCAGCGTGTGCGCCTGCTCGAAGAGCGGCTGGGCCAGGTGCTGGTCGTGCGCTCGAACCCGACACGCGCGACACCGGCCGGCCGCGCGCTGGCCCGCCATGCCGAACAGGTCGGCCTGCTCGAACACGAGCTGCTCGGCGAGCTGCCAGTGCTGGCGCAGGGCGTGCAGGGCCGTGTGACGCTGCCGGTGGCGGTGAACGCCGACAGCCTGGCGAGCTGGTTCATCGCCGCCGCGGCCGAAGCCACCGCCGACGCGCCCTTGCTGCTCGACCTGAGCCTGGACGACCAGGAACACACCGCCGAATGGTTGCGCAGCGGCGAGGTGGTCGCTGCCGTGACGGCGCTCGCGCAGGCCGTGCCCGGCTGCCGCAGCGTGCCGCTCGGCCGCCTGCGCTACTGCGCGACCGCCAGCCCGGCGTTCATGCAGCACCACTTCGCCGACGGCGTCGACGCGGGGTCTCTGGCCCAGGCGCCGACCTTGACCTTCAACCGGCGCGACCGCCTGCAGGACCAATGGATCGATCAGGTGCTGGGGCACGACCAGCCGGCGCCGACGCACTGGTTGCCATCGACGCAGGCTTTCGTCGACGGTTGTCTGGCCGGCCTCGGTTGGGGCATGAACATGCAGGCGATGGTGCAGCCGATGCTGGACCGCGGCGAGCTGGTCGAGCTGGTGCCGGGCCAGACGCTGGCGGTGCCGCTGTACTGGCAGCACCGGCGTCGCAGCCCGATGGTGTTGGAGGCGCTCAGCCGTGCGGTGCAGAAGGCCGCGGCCGCAGTGCTGGAACCTCTGGACGAGCCCGTGCGCTGACCGGCACGCTGGTGCGCAGCTGTCTTTGATAGCGCGCCGGCGTCACGCCGTACATGCCGGCAAAGCGGCGCGTCAGGTGCGCTTGATCGACCAAGCCGACCGCGGCCGCCGCCTCGGCCGCCGGCACGCCACGCGCCAGCAGCCGCTTGGCCTCGGCCACGCGCAACGCGATGCGCCACTGGTGCGGGCTGATGCCGTAGGCGGCCTTGAAGGCGCGCTGGAAATGGAACGGGCTCAGGCCCGCGAGCGCGGACAGCTCGGCCAGTCGCCACTCGCGTGGCAGGTCGGCGTGCAGCGCGTCGACGACGCGCTGGAACGGCCGCCCGCCAACCGGCACGGCGCAGGCCGGCGCCTGGTGGTCAGCGGCCAGCGGCGCGAGCAAGGCCAGCACGTCGGCCAACGCGGTGTCGGACGCCGGCGCCGATTCGGCCTGCCACAGCGCGGCCATCGCTTGCACCATCGCCGCGGCGCGGGCCGTGTCGCCGGACCAGACCGCACTGTCGAAGCGCCAGGTGGGCGCGCCACCGAGGTGAGCGGCCAGCACTGCCTCGTCGAGGTAGAGCATGCGGTAGCGCCAACCCTGGGGTGAGGCCGGACCACCGGTGTGCAGCTCGCCCGGCTGCATCAGCACGATCGCGCCGGCCGGGGCCAGGTGCTCGCGGCCGCGGTAGTCGAAGCGTTCCTGGCCGGCCTCGATCACACCGAGGCCGTAGCCGTCGTGGATGTGCGGCGCGAATTGGTGGTGCACGATGTGCGCGCGGTACAGCTCGACGCCCTCATGCCCGGTCGCGCGGCGGAACTCGGCCCGGTCCTGCGGCTGGTCGAAGTGTTCGGGCACGCCTTGCATGGTGGTGTTGGCGTCAACGCTCAGTACAGCGTCGCGGCCTGGCACGCCTGCAGCGCCGCGTCATAGTCGGCCCCATCGATGCTCGCGCGGCTCAGGGTTTCGAGGATCGTGCCAGGCGACGGCAGCGTGCTGCGCTCGACATGGTGCGACGGGTCCCACAGGTGCGAGCGCTTGATCGCGCGGGCGCACTGGAAGAACACGCTGGTGACATGGATCACCAGCACCGTGGCCGGTGACTTGCCATCGACATTGAATCGTTCGCACAAGGCCGGCGCCGCCGAGATGCGCGCCGTGCCATTGACGCGCAGCGTCTCGCCGACGCCGGGGACCAGGAACAGCAGCGCCACCTGCGGGTCGTGCACGATGTTGCGCAGGCTGTCGATGCGTTGGTTGCCGCGCCGGTCGGGCAGCAGCAGCGTCTTGTCGTCGGCGATCGTGATGAAGCCGGGGGCGTCACCGCGCGGCGAGGTGTCCAGCCCGTGCGGCCCGCGGGTGGCCAACACCGCGAACGGCGAGTCCTCGATGTACGGCCGGTACAGCGGGTGCACATGGTCGCAGACCTTGGCCAGCGAGGTGTCGCCGGGGCCGGCGCTGTAGAGGCCGCGCAGCGCCGATTCGCTGGCGAGGTCGTGCGAGGTGTCCGCTGCGAGGGCAGCCAGCGACACCCGGGAAGAAACCTTGTCGTCGTCAACCATGCCCTGAGGATAGGGCATGGCCAATGGTTGCCACTCTTACTTGAAGTTGTACTGCACGCTGGCGTAGAAGAAGCGCCCGCGCGGGTCGGTGTAGCTCGGGTCATAACCCGATATGAAATAGTAGGCCTGGTTCGAGAACGGCGGCGGCGTGTCGAACAGGTTGCGGATGCCCGCCCGCAACTTCAACGACTTGTCGATGGCCCAGGCGCCGGACACGTCCCACAGCGAGTAGGCCTTGACGTGGTTCTTGCCGACAACGTTGCCCGTCTCGGTGTCGATCGCAGAGTTCTGGTCTTCGTAGCCGGAGTAGTAGGTGTTCGACAAGGTCGCGCCGAAGTCTCCGTAGGTCCAGTCCAGGCTCAACTGGTGCCGCCAGCGCTGGACCACACCATCGGTGACGAACTTGCCCAGATTGCTGACGAAGGGGTCACCGTCACCGGGCTGCTGCTTGGATTCGAGCGTGTAGGTGCCGGCCAGACGCACGCCGAACTCTCCGGCCGCAGTCTTGATGCCGCTCCAGTCGACCACGATGTCCAGTCCGGAGGACTTGGATGCACCGCGGTTTTCCTTGCGGAGTTCGATGTAGCAGATCTCGCTGTCCTCCGGGTCGGGTTCTTCGCCGCAGGTGTCGATGAAGTCGACGTTGCCATTGCGGGGGTCCCGGTAGCGGTGGATCAGGTCAGCGTACTTGTCAGCCTGCGACAGGATCACGTCGTCGCCGAGTTCGCTGATCAGGTCCGAGCGGCGGATGTTCCAGTAGTCGACGCTCAGGCTCAGCTGTCGGCTGGGCTGCAAGACAGCGCCCAGCGAGAACTGGCGCGATCGCTCCGGTTTCAGATCGGGGTTGCTGTAGCGATGGGTTTCCCAGTTCCAGGCGCAGTACGTCAGGTCGTTGTCGTTTTCCGCCATGCACACCGGGTCGGGCAGCGTTGACGTCGCGCTCAGGACGGTGGGTCGGTAAAGGTCGGAAATCGATGGCGCACGGAAGCCGGTGCCGGCGGAACCGCGCAGCTTCAGCTCGGCGATGGGTTGGTACATGGTGCCAATCTTCGGATTGGTCGTGCTGCCTACACCCTGGTACTTGTCATGTCGAACCGCGAGCTGCACGGTCCATTCCTTGGTCAGTGGCGCGACCAGCTCGGCGAATGCAGCGGCCACCTTGCGACTGTGCCGCGTCGGTTCGATCTCACCTGCCACGTCGTCGTTGTTGATGTTGTCGCTGGCGTACAGATCGGACGGCTTGTAGCGCGTCTCTTCGCGCCTGAACTCCCCGCCCACACCGAGCGCCAGGTCACCACCGGCCAACGTGGCCAGCGCGCGCGAGGCCTTGAAGTCAATCGAATCCATCGCACCACGTGAGCGGCGCACGGTGTCGTTGACCTGGATCGTGTCGTAGAAGGCCTTGTTGCGGGCGGGGTCGAGGCCGAAGAGGTCGACGTCGCCGTTCTGGATCGCTTCGTTCAGGCGGTCGTAGAGCAGGTAGCCGTGCGTGTCCTTGTCGTCGACGCGGTTCACGCTGTGGTTCAGGCCCACGTCGTAATCCCAGCCCCATGCCTCGCCGGACAATCCCAGCACGAAGCGAAGACCGGTGCTGGTGAGCTCACTGGTCCGGTTGCCGGCTTCGGGCAGCCGCGCATGGACGCCGACGAGCTTGGGATCGTCGTCCTCGTCGGGGTCCCAGGCGATCTGGTCGAAACCGACGTCTTCCAAGCCGGGCACCAAGCGGTAGTCGAGCTCGGTGCGGGAGCTGGCCCGTGCCGCGGAGCCGACGTAGTAGGTCTTTGCGCGGCTGAGCGCCAGCTCGCCGTAGAGCTGATGAGATCCGCCGAGATCCACGGCGGCGCGCGTCAGCAGGCTCAACTTTTCAGACTTGGGATACAGCTCGGTGTCCCGCATGTAGTCGTAGGTGCAGGCATCGGCACCGCCGATGCCGTTGGGCAGGTACAGGGTCGCCGGCGGGTTGCAGTTCGGCGCACTGGTGTTGATCACCGGACTGCTCACCACGTGGTCTCCGATCTGGAAGTCCTGGTCCTGCAAGACACTCAGCTGCTCCGACGTGAGCACGACGTTCGCTGGGCTGGTGTAGCCGGACAGCAGGTGTGGCAGTCGCTCGGGCACCCGCAGGTCCTTGATGAAGTCGCGTTGCGAGGTGCGCAGTGATTCCGTGCGCTGGAAGTCCAACACGCCGAACACATTGAATCCCTGCCGGCCCAGCTCGCCGTAGCCAGCAGCGACCGATAACGCCGTCTTGCCAGCTCCACCTTCTTGAGTCGCGCCGCCATAGGCGTTCAGCTCCGCCCCCTGGAAATCGCTGCGTGTGATGAAGTTGATCACCCCGCCGATCGCGTCGGTGCCGTAGAGAGCCGAGGCGCCGTCCAGCAACACCTCGACCCTTCGAATCGCCGCGGCGGGAATGTTGTTCAAGTCAACCCCGGCATCGTCGCCAGGCGACGCGAAGTTCGCCATCCGGCGGCCGTTCAGCAAGACCAGCGTCGACGAGGTGCCGATGCCGCGCAGGTTGGCTGAATTGAACCCCTTCTGGTCGTAGCCGCCGACGTTGATACTCGCGCCGTCGGTCAGCCCGTTCGAGCTGGCGGTCAGCTTGCCCATCAATTCGGCCGCCGTCGTCACGCCCAGCTTGTCGATCTCTTCGCGGGTGATGGTCTGTACCGGCAGTGCGCCTTCGCCATCGATCCGCTTGATCAGTGACCCGGTGATCTCCACCCGCGCCGGCTTCGGCACCGCGCCTGCGTCATCCGCCACGGGGGTCTGGCCGTTGGCGGCCAGGGGCGCGGCGAGGGCCAACAGTGCCACCTTCGCCAACAGGTGCAAGGCGGGGTGGGCGTGGCGGGAGGCTGAGCTCATCGGGTCGCTTTCGACAATAGTGAGGGAACTGATGTGAGGGAACTGATGGGGCGAATGCAGTCTATGGAGCCTGCGATGCTTCGCAAAACAACACAGTCGCAGTCGTGGCAAGGGCGCAACTGCGGGCATCATCGCGGCGTGGCTTGCGGCCACGGTCCAATGCAAGAACGAGTCCATCCCCAGTTCTTGGTGGATGGGGGTGGCGGCCGATGCCAAGATGCCCCCGGGGAGCCGAGAACATATTGCCTGTCATGAATCGAAGCTTGAAAAAACTTGTTGCAGCGCTGGTCGCTGCCGTCGCCGTGGCGGGCCCGGTGGGCTCCGCGAGCGCCCAGGATCGGGCCGTCACCACCCCCTCGCCATCGCCACCGCCCGCATCTGCCCCGGCGTCTGCCCCTGCGGCAGTGTCGAGTGCGGTGCCGAGCGCAGTGCCAAGCGGGGCGCCCAGCGCCGGTTCCCGGGCTGCCTTTGGCGCCCGCGAGACCAAGGTCGGCGAGCCGGTCAAGGGCTACGCGGTCATCATCGGCGGCGCACTGAAGGCCGACAACGACGAGGTCTGGTCGCGCATGGTTGAGCTGTCCGGCGGCAAGGGCGCGCGCTGGGTGGTCTTCGGCACCGCGTCCGAAACGCCGGACAGGGCCGGCCGCCGGGCGTCCGAGCTGCTCGAAAAGCGCGGTGCGGTGGCAGAGTCGATGCCGGTCGCGCCGCAGCTCAAATGGGTCGACCTGGACCGTGCGGTGCGTGACCCACAGCTGCTTGAGCTGGTGCGCAACGCCAACGGGGTGTTCTTCACCGGCGGGGCGCAAGAGCGCATCGTCGACACCTTCAAGCCCGGCGGCCACAACACGCCGATGCTGAACGTGATCTGGGATGTCTACCGCCGCGGCGGCGTCGTGGCCGGCACCTCGGCCGGCGCGGCGATCATGTCGACCGTGATGTTCCGCGACGCACTCAGCGTCATCAACGTGATGAAGGGCCAGCTTCGCGAAGGCAAGGAGGTCGATCACGGCCTCGGCTTCGTCGGCCCGAATCTGTTCGTCGATCAGCACTTCTTGAAGCGCGGCCGCTTCGGCCGGATGATCCCGTTGATGCTGGCCAAGGGCTACAAGCTGGGCCTGGGCATCGAGGAGAACAGCGCCGCGATCGTGCAGGGCGACCAGGTCGAGGTGATCGGTGGCAAGGGCGCGTTGCTGATCGACCTGAACGACGTGAAGATCGACACCAACATCGGTGCGCTGAACCTCACCGGAGCCCGCCTCACCTACCTGGACAGAGGCGACCATTTCGACCTCGGGCTGCGCCGCATCGAGCCGTCCGAGCGCAAGCGGCGCGGCCAGTTCCTCGACCCGAACTCACCCAACTACAAGCCTGAGTACACCAACGAGCCGTTCTACATCGACATGCTGAGCGATTCGACGCTGAGCAACGCGATGGGCTTCCTGATCGACAGCAACCAGAAGGAAGTACGCGGCCTGAGCTTCGACCCGAAGGCGCCGGCCAGCGAGCCGCTCGCCGACCTGGGGTTTTCCTTCAGGGTCTACAAGGGCAAGGACAGCATGGGCTGGTACTCTGACGAGTCCGGCAGCGATGAATACTCGGTGGCCAGCCTGTACCTGGACATTGCCCCGGTGCGCATCAGCCGCCCGCTGTTTTCCCCCTGGACGCGCTGAGCACGAGCGCTTGTTCGTTGATGCGGCCCATCGAGCCGCTGTATAGCCGAGTTAGCTAGGAGAGATTGACCATGATCCTTCGCCGCACTACCGTCGTCGTCGCCGCATTGGCCGCGTTGTTGTCCATCGCCGGCCCCGCCGCCGCGCAGGCGCAGGCGCCGGACTGGAAGAAGGTCCGCATTGCCGTCGAGGGCGCCTACCCGCCGTTCTCCGAGGTCGGCACCGACGGCAAGATCAAGGGCTTCGACATCGACATCGCCAATGCGCTGTGCACCGAGATGAAGGCGGAGTGCACGCTGGTCAGCCAGGAATGGGACGGCATGATCCCCGCGCTGCAGGCGCGCAAGTTCGACGCGATCGTGGCCCAGATGTCGATCACCGAAGAGCGGCAGAAGTCGGTGCTGTTCACCAACAAGTACTCCAACACGCCCGCCTGGCTGGTCGCCAAGACGGGCACCCCCGCCGACCAGTCGGCTGCGGCCTGGAAGGGCAAGAAGATCGCCGTGCAGCGCACGACGACGCACGACCGCTTCGCGACCCAGCACTTCAAGGACAGCGAGATCGTGCGCTACGCGAAGCAGGACGAGGTCTTCCTCGATCTGGCCGCCGGCCGCGTCGATGCGGTGCTGTGCGATTCGGTCGCTGCCGACCTCGGCTTCATGAAGACGCCCGCGGGCAAGGGCTTCGCGCGCGTCGGCGCCCCGATCGACGACCCGAAGATCTTCGGCATCGGCGCCGGCATCGCCGTGCGCAAGGGCGACACGGCGCTGCAGCAGAAGCTCAACGCCGCGATCGCCGCGATCCGCGCCAATGGCACCTACAAGAAGATCCAGGACAAGTACTTCGCCTTCGACGTCTACGGCCAGTGAGGCCGTATGACGGCAGAGCCGGGTGCTGAAGAACAAGGGCCGAAGAGGGGTTAAAGGGGATGTTGCATGGCTATGGCGCGAGCCTGTTGGAGGGCTCGCTGCTGACGCTGGCAGTCGCGTTCGCGTCGTTGGCGATCGCGATGCTGCTGGGGTTGCTGGGCGCGATCGCGAAGCTGTCGCGTGTGCGGCCGCTGCGCTGGCTTGCCCAGACCTACACCACGCTGATCCGCGGCGTGCCGGACCTGGTGATGATGCTGACCGTGTTCTACGGCGGCCAGGTGCTGGTCAACCACATCGGTGACCGCCTCGGCTGGGGCTATGTCGACATCGACCCCTTCGTCGCCGGCGTGCTGACGATCGGTTTCATCTTCGGCGCCTACATCACCGAAGTCTTGCGTGGCGCGTTCCTGGCCGTGCCCGCGGGGCAGAGGGAGGCGGCACTGGCTTTCGGCATGACGCCGTGGCAGGTGCTGTGGCGCGTGGTCGGGCCGCAGATGCTGCGCCATGCACTGCCGGGCCTGTCGAACAACTGGCTGGTGATGGTCAAGAGCACCGCGATCGTCTCGGTGATCGGGCTGTCCGATCTGATGAACCGTGCCGGCCAGGCGGCGGGCGCGACGCGCGAGCCGTTCATGTTCTACCTCGCCGCGGGCGGCATGTACCTGCTGTTCACCAGCGTGTCCGAGTGGGGCTTCGCGATGCTGCAGCGCAAGCTGGCGATCGGCGTTCGCCAGGTCGCGGTCTGACGGGGAGCCGGCGCCATGGACTTCGACGTCATCCTCGACAGCCTTCCGCTGTATGGCCACGGGGCCCTGGTGACGCTGGCGCTGCTGGTCTTGTCGCTGGCCTTCGGGTTGGCGCTGGCGATGCCGCTGGCGATGCTGCGCAGCCTGCCGTCGCCGTGGGCCTGGCGGCCCGTCTGGGCCTTCACCTATGTGATGCGCGGCACGCCGCTGCTGGTGCAGGTCTTCCTGCTGTACTACGGGCTGGCGCAATTCGAGGTCGTGCGTGACAGCGCCCTGTGGCCGTTGCTGCGTTCGGCCTGGTTCTGCGCGGTCACGGCCTTCGTGCTGAACACCGGCGCCTACACCACCGAGATCCTCTACGGTGCGATGCGTGCGGTGCCCGGCGGCGAGGTCGAGGCGGCCAAGGCGCTCGGCATGTCGCGCTGGACGACCTTTCGCCGCATCATCCTGCCTTCGGCGTTTCGCCGCGCCCTGCCGGCCTATGGCAACGAGGTCGTGCTGATGCTGCACGCCACTTCGCTGGCCAGCACGGTCACGTTGTTCGACCTGACCGGTGCCGCGCGCGAGGTCAACTCGCGCTTCTACATGCCGTTCGAGGCCTTCATCACGGCCGGCGTCTGCTACCTGCTGCTGACCTTCGTGCTGGTGGCGCTGTTTCGCGCCGCCGAGGCCCGCTGGCTGACCCCGCTGACCGCGCGGTCCTAACTGTTTCGCTCCATGCGCACTGAACACCACCCGCTGCTGCCGGCCGCCCCCGGCGCCCGCCACGAACTGATCAGCCTCCATTACGGCACTTCGCATGGCCGGCCCGGCACCGGCCCGAAGGTCTACATCCAGGCTTCGCTGCATGCCGACGAGGTGCCCGGCATGCTGGTCGCCCACCACTTGCGCAGCCGCCTGGCGGCGCTGGACGCGGCCGGCCGCGTCGCCGGCGAGGTCGTGCTGGTGCCGGCGGCCAACCCCCTGGGGCTGGGCCAGTGGATGCTGCGTTCGCCGCAGGGTCGCTTCGAATGGGGCAGTGGCGAGAACTTCAACCGCCAGTTCACCGACCTGACCGCGGCCGTGCTCGAGCGCTGCGGCGACCAACTGGGGGCCGACGCGCAGACCAACGTGGCCCTGGTGCGGGCGGCGTTGCGTGGCGCCGTGGCGGCACTGCCCGCGACCACCTCGCTCGAACACCTGCGCCGCACGCTGCTGGGCCTGGCGGTGGATGCCGACGTGGTGCTGGACTTGCACTGCGACGGTGAGGCCTTGCTGCACCTGTACAGCACGCATGCCGGCTGGGCCGCGGGCGGCGAGTTGTTGACGCGTTGCCTGGGGGCCGAGGTGGCGCTGCTGGCCGGCCGCTCTGGCGGTGACCCGTTCGACGAAGCCTGCTCGATGCTGTGGCCCGATCTGGCCGAGCGTCTGGGCCCGGCCAAGCCGGTGCCGCCGGCCTGCCTGGCCGCGACAATCGAGCTGCGCGGCGAAGGCGACGTGACGCACGAGCTGGCCGCGCGCGACGCCGACGCGATCCTGGTCTATCTGCACCACCGCGGCGCGATCCAGCTCGACCCGGCGCCGGCGCTGCCACCCTCGGTCTGCGAGCCGACACCACTGGCCGGCTCGATGCCGCTGCACGCGCCCCACGGCGGCGTGCTGGTGTTCCTGTGCGAGGTCGGCCAGCGCGTGCGCACCGGCGAGCCGCTGGCCGAGATCATCGACCCGATCAGCGGTGCGGCGAGCGTGCTGGCCAGCCCGGTCGACGGCCTGTTCTTCGCCCGCGAGCGCAAACGTTTCGCCGTGGCTGGCATGCCGATCGGCAAGGTCGCTGGGCGCGAGGCGCTGCGCCAGGGCTCGTTGCTGTCGGCCTGACCCACCATGACTTCACCTGTTTCCCACCTCGGCCTCGTCGTCGACAACCTGCACAAACGCTTCGGCGACCGCGAGGTGCTGCGCGGTGTCTCGCTGAGGGCCAAGCCCGGTGACGTGATGGCGATCATCGGCGCCAGCGGCTCGGGCAAGAGCACGCTGCTGCGCTGCCTGAACCTGCTCGAGCAGCCGCACGAGGGCACGCTGCAGCTGGGCACCGAGACGCTGGCGTTGAAGCGCGACCGCGACGGCAGCCTGACGGCGGCCGACACCCACCAGCTGCGCCGCTGGCGCTCGCGGCTGGCCTTCGTGTTCCAGAGCTTCAACCTGTGGCAGCACCGCACCGCGATCGAGAACGTCACCGAGGCGCCGATCCACGTGCTCGGCCAGAAGCCGGACGAGGCGCGCGAGAAGGCGCGCGCGCTACTGGCCCGCGTCGGCCTGTCGCACCGAGAAAACAACTATCCGGCGCAACTGTCCGGTGGCGAGCAGCAGCGGGTTGCGATTGCCCGCGCGCTGGCCGTGGACCCCGAAGTGATGCTGTTCGACGAGCCGACCTCGGCCCTCGACCCTGAACTGGTCGGCGAGGTGCTGAAGGTGATGCGGGGCCTGGCTGCCGAGGGGCGCACGATGCTGGTCGTGACGCACGAGATGGAGTTCGCACGCGAGGTGGCCAACCACGCGATCTTCCTGCACCAGGGCTTGATCGAAGAACAGGGCGTGCCGCGCGAAGTGCTGGTCAAGCCGACCAGCGAGCGCTTGAAGCAGTTCCTGTCCGGCGGCTTGAAGTAGCGGCCGGCGCCACTCGGCGGCATCATTCGGTGCATGCGCCGAACCTGCCTTCTGCTGTCACTTGCCGCTGTCTTGTGGGGCCACGCGTGCCCTGCCAGCGCTGACGCCGACGAGCTGCGCCGCAATGTCTTCGACGACCCGTTCGTCCAGCTGACGCGGGCCTTGCCGGCTTGCCCGGTGCCCGAAGGCCCGTTGCTGACCGAAGCTGAGGCGAGGGCCCAGGCGCACGGCCGCATCGAACGGGGCACCAGCTGTTTTCGCGCCGGCCGCTGCCGCCTGCCCAACAGCTACCTGTACGACAAGGAACTCATGCCGCGCGTGCAGAAGGCGGTCGACGCTGATGGCCGCTTCAGCGGCACGACCAGCGTCTGGGCGTGGGGGCAGCGGCGTTGGATCTGGCTGCAGGGCTGCGTCGGGAGCGAAGCCGAGTCGCAAGCGCTGGAATCGCTGGTGCGCGGCATCGATGATGTCGAAGGGGTCGTCAACGAACTGAAGGTCGTGCCATGAATGAAGGCGGAACCGCGCGCCGGGCGCTGCTGTTGGTTGGGTTGTCGATCGCGGCCGGCACTCAAGCGGCCAGCCCACCACCGCCCGCCGTCAACTTCAGCCTCCAATGGCGCCTGACCCCGTGGCCCTCGCCGCCCGTGCCGACTGTCACCCCCGGCTCGGTCACCGTGTCGACCAACGGCCCCGCAACGACCACGGCGGGCTCGCAGACCACCCGCACCAGCACCCCCGAGCCATCCGCACCGCGACTCATTGTGCGCAACGGTGGCCAGGCGCAGATCGCGCTGCGCCGCGACGACACCTCCGCGCCGCCCGACTGGATCTGGACCGCGCTCGGGCAAGGTCTCGACAGCCGCACCCACCGCCACGCTCGCCGCGATGTGCTGTGGGTGCAGGTGCAGTGGCCCGGTGGCTCCGCGCAGGCTCAGCTCAGCTTCCGCTTCGAACAGCCGGTGTCCGACATCGTCGACGGCACCCGCGGCGATGCGGCCCAACAACTCGACGGCGACCTGCTGCTGCCCCTCGACCAATGGCAGGAAGTCGGCCACTGGACCGCACCTGACGGCACCGGCCAAGCTCTGCAACTTCGCCTTAACCGATTGCCTTAGTGGCTGTTCCGGCCCGGCGCAGCTCGGGCCCTCCAAGTGGCGTGCGCGGATCCGGCTTCGCCGGTCCGCTGCGCGAGCCCCCCTGGGGGGCAGGCCCGGGAGGGCCGTGGGGGCCCTATCACCGCGGCCACAGAACCCAGGCTCTGAGCGGCTGCTTCATCCGGCCCGCCTGCGCTTCGGCCTCGTCGCCCCAGCCCCAGAAGTAGTCGGCCCGGACAGCCCCGACGATCGCGCCGCCGGTGTCCTGGGCCATTACCAACCGCTGCAGCGGCTTGCTCGACAGCGGCTCGGTCGCATCGAGCCAGACCGGTGTGCCATACGGCACCGACAGCGGGTCGACCGCGATCGAGCGGCCGGGCGTCAGCGGCACGCCCTGGGCGCCCTTGGGGCCCAGGGCCGGGTCGGGCAACGGCTCTTCGCGGAAGAACACGGTGCGCGGGTTCTGCCACAGCACCTCGTTGGTGCGCCGGGGATTGCGTTTCATCCAATCCTTGATTGCCGGCCAGCTGGCCTCGCCGGCGACCAGCTCGCCCTGGTCGATCAGCCAGCGACCAATCGAGCGGTAGGGCTGGTCGTTGTGGGCCGCAAACGCCAGGCGCTGTAGCCGCACGCTGCCGTCGGGCTCGACCACCCTCAGCCGGCCCGAGCCCTGTACCTGCAGCACCAACGCGTCGAGCGGGTCTTCGACATAGGCGATCTCGCGCCCCTTCAGGCCGGCTTGTGCGGCCGGCAATGTCTCCAGCTCCTGCCTCGTCCAGTAGGGCTTGCGCACGCCCAGGTCGGCGGGGGGGCCGAACAGCGCCACCTTGCGGCTGCGCGTGGGTTTGCGGCTGGCTTCGACCAGCGGCTCGAAGTAGCCGGTGACCAGACCGGCCGGATCGCCCTCGGGCGATTCGACGCGGTAGACCTTGAAGCGCTGCTCCAGCCACTGCCGGGCCTGGTTATCGTCGGCTGGGAAGAACTGGCGCGATTGCGCGCAGATGGTGGCCCAGCCCTCGGCCAGCGCCGCCGTACCGTTGGTGCCGCAACTCAGGCGCAGCGCGGGCCACAGCTCGGCCACACGGTCCTGGCCCCAGCCGGGCAGCTCGGCGAAACTGGCGGGCACCCAGCGGGCGCGGGCGCGCTCCAGCGTGCCCGGCGGAGCCGGCACTGGCGCGCTTGCGGCTGAAGCCGCTGCCGCCGGCGCGCCGGGAGCGCCGGGCGCGGCCCCGCGGTCTTCCACCGGCACTGGCGGTTGGCGTTGCATCAACGAACACGATGCCAGCAGCGCGGCCACCAGCATCGAGGTGAGGGCTCGGGCCGACAATCGGCGGCGGACGCCGTCACGGCGCAGGAAAGTGGACATGGCTTGGTTGATCTTCGAAGCGCTGGCTGCCGGCGGGTTGCTGGTTTTCATCGTCTGGTGGACGATGTTCTCGGGCCGGCGCGGCGGTGAGCCGAACGACAGGGAGCAGGGCCGGCACGACGCATCGGGCAAGAACGATCCGGATTGATCACGGCGACGCGGGCTGCGTTTCGGCCGGCGGCAGCAGGAAGCTCGCCGGCGCGCGGCGCCAGCGTCGCCGCAGCGCCGCGTACAGGCGCCCGCGATCGTGCAGCCGCAGCCCGCGCGAGGCCAGCGCGACCTTGAAGGCCAGCGTGAAGCTGACGCCGAGGTTCAGCAGGCCGATCAGCGGGATCGACACCAGGCACCACCAGAACGCCGGCTCCTGCAGCAACGCCGGCCCCAGCGCGCCCAGCGCCGCCGCCAGCTGGCCCATCGACAGCGTGACGTGGCGCACCTCGACGGCCAAGCCGAAGAAGGCGCACAGCACCGGCACCAGCCCCAGCATGAAGCCCAGCGACACATTGGCCGCAAGCCCCGAAATGTGGTGTCGCCACCAGGCTGCCCAGCGCTGCGCGCGCTCTGCCCCGAGCCGGTCGCGGATGCGCGGGTTCCAGGCGATGGCGCTGTCCAGCCGGTGGAAGACGAACCAGTTCTCGACCCAGCCGGCGATCAGGCTCGCGGCGAACAGCAGCACGCCGGTGAAGGCGGCATAGAACAACGTCGGGCCCAGCAGGTGCAGCGAATGCAGCACGTAGTGGGCCTGCTTCTCGTCGACCAGCGGTGCGCCGACTGCCCACCAGGCCAGGCCCTGCGCTGCCAGCACCACCGGCACCACGCCGGCCAGGTTGCCGGCGATGCCGGCCACCTGAGAGCGCAGCAGGTTGGCGACTTCGTCGACGAAGCCCTCGACCGCTTCGTCGCTGGCCGACACGCCTTCGAGTTTGGCGGCCATTGCCGGCGCGGTCATCGCTGGCTGTTTGGTCGCCACCGCCCAGTGCAGCAGGTAGATCAACACGAAGCTGAGCGCATAGTTGGTGCTGGCGGCAAACCCGGCCCAGAAAGCCGACAGCGCCAGCGCACCGAGCGCGAATTTCAGCAGCGCGGTGACGCCGATGACCGCACCACCGCCGGTGGCCTGGGCCAGCATCGTGCGGTACTCGGCCCGGTCGCGGGTGATGTAGTGCTCACCGGTTTCGGCGCTGCGCTCGGTGACCTTGCGCGCCAGCAGCGCGTAGTGGTGGCCGAACAGCCGGGCCAGCCCGCGCCGTTCGGTCGCGCAGCGCACCAGCCCGGCCAGCAGGTGCCGCAGCTCGGCCGCGCCGCGTGGCCCGGCGGATGGGGTGTCGACCGCCGTGTCGGCCGCCAGGTCGCTGACCAGGCAGGCCAGCAAGGCTTCGATGCGCTCGCCCCGTTCGCGCAACTGTTCGACCTGGAACACCAGGTCGACCGAAACGCCGTGCTCGTCCAGGTGGCCCCGCACGCTGGCCGCGGCTTCGCGGCAGGCGTCGAGCACTGCACGCAGGTAGCTGGCCTGCTGCAGCCGGGCGCTGTCGTCGTCGCCGTCGCGGTGGCCGGCACGCAGCGCCTCCGCCGCCTGCACGACCTGGTGGAACGGCCGGTCGGCCAGCAACGCCTCGTCCATCCGCAACCGCATCGGACCCGACAGGCCGGACGCGCGGATCTGGCTGGCCAGCAACTGGATCGACTCGACCATCGGCGCCCGCCAGGGCTCTTCGCCCAACGGGACGGCGGGCAGGGCCAGCGCCAGCAGGCGTCCGAAGGTGGCGGCGTCGATCGCCGCAACCCAATCGGCATCGGCCGGGCCGCTGAACAGCTGCGGGAACAGCGCACCCAGGTCGGTGGTCTGCGGCGTGCCGGGCAGGCAGGTCAGGCGCAGGCGCTCGGCCAGCTCGCTGACGAAGCCGTGGCGCGGCGCAAAGCCGAAATCGGCCAGCAGGCCGGTCGCATCGAGCCGGGCGAAGATTGTGCGCCACAGGGCGCCGACCCGCTCGCGGTGCTCGGGGTGGCGCTCGACCACGTCGATGAACAGGCGCAGGCGCTGCACCGGCCACGGGGTGGCCGGGTCGGGCGTGGTGCCCGGGCTGTCACCGGCGCTGGTCGGCCCCGGTGAGCGCAACCACTGCAACCAGCGCACCAGCCACAGGTGCTGCTCGGCCGCCGGCGCTCGCGGGTCGGCCGCATTGAGCAGCGCGCTCAGATCCCAACGCGTCATCAATGCAGGGCTTGGGCTTGCGACAGCTCGAATGCGGGCACAGGGGTATCGAACCAGTGCGCGTCGTCGGTGATGCAGAAGAAGGTGCCGTGCATGCGGCCGCGTGGCGTGGCGATGCGCGTCCAGCTGGTGTACTCGAACTGTTCGCCGGGCTTGAGTACCGGCTGGTGGCCGACGACCGCCAGGCCGCGCACTTCTTCGACCCGGCCGCTGCTGTCGGTGATGACCCAGTGGCGGGCGATCAACTGGCCGGTGACCTGACCTTCGTTGCGGATGGTGATGGTGTAGGCAAAGGCGAACACGTCATCGGCGCTCGATGACTGTTCGGGCAGGTACTGCGTGACCACCGAGACGGTGAATTTCGGGGTGCTCATGGGCGCATTCTAGAAAGTCCGTTCAGCCCGCCTCCTAAAATTGCCCTTTTGCGTCCGAGCCTGCGCCCGCCATGAGCCGAACCTACCGCATTGCGCCCAGCATTCTTTCGGCCGATTTCGCCCGCCTGGGCGAGGAGGTGCGCGACGTGCTTGCCGCCGGGGCCGACTGGATCCACTTCGACGTGATGGACAACCACTACGTGCCGAACCTGACCTTCGGCCCGATGGTCTGTCAGGCGCTGAAGCCCCATGCGATCAAGCCTGATGGCAGCAAGGCGCCGATCGATGTGCACCTGATGGTGCAGCCGGTGGATGCGCTGGCGCAGGCGTTCGCCAAGGCCGGCGCCGACCTGGTGAGCTTTCACCCCGACGCCAGCACCCACGTCGACAGGACGCTGCAGCTGATCAAGGCCGAGGGCGCGCAAGCCGGGCTGGTGTTCAACCCGGCGACGCCGGTCGACGTGCTCGACTGGGTGATCGACAAGGTCGACCTGGTGCTGATAATGAGCGTCAACCCCGGCTTCGGGGGCCAGAGTTTCATCGACAGCGCGCTGCGCAAGACCGAGAAGGTGCGCAAGCTGATCGAAGCGACCGGCCGTGACATCCGGCTCGAGGTCGACGGCGGCATCAAGGTCGACAACATCCGCCGGGTGGCCGACGCGGGCGCCGACACCTTCGTTGCCGGCAGCGCGATCTTCGGCCAGAAGGACTACAAGCAGGTCATCGACGCGATGCGGGCCGAGCTGGCTCGATGAGCGGATTGCTCTATGACGCCGCGATGATCGATCTCGACGGCACGCTGGTCGACACGGTCGGTGACTTCGAGGTCGCGTTGGCGCGCATGTTGGCCGACCTCGGGTTGCCCGCTGTCGGCCGCCCCTTCATCGAGCGCACCGTCGGGCAGGGCTCTGAGCACTTGATCCGCGAGACCCTGGCCGAGGCCGGGGGTGCACCGGAGCTGTACGCACCGGCCTGGGTCCGCTACCAGCACCATTACGAAGCCGTCAACGGCCGGCATTCGGCCATTTATCCGGGTGTGCCCGAGGGTCTGGCGCAGCTGCGCTCAGCCGGTCTTCGCCTGGCCTGCCTGACCAACAAGCCGGTCGCCTTTGCCTGCGAACTGCTGCGCCACAAGGGCCTGTCGGAGCTGTTCGAGCATTGTTTCGGTGGCGATTCGTTCGAGCGCAAGAAGCCCGACCCGTTGCCACTGCGCAAGGCCTGCGAGGCCCTCGGATCGGTTCCGAGCCGCACCCTGATGGTCGGCGACTCGCGCAACGACGTGCAGGCCGCGCGCGGTGCCGGCTGCCCGGTGGTGCTGGTGCGTTATGGCTACAACCACGGCGAGCCGGCGGAATCGGCCGGTGCCGACCGGGTCGTCGACCGGCTGGACGAGATCACGCTGTCGGCCCTGGTGCCGACCTGGCCTTAGGCGCCGATCAGCGCCCGCGGGCCTCAGCCGTCCAGGTCGAAGCCCAGGTCCACCACCGCACTGCGGGGCGTGCGCACCGGCTGGAAGCGCCAGGCCGCCACCGCTTCGAGGGCGGCTTCGTTCAAGTTTCGGTTCGAGGTCTGCACGACCGTGGCGTTGGCGACGCTACCGTCCGGCTGCACCTCGAAGCGCACCTGCACGTTGCCCTTGCGCAGGCGGCGCATGACGATGGCAGGGAACTCGGGCTCCCCTGCCTGCACCAGGGCCAGCGGTTGATCGTCCGGCTCCTCGACCGTGGCGGCGCGCGCCGCTTCGGTGGCGGCCGCCGCGCCCGAAGGCGCAGCCAAGCCGGCGCTGCCAGCAACACTGGCCGTCGAGCCGCCAACCGACAGCGGCGCCGGGGCAACCAGGATGGCGGTGGCTTCGATCGGGGCACTGCTGGCCGTGTCGGCGGCCTGCAGCCGGGCGCCGGTGCTTGCCGGTGCATTGCTGCCTGCATTGTTGGCGACCACCGTGCTGGCCGACTGAGCGGCGGTCGGGCTCGGCGCAGACCTTGGCGCGGCGGCGACTGCCGGCTTGACTTCGACGATGCGCGGTGCCGGTTTGGCCGGGCCCGGGTCGGTCTTCTGCGCGTTCAGGCGAATCCAGTACAGCGGGCCGGCCGCGTCCTTCTTCACGCGTTCGCTGACGCTCGGATCGGCGGCCGAAGCTGCGGGTGCCGGCGGTACCGCCTGGCCCACGGCCAGCAGCGGCTGTAACAGCAGGGCCGCCAGGCCCACGGAGCCACTGGCGGACGTCAGGCGTCGGACAAGGTACGTCATCGGCGTCATCACGAGAAGCCGGGCGCCCACGATGGCGGGCGCGCCCCGGCGATTACGACTCGGACAGACGCGGATCACGCGCCCGCCCGCTACTTCAACAACCACTTACCAATCGCGAAACGGAAGCGTCCACACCGACCGCGCAGGTGTGCGGACACAAGCAAGAAACGTTCACTCACTGATCGTTGCCACCCCGGCCGGTGCTGCGGGCCTTGCCCAGCAGTGCGTCTTTCAGCAGGTTATCGGCGGGCGAGGGCCCCAACCAAAGGCTGAGCAGCGCGGTATAGAACTCGGGCTCCTTGATGGGTTCCAACTCGACCTTGCCATTGACCGAGATCACCGTGCCGGTGCCCGGCAGCCAGTCGACCGTGAACGACTCGCCCGACGCCAGCTTCTTGCGCTTGGAGAACAGGTCGGCCATCTTGATCGTGCCGTTGATCGACTTGGCGAAGATCTCGCGCGGGGAGTTCTTCTCCATGCCCTGGGTGAACAGCTTGCCCAACTCGTTGCCGTCGATCTCTCGCAGCATCACGATGTGCACGCGCCGCGGTGCATTGGTGGCGGCGTAGATCTGCTCGGCGGAGTTCATCTTGGCTGGCAGGTACAGCCCGGCGGTATAGACCTTGAAAATGGCCTTGTAGCGAACGCCCGCGCCGTTGAGTTGCAGCTTGCTGCCACCGACCTGTTCGACGGTTTCATATTTGAAACCGCCCACGTCGACGGTATCGGCCTTCGCGGCCGGCAAGCACGCCAAAGAAACCATCATTCCGAGCAGAGCGCTCGAACCCAAACGACGCCACATGGGCACGACCTTTCCTATTGTCTTGTTCGCAGGGGCACCCTCAAAACACGTACGAACCCCTGGATGAGGCGGCAAAGTGTGAATCAGTGTTACGACGATGTCCATGCGTCGGAACCCGAAAAAACACGGACGACTGCTACACTTTCCACATCATGTTCACTTCGCGCAAATGGATGGCGTGGTCGCACGACCGGGGAGCTTGGCCCTGGCGTCGCTGGCCTGCGTAACCCATTTGCCGATGGCGCCGTCTGCCGGTCTTCAATCGACCCGCGGTGCCCCGGTTCCCCCGGTGGTGCGAGCTGAACGCAGCCCGGCCATCCCGCCAGACCCGGCCCGCCGCCTTGCCTGAGTTTTCGCGCTCGCGAAACCGGGGCGGGCCCCCGGAAGGATCCGTCCAAAGTGATCACTGAACTCGAATTCCAGAGCTTGGCCGCCCAGGGCCACAACCGCGTCGCACTCGTCACCGAAGCCTTCGCCGACCTCGAAACCCCGCTGTCGCTCTACCTGAAACTGGCCGGCGGACAGAAGTATGGTTTCCTGCTTGAATCGGTGGTTGGCGGCGAACGTTTCGGCCGTTATTCCTTCATCGGCCTGCCGGCCCGCACGCTGTTGCGGGCGACCGGGTTCAAGACCGAAATCGTGACCGACGGCCAGGTCGTCGAGGCGCACGAGGGCAACCCGCTCGATTTCATCGCCGAGTACCAGAAGCGCTTCAAGGTCGCGTTGCGGCCAGGGCTGCCCCGCTTCTGCGGCGGGCTGGCGGGTTACTTCGGCTACGACGCTGTTCGCTACATCGAGCCCAAGCTCGCGGCGACCCACAAGCCCGGCGGCATCGGCACGCCCGATATCCTGCTGCTCCAGACCGAGGAGCTGGCGGTCATCGACAACCTGTCGGGCCGGCTCTACCTGATCGTCTACGCCGATCCGGCCCAGCCCGAAGCCTATTTCAAGGCCAAGAAGCGCCTGGCCGAGCTGGCCGACAAGCTGAAGTACAGCGTCACCGCGCCTGCGGTGCGGCGCGGCCCGGCCCACGCGGTGGAGCGCGAGTTCGCCAAGGACGACTACATCGCTGCGGTGCTGAAGAGCAAGGACTACATCGCGGCCGGCGACATGATGCAGGTCCAGATCGGCCAGCGCCTGAAGAAGCGCTACACCGAGTCGCCACTCAGCCTTTACCGTGCGCTGCGCTCGCTGAACCCGTCGCCGTACATGTATTTCTACGACATGGGCGACTTCCAGATCGTCGGCGCGTCGCCGGAGATCCTGGTCCGGCACGAACACACGCCCGAAGGCGACAAGATCACGATTCGTCCGCTCGCCGGTACCCGCCCGCGCGGCGCGACGCCCGAGCAGGACAAGGCGCTGGAGGCCGAGCTCAGCGCCGATCCAAAGGAGCGTGCCGAGCACCTGATGCTGATCGATTTGGCGCGCAACGACATCGGCCGCATCGCCAAGACCGGCAGTGTCAAGGTCACCGAGGCCTTCGTCGTCGAGCGCTACTCGCACGTGATGCACATCGTCAGCAACGTCGAAGGGCTGCTGAAGGAAGGCGTCAGCAACCTCGATGTGCTGCGTGCCACCTTCCCGGCCGGCACGCTGACCGGCGCGCCGAAGGTCCGCGCGATGGAGATCATCGACGAGCTGGAGCCGGTCAAGCGCGGCATCTATGGCGGCGCCTGTGGCTACCTGAGCTTCGCCGGCGACATGGACGTGGCGATCGCGATCCGCACCGGCATCGTCAAGGACAACACCTTGTACGTGCAGGCGGCCGCCGGCATCGTGGCCGATTCGGTGCCCGAGCTGGAGTGGAAAGAGACCGAGGCCAAGGCGCGGGCGGTGATCCGCGCGGCCGAGCTGGTCGAGGAGGGCTTTTGACATGCTCTTGATGATCGACAACTACGATTCCTTCACCTTCAACCTGGTGCAGTACTTCGGAGAGCTGGGCCAGGAGGTGCGGGTCTTCCGCAACGACGAGATCACGCTCGAGGACATCGGCGCGATGCGGCCGGACCAGCTGGTGCTGTCGCCTGGGCCCTGCTCGCCGGCCGAGGCCGGCATTTGCGTGCCGGCGATCCAAGCCTTCATCGGCAAGCTGCCGATCCTGGGCGTGTGCCTGGGCCATCAGAGCATCGGCGCGGCGCTCGGCGGCAAGGTCGTCCGCGCCCAGGTGCAGATGCACGGCAAGGCCAGCCGCATCACCACCGACGGCAAGGGCGTCTACCGCGATCTGCCGACCGAGTTCTCGGTGATCCGCTACCACTCGCTGGCGATCGAACGCGAGACGATGCCCAAGGTGCTGGAAGTGACCTCGACCAGTGAGGACGGCGAGGTCATGGGCGTGCGCCACAGCGAACTGGCCGCCACAGTCACGCCGCTCGAAGGTGTGCAGTTCCACCCCGAGTCGATTCTTTCCGAGCACGGCCACGCGATGCTGCGCAACTTCATCACGATGAGCCGCCAGGAGGTGCACGCATGACCACGGTGGCCTACGGAACGGGCGGGCGCGACGGCGCCCCGGCGGGATCGCGTGTTGTCGACCTGCGCAGCGACACCGTCACGCAGCCGACACCAGCGATGCGCGAGGCGATGATGGCCGCCCCACTGGGTGATGACGTGTTCGGCGACGACCCGACCGTCAACGCATTGCAGGAACGCATTGCTGCGATGCTGGGCTTCGAGGCGGCGCTGTTCATGCCCACTGGCACGCAGAGCAACCTGTGCGGCCTGATGGCGCACTGTGGCCGCGGCGACGAATACATCGTCGGCCAGATGGCGCACACCTACCGCTACGAAGGTGGCGGTGCCGCCGTGCTCGGCAGCTGCCAGCCGCAGCCGTTGCCGAACCAGCCCGACGGCACGCTGCTGTTGGCCGACATCGAGGCCGCGATCAAGCCCGATGATTGCCACTTCGCGAAGAGCCGGCTGCTGTGCCTGGAGAACACCTGGAACGGCAATGCGCTGCCGCTGGGCTACATCGAGGCGGCCACGGCGCTGGCCAGAACGCGCGGTCTGGCGACGCACCTCGACGGCGCGCGGCTGTTCAACGCCGCCGTCGCGTCGAAGGTGCCGGCGCGAGAGATCACCCGCCATTTCGACAGCGTCTCGGTCTGCTTCAGCAAAGGCCTGGGCGCACCGATCGGCTCGGCGCTGTGCGGCTCGCGCGAGCTGATCGCGCGAGCCCACCGGGTGCGCAAGATGGCCGGTGGCGGCATGCGCCAGGTTGGTCTTCTTGCGGCTGCGGCGGACCACGCGCTGACGCACCACGTCGAGCGGCTGGCCGATGACCATGCGCTGGCGCGCCGCCTGGCCGAGGGCATGGCCGGCATCACCGGGCTGACTGTGACGCCTCCGCAGACCAACATCGTCTTCGCCCAGGTGGCCGATGGCCGCGGCGCGGCGCTGCTGGCGCATTTGAAGGCCCGCGGCGTGCTGGCCACCGGCCTGATCGGCCTGCGGTTCGTGACCCACCTCGACGTGGATGCCGCCGGCATCGACACCGCCATCGCGGCCGTCCGCGAGTTCTTCTCCACCCCGGCTTGACGACCATGAGCATCAGCAACACCGACGCGCTCGTGCGCGTCATCGAACACCGCGAGATCTTTCACGACGAGATGCTGGCGCTGATGCGCCGCATCATGAGCGGCGAGATGTCGCCGGTGATGATTGCCGCGTTGGCGATCGGCCTGCGGGTCAAGAAGGAAACGATTGGCGAGATCGCGGCCGCAGCCCAGGTGATGCGCGAGTTCGCGACGCCGGTCGTGGTGGCGGACAAGACCCACCTGGTCGACCTGTGCGGCACCGGCGGCGACGCGGCCCACACCTTCAACATCTCGACCGCGTCGATGATCGTCGCCGCAGCGGGCGGTGCGCGCATCGCCAAGCACGGCGGACGCAGCGTGTCGTCCAGTTCGGGCAGCGCGGACGTGCTGGAGGCGATGGGGGCCTACATCGGCCTGGATGCCGAACAGGTCGCGAGCTGCCTCGAAGAATCGGGCATTGCGTTCATGTTTGCGCCCAACCACCATGCATCGATGAAGCATGCGGGTCCGGTGCGCAAGGAACTGGGTGTGCGCACGATTTTCAACATCCTCGGGCCACTGACGAACCCGGCCGGCGCGCCGAACCAGCTGATGGGCGTGTTCCACCCCGATCTGGTCGGCATCCAGGTCCGCGTGCTGCAGCGCCTGGGCTCCGAGCACGTGATGGTCGTCTACGGCATGAACGGCATGGATGAGATCTCGCTGTCGGGCGAAACGATGGTCGGTGAGCTCAAGAACGGCGAGGTCAAGGAGTACATCGTGCATCCAAGCGACTTCGGCCTGCCGGTTTATGACTCGCGGGTGCTGAGGGTCGCCAACCAGCAGGAGTCGGTGCAGTGCATCCAGCGCGCCTTGGCCAACGAGGACGGCCCGGTGCGCGACATCGTGCTGTTGAACGCCGGCGCGGCGCTGTACTGCGCCAATGTCGCCGGCTCGGTGGCCGAAGGCGTCAAGCGTGCCCGCGAAGCGGTGGCCAGCGGCGCGGCCGAGGCCAAGCTGAGCCAGTTCGTCGCGGTGACCAACCGGTTCCGGCCGGCGACATGAGCGCGGTTCCGGACATCCTGCGCCGCATCGTCGAAGTCAAGCACGACGAAGTGGCCAAGGCGCAGGCGGCGCGGCCGCTGGCGACGCTGCGCGCCGAAGCTGAGGCGCGGCACGACACGCGTGGATTTGCGGCGGCGCTGCGGGCCAGGCTCGCGGCTCAAGCACCCGCCGTGATCGCCGAGGTCAAGAAGGCCAGTCCGAGCAAGGGCGTGCTGCGCGAGCACTTCGTGCCGGCCGAGATCGCCGCCAGCTACGAGCGCCATGGAGCGGCCTGTCTGAGCGTGCTGACCGACGAGCCGTTCTTCCAGGGCTGTGCGGCCTATCTGCAGCAGGCCCGCGGGGCCTGCGCGTTGCCGGTGTTGCGCAAGGACTTCATGGTCGACGAGTACCAGGTGGTCGAGGCGCGGGCGATGGGGGCCGACTGCATCCTGCTGATCGCGGCCTGCCTGGACGACACTCGGATGGCCGACCTGGAAGCGGCGGCGTTCGCACTGGGCCTGGACGTGCTGGTCGAAGTGCACGATGGCGACGAGCTGGAGCGTGCGCTGCGGTTGAAAACGCCGCTGGTCGGCATCAACAACCGCGATTTGCGCAGCTTCGAGGTCACGCTGGACACGACCTTGGGCCTGCTGGGCCAGGTGCCGGCGGATCGGCTGTTGGTCACCGAGTCGGGGATCCTGGCGCCAGCGGACGTGCAGCGCATGCGGGCAGCGGGCGTCCATGCCTTCCTGGTCGGCGAGGCTTTCATGCGTGCGCCGGAGCCGGGCCAGGCATTGCAATCGCTGTTCGGCTGATATGGGCCTGTTCGACGCCGCCGCGGCAGACAACCGGCTGCGCACCCCGCTGCCGGCGTTGCTGGACGAGGCTCCGGCCGACTGGCGGCCGGTGGTCGACGTCTGGCGCGCCAGCCAGGCGGGTCACGCGCTGATCGCCCATGTCGAGCAGCGTCGACAAACCGGTGCCACGATCTACCCGGCCGACCCGTTGCGGGCCCTGGCGCTGACGCCGTTGGCTTCCGTGCGTGTCGTGATCCTGGGGCAGGATCCGTACCACGGCCCCGGCCAGGCCGAGGGTTTGGCATTCTCGGTCCCTCCGGGCGTCAAGCTGCCGCCCAGCCTGCGCAACATCTTCGTCGAGCTGCAGCGGGAGTTTGGCGATGCCTTGCCACGCGACGGTCACCTCGGCCATTGGGCCCGTCAAGGCGTGCTGCTGCTGAATACCAGCCTGACCGTCGAGGACGGTCAGCCCGCCAGCCATGCCAAGCGCGGCTGGGAGGCGTTGACCGACGCCTTGATCGAGGCGGTGGCGCGGCAGCCGCGCCGGGTGGCGTTTCTGTTGTGGGGCGCCCATGCCCAGGCCAAGGCGCCCTTGATCGAACGGGTCGCGCCGGGCCGGCATCTGCTGTTGTGTGCCAACCACCCGTCGCCGCTGTCCGCCCGCCGGCCGCCGCAGCCCTTCATCGGTTGTGGGCATTGGGGTGCGTTGCGCTCTGCAGGCATAGAAGTCGACTGGCTGGCGTCAAGCGCTGACGGCGCGGCCCAATCGAGCTGAAAGGGCGACTCGCGCGCGTCACATGAAGCGTGCTATACTCTCAGGCTCGCTGCGGAGGGGTGCCCGAGTGGCTAAAGGGGGCAGACTGTAAATCTGTTGGCTTACGCCTACGCTGGTTCGAATCCAGCCTCCTCCACCACAGCGAACCTAATTTGAAGAACGAGTCCTGGATGATGGCTCGGACGGTTGCTGACCCAGGCGAATGGGCTTGGGCAGGCGTGCCGGGCGGGAGTAGTTCAATGGTAGAACCTTAGCCTTCCAAGCTAATGACGCGGGTTCGATTCCCGTCTCCCGCTCCAGTGAAGAAGGCTTCAGGTTGGCAACGGTTGAGTGGCGGTGATGTCGCCACAGGCCTGGGTGGATGTTCGATGCGCCCAATCCTGTGTCGATGCCCATGTGGCTCAGTGGTAGAGCACTCCCTTGGTAAGGGAGAGGTCGCGCGTTCGATCCGCGCCATGGGCACCACCACCTCACCGGTGTAGTCAGTTTTTGATTTCGAACGCCTCAGGAGCGCAAGATGGCAAAGGGCAAGTTTGAACGGACCAAGCCGCACGTGAACGTGGGCACGATTGGTCACGTGGACCATGGCAAGACGACGCTGACGGCGGCGATCACGACGGTGCTGTCGACCAAGTTCGGCGGTGAAGCCAAGGCCTACGACCAGATCGATGCGGCGCCGGAAGAAAAGGCACGCGGCATCACGATCAACACTGCGCACGTCGAGTACGAAACGGCCAACCGCCACTACGCGCACGTGGACTGCCCGGGCCACGCCGACTACGTCAAGAACATGATCACCGGCGCTGCCCAGATGGACGGCGCGATCCTGGTGTGCTCGGCCGCTGACGGCCCGATGCCGCAGACCCGCGAGCACATCCTGCTGGCCCGCCAGGTTGGCGTGCCCTACATCATCGTCTTCCTGAACAAGTGCGACATGGTCGACGACGCCGAGCTGCTCGAGCTCGTCGAAATGGAAGTGCGCGAGCTGCTGTCGAAGTACGACTTCCCCGGCGACGACACCCCGATCATCAAGGGTTCGGCCAAGCTGGCGATGGAAGGCGACAAGGGCGACCTGGGCGAGCAAGCCATCATGCGCTTGGCCGATGCGCTGGACAGCTACATCCCGACGCCTGAGCGTGCCATCGACGGCACCTTCCTGATGCCCGTCGAAGACGTGTTCTCGATCTCCGGCCGCGGCACCGTCGTGACCGGTCGTATCGAGCGCGGCGTGGTCAAGGTCGGCGAAGAAATCGAAATCGTCGGCATCAAGGCGACCCAGAAGACCACCTGTACCGGCGTGGAAATGTTCCGCAAGCTGCTGGACCAGGGCCAGGCCGGCGACAACGTGGGCATCCTGCTGCGCGGCACCAAGCGTGAAGACGTCGAGCGCGGCCAGGTGCTGTGCAAGCCGGGCTCGATCAAGCCGCACACGCACTTCACCGCCGAGGTGTATGTTCTGTCGAAGGAAGAAGGCGGCCGCCACACGCCGTTCTTCAACAACTACCGCCCGCAGTTCTACTTCCGCACGACGGACGTGACCGGCGCGGTCGAGCTGCCGAAGGACAAGGAAATGGTCATGCCGGGCGACAACGTCAGCATCACCGTCAAGCTGATCGCCCCGATCGCGATGGAAGAAGGCCTGCGCTTCGCCATCCGTGAAGGTGGCCGCACCGTCGGCGCCGGCGTCGTGGCCAAGATCATCGAATAAGTCAGCAACGCCAACGAACTCAAGGAAAGGCCCGAGGGGTATAGCTCAATTGGCAGAGCGTCGGTCTCCAAAACCGAAGGTTGTAGGTTCGATTCCTACTGCCCCTGCCAAGCCCGGTGTGAATGCCTGACGAGGCGATCACCGCGGTTTGACACTGCAAGCGAAGCGCCAAGAACACGAAGTCAAGGCGCAACGCAACCGGCCCCAAAAGCCAGCCCGCAGGCGATCCACCGCCTAAGCGGGCTTTGCTGCTGATGGGGCTGCCGCGATCAACGGTGCCAAGGTGGCCCGTTTGCCGCGGGGTGAACCCAGGGCCCATAAACGGATCTGTTCGAAGTGAAAGCAATGTCCACCCAACCTCAAGTGCAAACCGTGACTACCGGGGCCGACAAGGCCAAGCTGGCGGCCGCGGCGGCGCTGCTCATCGGCTCGCTGGTGGCCTTCTACCTGCTGGGTCAGAAGGACATGTGGCTGCGCGTGGTCGTGCTGCTGATCGGCCTCGGTGCCGCGGTGGGCGTGTACTTCAGCTCCGAAAGCGGGCGCCAGCTGATCGCCTACGGCCGCGAGTCGGTTCGCGAGGTCAAGAAGGTCGTCTGGCCGACCCGCAAGGAAGCCGGGCAGATGACCGGCTACGTGTTTGCCTTCGTCGTCGTGATGGCGCTGTTCCTGTGGGTCACCGACAAGACCCTGGAATGGGTGCTGTACGACCTGATCCTGGGCTGGAAGCGCTGAACGCCGAACTGAACGAGGGTCACAAAAGCATGAGCGAACACGCCGCCACCGATGCGAACACCGGCGCCGCCGCCCCGAGCGGCCTGCGCTGGTATGTCGTGCACGCCTACTCCGGCATGGAAAAGGCCGTCGAGCGCAATCTGCGCGAGCGCATCGACCGCGCCGGCATGCAGGCCAAGTTCGGTCGCATCCTGGTGCCGACCGAAGAAGTCGTCGAGCTGAAGAACGGCAAAAAGGCCGTCACCGAGCGGCGCTTCTTCCCCGGCTACGTGCTGGTCGAGATGCTGATGGACGACGAGACCTGGCACCTGGTCAAGCACACCAGCAAGGTCACCGGCTTCGTCGGCGGCGCGCGCAATCGCCCGGCCCCGATCTCGGAAGCCGAGGTGATGAAGATCGTCAACCAGATGCAAGAAGGCATCGAGAAGCCCCGGCCCAAGGTCGAGTGGGTGGTCGGCGAACTGGTGCGGGTCAAGGAAGGTCCGTTCACCGATTTCAATGGCGCGATCGAGGAAGTCAACTACGAGAAGTCCAAGGTCCGCGTGTCGGTCACCATCTTCGGCCGCGCGACGCCGGTCGAGCTGGATTTCTCGCAGGTCGAGAAGGTGTGATGAACCGCACCTCTCGCCGGAAGGCCCTACGGGCCTGACGGCAGAAGGTTTCCGCCGCAAGCGTGTCCGACCCGGCGCTTGCAGGCTTCAACAGCGGGTCGTTTGACGAGGAGCCGAGGCGGGCATGTCCTGCTGAAGCGTTGGAACTCGAGGAGCCATCATGGCAAAGAAAATCGTCGGCTTTATCAAGCTGCAAGTCCCGGCCGGCAAGGCCAACCCGTCGCCCCCGATCGGCCCCGCGCTGGGTCAGCGTGGCCTGAACATCATGGAGTTCTGCAAGTCGTTCAACGCGCAGACTCAAGGGATGGAACCCGGCCTGATGCTGCCGGTGGTGATCACGGCCTACGCCGACAAGTCCTTCACCTTCATCATGAAGTCGCCGCCGGCGACCGTGCTGATCAAGAAGGCCATCGGTCTGGGCAAGGGCTCGGACAAGGCGCACCTGAACAAGGTCGGCAAGATCACCCGCGCTCAGCTGGAAGACATCGCCAAGGCCAAGATGAAGGACCTGAACGCCGCTGACCTCGATGGCGCGGTGAAGATCATTGCCGGTTCCGCCCGTTCGATGGGCGTGATCGTGGAGGGCGTGTGATGGCCAAGCTGACCAAGAAAGCCAAAGCCCTGCAGGGCAAGGTCGACAGCCTGAAGCTGTACCCGATCGCCGACGCGCTGACGCTCGTCAAGAGCTGCGCCACCGCCAAGTTCGATGAATCCATCGACGTGGCCGTGCAATTGGGCATCGATGCGAAGAAGTCGGACCAGGTCGTTCGTGGCGCCGTCGTGCTGCCCAACGGCACCGGCAAGACCAAGCGCGTGGCCGTGTTCGCCCAAGGCGCCAAGGCTGAAGAAGCCAAAGCCGCCGGCGCCGACGTGGTCGGCATGGAAGACCTGGCCGAACAGGTCAAGGCCGGCAACATCAACTTCGACGTCGTGATCGCTTCGCCGGACACGATGCGCGTGGTTGGTACGCTGGGCCAGATCCTGGGCCCGCGCGGCCTGATGCCGAACCCGAAGGTCGGCACCGTGACGCCCGATGTGGCTACCGCGGTGAAGAACGCCAAGGCCGGCCAGGTGCAGTTCCGCGTCGACAAGGCCGGCATCATCCACGGCACGATCGGTCGCCGCTCGTTCGACGACGCCAAGCTGATCGGCAACCTTGCCGCTCTGCTGGAAGCGCTGAACAAGCACAAGCCGGCGTCGAGCAAGGGCATCTACCTGCGCAAGGTCGCTGTTTCGTCGACGATGGGCATCGGCGCTCGTGTCGAAATCGCTTCGGTGACGCTGGCACCCGCCGCCGCCTGAGCCGGACATTGAACAAAGGGCTGGCGCGATTGTCTTGACGCGCCGACAAGCCCGATGAATTGGTGGGCTGCCGCCCGCTCCCACGGGAGCGAGCGGCGGGCCATCCAAGACCGCTGGCGATGCCGCGACTTCGGTCGAGGCGTCTTAATGAGGATTCCGGTCTTCGCCAGCGCAGATGGCGTCCCCGCCGTGACGAAAGAGGTTTTGTGTGTTGTGCATGGAGCATCGTTCGGAATCGGCAAGGTCGCTGCAACCCGTTGTGCCGGGTGGGCCGTTCGGCCTGTTCGGCACGTCACTGTGAGGAGTAGACCTTGAGTCTCAACCGCAACGAGAAGGCGGCCGTGATCGAGGGCGTGTCGGCGCAAGCTGCCAAGTCCCAGACCCTGGCGATGGCCGAGTACCGTGGCCTCACCGTCGAGAACTTGAACAAGCTGCGCGTCGATGCGCGGTCCAAGGGTGTGTACCTTCACGTGCTGAAGAACACCCTGGCCCGTCGCGCCGTTGCCGGCACGCCGTTCGAGGTCGCGTCGGAGAGCATGGTCGGCCCGCTGATCTACGGCTTTTCCGAAGACGCCGTCGCCGCGGCCAAAGTCATCGCCGACTTTGCCAAAAGCAACGACAAGCTGGTCATCAAGGCTGGCGCCTACGCCGGCAAGGTCCTGGACGTCAATGGCGTCAAGGCCCTGGCTGCGATTCCCAGCAAGGAAGTGCTGCTGTCGCAGATCGCTGGCTTGCTGAAGTCGCCGGTGCAGCGCACCGCCGCCGTGCTGGCCGCGCTGGCCGAGAAGAAGGGTGGCGGCGCCGAAGCGGCTGCCCCCGCCGAAGCCGCTGCCGCCTGATCGGCCACGTCTTCCATCCACATCACTGAATCACTGAAATCATCGAGGTAACTCAAATGGCATTCGATAAAGACGCCTTCCTGACCGCCCTGGACAGCATGTCCGTCATGGAACTGAACGACCTGGTCAAGGCGATCGAAGAGAAGTTCGGCGTGTCCGCCGCGTCGATGGCCGCTCCGGCCCAAGGTGGCGGCGGCGCTGCTGCTGCGGCCGTTGAAGAGAAGACCGAATTCAACGTCGTGCTGCTGGAAGCCGGCGCGAACAAGGTCGGCGTGATCAAGGCCGTGCGCGAACTGACGGGCCTGGGCCTGAAGGAAGCCAAGGATCTGGTCGACGGCGCTCCGAAGAACGTCAAGGAAGCCATCGCCAAGGCCGACGCCGAAGCCGCCGTCAAGAAGCTGGTCGAAGCCGGCGCCAAGGCCGAGCTGAAGTAAGCCGCTTTCCCTTCGTGGCATGGCCCCTCTGCAAAGAAGAGGCCGTGCCCCGGAGAGCAGCGCCAAGCGGGGGCTTTCGGGCCTGACGCTTGGCAGTGTTCTCTGATCCGACTGCAGAAGAACAGGTTTGGTCGGGCTCCGGTGCAATGCCGGGGTTGTCCGCCAGCGGCTGGTAGTGGCCAGCCACCAAGCTTTCAGGCGCAAGGCCTGCGAGAGCCAGTCGTCCCGAGGAGGTGCGTGCAACCGGCCGGCGCGCACCCTCACCACGGAGTCTTCAATGGCGCAAGCAACCCCCTACAGCTATACCGAGCGCAAGCGGATCCGCAAGAGCTTTGGTAAGCGTGAGAGCGTTCTCAACGTCCCGTATCTGCTGACCATGCAGCGGGAATCCTATGTCGCCTTCCTTCAAAAGGATGTGCCGCCGCAACAGCGCAAGCCCGAAGGGCTGCAAGCGGCCTTCCTGTCCGCGTTCCCGATTGTTTCGCACAACGGGTTCGTGGAGATGAAGTTCATCGAGTTCAACATTGCTCGCCCCGCGTTCGACACGCGCGAGTGCCAGCAGCGTGGCCTGACCTACGCCGCCGCCGTGCGCGCGAAGCTGCAGATGATCATCTACGACCGCGAATCGCACCCGGCGAAGGTCGTCAAGGAGATCAAGGAGCAAGAGGTCTACATGGGCGAAGTTCCGCTCATGACCGACTACGGCTCGTTCATCGTCAACGGCACCGAGCGTGTCATCGTCAGCCAGCTGCACCGCTCGCCTGGCGTGTTTTTCGAGCACGACAAGGGCAAGACGCACTCGTCGGGCAAGCTGCTGTTCTCGGCCCGGATCATCCCCTACCGTGGCTCGTGGCTGGACTTCGAGTTCGATCCGAAGGACGTGCTGTACTTCCGCGTCGATCGCCGCCGCAAGATGCCGGTGACGATCCTGCTGAAGGCCATCGGCTTGAACCCGGAAGCGATCCTCGCGCATTTCTTCAGCAACGACATGTTCCGGTTGATGGACACCGGCGCCCAGCTGGAGTTCGTGCCCGAGCGCCTGAAGGGCGAAGTCGCCCGCTTCGACATCACCGACAAGTCGGGCAATGTCGTCGTCGAGAAGGACAAGCGCATCACCGCGCGCCACGCCCGTCAGCTCGAGCAATCGGGCACCAACCATATCTCGGTGCCGGAAGACTTCCTGATCGGCCGCATCGTCGCGCGCAACATGGTCGACCCGGACACGGGTGAGATCATCGCCAAGGCCAACGACGAGCTGACCGAAGCGCTGCTGAAGAAGCTGCGCGCGGCTGGCATCAAGGACCTGCCATGCCTGTTCACGAATGAACTCGACCAAGGCGCCTACATCAGCCAGACGCTGAGCCTGGACGAGACAGCCGACCAGTTGGCCGCGCGCGTGGCGATCTACCGCATGATGCGCCCCGGCGAGCCGCCGACCGAAGACGCCGTCGAGGCGCTGTTCGGCCGCCTGTTCTACAACCCGGACACCTACGACCTGTCGCGCGTCGGCCGGATGAAGTTCAACGCCCGCGTGGGCCGCGACGTGCCGGAAGGCCCGATGACGCTGTCCAACGAGGACATCCTCGACGTGGTGAAGATCCTCGTCGAGCTGCGCAACGGCCGCGGCGAAGTTGATGACATCGACCACCTGGGCAACCGCCGCGTGCGTTGCGTCGGCGAACTGGCCGAGAACCAGTACCGCTCGGGCCTGGCTCGTATCGAGAAGGCCGTCAAGGAGCGCCTCGGCCAGGCCGAGACCGAAGCGCTGATGCCGCACGACCTGATCAACTCCAAGCCGATCTCTGCGGCGCTGAAGGAGTTCTTCGGTGCGTCGCAGCTGTCGCAGTTCATGGACCAGACCAACCCGCTGTCCGAGATCACGCACAAGCGTCGCGTCTCGGCCCTGGGCCCGGGTGGTCTGACCCGCGAGCGTGCCGGCTTCGAAGTGCGCGACGTGCACCCGACCCACTACGGCCGCGTCTGCCCGATCGAAACGCCGGAAGGCCCGAACATCGGCCTGATCAACTCGCTGGCGCTGTACGCGCAGTTGAACGAGTACGGCTTCCTCGAGACGCCGTACCGTCGCGTGGCCGACGGCAAGGTGACGATGCAGATCGACTACCTGTCGGCGATCGAGGAAGGCAAGTACGTCATCGCACAGGCGAACGCGTCGCTGGGCGCCGACGGTGCGCTGATCGACGAGCTGGTGTCGGCCCGTGAGAACGGCGAATCGGTGCTGACCTCGCCGGAACGCATCCAGTACATGGACGTGGCGCCGACGCAGATCGTGTCGGTCGCGGCCTCGCTGGTGCCGTTCCTGGAGCACGACGATGCGAACCGCGCGCTGATGGGCGCCAACATGCAGCGTCAGGCCGTGCCGACGCTGCGCCCCGAAAAGGCGCTGGTCGGCACCGGCGTCGAGCGCGTCGCCGCGGTCGACTCGGGCACGGTGGTGACGGCACGCCGCGGCGGCGTGGTCGACTATGTCGACACCAACCGCGTGGTGATCCGCGTCAACGACGACGAAACCGTCGCCGGCGAAGTCGGCGTCGACATCTACAACCTGATCAAGTACCAGCGTTCGAACCAGAACACCAACATCCACCAGCGCGCCATCGTCAAGCGTGGCGACAAGGTGGCGTCGGGTGACGTGGTGGCCGACGGTGCGTCGACCGACCTGGGCGAGCTCGCGCTCGGCCAGAACATGCTGGTCGCGTTCATGCCGTGGAACGGCTACAACTTCGAAGACTCGATCCTGATCAGCGAACGCGTCGTCGCCGAAGACCGCTACACCTCGATCCACATCGAGGAACTCGTGGTCAAGGCGCGCGACACCAAGCTGGGTGCCGAGGAAATCACGCGCGACATCCCGAACCTGTCCGAGCAGCAACTGGCTCGCCTGGACGAGTCGGGCATCGTCTATATCGGCGCCGAGGTGAACCCCGGCGACGTGCTGGTCGGCAAGGTCACGCCCAAGGGCGAGACGACGCTGACGCCGGAAGAAAAGCTGCTGCGCGCGATCTTCGGCGAGAAGGCCTCCGACGTGAAGGACACCTCGCTGCGTGTCGACCAGGGCACCTCGGGCACCGTCATCGACGTGCAGGTCTTCACCCGTGAAGGCATCCAGCGCGACAAGCGCGCCCAGCAGATCATCGACGATGAGCTCAAGCGCTTCCGCCTGGACCTGAACGACCAGCTGCGCATCGTCGAGGCCGACGCCTTCGACCGGATCGAGAAGCTGCTGAACGGCAAGGTCGCCAACGGCGGCCCGCAGAAGATCGCCAAGGGCACCGTGATCGACAAGGCCTACCTGTCGTCGATCGACAAGTACCACTGGTTCGACGTGCGCCCGGCCGAAGACGAAGTGGCCAACCAGCTCGAATCGATCAAGAACTCGCTCGAGCAGACCCGCCACGGCTTCGACCTTGCGTTCGAAGAAAAGCGCAAGAAGCTGACCCAGGGCGACGAGCTCGAGGCCGGCGTGCTGAAGATGGTCAAGGTCTACCTGGCCGTCAAGCGCCGCCTGCAGCCTGGCGACAAGATGGCCGGCCGCCACGGCAACAAGGGTGTGGTGTCCAAGATCGTCCCGATCGAAGACATGCCCTACATGGCCGATGGCACGCCGTGCGACATCGTGCTGAACCCGCTGGGCGTGCCTTCGCGCATGAACGTGGGGCAGGTGCTCGAAGTGCACCTGGGCTGGGCCGGCAAGGGCATCGGCCAGCGTCTGGGCGACATGCTGCAGCAGCAATCGGCGGTGGCCGAGCTGCGCAAGTTCATGGACGAGCTCTACAACAAGTCCGGCGGCAAGTCCGAACGCCTGGGTGACTTGACCGACAAGGAAGTGGTCGAGATGGCTCAGGAATTGTCGAAGGGCGTGCCCTTCGCGACGCCGGTGTTCGACGGTGCGGCGGAAGAAGAAATCCGCGGCATGCTGAGGCTGGCCTACCCGGACGACATCGCCGCCCGCAAGGGCCTGACCGCGACGCGGACCCAGGCCACGCTGCACGACGGCCGCACCGGCGAGGCTTTCGAGCGTCCGGTGACCGTGGGCTACATGCACGTGCTGAAGCTGCACCACCTGGTGGACGACAAGATGCACGCCCGCTCGACCGGTCCGTACTCGCTCGTCACCCAGCAACCGCTGGGCGGCAAGGCGCAGTTCGGTGGTCAGCGTTTCGGTGAGATGGAAGTCTGGGCCCTGGAAGCGTATGGCGCGAGCTACGTGCTGCAGGAAATGCTGACCGTCAAGTCCGACGATGTGAACGGCCGCACCAAGGTGTACGAGAACATCGTCAAGGGCGAGCACGCCATCGACGCCGGCATGCCGGAGTCGTTCAACGTGCTGGTCAAGGAAATTCGATCGCTCGGTATCGACATCGAGTTGGAAAAGAACTGATCGGCCCGGTCGCCCCGCGTGGGCGGCCTGCCGTGAAGTTCGCCGTATCGACATAGTTACCGAGTTATTAGGAGAGATGCATGAAGGGCTTGCTGGACCTTTTCAAGCAATTCACCCCCGATGAGCATTTCGATGCCATCAAGATCGGCCTCGCGTCTCCGGAGAAGATCCGGTCGTGGTCCTTCGGTGAGGTGAAGAAGCCGGAAACCATCAACTACCGGACGTTCAAGCCGGAACGTGATGGCCTGTTCTGCGCCAAGATCTTCGGTCCGATCAAGGACTACGAGTGCCTGTGCGGCAAGTACAAGCGCCTGAAGCACCGCGGTGTGATCTGCGAGAAGTGCGGCGTCGAAGTGACCCAGACCAAGGTGCGCCGCGAGCGCATGGGCCACATCGACCTGGCCGCGCCGTGCGCGCACATCTGGTTCCTGAAGTCGCTGCCGTCGCGCCTGGGCCTGGTGCTCGACATGACGCTGCGCGACATCGAGCGCGTGCTGTACTTCGAAGCCTACGTGGTCGTCGACCCGGGCATGACGCCGCTGAAGAAGTTCTCGATCATGAGCGAGGACGACTACGAGGCCAAGCGCACCGAATTCGGTGACGAGTTCATCGCGCTGATGGGTGCCGAGGGCATCAAGAAGCTGCTCGAGGAGATGGACCTCGACATCGAGATCGAGAAGCTGCGCGGCGACATGACCGGCTCGGAGCTGAAGGTCAAGAAGAACTCCAAGCGCCTGAAGGTGATGGAGGCCTTCAAGAAGTCGGGCATCAAGCCGCACTGGATGGTGATGGACGTGCTGCCGGTGCTGCCGCCGGACCTGCGCCCGCTGGTGCCGCTGGACGGTGGCCGCTTCGCGACCTCCGACCTGAACGACCTGTACCGCCGCGTCATCAACCGGAACAACCGGTTGGCCCGTCTGCTGGAGCTGAAGGCCCCCGAAATCATCGTGCGCAACGAAAAGCGCATGCTGCAGGAGGCCGTCGACTCGCTGCTGGACAACGGCCGCCGCGGCAAGGCCATGACCGGCGCGAACAAGCGCGCGCTGAAGTCGCTGGCCGACATGATCAAGGGCAAGAGCGGCCGTTTCCGCCAGAACCTGCTGGGCAAGCGCGTCGACTACTCGGGCCGTTCGGTCATCACCGTGGGCCCGACGCTCAAGCTGCACCAGTGCGGCCTGCCCAAGCTGATGGCGCTGGAGCTGTTCAAGCCCTTCATCTTCTCGCGCCTGGAGGCGATGGGCATCGCCACCACCATCAAGGCGGCAAAGAAGGAAGTGGAATCGGGCACACCAGTGGTCTGGGACATCCTTGAGGAAGTCATCAAGGAACACCCGGTCATGCTGAACCGCGCGCCGACGCTGCACCGCCTGGGCATCCAGGCGTTCGAGCCGGTGCTGATCGAAGGCAAGGCGATCCAGCTGCACCCGCTGGTCTGCGCGGCGTTCAACGCCGACTTCGACGGTGACCAGATGGCTGTCCACGTGCCGCTGTCGATCGAAGCGCAGATGGAAGCCCGCACCTTGATGCTGGCCTCGAACAACGTGCTCTTCCCGGCCTCGGGCGAGCCGTCGATCGTGCCGTC
>NZ_DASUNH010000002.1:0-2787 GCF_036277275.1 Ideonella sp. | reverse complement strand
CGCGCATTCCTGCTTAACCGTTGTCAGTGGTGAGCAGGTGTTACCCGGCAGGCGCCAGGCCGCGGGCTTACCCGCGGCTCGAAAGGGCAGCCGCATTGCCACCAGGTGATGGCGCCCCTGTCTGGTGCGCACGGCCCTTTCGGCCGGCGCACCCGCCCGGTCCTACTTGCGCATCAGCGTGCTCTTGCCGAACAGGCTTTCGATCAGGTCGACTGCAATCTCGGCGGTCTTGTTGCGCACGTCCAGCGCCGGGTTCAGTTCCATCACGTCCAGACTGGCGAGGCGGCCGGTGTCGGCGATCATCTCCATGCACAGCTGCGCCTCGCGGTAGGTCGGCCCGCCACCCACCGTGGTGCCGACGCCGGGCGCGATGGCCGCATCGAGGAAGTCGACGTCGAAGCTCACGTGCAGGTGGGTGTTGGCGTCGATCGTCGCCAGCGCCAGCTCCATCGTGTGGCGCATGCCCATTTCGTCGATGTAGCGCATGTCGTAGACCTCCAGGCCCACTTCGTGCACCAGGCGCTTCTCGCCCGGATCGACCGAGCGGATGCCGATCTGGCGGATCCACTTCGGGTTGATCGCCGGCACCTGGCCGCCAATTTCGATCAGCTCTTGCGGGCCGTGGCCGCACAGGCATGCCACCGGCATGCCGTGGATGTTGCCGCTGGGCGTGAGTTGGTTGGTGTTGAAGTCGGCGTGTGCGTCCAGCCAGAGGATGCGCAGCTTCTTGCCGGCCTCGCGGCAATGCCGTGCCACCGCACTGATCGAACCCAGGCCGAGGCAATGGTCGCCGCCCAGCAGGATGGGCAGGCGCCCGTTGGCGAGCTCGGCATGCACCGCGTCGTGCACCAGGCGGTTCCACGCGACCACTTCGGGCAGATGCCGGTAGCCTTCGGTCGGTGGCTGCCAGGGGTTGGACGGGCCGATCAGGTTGCCGCGATCCAGCACTTCGAGGCCGTGGCCCTCGAGGATCGGGCCGATGTTGGCCACGCGCATGGCTTCGGGGCCCATGCTGGCGCCACGCGCCCCGGCGCCGATGTCGGTCGGCGCGCCGATGAGTGAGACTTTTTTCAGCATGGGGGCGTATTGTCCGGTGTTCGTGGCGGAGAAGTATGCGTCCGATGTGGTCGCTGGCCGGATTTTCGGCGGCCTGAAGCTCAGATGCCGCCCGTGTAGTCGCCGTCCCCGTCTTCGCCGGCGTCGAGCCCGTAGTCCTGCGCGAGCACCTCCCAGGCCTCGTCGGCCGTTTCGACGAAGCGGAACAGCTTTTCGTCTCCGGGGCTGATCATGCCCGTCTCGATCAGGTACTCGAAGTCGATCAGCCGGGTCCAGAACTCGCGCCCGAACATCAGGATCGGCCGGCGGCGGCATTTGCCGGTCTGCATCAGCGTCATCGCCTCGAACAACTCGTCGAGCGTGCCGAAGCCACCCGGGAAGCACACCAATGCGACCGAGCGCATCAGGAAGTGCATCTTGCGCAGCGCAAAATAGTGGAACTGGAAGCACAGCTCCGGCGTGATGTAGGGATTCGGCGCCTGCTCGTGTGGCAGCACGATGTTCAGGCCGATGCTCTTGCCGCCGATCTCATGCGCGCCGCGGTTGCCCGCTTCCATGATGCCGGGGCCGCCGCCGGTACACACGTAGATCGGCCGCGCCAGCCGGCGTGATCGTTCGGTCACCAGCTTCGCGAAGCGGCGCGCTTCTTCGTAGAAGCGGCTCATCGCCAGTTGCGTCTCGGCGCGGCGAATGGCGGCGGCATCGCCCACTGCGTTGGCATCGGCCAGCCGATGTTCGGCCGCATCGCGTGGCGGGATGCGCGCACTGCCGAAGATCACCACCGTGCTGCGGATGCCTTGCTCCTGTTGCACCAACTCGGGTTTCAGCAGCTCCAGCTGCATGCGCACCGGCCGCAGCTCGGGGCGGACCAGGAAGTCGGTGTCGGTGAACGCCAGCCGGTAGCTGCTCTCGGGCCCGTCGTAGCGCGGCGGCGCCGACAGGGCTTGTGCCTCTTCTTCGGCGCTGGGGAAATTGCGGGCGGTCAGGTCGATGGGCTTGTCCATCAAGCGGTGGAAATGGCAGAAGGGGGTGGGAGCTTACTCCCGCCGTACCGCCCCAGGGCGCTCGCGCGCACCGGCTTCAGGCGCCGCCGCGTCGTTGTGCGCAGACAGGGCAGTCGGCTTGCCGCGCCAGTCGAATCTCGTCCCAGCGCATGCTGCGCGCGTCGAGCATCAGCAGGCGGCCGGCCAGTGATTCGCCGACGTCGGCGAGCAGCTTCAAGGCCTCGGCCGCCTGCATCGTGCCGATGATGCCCACCAGCGGTGCGAACACGCCCATCAGCGCGCAACGGGCCTCTTCGGTTGTCGCGTCGGGGGGGAACAGGCAGGCGTAGCAGGGTGTGTCCGGCTGCCGGGTGTCGTAGACCGAGATCTGTCCGTCGAAGCCGATCGCCGCACCGGCCACCAGCGGCTTGGCATGCGCGACGCAGGCGGCGTTCACCGCCTGCCGCGTCGCGAAGTTGTCGCTGCAGTCCAGCACCACGTCGGCCGTGGCCACCAGCGTGTCCAGCAGGGCTGCATCGGCACGGTGGCAGACGGTGCGCACATCCAGCGTCGGGTTGATTGCCAGCATCGCCGTGCGGGCAGATTCGGCCTTCGGCGAGCCGACGCGCACCATGCTGTGAGCGATCTGGCGCTGCAAGTTGGTCAGGTCGACGCTGTCATGGTCGACCAGCGTGATGCGGCCGACGCCCGCGGTGCCCAGGTAAAGCGCCACCGGCGAACCGAGGCC
>NZ_DASUNH010000001.1:0-81195 GCF_036277275.1 Ideonella sp. | reverse complement strand
GCCGACGTGGCGAAGATCGGTGGCAGCGCGACGATTGGCCAGGAGAGCAAGAACGGCTACGATCTGGGCATCCAGCACAACTTCTGATCGTCGGCTGCGCTTGCGCGGCTCGACCCGGAATGCAAAGCCGCCTTCGGGCGGCTTTTTTCATGGTGCATCCGCTTCGGCCGCCTGGGACAAACGCCGGGGCCAAGCAGAAGGTCGCACGGCTACACTGCGCCCGTCGAGCTGCTGATCCGGCGGTTTCTCGACGCGCCCGACTGCCCAACCGGCATGGGCACGCCGCTTGCGAAACCACCCACCCTGCATGCTTGCTTTCATCATTCGCCGCCTGGCCCAAGCCGTGATCGTCATGCTGGCGGTGGCCTTGATCGCGTTCATGCTGTTCCAGTATGTCGGCGATCCGGTCACCAACCTGATGGGACAAGAGGCCACCGCCGAGCAGCGCGCTCAACTGCGCGCCGATCTGGGGCTCGATCAATCCGCGGTCGTTCAGTTCGCGCGCTTCGTTGGCAACGCGGTGCAAGGCGAGTTCGGCCTCAGCCTGCGCCAGGGACGCAAGGTGTCGACGCTGATCACCGAGCGGTTCCCGGCCACGCTAGAGCTCGCGTTCGTCGCGGCACTGATCGCTTTGCTTTTCGGCATCCCGATGGGCGTCATGGCGGCGCTGCGGCGCGGGTCCTGGCTCGCCCAACTGTTGATGGGTTTTTCCCTGCTGGGCGTGTCACTGCCGACCTTCCTGATCGGCATCCTGCTGATCTTGCTGTTCGCGGTGACGCTGAACTGGCTGCCCAGCTTCGGCCGCGGCGAGCTGGTCAACCTGGGCGCATGGGCGACGGGTCTGCTGACCATCGACGGATGGCGCCACCTGCTGCTGCCGGCCATCACGTTGTCGATCTTCCAGCTGACGCTGATCATGCGGCTGGTGCGTGCCGAGATGCTCGAGGTGCTGCGCACCGACTACATCAAGTTCGCGCGCGCGCGCGGCCTGACCGACCGCACCGTGTACTTCGGCCATGCGCTGAAAAACACGCTGGTGCCGGTGATGACCATCACCGGCCTGCAGCTCGGCGGACTGATCGCGTTTGCGATCATCACCGAGACGGTATTCCAGTGGCCGGGCATGGGCCTGCTGTTCATCCAGGCAGTGCAGTTCGCCGACATCCCGGTGATGGCGGCGTACCTGTGCCTGATTTCGTTGATCTTCGTCACCATCAACCTGGTGGTGGATCTGCTGTACTTCGCCGTGGACCCGCGCTTGCGGGTCGATCGTGCGGTGGCGGCGCATTGACCTGGCCGGTCCTCCCATGAGCCCTGTTTCCGATGCGGTGCCGCCGCTCAGCGCTTGGCGCCGGTTTCTCGAGGGTGACCTCTGGTACAGCTTCCGACGCTCGCCGGTGGCGCAGGTTGCCGCGCTGCTCGTGCTTATCTGCGCGTTCTGTGCGGTGTTCGCTCCATGGGTGGCGCCCCACAACCCATTCGATCTGTCGACGATCGAGTTGGCCGATGCCCAGTTGCCACCCGCCTGGTTGCCGGACGGCCGCGCCACCTTCCTGCTCGGCACCGACGACCAAGGGCGCGACATCCTGTCCGCGCTGATGTACGGGGCGCGCATCTCGTTGCTTGTCGGCTTGGCCGCTGTCGCGCTGTCCTTGCTGTTCGGCGTGGCCCTGGGGTTGCTGTCCGGTTTTGCCGGCGGGCATGTGGACGCCTTCATCATGCGCGTGTGCGATGTGATGCTGTCATTCCCGGCCATCCTCATCGCCTTGCTGATCGATGGTGTCGGCCGTGCGCTCTTTCCGCATGCGCATGACACGGTGGCATTCACCGTGCTCATCCTGGCGATCGCACTGACCGGTTGGGTCAAGTACGCTCGTACCGTGCGGGGCTCGACACTGGTCGAACGCCACAAGGACTACGTGCAGGCGGCAAGGGTGATCGGTGTGGCGCCGCTGCGCATCATGTGGCGCCATGTACTGCCGAACGTGACCGGACCGGTGCTGGTGCTGGCAACGATCGACATTGCCGCGGCGGTCATCATCGAAGCCACCTTGTCGTTTCTCGGTGTCGGCGTGCCACCGACCAGCCCATCGTTGGGCACCTTGATCCGCATCGGCAATGACAACCTGTTGTCGGGCATGTGGTGGATCACCGTCTTTCCGGGCGCGGTGCTGATGATCCTGGCGCTGAGTGTCAACCTACTGGGCGACTGGCTGCGTGACGCGCTGAACCCCCGTTTGCAATGAGCCAGTCTCCGCTGCTTGAAGTCCGCCACCTGCGCGTCGAGTTTCCGACTCGGCGTGGCACTTTGCTGGCGCTGGACGATGTCAGCTTCTCGATCGCGCCGGGGGAGATCCTCGGCGTCGTCGGCGAGTCCGGTGCCGGCAAGTCGTTGACCGGCTCGGCCATCATCGGCCTGCTCGAGCCGCCTGGCCGCATCGCGGCGGGTGAGATATGCCTGGACGGCCGTCGCATCGACAACCTGAGCCAGTCCGAGATGCGCCGCGTGCGCGGCCGGCAGATCGGCGCCATCTTCCAGGACCCGTTGACGTCGCTGAACCCGCTGTACACGATTGGCCACCAACTGGTCGAGACAATCCGGACGCACTTGCCATTGTCGGGCGTGCAGGCGCGTGAACGGGCGATCGATCTTCTGCGCCAGACCGGCATCCCGGCGCCCGAGGCGCGCATCGACCAGTATCCGCACCAGTTCTCGGGCGGCATGCGCCAGCGGGTCGTGATTGCGCTGGCACTTGCTGCGGAGCCGCGGCTGATCGTGGCCGATGAGCCGACCACCGCGCTGGACGTGTCGATCCAGGCGCAGATCATTGCGCTGCTGCGGCGCTTGGCACGCGAGCACGGGGCGGCGGTGATGCTGGTGACGCACGACATGGGCGTGATCGCCGAGACCTGCGATCGCGTGGCGGTGATGTACGCCGGCCGCGTGGTCGAGATTGGCCCTGTACAGCAGGTGATCCACCACCCGGCGCACCCGTACACACAAGGTTTGATGGGGTCGATACCGGCGATGGACGATGACCGCGAACGCCTGGCGCAGATCGATGGCGCGATGCCGCGGTTGAATGCGATTCCGCCGGGCTGCGCCTTCAATCCGCGCTGCGGGCAGGTGATGCCGCGCTGCATGCGCGAGCGGCCCGACTTGATGGAGGCGCAAGCCACCCGCGCGGCTTGTTGGTTGCATGACGCGGGAGCCGTCGCATGAGCCAGCTGGTCGAAGTGCAGGACCTGGCCAAGGTTTTCGACGTGTCGGCCCCTTGGCTCAATCGTGTGGTCGAGCGTCAGCCGCGCCGCTTGGTGCATGCCGTCGATGGCGTCAGCTTCGGCATCGAGGCTGGTCGCACGCTGGCACTGGTGGGCGAATCCGGCTGCGGCAAGAGCACTGTTGCAAGGCTGCTGGTCGGGCTGCATGCGCCGAGTCGTGGCCAGGTGCTGTTCGATGGACAGCCGACGCAACAGACCCTGGCTTCCTCGCAGGCCCGTACGCTGCGGCGGCGCATGCAGATGATCTTCCAGGATCCGTACGCGAGCCTGAACCCTCGCTGGCGGGTCAAGGACATCGTCGCCGAACCCCTGCGTGAGCACGGGCTGGTGAAGGACAAGGCCGAGGTGTCCGACCAGGTCGAGGCGCTGCTGCGCGCGGTGGGTTTGGCGGCAGCCGACGCTGGTCGCTACCCCCATCAGTTCTCCGGCGGCCAGCGCCAACGCATCTCGATCGCTCGCGCGCTCGCCACGCGGCCGGAGTTCCTGATCTGCGATGAGCCGACGTCCGCGCTCGACGTGTCGGTCCAGGCTCAGGTGCTGAACCTGATGAAAGACCTGCAGCGTGAGCGCGGTCTGACCTATCTGTTCATTTCGCACAACCTGGCGGTGGTGCGGCACGTCAGTGACTTTGTCGGCGTGATGTACCTGGGGCGTCTGGTTGAACTGGCGCCCAAGGCGGTGCTGTTCGGGTCACCGCGCCATCCCTACACGCGCATGCTGCTGGACGCGATCCCCGACCTGCACATGAGTGGACGGGCGCGCACGCCGGTGCAAGGCGAAGTACCGAACCCACTGAATCCACCCAGCGGCTGTGCGTTCCATCCGCGCTGTCCGCACGCCAATGCGCGTTGCAGCCAGGAGCGGCCACGTTGGCAAAGCCTCGCAGGCATCCAGATCGCCTGTCACGCGGTGGAAGAGGGCCGGCTCTGAGCGCCTGCCGGCGCCTTCACATCATTGATGCGCACCCCGCAGGCCACATCAGCGGGCGTTCATGGCAGCCAGTCCGGTGCCACGTGATCACCGGGGCTGCAAACCAAGAGGGATCAGCGGGCGGGTGCGGATGCCGGTGAGGCGGCGGGGGCCGGCGCCGCCTTCGTGGCGGGTGGCAGGACCAGTGCACCACGCTGGCCGCAGCCGGCCAGCGTTGCCAGGCCGAAGGCCAGCACGGCAACGCCCAGCAAGACCCTGGCCCCAAGGCGCCTGGCGGGCGCCACTACACTCGACGCGGCGCGGTACGGCATGCCGCGAAGTGTACCGACGACCATGACTGATTTCGCCTTCACCGATGCCGAATACCACGAGCGCGCGGCCGCTGCACTTGCAGCGATCGAAGCTCAGATCGATCGCTGGCTCGACGAGGACCTGATCGACATCGACGGCCATCGTACTGGCGGGTTGCTCGAACTCGCGCTGCCCAACGGCAGCAAATTGATCATCAACACCCAGCCGCCCTTGCACGAGCTGTGGCTCGCCGCCAAAGCCGGCGGTTACCACTTCCGGCTGCAGCCTTCAGGCCAGTGGCTGGACACCAAAGACGGTGTGGACTTCTTTCAGCGCCTGTCCGAGCAGGCCAGCGCCCAGGCCGGCAAGCCCCTGACCTTCAGCCCCACCGTCTGACGCGCAGAGCGCCGCCGGCCTCCAGTCGCTTGCTCGGAGCCGGCCCCGCCGGCCCGCTGCAAGAGCTCCCTTTGGAGCAGCGACAGGGCAAGAAGTGTGCTGGGCGCCACTACCGGAACAGGTCCAGGATCCCCTTCTTCTCGTCTTCGGTCGGCGACTCGGGGGTCATCTCTTCGACGCCCAGCGTCGTCACGCCCTGGCCCGGGCTGTATTCGTCGTAGTACCACTCACCGGCGACATTGATCACGCCTTCGGGGGCCGGTGCCTCGGTGACCGGAATGCCTTTGAGGGCCTGGCCCATGTATTCGATCCACACCGGCAGCGACAAGCCGCCGCCGGTTTCGCGATCACCCAGCTTGCGGGGCGTGTCGTAGCCGATCCAGACGATGGCCGTCAGCGTCGGCTGGAAACCGGCGAACCAGGCGTCCATCGCGTCGTTGGTGGTGCCCGTCTTGCCGTAAATATCCGGCCGCTTCAACGTACCCTGCGCGCGCGCCGCGGTGCCGGAGCGGGTCACCTCCTGCATCAGGCTGTTCATCAAGAAGGCATTGCGGGCGTCGATCACCCGCTGTGATTCGTCGGGAGCCTTCAGATCGACCTGGTGCAACACCTTGCCGCGGGAATCGGTGATGCGGGCGATCAGGATGGGGTTGACGCGGTAGCCGCCGTTGGCGAACACGCTGTAGGCGGTGGCCATCTGCATCGGCGTGACCGAGCCGGCTCCCAAAGCCATCGTCAGGTAAGGTTCGTGCTTCTCGCGATCGAAGCCGAAGCGGGTGACCCAGTCACGCGCGTAGTCGACGCCCACCGCCTGCAGCACCCGGATCGACACCATGTTCTTCGATCGTGCCAGCGCGCGGCGCAGCGGGATCGGCCCGTCGAACGTGCCGTCGTAGTTCTTTGGCTCCCAGGGCTGGCTGCCAGTGGAGCCGGCGTCGAAGAACAGCGGCGCGTCGTTGACGATGGTGGCCGGCGTAAAGCCCTTCTCCAGTGCCGACGAGTAAATGAAGGGCTTGAAGCTCGAGCCGGGCTGGCGCCAAGCCTGGGTCACGTGGTTGAACTTGTTCTTGCCGAAATCGAAGCCGCCGATCATGGCCCGGATCGCTCCGGTGCCGGGCTCGATCGACACGAACGCACCTTCGACCTCAGGCTGCTGAGTCAGCGTCCAGTCGCCCTTGGCGTTCTTGATGGCTCGCACCACCGCCCCGCGTCGGATCTGGCGCTTGGCATCGGCATTGGCGGCCAACCCCGAGGCGACCGGCTTCAGCCCGTCGCCGGTGACGGTGACCGACTCGCCCGACTGCAGCACTGCCACGACCTTCTTCGGACCGGCTTCGAGCACCACGGCGGCTTTCAGTTCGTCGTTGTCGGGGTGATCGGCCAGCGCTTCGGCCACACGCGCATCGACCGCCTTCGGGTCGGCCGGCAGGTCGACATAAGCCTCCGGGCCGCGGTAGACCTGGCGGCGTTCATAGTCCATCAGGCCCTTGCGCAGCGCGCGGTAGGCGACCATCTGGTCGGCGGCCCGCACCGTCAGCTGCACCTGCAGGCCGCGGGTGTAGGCCTCGGGGCCATACTGGGTGTAGATCATTTGCCGCGCCAACTCGGCCACGTACTCGGCGTGCACCGGCAGGTCGGTGGGCACCCGGTACTTCAGCTCCTGCGCTTTGGCTTCGGCATGCTGTTCGGCGGTGATGAAGCCGTTGTCCAGCATGCGGTCGATGATGTATTGCTGGCGCACGGTGGCCCGGCGCGGATTGGCGATCGGGTTGTAGGCCGAGGGGGCCTTGGGCAGGCCGGCCAGCATCGCCGCTTCGGCGACGCTCAGGTCCTTCAAGGGTTTGCCGAAGTAGATCTCGCTCGCGGCGGCGAAGCCGTAGGCCCGCTGGCCCAGGTAGATCTGATTCATGTACAGCTCGAGGATCTGGTCCTTGCTGAGCTGGCTCTCGATCTTCAGCGCCAGCAGGATCTCGTAGAGCTTGCGCGTCAGTGATTTTTCGGTCGACAGATAGAAGTTGCGCGCCACCTGCATCGTGATGGTGGATGCACCCTGGCTGCCGATCGAGCCGAACTGCGCCAGCCCGGCGCGGATCACGCCGATGTAGTCGACGCCGCGGTGCTGATAGAAGCGGGCATCTTCGATAGCCAGTACCGCATCCTGCATGACCTTGGGGATCTCACCGATCGGCGTGAAAGTGCGGCGCTCGTCGCCGTACTCACCCAGCAACTCGCCTTCGGCCGACACCACCCGCAACGGCAGGCGTGGGCGGTAATCCGTGACGGAGTCCAGTTCTGGCAGGTTGGGGTAGGCGACTGCCAGTGCGATGGCTGCACTGATCAGGATCACCAGCAAACCGGCGCCGACGAGGCCCAACCCGCCCAGTGCCAAACGCACCGGCGCCGACCACCATGGTCGGGCTGTGGAGCCGCCTGAAGGGGACGAAGAAGTGGAATCGGCGCGGTCGGCTTCGCTCATGGGGCTCCTGCGATGGGCCGGCCGATTATAGAAATGAGGGCATATCCGGCCGCCAATATGGCGCCGGTCGAACAGGTCGTCAGCACACACCTGCTTTCTCGGGTGAACGGCTTGTCACAGTCGATGGTGAAAACCCTGGGACGAACCCCCTCGATATGACCGAAACACGTGTGCGAAGCGCAACGGGCAGCGGGTTTTGCCGGGCAGTTTTTCTTTGTTTCTCAACACTCTTGCTGCTAGGATTGAAGTGCTTTGTTAACTTTGCGTCCTGTTGTGGCGCCGCTGGAGCTTTGACTCGTGGGTTTTCTTGATCGCCTGTTGGGCCAAAAGCATCCGCAGATGATTGGCCTCGATATCAGCTCCTCCAGCGTCAAGTTGGTCGAGCTGTCCCAGTCCACATCCGGGGAACTGGTTCTGGAGCGTTTAGCGAGCGAGCCTTTCGAAAAGGGCTGGATCGTTGACGGCCAGATCGAGAAATTCGATGAGGTGGCCGATGCGGTGCGCCGCGTCGTCAGCCGCAGTGGCACGAAGACGCGCCACGTCGTGATGGCGATGCCTCAATCGGCTGTCATCACGAAGAGAATCGTGCTGCCGGCCGGCCTGCGCGAAGACGAGATGGAATTGCAGGTCGAGTCCGAGGCTCACCAGTACATCCCGTTCTCGCTGGACGAGGTCAGCCTGGATTTCTGCGTCATCGGGCCGAATGCAGGTTCGGCGGGTGACGTCGACGTGCTGATCGCCGCCTCGCGCAAGGACCGTGTGCAGGACCGGCAGGGCCTCGCGGAGGCCGCTGGGCTGACGCCGGTGGTGCTGGACATCGAATCCCATGCATCACGCCTGGCGATGGGGCGCCTGATCAATGCGCTGCCCGACCAGGGCAAGGACTCGCTCGTGGCGCTGTTCGAGATTGGCGCCGATACGACCAGCCTGAAGGTGCTGCGCGAAGAAGAAATGCTGTACGACCGCGACCAATCGTTCGGCGGCTCGCAACTGACCCAACTCATCTCTCGCCAGTACGGTTTTTCGTACGAAGAAGCCGAGCAGAAGAAGATCAGCGGTGACCTGCCCGAAGACTACGAACCCACCCTGCTGACGCCATTCGTTGACAGCCTGGCCCATGAGATCGGCCGTGCGCTGCAGTATTTCTTCACCAGTACACCGCACCACAAGGTGCACTATGTGATGTTGGCCGGCGGTACCGCCGCCATGCCAGGACTGCGCGAGCGCGTGAAGGACGTGACCGGCTTTGCGTCGAAGGTCGTCAACCCGTTCGAGAGCATGAAGCTCGGCTCCGCAGTGCGCGAAGCCAAGCTGCGCCGTGAGGCGCCGTCGTACTTGACGGCCTGTGGCCTGGCGATGCGGAGGTTCGTGCAGTGATTCTGATCAACCTCCTTCCCCACCGCGAAGCGCGGCGCCAGGAACGCAAACGGGCGTTCTATTCAGCCCTGGGTCTGGCTGGCATCGTCGGTGTCGGCCTTGTGATCCTTTGGTTTGGCGTGTTGCAGCAGCTGACGTCGTTCCAGGAGACGCGCAACCGGTTCCTGTCTGACGAGATCAAGAAGCTCGAGGAGCAGATCAAAGACATCGCCGCGCTGCGTGCTGAGATCGATGCGCTGAAAGCGCGTCAGAAGGCTGTGGAAGACCTTCAGGCCGATCGCAACGTGCCGGTCTATCTGCTGGATGAACTGGTCAAGCAAACGCCAGAAGGCATCTACCTCACCTCCGTCAAGCAGAACGGCAACGTGGTCACGGTGGGTGGCATGTCGCAAACCAACGAGCGCGTGTCCGAAATGCTGCGCAACACGGCCTATAGCTCCCCCTGGCTCGAACGGCCGGAATTGGTGGAGATCAAGGCAGTGACGCTGGGCAAAGACCGCGACCAGCGCCGGCTGTTCAACTTTTCGATGCGCGTGTCGATCAAGCGTCCTCAAGCGCCATCGTCGGCGGCAAGCGGCGCCAGTGGCGTGCAGGGCGGCGCCAAGCCGGCCAGCGCGCCGGCGGCCACCAAGCCGGCCAAGGTTTCGTGAGGCGCATGATGGCCACCAGCAAATCCACCACCCCCCGCATCGACGTTGGCGCCGCCTTGAGCCGCGGCGCAGCGCAGTTCCGCGACCTCAACCCCAAAGAGCCCGGCCAATGGCCGATCCTGCCGAAGATTGCCACCTGCATTGCCGTGGCGATTGCCGTCGTCGGCATCGGTTGGCTGGTCGTGCTCAGTGACGCCGACAAATCCTTGGAGGCCGCGCGAGCCAAGGAGCCGAAGCTGAAAAGCGACTATCGCTCCAAGCTCACCCAGGCGGTGAACCTGAACGAGTTGAAGAAGCAGAAGGAGCAGGTCCAGGAGTATGTGACCCAGCTCGAGAAGCAACTCCCCGGCAAGGCCGAAATGGACGCGTTGCTATCGGACATCAACCAGGCCGGGATCGGGCGCGGGCTGCAATTCGAATTGTTCCGCCCAGGCCAAGTCGTCGTGAAGGACTATTACGCCGAGCTGCCGATTGCGATCAAGGTGTCGGGCCGCTACCACGATGTGGGCTCTTTCGTGGCCGATGTTGCCAACCTTTCACGCATCGTCACGCTTCATAACCTGAGCATCGCGCCGCCAGCGAAGGACACTTCGGGCAACTTGATGATGGAGGCGACTGCGCGCACCTACCGCTACCTGGATGCCGCGGAAGTGGCCGAGGTCAAGCGCGCCGCCGCCGAGGCCAAGTCGAAGAAAAAGGGCAAGAAGTCATGAAGCGCCTTGGATTCTGGGCAGTGCTTGGCGCGGCATTGGTCCTGACTGGCTGCGGCGCCAACACCGACGAGTTGACCCAATGGATGGAGCAGCAAAAGCGCGAGGTCAAGCCCAGTGTCGAGCCGATCGCCGCGCCTAAGAAATTCGTGCCGCAGCCTTATGCGTCGATCACGGGCATCGAGCCGTTCAGTTCGCAGAAGGTCCTGGCGGGCACACGCATGGACAGCGGCCAGTCGAATGCCATGGTCGCCGCGCAGTTGCGCCGGCGCAAGGAGCCGCTCGAAGCCTATCCGCTGGATGCGATGAAGATGGTGGGCACCGTGACTCGTCAGGGCAGGCCGCATGCGCTGATCGAAGTCGACAAGCTGCTTCACTACGTGAAGTCTGGCGAGTACATCGGTCAGAACTACGGGCAGATCACGAAAATCGGCGAAACGGAACTGTCGCTGCGCGAGCTCGTGCAGGACGCGGCGGGCGAATGGATCGAGCGCACCACGACCCTCCAGCTTCAGGAGAAGGCGCAATGAATTACAAGTTGGAGTCACGCAAGATGCGCAGTTGGACTGTGGGTGGGCTGCTGTTGGCCCTGGGCCTGGCAACGCCGGGGTTGACCTGGGCTCAGAACCTGATCCGCTCGATCAGCAGCAACCAGCAGGCGACCGGTGAAGTCATTCGTGTCGAACTGTCGGAGCCGCTGTCGGCTGCACCGGCCGGCTTTGCCATTCAGTCTCCGCCACGGGTCGCCATCGATCTGCCCAATGTCGGCAATGGTGTCGGCAAGTCGGCCGTCGACATCAACTCGGCCAATGTCCGCAGCGTCAATATCGCCAGTTCGGGCGATCGGACGCGGCTGGTGCTGAGTCTGAAGCAACCGGCCAACTACCGCACCGAATTGCAGGGCAAGTCGCTGCTGGTCATGTTGGACGCGGCGCCCACTTCTGCGTCGACGGCGTCGACCGGCGCCGCCACGCAACCGGTTCATTTCGCGAGCAGCCAGAACACTGAACAGCTGCCGCTGCGCGACATCGACTTCCGCCGTGGCCCTGATGGATCGGGGCGCGTCATCGTCGGCTTGGCGAGCACGCAGATCGGGGTGGATCTGAAGCAACAGGGTCAGAATCTGGTGGTCGAGTTCCTGCGCTCCACGTTGCCCGAAACGCTGCGGCGCAGACTGGACGTTTCTGATTTCGGCTCGCCGGTGCAGGCCATTTCCACCACGCAGAGCGGAGACCGCGTCCGCATGGTGGTCGAGCCGCGTGGCGCATGGGAACACAGTGCCTATCAAACCGACACGCAGTTCGTCCTGGAAGTGCGGCCCATCAAGATGGACCCGAACAAGCTCACCCAGGGGCCGGGTTATCAGGGCGAAAAGCTGTCGCTGAACTTCCAGAACATCGAGGTTCGCTCGTTGCTGCAAGTCATCGCCGACTTCACGAACTTCAACGTGGTGACGAGCGATACCGTGACCGGCAACGTCACCCTGCGTCTGAAAGACGTCCCTTGGGATCATGCGCTGGACATCATCCTGCAGGCCAAGGGCCTGGGCATGCGCAAGTCGGGCAACGTGCTCTGGATCGCACCCAAGGACGAACTGGCGGCCAAGGAGCAAGTGGACCTGGAAGCGAAGAAGAAGGTGGCTGACCTGGAGCCTGTGCGCACCCAGTCGTTCCAGCTGAACTACACCAAGGCTGAAGACATCGCTCGTGCGCTGCTGGGTCAAATGGTGGGCTCGGATGGCAAGGCCGTGAATGTAGGGTCTTCCGGTGGCGCTGGTTCCAACAACGTCCGTATCCTGTCGCAGCGGGGCACGGTGCTGGCGGAAGGCCGCACCAACCAGTTGTTCATCTCCGACATTCCGTCGAAGTTGGAAGAAGTCGCGGTGATGATCGCGAAGATCGACATCCCCGTACGGCAGGTGTTGATCGAGGCGCGCATCGTCGAAGCGGATGACAAGTTCGGCCGCGCACTCGGCGTCAAGCTGGGCAGCACCGACTTGCGCGGCTTGCGCGGGGGCATCCCAGGCTACTCGCTGGGCGGCAACAACTACCTGACCGTCGGTGGCAACTATTCGAACGTGGGCGTTCAGACGCTGCAGACACCCAACACCGCCACGAGTTATCTGCCTGACTCGCAGTTCGTCAACCTGCCGGCCAGTACGGGAACGATCAGCACGGCGTCTGCCGCCACCTTTGCACTGTCACTCTTCAGTGCGACCGCGAATCGCTTTCTGAACCTGGAGCTTTCGGCGCTCGAAGCCGAAGGCAAGGGCAAGATTGTTTCGAGCCCGCGCGTCATCACGGCCGATCAGGTCAAGGCGATCATCGAGCAGGGTGAGCAGATTCCCTACCTTGTCGCCTCATCGAGCGGAGCGACCTCGGTCCAGTTCCGCCCGGCGGCGCTCAAGCTGGAGGTTGTGCCGCAGATCACGCCGGAGGGCAACGTCATTCTCGATGTTGACGTGGCCAAAGACAGTCGAGGCGAAGCCACCATAGCCGGCCCGGCCATCAACACCAAGCACGTGAAGACACAGGTGCTGGTGGAGAATGGCGGCACCGTGGTCATCGGCGGCATCTTCACCCAAAATGAACGCGAAGACGTCAACAAGGTGCCCTTCCTGGGAGACATTCCCTATCTGGGCAACTTGTTCAAGGAGCGCGTGAAGTTGAGCAACCGTACCGAGTTGCTGATCTTCCTGACGCCGAAGGTCGTGACTGATCGTTCCGCCGCACGTTGACTTTGGTCCGTATCGGCGAAAGAAGAGTTCTGGAGTTTCTAATGATTCGATGGTTTATTCGCATGCTGGCCGCGGGCTCGCTGGCCCTCCTTGCATCGTGCGGCGGCGGCGGTGGGGACCCTGGTAGTTGCACCTTGTGCAATGGTGATGGCGAGGAAGTCGAAGTGGCTGACTTGATCATTACGCTGAGTTCTTTGAGTATCACCAACTCAGGGGCGGATACGGTTACTGCGACCGTGACCGCGTTGGACGACAACCGCGCGGCGGTCAGTGGCGCCACGGTCGTGACATCGGTTGACTCCAATGCAGTCGCAACGGTCAGCGGCACCACGACGGACAGCAACGGCACGGTTACCGCTGTCGTCAGTATTGGTGCGGACAAGTCGAACCGCACCGTCACGATTTCGGCCACGCACGGCACCTTAACGCGGCAGGTGACCTTCCAAGTGACGGGCGCCAGGGTCACTTCGACCTATGCCAGTTCGGTGACACCCGGATCGAGCGGCAACGCAGTGCGCTACTTGGTTACCGACATCAACGCTACGCCGCTCGCGAATCAAGAAATCTCCGTCTCTGGCAATGGTCTGCCATCGGTCACTGGCGCGACATCGGACGCAGGGTTCTTCGACTACGTCTACGATGCTCCCGATGAGGCGGGCACGCTGACGATCACGGCGACCGCCGCTGGCGTGTCGGACACTGCCATCGTGCAGGTTCAGGCTACCGGTGGGGTTGACGATGCCGTTGGTCCGGTGAGTTCTGCCTCGGTGTCGGCGAGCCCGAACACCGTGTCGACCAACACCGAAGGCAGCTCTGCGAATCAATCGCAGATCCGTGCACTCTTCGTGCGGGCGAACAACAGCCCTATCCAGAACGTGCGTGTCCGGTTTGACCTGGACGGTGATGTGAACAGCGTTGGCGGCACGCTCAGTTCCGGCAACAGCATGCTGTACAGCTCGGCAGTGGGTACAGTCACCACGTCTTACATCCCGGCCACGCGGTCAAGTCCGACGGATGGCGTCACGATTCGTGCGTGTTGGGACTACACCGACTTTGCCGCTGGCGCCTGCCCTAACGCCGTCAGGACCAAACTGACCGTGACCTCGGAAGCGATCTCGGTCACTATCGGGACCAACGGCGAAATTGTCGTGGGTGATGCTGATCTCACCTACATCAAGCAGTTTGTCGTGATGGCAGTTGACTCCGCGGGTAATGCGATGTCGGGCGTGACCATCAGTCCGGTGGTCGACATCGTCGCTTATCGCAAGGGCGAGTTCGTCATTGCCGGGCAGTGGGAGCAGGACGCCACCGACCAGTGCGCCAACGAAGACCTGAATCGAAACGGTGTGCTCGATACTGGCGAAGATGTCAATTCGAGCGGAATCCTCGAACCGCGCAAGGCTGATATTTCGATTCGAATGGTCGGTTCGAGGACGACCGACGAAGCTGGCATGGCGATCTTGCAGTTGGAGTACCCACAAAGCGTTGCTAGCTGGGATTTCTTCAACATCACGGTGTCGGCTAGCGGTGTATCGGGTACCGAAGGGTCTGCTTCATTTTCTGGCTGGTTGCCTGTGCCGGCAGATGAGGTAACCGACACCGACTCTTCGCCTCCGTTCCAGTTCAGCCCATATGGGATTGGCCTCTGCACCCAAGCGCCCTGATGCCTGATCCCGGGCTTCCGGAAGAGCCCGGGACTTCGCGGCACAGAGGGGCGAATGCGCACTCGATTGCACGCGACGAGAACTGCTCGTCAATGACCGTCGTTCTGGTCGGCATGCCCGGCTGTGGCAAGTCCACCGCCGGGCGCCAATTGGCTCGTCATCTGGGCTGGCGATTTGTCGACTCGGATACCGAGATCGAGCATGAGATCGGTGGTTCGATCCGGGCCTACTTCGACGAACACGGCGAAGAAAGCTTTCGCGAGATCGAACAGCGCGTGATCGATCGCCTCACCAAGCCGGAGCGCTTGGTTTTGGCCACCGGGGGGGGCGCAGTGCTGCGCCAACCCAATCGCGAGGCGATGGCGCAAGCGGGGAACCAGGTGGTCTACCTGCGAGCGACGCCGGAGGATCTGGCGCGTCGCCTGCGGTACGATACGCAGCGACCGCTGCTGCAAGGCGGTGACCCGCTGCGCAAGCTGCGAGATCTCTTCCGGCAGCGTGATCCGCTCTACCGCGAAGTGTCGAGCTTCGTCATCGACACAGGGCGAACGTCCGTTCCCACCCTGGTCAATCTGTTGAGCATGCAGCTCGAAATGGCCGGGTTGAGCCGCAAAGCCTGACGGACCGGACCGCCCGTTCCCGCCCACTCCGGCGGTCGAGCCTCGTTCGACCGCTCGCCGCCGCTTAAACTGCCAAGCCATGAACTTGGCCTCCATCGATCCCTCCGTGTTGCGGGATGTTGAGCGTGTGCCCGTCGCCTTGGGCGACCGGTCCTACGACATCGTGATTGGTTCCGGCTTGCTGGCGGACGACGCCTGCTGGCATGGATTACCGGCGGCTCGGCATGCACTGATCGTGACCAACGACACCGTTGGTCCGATCTATGCGGGCGGGCTGGCCCAGCGGCTCGCGGGCGCGTACCCGGAGATCGAAGTCATCAGCCTGCCCGACGGTGAAAGCTTCAAGGATTGGTCGACGCTGAACCAGATCTTCGACGCCTTGTTGGGAAGCGGCTGTGATCGCAAGACCGTGTTGTTCGCATTGGGCGGCGGGGTGATCGGTGACATGACCGGCTTTGCCGCCGCTTGCTACATGCGCGGCGTGCCGTTCGTACAGGTGCCCACCACGTTGCTGGCCCAGGTCGACTCGTCGGTGGGCGGCAAGACGGCTATTAACCACCCGCTGGGCAAGAACATGATCGGAGCGTTCTACCAGCCGGCGCGGGTGCTCTGCGATCTCGACACGTTGGCCACGTTGCCTGATCGTGAACTGAGCGCAGGATTGGCCGAGGTCATCAAGTATGGCCCGATCGCCGACGCCGAACTGATGACATGGTTGGAGGCCAACATGGCAGGTTTGCGCCGCCGAGAGCCGGCACTGCTGCGACACGTGGTTCGGCGCTCATGTGAGATCAAAGCCCGGGTGGTCGGCGCCGACGAGCGGGAGGGGGGGCTGCGAGCCATCCTGAACTTCGGACACACCTTTGGCCACGCCATCGAGGCCGGTCTGGGATTTGGCGTTTGGTTGCATGGCGAGGCGGTGGCCGCGGGCATGGTGATGGCGGCTGAGCTCTCCGAACGATTGGGGCTGACCCCGCCCGGACTGCGCCAACGCTTGAGCAGCCTGATCGAAAGCGCCGGGCTGCCTGTGTGTGGACCGGCGCTGGGGGCTGCCGAGTACCTGCGCCACATGCGTGTCGACAAGAAGGCGGAGGATGGAGACATCCGCTTCGTGCTGATCGAAGGGCTCGGCCAGGCCGTCCTGCGCAGTGCACCCGACGGCCTGGTTGCCGAGTGCATCGACGCCCACTGCGCGTGATGGGGCCAATGAAAAGCGCGGCCCGATGGTGACATTCAAGCCAACGCCGCGCGACAACGGCTTGGCCGCATGGGCTTGCCACGCGGGCGCCAGCCGGGGACGGCGGCGACCCGAACCGCCGGCTCCAACCCGTTCGGACTTTCAGCGCGACCGCGACCGCATCGTCCACAGCTCAGCGTTCCGCCGTCTCGTCTACAAGACCCAGGTCTTCCTGAACCACGAGGGCGACCTGTTCCGGACGCGGTTGACCCACTCGCTGGAGGTGGCGCAACTGGCCCGGTCGATGGCCTACAGCCTCGGCCTGAACGAAGACCTGGTTGAGGCGATTGCCTTGGCGCACGACCTGGGCCACACGCCCTTTGGGCATGCGGGGCAGGACGCGCTGGACGCCTGCATGGCGAACCACGGCGGCTTTGAGCACAACCTGCAGAGCCTGCGGGTCGTCGACAAGCTCGAACAGCGTTACCCCAATTGGGACGGGCTGAATCTTTGCTTCGAAACGCGTGAAGGCATCCTCAAGCGTTGCCCGCTGCCGCAAGCCGAGGCGTGGGAGGCTGAAGACCCCAGGGGTGTCGGGCACAGGTTCGTCGCCGGCCTGCAGCCCAGTCTCGAGGCTCAGCTGACCAACCTGGCGGATGAAATTGCCTACAACGCGCACGACATCGACGATGGCGTGCGCTCGGGCCTGCTGACGCTGGAGATGCTGAACGAGGTCGCGCTGTTCCGGCGTTTCCGTCAGGAGACCTTGTCCGACCACCCTGACCTGGCCACACTGCACCCACGTCGCCTGCTGGCCGAAATCATTCGGCGCATGTTGTCGGCCCAGGTCTACGACGTGATCGCGAACACGCAACGATGCCTGGCGCAGGACAACCCAACCAGCGTCGATGCTGTTCGCCACCTGCCGCCGCTGGTGGGCTTCAGCGGCGAGATGAAGCGCAGCAGCGCCGAGTTGAAGCGCTTTCTGTACCGCGCGTTGTACCGTCACCCCCAGGTATCGGCCACCACCGATGCCGCCAAGCAAGTGGTGGGCGAACTTTTCGACGCCTATCGCGACCGGCCCAGTGAGCTGCCGGCGGACTATGCACGCAGCTCGGATCCAATGCGTGCCCTGGCTGACTACATCGCCGGTATGACCGATCGCTTTGCCATTCGCGAACACCAGCGTTTGACCGGCAAGCGCGTCTTTCCGGACTGACGCTGAAGGTGGGTTCGCCCATCGCAGCCCCATCTAAAATGGGGTCAGATCAAATTTCAAACGTTCGAGCATGGCGCGACAGGCAAGGCTGACGATTCCCGGGCATCCACACCATCTGTTGATTCGAGGCAACAACCGGCAGCCGGTCTTTGTCGACGACGACGATCGCAAACGGCTGCTGAGGCAGCTGGGCGATGCCTTGTGTGAGCACCCGGTGACGCTGCACGCCTACGTGCTGATGCCGGACCATCTGCACTTGTTGGCAACACCTGCCGATGAAGGCAGCCTGGCGCGGCTGATGCAGAGCTTGGGTCGTCGCTATGTGGCCAGCTTCAACGCCAGACACCGGCGCAGCGGGACGCTGTGGGAGGGACGCTACCGTGCGCATGTGGTGGGCGGGGCCGACAACGTGCTGCGCTGCATGCGCTTCATCGAGCTGAACCCGCAGCGCTCGGGGCTGGCCTCCGGTTTGCATGAAGGAGGCTGGTCGAGCCTGGCGCATCACCTGGGCGCTCTGCGCGACCCGCTGATCACCGAGCCGGTGGCGTACTGGCAACTTGGCAATACGCCGTTTGATCGCGAGGCCGCCTACCGCCACTGGCTGGAGCAGGGCGTTGGGGCCCTCGAGGCGCAGCGCATCGTGTCGTCATTGGTGGGCGGTCGGCCATTCGGCGACGCCGCGTTTGTCGCCGACCTTGAAAAGCTGACATCGCGATCTCTGGTGGCTCGTCCCAGAGGAAGGCCGCCAAAATCGGCACACGAGACTGTCCCCAATAAATAAACTGCCACCTTCTCCGTCTTCATAAATAGAGCCTGACCCTATTTAATAGAGCTTGTGAGCGGCAGGGCTTTCTTTTAACCTCGCGTTTCCCCTAGCCAACGTCGAGGAGCGTTGCCCATGTCCAAGGCCACGCCGGGTCCCTTGCTGACCCCTGTCCCCCATCCGTCCGTCGAAGAAATCCAGGCCCTGACTGCGGACGGCCTGTACGACCCGCGGAATGAGAAAGACGCTTGCGGCGTCGGCTTCGTCGCCCACATCAAGGGGCAGAAGGCCCACGCGATCATTGCCCAGGGTCTGAAAATCCTCGAGAACCTGGACCACCGGGGCGCGGTGGGGGCCGACAAGCTGATGGGCGACGGTGCGGGCATCCTGATCCAGATTCCCGACGATTTCTTCCGCGCGGAGATGGCCGCTCAGGGCGTGACATTGCCGCCGCCGGGTGAGTACGGCGTCGGCATGATCTTCTTGCCGAAAGAACATGCCTCACGCCTGGCTTGTGTGCAGGAGCTGGAGCGGGCGATCAAGGCAGAGGGCCAGGTGTTGCTGGGCTGGCGCGACGTGCCGGTCGATGCCGACATGCCGATGTCGCCGACCGTGCGGCTGACCGAGCCGGTGATCCGCCAGGTCTTCATCGGTCGGGGCGCCGACGTGATCGTGCCGGACGCGCTGGAACGCAAGCTCTATGTGATCCGCAAGACGGCGTCGGCGGCGATTCAGGCGCTGAAGCTGACGCACAGCCGCGAGTACTACGTGCCCAGCATGAGCTGCCGCACGATCATCTACAAGGGCCTGCTGCTGGCCAACCAGGTCGGCCAGTACTACAAGGACCTGTCGGACCCGCGCGCCGTCTCGGCCCTGGCGCTGGTGCACCAGCGCTTCTCGACCAACACCTTCCCCGAGTGGCCGCTGTCGCACCCGTACCGGATGGTGGCACACAACGGCGAGATCAACACCGTCAAAGGCAACTTCAACTGGATGCGTGCCCGCGAGGGCGTGATGAAGTCGCCGGTGCTGGGTGACGACCTGAAAAAGCTCTACCCGATCAGCTTCGAGGGCCAGAGCGACACCGCCACCTTCGACAACGCGCTCGAGCTGCTGACGATGAGCGGCTACCCGCTCGCCCACGCCGCGATGATGATGATCCCCGAGGCGTGGGAGCAGCACGAGATGATGGACCCGCGCCGGCGAGCGTTCTACGAGTACCACGCGTCGATGATGGAGCCGTGGGACGGCCCGGCCGCGATGGTCTTCACCGACGGCAAGCAGATCGGCGCGACGCTCGATCGCAACGGCCTGCGCCCCGCGCGCTACATCGTCACCAACGATGACCTCGTCGTCATGGCCTCGGAGTCCGGTGTGCTGCCGATCCCCGAGAACCACATCGTCAAGAAATGGCGCCTGCAGCCCGGCAAGATGTTCCTGATCGACCTGGAGCAGGGCCGCATCGTCGACGACGAGGAACTGAAGAACCAGTTCGCCAGCGCGCGGCCCTACCGCCAATGGATCGACAACGTGCGCGTGCGGCTCGACTCGATCCCCGCTGGCGACACGCCGGCCACCGCTTTCACCGAAACGCTGCTCGATCGCCAGCAGGCCTTCGGCTACACGCAGGAAGACCTGAAGTTCTTGCTCGCGCCGATGGCAACCGCCGGCGAAGAAGGCATCGGCTCGATGGGCAACGACTCGCCGCTCGCGGTGCTGTCGGACAAGAACAAGCCGCTGTACAACTACTTCAAGCAGCTGTTCGCCCAGGTCACGAACCCGCCGATCGACCCGATCCGCGAAGCGATCGTGATGAGCCTGAACAGCTTCATCGGCCCCAAGCCCAACCTGCTCGACATCAACGCGGTCAATCCGCCGATGCGGCTAGAGGTGTCGCAGCCGGTGCTCGATTTCAAGGGTATGGCGCGGCTGCGCAACATCGAAGGCGCGACAGGCGGCAAGTTCAAGCCCTACGAGATCGACATCACCTACCCGCTGGCCTGGGGCAAGGCCGGCATCGAGGCCAAGCTGGCGTCGCTGTGCGCCGAAAGCGTCGACGCAATCAAGAGCGGCCACAACATCCTGATCATCAGCGACCGCCGGATGGACCGCGCGAACCTGGCGATCCCGGCGCTGCTCGCGCTATCGGCCATCCACCACCACCTGGTGCGTGAGGGCCTGCGCACCACCGCTGGCCTGGTTGTCGAGACGGCCTCGGCGCGCGAGGTGCATCACTTCGCGGTGCTGGCCGGTTATGGCGCCGAAGCCGTGCACCCGTACCTGGCGATGGAAACGCTGGCGGCGATGCACCAGGAGCTGCCGGGCGAGTTGTCGGCCGACAAGGCGATCTACAACTACGTCAAGGCGATCGGCAAGGGCCTGTCGAAGATCATGTCCAAGATGGGCGTGTCGACCTACATGTCGTACTGCGGCGCGCAGCTGTTCGAGGCCATTGGCCTGAACAAGGACATGGTCGGCAAGTACTTCCGTGGCACGGCCACGCAGGTCGAAGGCATCGGCGTGTTCGAGGTGGCCGAAGAGGCGCTGCGCAACCACCGCGCCGCGTTCGGTGAAGACCCGTTGCTCGAAAGCCTGCTCGAAACCGGCGGCGAATACGCCTGGCGCGTGCGCGGCGAAGAACACATGTGGACACCGGATGCGATCGCGAAGCTGCAACACAGCGCGCGTTCCGGCAAGTTCGACACCTACAAGGAATATGCGCAGATCATCAACGACCAGAGCAAGCGTCATCTGACGCTGCGCGGCCTGTTCGAGTTCAAATTCGACCCGGCCAAGGCGATCTCAGTCGACGAGGTCGAATCGGCCGCCGACATCGTCAAGCGCTTCGCCACCGGCGCCATGTCGCTCGGCTCGATCAGCACCGAAGCGCACACGACGTTGGCGATCGCGATGAACCGCATCGGCGGCAAGAGCAACACCGGTGAAGGCGGCGAAGACCCGGCCCGCTACCGCAACGAGCTGAAAGGCATCCCGATCACGCAGGGCACCAAGGTGTCGGACGTGATCGGTGCCGGCGTCGTTCAGGCCGACTACGAGCTGAAAGACGGCGACAGCCTGCGCTCGAAGATCAAGCAGGTCGCTTCAGGCCGATTCGGCGTCACGACCGAGTACCTGGTCTCGGCCGACCAGATCCAGATCAAGATGGCCCAGGGCGCCAAGCCAGGTGAGGGCGGCCAGTTGCCGGGCGGCAAGGTGTCCGACTACATCGGCTTCCTGCGCTACTCGGTGCCGGGCGTCGGTCTGATCAGCCCGCCGCCGCACCACGACATCTATTCGATCGAAGATCTGGCGCAGCTGATCCACGACCTGAAGAACGCCAACCCGCGCGCATCGATCAGCGTCAAGCTGGTGTCCGAAGTCGGCGTCGGCACCATCGCCGCCGGTGTCACGAAGTGCAAGGCCGATCACCTGGTGATCGCCGGGCATGACGGCGGCACGGGCGCCTCTCCCTGGTCCAGCATCAAGCACGCCGGCACGCCGTGGGAGCTGGGCCTGGCCGAGACGCAGCAGACGCTGGTGTTGAACCGCCTGCGTGGCCGTGTGCGTGTGCAAGCCGACGGCCAGATGAAGACCGGCCGCGACGTCGTGATCGGCGCGCTACTGGGTGCCGACGAGTTCGGCTTCGCGACCGCACCGCTGGTCGTCGAAGGCTGCATCATGATGCGCAAGTGCCACCTGAACACCTGCCCGGTGGGCGTGGCCACGCAAGACCCGGTGCTGCGCGCCAAATTCGCCGGCAAGCCCGAACACGTCGTCAACTACTTCTTCTTCGTCGCCGAAGAAGCGCGTCAATTGATGGCGCAGCTGGGCATTCGGAAGTTCGACGAACTGATCGGCCGTGCCGACCTGCTCGACACACGCAAGGCCATCAGCCATTGGAAGGCCAAGGGCCTGGACTTCAGCCGTGTGTTCCACCGGCCTCAGGTGCCGGCCGACGTGGCGCGCTTCCACGTCGAGGAGCAGGACCACGGCCTGGACCGGGCGCTCGACAAGAAGCTGATCCAGAAGTGCCGCGACGCCTTCGAGACCGGCGAGAAGATCCAGTTCATGCAGGACGCGCGCAACGTCAACCGCTCCGTCGGCGCGATGCTGTCGGGCGAGCTGATCCGCCGGCGGCCTGAAGGGCTGCCCGACCACACGGTGTTCATCCAGATGGAGGGCACCGGCGGCCAGAGCTTCGCGGCCTTCCTGGCGCAGGGCATCACGCTGTACCTGATCGGTGAAGCGAACGACTACACCGGCAAGGGCCTGTCCGGCGGCCGCGTGGTGGTGCGCCCGAGCATCGACTTCCGCGGCGACGCGACCGCCAACATCATCGTCGGCAACACCGCACTGTACGGCGCGACCAGCGGCGAGGCCTTCTTCCGCGGCGTGGCCGGCGAGCGATTCGCCGTGCGCCTGTCGGGTGCGACGGCAGTCGTCGAAGGCACAGGCGACCACGGTTGCGAGTACATGACCGGCGGCACCGCCGTCGTGTTGGGCAAGACCGGTCGCAACTTTGCAGCCGGCATGTCCGGTGGTATCGCCTACGTGTTCGACGAAGACGGCCAGTTCGCCAAGCGCTGCAACACGGCGATGGTGTCGCTCGAGAAGGTCCTCTCGACGGCCGAGCAGGAAGACACTGTCGACCCGGCGATCTGGCACAAGCAGCAGACCGATGAAGCGCTGCTGAAGCGGCTGATCGAAGACCACCACAAGTGGACCGGCTCCCTGCGTGCCCGCGACATCCTCGACCATTGGGCCGACTCGCGCGCGAAGTTCGTCAAGGTCTTCCCGACCGAATACAGGCGCGCGCTGGGTGAGCTGCATGCGACCCGCGAAACCATCGAAGCGATCGACAAGGCTGTCGGCAAGCCGGCGGACAAGAAGGCTGCCACCAAGGCCGGCAAGTCACTGACCTCGAAGTAAGCCAAGGATCTGAAGAGCACACCATGGGAAAAGTCACCGGCTTCCTCGAGTACGAGCGCGTCGAAGAGAGCTACGCGCCCGTCCCCCAGCGGCTGAAGCACTACAAGGAATTCGTCATCGGCCTCGCGGCCGACCAGGCGAAAGTGCAGGGCGCGCGCTGCATGGACTGCGGCACGCCGTTCTGCAACAACGGCTGCCCGGTCAACAACATCATCCCGGACTTCAACGACCTGGTCTATCGTGGCGACTGGAAGAATGCGATCACGGTGCTGCACAGCACCAACAACTTCCCTGAGTTCACCGGCCGCATCTGTCCGGCGCCGTGCGAGGCCGCGTGCACCTTGAACGTTAACGACGACCCGGTCGGCATCAAGTCGATCGAGCACGCGATCATCGACCGGGCCTGGGAAGAGGGCTGGGTCAAGCCGCAACCGGCGACAGTCAAGACCGGCAAGAAGGTGGCGGTGGTCGGCTCCGGCCCGGCCGGCTTGGCGGCAGCACAGCAGCTGGCGCGCGCCGGTCACGCGGTGACGGTGTTCGAAAAGAACGACCGCGCCGGTGGCCTGCTGCGCTACGGCATTCCTGACTTCAAGATGGAGAAGTCGCACATCGACCGGCGCGTCGCGCAGATGGAAGCCGAGGGGGTGGTGTTCCGCACCGGCGTGATGGTGGGCGAGTTGCCCAAGGGCTCGAAGATCACCAACTGGGCCAAATCCAGCGTCACGCCGGGTGAGCTGAAGGCTGAGTTCGACGCGGTGCTGCTGGCTGGTGGGGCCGAAACTTCGCGCGACCTGCCGGTGCCCGGGCGCGACCTGGACGGCGTGCACTTCGCGATGGAGTTTCTGCCGCAGCAGAACAAGCTGAACGCGGGTGACAAGCTGAAGGGCCAGATCCGCGCGGATGGCAAGCATGTGATCGTCATCGGCGGCGGAGACACCGGCAGCGACTGCGTCGGCACCAGCAACCGGCACGGGGCGGCCAGTGTCACGCAGTTCGAGCTGATGCCGATGCCGCCCGAGACCGAAGACAAGCCGCTGACCTGGCCGTACTGGCCGTACAAGCTGCGCAGCTCGTCCAGCCATGAAGAAGGCTGCCAGCGCGAATTCGCGATCGCGACCAAAGAATTCGTCGGCGAGAAGGGCAAGCTGACGGGATTGAAGACAGTGCGTGTCGAATGGAAGGGCGGCAAGATGGTCGAAATGCCGGGCAGCGAGCAGTTGCTGAAGGCCGACCTCGCGCTGCTGGCGATGGGTTTCGTCAGCCCGGTCGCCGCGGTCATCGAAGCATTCGGTGTCGAGCTGGACATGCGCGGCAACGCGAAGGCCGGCACCGATGCGGCGAACGGCTACAAGACCAATGTCGACAAGGTGTTCGCAGCCGGCGACATGCGACGCGGACAGTCATTGGTGGTCTGGGCGATCCGCGAAGGCCGTCAGGCTGCACGTGCAGTCGACGAGTTCTTGATGGGCTCGTCGACGCTGCCCCGCTGAACTTCGCTGCTAGCACAGCCGGGGCGGGCGCGTCGTGTTGCTGCGACGTGTCCGTAGGTGATGGCTGGGCAAAGCGTCCGGCCCCCCAGAAAGCCCATGCGACAATCCTCGGGAAATCCCTGCCCGAGATGAGCGACCCATTCATTGAGATCGATCACGTCACGTTTGGATATGACGCCAGCCGGACGATTCTGAACGACATCAGCCTGCGCTTCATGCGCGGCAAGGTCACGGCCGTCCTGGGCGGCTCGGGCTGCGGCAAGACGACCTTGCTGCGCTTGATTGGTGGCGTCTACGCTGCCAGCGCGGGTCGTGTCGTGTTCGACGGCGAAGTCGTCAACGTGCGCGACCGCGCCCTGCTGTACCGCATGAGGCGCCGCCTCGGAATGCTGTTCCAGTTCGGGGCCTTGTTCACCGACCTGACGGTCTACGACAACGTGGCCTTCCCGCTGCGCGAGATGACCGACCTGCCGGACGAGCTGATTCACGACATCGTGCTGATGAAGCTCAACGCGGTCGGCCTGCGTGGGGCGGCGCCGTTGAAGATCAGCGAGGTGTCAGGGGGCATGGCGCGGCGCATTGCGCTGGCCCGTGCGATCGCGCTCGATCCCGAACTGATCATGTACGACGAGCCGTTCGCCGGCCTGGACCTGATCTCGATGGGCGTTGCGGCCAACCTGATCCGCACGCTCAACGACGTGACCGGCGCCACCTCGCTGGTGATCTCGCACGACGTGCCCGAGTGCATGGCCATCAGCGACTGGGTCGTGTTGCTGGCCACCGGCGGGCGTGTCGTTGCCCAAGGTACGCCGGCCGAGTTGATGGCCAGCACCGATCCCGAAGTGCGCCAGTTCGTGCGGGGCGAGCCCGACGGTCCCGTCAAGTTCCACTACCCGGCGCCCGAGATGGCTGTCGACTACGGTCTGCGAGGCCAGGCATGAGCTGGCTTGCGTTCGTGGGCGCCTGGGCTTTGCGTGGCCTGGGCAGCTGGGGCCGGTCGGCCCTGTTTTTTGTCGACCTGCTGGCGGCGTCGCCAGCGGCCTTGCGTCGTTTCGGCCTGGTCGTTTCGCAGATCCACGCGATCGGCAACCGCTCGTTGGTCATCATCCTGGCTTCGGGCATGGCGGTGGGGTTCGTGCTCGCGCTGCAGATGTACTACGCGCTGGCCACCTACGGGGCGGCTGAGTCGCTGGGCCTGGTGGTCAACCTGTCGCTGGTACGTGAACTGGGCCCGGTGGTCACAGCGCTGCTTTTCGCAGGCCGCGCCGGCACCTCGTTGACGGCGGAAATCGGCCTGATGAAGGCGGGCGAGCAAATCGCTGCGCTGGAGCTGATGGCGATCGACCCGCGCCAGCGCGTTCTCGCGCCGCGTTTCCTCGCCGGCGCGATCTCGATGCCGCTGCTGGCGATCATGTTCTCGGCCATCGGCATCTCGGGCGCCTGGCTCGTCGCGGTCGGCCTGATCGGCATCGACCCGGGCAACTTCTGGTCGATTCAGCAAAGCGGTGTCGATGTCTGGCGCGATGTCGGCAACGGCGTCGTCAAGAGCGCGGTGTTCGGCGTCATTTGCACGGCCGTCGCGCTCTACCAGGGCTATGTCACCGAAGCCACGCCGGAAGGCGTGGCCTATGCCACCACCCGCACCGTCGTCATCTCGTCGCTGTCGGTGCTGGGCATGGACTTCATTCTCACGGCGCTGATGTTTTCCACGCGCTAAGGATCAAACGATGGCAAAGAAAAGCATCGAAACCCTCGTCGGCCTCTTCGTGTTGCTGGGCATCGCGGCGCTGCTGTTCGTGGCGCTGAAGGCAGCCAACCTGGCCAGCTTCAGCAACGGCGAGACCTACCTGCTGCAAGCCCGGTTCGACAACATCGGTGGCCTGAAGGTCCGTGCGCCGGTCCGTTCGGCGGGTGTGCTGGTCGGCCGGGTGACGTCGATCAAGCTGGACCCCAAGACCTACCAGGGCGTGGTCAGCCTGCAGATCATCAGTGGCGTCGAGTTCCCGAAGGACTCGTCGGCCAAGATCCTGACCTCGGGCCTGCTGGGTGACCAGTACATCGGCATCGACCCGGGTGCCGACGACAAGAACTTCGCTGCCGGCGACATGATCAAGCAAACCCAGTCGGCCATCGTGCTAGAGAACCTGATCGGCCAGATGCTGCTGAGCAAGGCCGGCGAGGCCGGTGCCGAGAACGGGGATAAGAAATGAAGCTGGCAGCGGCCTGCGCGATCGCGCTGGTGCTCGGCGGCGCTGCTCGCGCCGAGGACGGCGACGCCGCTCACGCGACACAGGCAGTCCTGGCTGCTGCCGCCAGCGGGGCAGCCTCAGCGCCCGCTGATGAGCCGCCGTCGGCGCCGGCAGCCAACCCGGCACCGTCGAAGAAAGACCCATTCGAATCCTGGAACCGCTCCGTCTTCTCGTTCAACGAAGCGGTCGACACCGCGGTGCTGAAGCCGGTCGCACAGGCCTACAAGGACATCGTGCCCGAGTACGTGCGCACGCTGATCGAGAACGTCTTTGGCAACGTCGCCGACGCCTGGTCAACAGTCAACCACGCGTTGCAAGGCAAGTTCGAAAGCACGCTGCAGATGGGCATGCGGGTGGCCACCAACAGCGTACTGGGCTTCGGCGGTCTGCTCGACATTGGCACCGAGATCGGCCTGGAAAAGCAGTCCGAAGATTTCGGCCAGACGCTGGGAAGCTGGGGCATGCCGTCGGGCCCGTACGTGATGCTGCCGGTGCTCGGCCCCTCGACATTGCGCGACACTGCCGCACTGCCGGTCGACATGCAAGCCAGCCCGACTGCATTGATCGACGATACCCGCGCCAAGCTGATCGGTGTGGCGCTGATGCAGGCGGTCAGCACCCGCGCGGGCCTGCTGGGCGCCAGCCGCGTGCTGGACGACGTCGCGCTGGACAAATACAGCTTCCTGCGCGACGCCTATCTGGCCCGGCGGCAGAATCAGGTCTACGACGGCAACCCGCCGGAGTCGCCCGATGAGGACGAAGAAGCCGAGACGGATGCACCGGCAGCCAAGTGAGCGCTTGCTCGCTGCAATTTGTCACCGACACCGGTGAACCGACCCGCTTGTTGGCGCGTTGACTGAGCCGGCCGGCGCCTTGACCGGCGCCAAGCCTCCACAAGGAAGGAACCCAGATGTTTGCCTTTGCCCTGACCCGCCGTGTTGCCTTGGCCGCCGTGGCCGCCGCTTCGCTGGTGGGCCCGTTCGCCGCCCATGCTCAAGTGACGGCGCCCGATGCGCTGATCAAGCAAGTTTCCACTGAAGTCATCGACACCCTGAAGGCCGACAAGGCGATCCAGGCCGGCGACGTGTCCAAAATCATCACGTTGGTCGACACCAAGGTGATGCCGAACGTGAACTTCCAGCGCATGACGGCCGCCGCTGTCGGCCGGCCGTGGAAGACCGCCACGCCGGACCAGCAACAACGCCTGCAGGCCGAGTTCAAGATCCTGCTGGTGCGGACGTATGCCGGCGCGCTGACGCAGGTGCGCGACCAGACCGTGCAGCTGAAGCCGTACCGTGCCGGCGCCGAAGACTCCGAGGTCGTCGTGCGCACGGAGATCAAGGGCAAGGGCGAGCCGATCCAGCTCGACTACCGTCTCGAGAAGGTCGACGGCGGCTGGAAGATCTACGATGTCAATGTGCTGGGCGTCTGGCTGGTCGAGCAGTACAAGAACAGCTTCGCGCAGGAGATCGGCGCGGTTGGCATCGACGGCCTGATCACCAAGCTGGCAGAGAAGAACAAGGCTGCGGCCAAGAGCTGAGAGCCATGACCGAGGCTGCGACCCTGATCCTGCCGGCAGCGCTGACGCTGCGCGATGCGCGTTCGGCGCTGGCGACGCTCGGCCCGGCGATCGCCGCGGCCGGCGACGGCACGATCGTGATCGATGCGGGTGCGTTGGTGCAGATCGACTCGGCCTCCTTGGCCGTGTTGCTGCAATGCCGCCGCCTGGCGGAAGGGCGTCAGCGTGGCTTCGAGGTGCGCAATGCACCGGCCAAGCTGGTCGACTTGGCCAAGCTTTACGGCGTGGCCGAGTTGCTCGGCATGGCCTGAGAGCCCGCGGGGGTTCTCGGGGGCTGCCTACTCCGGCTGGGCGTAGCGGCGCGTGCGCAGGTTGCGCTTGATCTCTTGCAGCACTGGGCGCAGCCCCTGGCCCAGGCGCAATGCGACGCCGGTGGTCAGGATGTCGATGATCATCAGGTGCAACATGCGCGAGACCATCGGGCTGTAGCGGTCGTAGTCTTCCGGGTGGTCGGCGGCCAGCAGGATCTGCCCGGCCCCTTGCGCCATCTGCGCCAACGGTGAGCCGCTGGCGGTGATCACGATCAACGTCGCGCCCTTGCGCTGCGCGATTTCGGCCACGCCCAGCAGATCCTGGCTGCGGCCCGAATTGCTGATCACCACGGCGCAGTCGACCGGCTTGAGCATGGTCGCACTCATCACCTGCACATGGCCGTCGCTCATCGCGATCGCATTGACGCCCAGGCGGAAGAACTTGTGCTGTGCGTCCTGCGCGACGATGCCGGAATTGCCGACGCCGTAGAACTCGACCCGGCCGTTGTGCTTGGCCGTTTCGACCAGCGCCGCCATGGCGCGTTCGAAGGCATGGCCGGCGGCGTCGTTGCGGTACTTGAGCAGTGCGCTGACCGCGTTGTCGATCACCTTGACGATGATGTCCGAAGGCTTGTCGTCTTCGTCAACCGAGCGGTGCACGAAGGGCACGCCTTCGTTGACGCTGCCGGCCAGCTTGCGCTTGAAATCCGACAGGCCGTCGTAGCCCACGCTGCGGCAAAAGCGCACGACGGTGGGTTTGCTGACGTGCGATCGCTCGGCCAGCTCCCCGACCGGCATCGAGGCGAAGCTGCGCGGGTCGCTGAGCACGAGCTTGGCGACCCGCTGCTCGGCCGGCGGCAGCGCGGGGATGGAGGCGCGGATTCGGTCGAGCATGACGAATGCCTACTGCTCTTCGGCCCACGCGAAGCCGTCACGCGCGACCATGGCGCTGGCGGCGGGTGGCCCCCAGCTGCCTGCTGCGTAGGTCTTCAAGTCGCTTGCATCCTGGGCCCAGCTGTCGAGGATCGGTTCGACCCAGCGCCAGGCCTGCTCCTGTTCGTCGCTGCGCACGAACAGGTTCAGGCGCCCGGCGATGGCGTCGAGCAGCAGGCGCTCGTAGGCGCCGACGCGCTCGGTGGGGAAAGCCTTGTCGAAATCCAGGTCCAGCGAGACCGACGACAACGCCTCGCCCTGGCCCGAACCCTTGGCGGCCAGCAGGTGCAGTTCCAGCCCGTCTTCCGGCTGCAGCTTGATCACCAGCTTGTTGGCCCGGCTCATGCCGGCGAATATCGGGTGCGGCACTTCGCGGAAGCTGACGACGATCTGCGCCTCGTGCGCTGCCAGGCGCTTGCCGGTGCGCAGGTAGAAGGGCACGCCCGCCCAGCGCCAGTTCTGCACCTCGGTCCGCAGGGCCACGAAGGTCTCGCAGGTGCTGCCGGGCGGCACCTTCACCTCGTCCAGGTAGCCGGGCACGGCCTTGCCATTGACGGCACCGGCCTTGTACTGGCCACGCAGCACATCGCGGGCCACGCTGGCCGGCGTGAAGGGCCTCAGCGACTTCAGCACCTTCAGCTTCTCATCGCGGATTGCGTCGGCGTCGTTGGTCGATGGCGGCTCCATCGCAATCATCGTCAGCAGCTGCAGCGCGTGGTTCTGCACCATGTCGCGCAGGGCACCGGTGCGGTCGTAGAAGTCACCCCGCGTGCCGACACCGATCGATTCGGCCAGCGTGATCTGGATGTTGGAGATGCACTCGCGCCGCCACAGCGGCTCGAACAGCACGTTGGCAAAGCGCAGCGCCATCAGATTCTGCACCGCCGGCTTGCCAAGGTAGTGGTCGATGCGGAAGGCCTGCCGTTCGGTGAACACCGAGCGCACGACGCGGTTGATCTCCTGCGCGCTGGCCAGGTCGTGGCCGAGCGGCTTTTCCAGCACCACGCGCACCTTCGGGCCGTTGAGGCCAGCCGCGCCGAGCTGTTCGCAAATCACTGGAAACAGGTGCGGGCTGGTGGCCAGGTACAGCACCGCGGTGTCCGCACCGCGCTCGTCGAGCCAGGCCTTCAGGCCCGCATAGTCGGCCGGCTGCGACAAGTCCATCCGGCGGTAATGCAGCAGCGCGGCGAAGCGATCGAACTCGTCGTCGTTCGGCCGCTTCGAGCTGTCGACGTCGACGAAACGTTCGCGGATGAACTGACGGTAGTCGGCATCGCTGCGTTCGTCACGCGCCACCGCCAGGATGCGGCCGCCAGCGGGCAATTTGCCGTGTCGAAAGGCCTGGAACAGCGCGGGCATCAGCTTGCGCCAGGTCAGGTCGCCGGTGCCGCCGAAGAATACGAGGTCGAAGGACATGGTCAGCGATGTGAAACAAAGTTACACGCTGAATGATGCATGAGTTTCTTCCACGGGTCAACGGCGCCCGACTGGGTCATGGGGCGTAACCGCGCTGAAACCGGATCAGGCCTTCTAATGAGGGCTGCGCGTCGCCCACCTTTCCTATCAGCGGCCGTCTCACATCACCATGAACCAGCTCGACCAACTCAAGGCCTACACCACCGTCGTGGCCGACACCGGCAACTTCAAGCAACTGGCACAGTACGCGCCTCGCGACGCCACGACCAACCCTTCGCTGATCCTGAAGGCGGTGCTGCAACCGGAATACGCACCGCTGCTGAAGGAGACGGTGGCCGTCCACCGCGGGCAACCGCTGCCCCAGCTTGTCGACCAGGTGCTCGTGCGCTTCGGCCGCGAGATCCTGAAGGTCGTGCCGGGCCGTGTGTCGACCGAAGTGGATGCCCGCCTGTCGTTCGACACGGCCGCCACGATTGCCCGGGCCCATCACTTGATCGGCCTGTACGAAGACGCCGGCATCGGCCGCGACCGGGTGCTGATCAAGGTGGCCTCGACCTGGGAGGGCATCCAGGCGGCCCGCGCGCTCGAGCGCGAGGGCATCCATTGCAACCTGACGCTGCTGTTCAGCTTCTGCCAGGCGGTGGCGTGCGGCGAGGCCAACGTGACACTCATCAGCCCGTTCGTCGGCCGCATCTACGACTGGCACAAGAAGCAAGCCGGCGCCGCTTGGGACGAAGCGGCGATGGCCGGCGCCAACGACCCTGGTGTCAAATCGGTGACGCAAATCTTCAATCATTACAAGAAGTTCGATATCGCCACCGAGGTGATGGGGGCGAGCTTCCGCAACACGGGCCAGATCACGGCGCTGGCGGGCTGCGACCTGCTGACGATCAGCCCCGAATTGTTGGCGCAGCTGCAAGCCAGCGAGGCGCCGCTGTCGCCGGCACTGGACGCTGGCGATGCGCGCCAACTCGACCTGCATGCCGTGCTTTACAACGAAGCGGGCTTCCGTCATGCGCTGAACGAGGACGCCATGGCCACCGAGAAGCTGGCCGAGGGGATTCGCCTGTTCGCCGCGGATGCGGTAAGGCTCGACAAGCTGATCCAGGAGGCCTGAGATGCCGAACCTCGCCTCTCCGCGTTGCGACGCCACCGTGGCCTGGGCCGCGCTGCGTGGCCATCACGAGGCCCATGGCCGCGAGTTCGATTTGCGCCAGGCCTTTGCCGACGATCCCATGCGTTTCGATCGATTCGGCTTGCAGGCGCCCGAGGTCTTTGCCGACTTGTCGAAGAACCGTTGGGACGAGCTGACGCGCCGCCTGCTCGTCGAGCTGGCCGAAGACTGCCACCTCGCGGCCCGGCGTGACGCGATGCTTGCCGGCGACCCGATCAACACGACCGAAGGCCGCGCGGTGCTCCACACCGCCTTGCGCGCGCCGCGCGGCGCCGGCCCGTTCAGCACCGATGTTCACGACGTGCTCGATCGCATGCTGGCCTACGCCGAACGCATCCGCGCGGAGGCAGGCGCCGCCTACACGGACATCGTCAACATCGGCATCGGTGGTTCCGACCTCGGGCCACGGATGGCGGCGATCGCGCTGCAGCCGTATTGCCATCCGGGCCTGAGGCTGCACTTCGTCTCCAATGTCGACGGCCATGACATCACGCCGTTGCTGCAGGGCCTGAAGCCCGAGCGCACGCTGTTCGTCGTCGCCTCGAAGACTTTCACGACGCAGGAGACGATGTCCAACGCCGAGGTCGCGCGCGAGTGGTTCGTCGCGAACGGCGGCAAGGACACGGCGCGCCACTTCGTCGGCGTGACGACCAACCTGAAGGCCGCGGCCGAGTTCGGCATCACCGACACCTTTGGCTTCTGGGACTGGGTCGGCGGCCGCTATTCGCTGTGGAGCGCCATCGGCCTGCCGCTGGCGATCGCGATCGGTGCCGACGCATTCCGCACATTCCTCGACGGCGCGCATGCGATGGACAAGCACTTTGCGCAAGCGCCGTTGTTGCAGAACCTGCCGGTGCAACTGGGCCTGCTCGACGTCTGGTACCGCAACTTCCATGGCTTCACCAGCCGCTCGATCGCTCCCTACCACCAGGGCCTGGCGCGATTGCCGGCGTACCTGCAGCAGCTGGAGATGGAGTCGAACGGCAAGGGGGTCGACAGCGATGGGCGCACGCTACCGTTCGGCACCAGCCCGGTGGTCTGGGGCGAGCCCGGCACGAACGGCCAGCACGCGTACTTCCAGATGCTGCACCAGGGCACCGACGTCGTGCCGGTCGAGTTCATCGCGGTCAAGCGCCCGAGCCATGGTCATGCCGATCTGCACACCAAGCTGCTGGCCAACTGCCTGGCACAAAGTCAGGCGCTGATGCAGGGCAAGACTTCGGCCGAAGCGGCCACCGAGAAAGCGCCGACTGCGTCACAGACGCTGGACCGCACGGTGCTCGCGCGGCACCGCAGTTTCCCCGGCAATCGGCCCAGCACCACGCTGCTGCTGGAAACGCTGAACCCGCGCTCGCTCGGGGCCCTGATCGCACTGTACGAACATCGCGTGTTCACCAGCGGTGCGATCTGGGGCATCAACAGCTTCGACCAGTGGGGCGTCGAGCTTGGCAAGGCGCTGTGCAACCAGCTGCTGCCGCGCTTCACATCGGGCGACTCGACGGGCCTGGACGGCTCGACCGCTGGCCTGCTGGCACGTTTGCGAGGATGAGCATGATCAAGAGCAGTGCCTGGAGCGACACCTTGCTCGACGCATCGACTGTGGACACCGCGATCGTCTTCGACTTCGGCCGCGTGGTTTTCGACTGGCAGCCCGAGGCCTTGCTGAGCCGCGTGCTGCCTCGGCGCGCCGCCACACCCGAGACCGCGGCGCACTGGGTCGAGCAGATCTTCCAGAGCTACCAAGGCGACTGGGGTGATTTCGACAGCGGCCAGGTCGAGGTACCGGCGCTGATCGAGCGCATCGCCCGCCGCACCGGGCTGGACGAAGCCGAAGTGATGGCCGTGGTCGATGCGGCACCGGCCTCGCTGACGCCGCTTTCGGGCACCGTGGCGTTGATGAAGCGCCTGAAGGATGCCGGGCGGTCGCTGTACTTCCTGTCCAACATGCCGCTGCCGTTTGCCGAGCACCTGGAACGCGCGCACCCTTTCATGGACTGGTTCGACGGCGGCGTTTTCTCTTCGCGCGTCAAGGTCAACAAGCCCGCCGCGGCAATCTTCGACCATGCGTTGAAGCAGTTCGGGCTGCCGGCCGAGCAGGTGCTCTTCATCGACGACCACGGCCCGAACATCGAAGCCGCCAAGGCGCTCGGCTGGCAGGCGGTGCAGTTCGTCGGCGACGCCGAACTGGAGCGTGAATTGATTGAGCGCGGCTTGATCGTCTAGGGGGCACTCACGCCGATGCGGCAGCACGGCTGCGTGCGCGCCGCCACTGCCGGTCCGAACGAAAGCCCGCCAGTGCCAGCGCCTGCTTGGTGTGCAGGCCGGCCTGCTTGGCCTCTTGCGCCAGCGCCAGGCGTACCTGCTCGACATGCTCGCGCGGGGTCAGGCCGGCGTGCTCGCGGAACAGCCGCGCCAGGTGGCGCGGCGTCACGTGCGCCAGCGCGGCCATGCGTTCGAGCGACCAGTCCTCGCCGGGCGCTTCCAGCACGGCGGTCTGCACTGCGTGCACGGCGGGATGCAGATGGCTGCGGCCCGCGAGCAGCGGTGAACGCTCGGGGTCGTCGGTGCCGCGGCGATGGAACACCACCATCACCTGCGCCACGGCCGATGCCAACGCCTCGCCTTGCGTCTGCGCGATCAGGTGCAGCGCCAGGTCGATGCCGGCGGTGACACCGGCGCTGCTGGCGAACACGCCGTCTTCGACGAACACGCGGTTGGCGACCACCCGTGCGGCAGGTGCCAGCGCGGTCAGTTCGTCCAGCAGTTCGTGATGGGTGGTGACGCACCGCCCGGCCAGCAAGCCGGCGTCGGCGGCCAGCAGGGCGCCGGAGCAGACGGTCAGCAGGCGATGCGGGGTGTCCGTCGGCGTCAGCGCGGTGGCCACGACCTGTGCCAACCAATGGCGTGTCGCCAGCCAGGCCCGCTGGTGGCGCACGACTTGCGGCGCGTTGCCGGGGCGGCCGACCAGCACGATCCACGTCGGGGCGGCCAATCGGTCGGGCAGCGGCTGCAGGCCGGCGAGCATCAGGCCCACCGAGGAGGGTGTTGTCGCATCCGGGCCGACGAAGCGCATCCGATAGGCCGGTGGGCGGCCACGCGCCTCGAGTTGCGCATTGGCGAGCCGGAAGGCTTCCGCCGGCCCGCCCACATCCAACAGCAGGCTGTCGGGCAGCACGACGAACAGCACCTCGATCGGTGGGCTCACGCGTCGCCCCAGGGGACGTCCAGCTGTCGCGCGGTGCGCTGCGCGAGCTCGGTATCCACGAGGCGGCCGACCAGATGCAGGCTCATGTCGATCCCGGCCGCGATGCCGGCGGAGGTGACGATGCGGCCGTTGTCGACCCAGCGGCGTTCCGGCTGCACCCGCAGGCTTGGGTAGCGCCTGGCCAGGTCCTCGGCATCTTCCCAATGTGTGGTCGCTTCAGCGTCGTGCAGCACACCGGCCTCGGCGAGCACGAAGGCGCCGGTGCAGATCGACGCGGTGATCTGCGCCTGGGCCGAGCGGCGGCGCAGCTCGGCCAGCAATGGCGCGTCGTCGAGCAGGTGGTCGACCACGCCGCCGGGCACCAGCACCACATCAGCTACCGGTGCATCGACCAGCGCGCAGTCCGGCCGAAGCACCAAGCCGGCGCGTGCCGTGACCGGGCGGCCGTCAGGCGACGCCGTCACCAACTCGAACGGCGTCGCGATGTTGCGCCGCGAGGCCATGCGGTTGGCGGTGGTGAACACCTCGTAGGGCCCGGCGAAGTCGAGCAACTCGACCTCGCCGAACATCAACAGCAACAAACGCGTCATGCGGCGCTCTTCGCGCGGGCCAGCGCCTGCTCGACCGTGCAGATGGTCGCGAAGCGGCCGGCCAGCACGGTCTCGGTCCGTTCGCGGATCGCCGCGGCGCTCAGGGTGGCGCCCGACGGCGTGGTCATGTCGAAGGTCAGCGTGGCTTCAGTCACGTAGTCGACCTCCCAGCCCTCGTCACTGGCATGGCGGGTGGTCGTTTCACAGCACTGCTCGGTGCGGATGCCGGCAACGATCAGCCGGCGGATGCCCTGGCCGTGCAGCCACACCGGCAAGCCGGAACCCACCAGCGCGCTGTGGCGGTGCTTCTCGACCACCAGCGCGGCGTCGAAGGGCTTCAACTCCGCCATCGGCTTGATCAGCCCGCTGGCATGCGCAAACGGGTTGTCGGCACGGTTCGGCTCGTCGACATGGAACACCTGCACGATCGGGATGCCGGCGGCGGCGCACCCAGCGACCAGCTCGTTGGTGCGCTCGAAGAACGCGGGCGCTTCGGCGTCGCTCCAGTACGGCCGGACACGGAAGGACTCCTGCACGTCGATGAGCAGCAGGGCGGTGGTGGGGCGGGCGGAAATGGACATGACGATCAACGAGTTTCAGTGGCAGAGGATGCCATGTTTCCCTTGGATGCGTCGCCGCGCCAGCCCTGAAACGGACGGCTTCAGGTCGAATCAGGACATGACGGGTTGCTGCGGCTCAGGTCCGGGCCAGGAAGCGCTCCACCAACCGCACCCACAACGCCCCCCCTGGCGCGATCAACGCATCGTTGAAGTCGTAGTTCGGGTTGTGCAGCGTGCAGGGCCCCATGCCATGGCCGCTGATGCGGTGGCTGCCGTCGCCGTTGCCGATGACGAAGTAGGCGCCGGGTTTTTCGAGCAGGAAGTAGCTGAAGTCCTCGGCCGTCATTGCGGCTTCAAACTCCAACGTGTTGGCGTCACCGACCAGTTCGCGCATCACGCCGCGCAGGAACTGCGCTTCGGCTGGGTGATTGATCGTCGGCGGGTAGTTGCGGTGGAACTCGAAGTCGACGCTGAGGCCGAACGCGGCCGCGGTGTGTTCGGCAATTTCCTTCATCCGGCGTTCGATCAGGTCGAGCACCTCGAGCGTGAAGGTGCGCACCGTGCCCTGGATTTCGCAGCTGTCGGGGATGACGTTGGTGGCTTCGCCGGTGTGGATCATCGTGACCGAGACGACGGCGGTGTCGATCGGCTTTTTGTTGCGGCTGACGATGGTCTGGAAGGCCTGCACCATCTGGCAGGCCACGGGCACCGGGTCCAGGCCGAGGTGGGGCAGCGCGGCGTGGGCGCCCTTGCCGCGGATCGTGATCTTGAATTCGTTGCTCGAGGCCATCGCTGGGCCATCGCAGACGGCGAACTGGCCCGCCTCGTAGCCCGGCCAGTTGTGCATGCCGAACACCGCGTCCATCGGGAACAGCTTGAACAGGCCGTCCTTGACCATTTCGCGCGCGCCGCCGCCGCCTTCTTCGGCCGGCTGGAAGATCAGGTAGACGGTGCCATCGAAGTTGCGGTGCTTGGCCAGGTGGCGCGCCGCGCCGAGCAGCATCGCGACGTGCCCGTCGTGGCCGCAGGCGTGCATCTTGCCGGGGTGCTGGCTCGCATGTGCAAAGCGGTTGTGCTCAGTCATCGGCAGCGCGTCCATGTCGGCGCGCAGGCCGATCGCGCGGGGGCTGTTGCCGTTCTTGACGATGCCGACCACGCCGGTCTTGCCGAGCCCGCGGTGGATCGGGATGCCCCATTCGGTCAACTGCTTGGCGATCAGGTCGGCGGTGCGGACCTCTTCGAAGCACAACTCGGGGTGGGCGTGGATCTCGCGACGCAGCGCGGCGATCGTCTCGGCATCGGCCTGCAGGGTGTCGATCAGGGTCATGGCGGCGGGTGGCGTCAGGAAGGCCCCCAGAAACGCCGCGGTGACGGCTGTCGGGACGTCGTCCCGGGCAGGGGCCGTGGCATGTTACTCGCGGCCCCGAGGCACGTTCGCCGCCCATGGGCGCAGCCCCGCCAGGGGCAGGGGCGCTGTGCCATCATGCTCGGATGTCCGTCGTCGCCAGCCCCACCGCCCGCACCGTTCACGCAGCCTGCCCGCACGATTGCCCCGACACCTGCGCCATTCGCGTCACCGTCGAGGGTGAACAAATCGTCCGCATCCAGGGCGACCCGAACCACCCACCGACCCATGGCGCGCTGTGCACCAAGGTCTCGCGCTACGCCGAACGGGTCAACCACCCTGAACGGGTGCTGACGCCGCTCAAGCGTGTCGGACCGAAGGGCAGCGGGCAGTTCGTGGCGGTGGGCTGGGACGAGGCGCTGGACGACATCGCCGGCCGGCTGCGCGAGATCGCCGCGCGGGACCCGCAAGCCATCGTGCCCTACAGCTACGCTGGCACGATGGGCCTGGTGCAGGGCGAGAGCATGGCCGCACGCTTCTTCAACAAGCTTGGTGCCTCGTTGCTCGATCGCACGATCTGCTCCGCCGCTGGTGGCGAGGCGCTGCAGATGACCTACGGCGGCAAGGTCGGCATGCACCTGGAGCATTTCGCCGAAAGCAAGCTGATCGTCATCTGGGGCAGCAACTCGATCGCATCGAACCTGCATTTCTGGACCTTCGCGCAAGCCGCCAAACGCAACGGCGCCAAGCTGATCGCGATCGACCCCCGCAAGACCGAAACGGCCGAGAAGTGCCACCAGCACATCGCCTTGCTGCCCGGCACCGACGGTGCGCTGGCGTTGGGCCTGATGCACGAGCTGATCACCAACGACTGGCTCGACCACGACTACCTCGATCGCCACGTCGAAGGCTGGCCCGCGCTGCGCGAACGCGCACTGCGGTGGACGCCCGAGCGCACCGCCGCCGAGTGCGGCCTGACGGTCGACGAGGTGCGTGGCCTGGCACGCGACTACGGCATGACGAAGCCGGCCGCGATCCGCCTGAACTACGGTATGCAGCGGGTGCGCGGCGGTGGCAACGCCGTGCGCCTGATCGCGCTGCTGCCTTGCCTGACCGGTGCCTGGCGGCATCGTGCGGGGGGCATGCTGTTGTCGGCCTCGGGCTGGAACAAGGCGGTGAAGAACACGGCCGCGCTGGACCGGCCCGATCTGCTGGCTGGTCGCCAGCCGCGCACGATCAACATGAGCACGATCGGCGACGATCTGCTGCGTGAATCCTCTGCCGCATTCGGCCCGAAAATCGAGGCGCTGGTGGTCTACAACAGCAACCCGGTCGCGGTGGCGCCCGAGTCGCCCAAGGTGGTGGCGGGCTTCCAGCGTGAAGACCTGTTTACGGTGGTGCTTGAACACTTTCTGACCGACACCGCCGACCATGCCGACTACGTGCTGCCGGCGACGACCCAGATGGAACACTGGGACGCGCACACCAGCTACGGCCACACCTACGTGCTGATCAACGAGCCGGCGGTCTCACCGCGGGGCGAGGCGAAGTCGAACTGCGAAATCTTTCGCCAGCTCGCTGCCCGGCTCGGCTTCACCGAGCCCTGCTTCCGGGACGGCGACGAGGCGATCGCGCGCCAGGCCTTCAACGAGCAGGTCGACACCGAGCAGTTGCAGCGCGACGGCTGGTTCAAGCTGCCGTTGCCGGACGCGCCCTTCGCCGAAGGTGGCTTTCCCACGCCCGGCGGCAAGGCGATCGCCGAAGGCCCCGGTGTGCCGCTGCCCGACCATGTGCCGAACTACGAGAGCGTGGCCACTGCGCCCGAGCTGGCTGCCCGCTACCCGTTGGCGATGATCTCGCCGCCGGCGCGCAATTTCCTCAATTCGACTTTCGTCAACGTCAAGAGCCTGCGCGACATCGAGGCCGAGCCGGTGGTCGAGCTGCACCCGGCCGATGCGGCGGCGCGTTCGCTCGTCGATGGCCAGGCGGTGCGCGTGTTCAACGACCGCGGCAACTACCACTGCACCGCCCGCATCAACCAGCGCGCGCGGCCCGGTGTCGTCAACGGCCTGGGCGTCTGGTGGCGCAAGCTGGGCCGCAACGGCACCAACGTCAACGAGTTGACGCACCAGCAACTGACCGACCTGGGCAAGGCACCGACCTTCTACGACTGCTTGGTCGAGGTGGCGGCACTTTGAATCGATGCGTCTCAAGGGTTGGTTGATGACAGGTGTCGCCAGCGTCGTGGGCTTGCTGGCGGTCGCGGCCGGCACCGTCTGCCTGACCAGCGGCTGCAGTTCGATGGGTTACCTGGCCCAGTCGGTCAGCGGCCACGTGAACCTGTTGAACAGCGCGCGGCCGGTCGACGACTGGCTCGGTGAGCCCGGCACGCCCGAGCCGCTGAAAACCAAGCTGGCGCTGACCAAGCGCATGCGCGACTTCGCCGTCAGCGAACTGAAGCTGCCGGACAACCGCAGCTACCGCGCGTTTGCCGATCTGAAGCGCAACGCCGCGGTGTGGAATGTCGCGGCGGCGCCCGAGCTGTCGCTGAAGCTGCAGACCTGGTGCTACCCGGTGGTCGGCTGCGTCGGTTACCGTGGCTACTACGCCCAGGCGGATGCCGATGCCGAAGGCCAGGCGCTGCGCGACCAGGGCCTCGAGGTCACCGTCTACCCGGTACCGGCCTACTCGACGCTGGGCAAGTTGGAGTGGCTGGGCGGTGACCCGCTGCTGAATACCTTTATCCAATGGCCCGAGGTCGAGCTGTCGCGGCTGATCTTCCACGAGCTCGCGCACCAGGTGGCGTTCGCGCCCGGCGACACGATGTTCAACGAGTCGTTTGCGACCGCGGTCGAGCGCCTGGGCGGCGAGCGCTGGATGGCGGCCCACGGCAGCGATGCGTCGCGCGCGCAGGCGAAGGCGATCGAACAGCGACGGTCGGACTTTCGGCGCCTGACGCTCGGCACCCGCGCGGCGCTGGATGCGCTGTACCGTTCAGACGCGCACGACGAGGCCAAACGTGCGCGCAAGGCCGAGCTGATGGCCCAGATGCGGGCCGACCACGCGGCGCTGAAAGCCGGGGCCTGGAACGGCTTCGCCGGCTACGATACGTTCTTCGCCAGGGCCAACAACGCCTCGCTGGGCATCCAGGCGGCCTACCTGAACTGGGTACCGGCGTTCACCGCGCTGTTCGAGCGCGAGGGGCGGGACTTCCCACGTTTCTATGCCGCAGCCCGGCGCCTGGCCGCCTTGCCGCGCGCCGAGCGCGACGCCACACTGCAGAGCCTGGCGCCGCAGACCACCGAATCACACAAACAACATTGATGGACAACCATGGCTGATATTCGAATCCACCGCGACCATAGCCTGGGCCTGGAGCGAGCCCGCAAAGTCGCGTGGAAATGGGCTGAGCATGTCGAGAAGAAGTACGACATGGAATGTGGCGTGCTGGAGGGCGAGACCAGCGACACGGTGCAGTTCAAGCGCTCCGGCGTCTCGGGCACGATGGTGGTCACCGGCGAGCATTTCGAGGTGCAAGCGAAGCTCGGGTTGCTGATGGCGGCCTTCGCCAGCCAGATCCAGGCCGAGGTCGCCAAGCAGCTCGACGAGGCGCTGGCCAAGGAGCAGGCCAAGGCGGCCAAGAAGGCCTGACGCCGGCCTGAGGCCGCTTCCGTCCGCCCGGCCCGCCTGAGCCGCGGCCGGGCCGTCTTTCCTTCTGTGGTTGCCTTTCTGTGGTTGCTACCTGGCGACGGCTGCTCACGTTTGCTTGCAACTTCTAGGGCTCTCCCGAGGTTGAGGCTGAAATCGCTTTCAGTCTACGATCCGGCCGCGCCTGAACGGAACCGCTTCCAAAAAGCATCGGGCCGCTTCCCGGGCCGGGGTCGACCCACGCGCTCGGGGATTCCATCGACGAGGAGCATGGAGCGAGACGGCCTATGAAGAAGATTCGGAACCTGTTCGCCTTGGGCGTGGGGCTGATCGCGGCGCAGATCTGCGCGGCCGCTGATTGGCAGCTGGTCTGGCAAGACGAGTTCGAGGGCAGCATCAGCCCGGACTGGGTGTTCGAGATCGGCAACGGCGCCGGCGGCTGGGGCAACAACGAGCTCGAGTACTACCGCCGCGAGAACGCCAACGTCGAGAACGGCAACCTGGTGATCACCGCGAAGCGCGAAGACTTCGGCGGCTTCCGCTACACCTCGTCGCGGATGAAGACGCAGGGCAAGCAGAGCTTCAAGTACGGCCGCATCGAGGCGCGCATCAAGGTGCCGCTGGGCTCCGGGCTGTGGCCGGCTTTCTGGGCACTGGGCAGCAACATCACCCGCGTCGGCTGGCCGGCGTCCGGCGAGATCGACATCCTCGAGCACGTCAACACCGAGGACAAGGTCTACGGCACCGTGCACTGGTCTGCACCGGATGGCAGTTATGCCTCGTATGGCGGCAATGTCACCACCACGCCGCAGGACTACCACCTCTACTCGATCGAGTGGGATCCGACGGCGATCCGCTGGTTCCTCGACGGTGTGCAGTACCACGTCATCGACATCACCGACGGTGTCGGCGGCACGGCCGAGTTCCACAACGACTTCTTCCTGCTGCTGAACCTGGCGGTGGGCGGCAACTGGCCCGGCTTCAACATCGACGAGACCAAGCTGCCGGCAAGGATGTACGTCGACTATGTGCGCGTCTACCAGAAGCCTGGCAACGAAAGCGGCATCACCAGCACCTGGGCGCTCGACAACACCACCAAGGTGATCCGCCACCAGGATGGCCGCGCGCAGCTCGACAAGCCCGCGAAGGTCAAGCCGTATGGCGACGGCAACTGGACGATGATTCCCGGCCTTGCCGGTGCGGGCGTGTCGTTCCAGTCCGAGAACGAGCCGGGCCACTTCCTGCGGCACCGCAACGGTGAGCTGGTGCTCGAGGCGAACGACAACAGCGCTGCCTTCAAGAACGCGGCCACGTTCTACAAGCGCCCGGGCCTGACGGACGAATGGGCCAAGTCCTTCGAGGCCTACAACCTGCCGGGCCAGTACATCCGCCAGAAGGATGGCCTGCTCTACGTGAAGAAGGCCGGCACCGACACGGCGAAGAAGGCCTCGACCTTCATGGCAGGCCTGCCGCTGGCAGCGGCGTACGCCACGACAGTCGAAGCCGAGACGCACGAGTTCATGTCCGGCGTCGTCGACGAGGCATGCTCGGAGGGCGGGCAGGACGTCAGCTCGATCGACGCCGGCGACTGGATGGTCTGGCCGATCGACCTGCCCAGCGCCGGTGTCTACAAGGTCGAATACCGCGTGGCCAGCTCGGTCGACGGCGGCAAGCTGCAGCTCGAAAAAGGTGGCGGCAACCCGGTCTATGGCCAGCTCGACGTGCCCAACACCAACGGTGGGCAGAACTGGACGACGATCTCCCACGACGTGTCGCTCGATGCTGGCGAGCAGCACATCGGCCTCAAGGGCCTGGGCGGCAGCTGGAGCCTGAACTGGCTGAAGATCAGCCGCAAGTATTGATCACCACCCACCGGGCCGCCTTTCGAGTCGGCCCGTTCGCTTTCAGGCGGCGAACGCCCTTGAGCGTCCGCTGCTGCGTTCGCGGTTTGGGCCGTAGGCAGGGCGCGGCGCGTACGTTCGGCAACACCTGTTCCCCACCAAGGCGTTACCCTGCGCTGGAACCAGTTCCATTCACAAGACCAGGAGATCCATCGTGAGGAGAGTACGCAGCCTGTTCCTGTTCTTCGCCTTCCTGTTCACCTCCACGCTCGGCTTCGCGCAGGGCTGGAATCTGGTGTGGCAGGACGAGTTCGAAGGCGGCATCGGCCCCGACTGGGTCTTCGAGATCGGCAACGGCACCAACGGCTGGGGCAACAACGAGCTGCAGTACTACCGGCGCGAGAACGCGACGGTCGAGAACGGTGCGCTCGTCATCACCGCGAAGCGCGAAGACTTCGGCGGTTTCCGCTACACCTCGACGCGGATGAAGACGCAGGGCAAGAAGAGCTGGAAATACGGCCGTATCGAGGCGCGCATCTCGGTGCCGCTCGGCTCGGGCCTGTGGCCCGCGTTCTGGATGCTCGGCAGCAACATCGGCCAGGTCGGCTGGCCCGCTTCGGGCGAGATCGACGTCATGGAGCACATCAACACCGAGGCGACCATCTACGGCACGCCGCACTGGGCCGCCGCCGATGGCAGCCATGCGTCCTACACCGGCCACACGAACACCACGCCGCAGAACTACCACGTCTACTCGGTCGAGTGGGACGCCAACGCGATGAAGTGGTTCGTCGACGGCGTGCAGTACCACGTGATGGACATCACCAATGGCACCGGCAGCACCGAAGAGTTCCACAAGGACTTTTTCATCCTGCTGAACATGGCTGTCGGCGGCAACTGGCCCGGTTTCAACATCGACGAGTCGAAGCTGCCTGCACGCATGCTGGTCGACTACGTGCGCGTCTACCAGAAGGGCAACGACACCGGCACCTACAACTCGTGGGCGCTGGACGGCACGCCGAAGGTGATCCGCCACCAGAACAGCCGCGGCCGCATCGACAAGGCCGCCAACGTGACGCCCTATCAGGACGGCAACTGGAAGCTGGTGCCGGGCCTGGCCGGTGCTGGCGTGTCGTTTCAGTCGCAGAACTTCCCCGAGCGTTACCTGCACCAGCGCAACGGCGAGCTGTGGCTCGACACGAACGACGGCTCGCAAGGCTTCAAGGAAACGGCCACCTTCTACAAGCGCAATGGCCTGTCGAATGCCTCGGCCAGCTCATTCGAGGCTTACAACCTGCCGGGCCACTACATCCGCCAGAAAGACGCGCTGCTGTTCGTGAAGAAGGCCGGCACCAACACCGCGAAGAAGGCGGCGACCTTCAAGATGGGTGCGCCGCTGGCGGGTGCCTTCTCGACGACGATCGAAGCCGAGTCCTACTCGGACATGTCCGGCGTCCAGACCGAGGCGTGTTCCGAAGGTGGCCAGGACGTCGGCTGGATCGATGCCAACGACTGGATGGTCTGGAACGTGAACCTGCCCAGCGCCGGCACCTACAAGGTTGAATACCGCGTGGCGAGCCAGAACGGCGGCGGCAAGCTGCAGCTGGAGAAGGCCGGTGGCTCGCCGATCTACGGTGCGCTCGACGTGCCGAGCTCCGGCGGCTGGCAGACCTGGACCACGATCAGCCACGACGTCACGCTGCCTGCGGGCGAGCAGCAGATCGCGGTCAAGGCGCTGGCCGGCGGCTGGAACCTGAACTGGCTGAAGATCAGCCAATGACCCCCCGGTGCGGGCCGCATGGGCGACCCGCCGGGCACAAGAACGGGCGCCGAGGCGCCCGTTCTTCATGGCACACCCTTACGGGCTTTGCCTAGGTGGAAAGCGCTTTCACGGTCAGGCATGCAACGCTAGGATCGACTCGCGGCCGGGATCGAAAAACATGAGGGAAACGTTGCTGGCATCTCGGTCGGGTTGCCCTGAGACAGGGCGTTCGAAGAGACGACACGTGGAGACAGTGATGAGGAGAGTCAGAGGTTTGTTTCTGTTCCTGCTGACGCTGTTCGGCGGCCAGCTGGCTTTCGCCCAGAGCTGGCAACTGGTCTGGCAGGACGAGTTCAACGGCAGCATCGGCCCGGACTGGGTGTTCGAGACCGGCAATGGCTTGGGCGGCTGGGGCAACAACGAGCTGCAGTACTACCGGCGCGAGAACGCGACGATCGAGAACAACGCGCTGGTGATCACCGCCAAGCGGCAGGACTACGGCGGCTTTCGCTACACCTCGGCGCGCATGAAGACGCAAGGGCGCAAGAGCTGGAAATACGGGCGCATGGAAGCGCGCATCGCCATTCCTTCGTCGATGGGCACCTGGCCGGCGTTCTGGATGCTCGGCAGCAACATCACCCAGGTCGGCTGGCCGGCCTCCGGTGAGATCGACATCATGGAGCATGTCAACACCGAGGCCGACATCTATGGCACGGTGCACTGGCAGGCCGACAACGGCAGCTATGCCTCTTACGGCGGCCACACCAACGCCGGTGGCGTCACGGGCTACCACGTCTACGCGGTCGAGTGGGACGCCAACTTCATCCGCTGGTTCATCGACGGCCGCCAGTACCACGTCATCGACATCACCAACAGCGCCGGCGGCACCGACGAGTTCCACAAGGACTTCTTCTTCCTGCTGAACATGGCGGTGGGCGGCAACTGGCCGGGCTTCAACATCGACGAATCGAAATTGCCCGCCAAGATGTACGTCGACTACGTGCGGGTCTACCAGAAGGTGTCCGGCGGCTTCTCGACCACGATCCAGGCCGAGGCTTACGCCAACATGATGGGCATCGCGACCGAGGCCTGTTCGGAAGGCGGCCAGAACGTTGGCTGGATCGACCCGAACGACTGGATCGTCTGGGACGTCAACCTGCCCAGCAGCGGGACCTACAAGGTCGAGTACCGCGTGGCCAGCCTGAATGGTGGCGGCACCTTGCAGCTCGAACGTGCCGGCGGCACGCAGGTCTACGGCTCGCTCGGCGTGCCTCGTACCGGCGGCTGGCAGAACTGGACCACCATCTCGCACAACGTGAACCTGTCGGCAGGTCAACAGCAGATCGCGATCAAGGCACTGGCGGGCGGCTGGAACATCAACTGGCTCAAAATCACCAAGCTGTGATTGGTGCCCCCACGCCCGCTCCGGCGGGCTGCCCCCCGAGGGGGCTCGCGCAGCGGACCGGCCGAGCCGGATCCGCGCACGCCACTTGAGGGTCGGCGGCTCCTACGGAGCGCCTCTGAGGGCGGGACTTTCCAGTCCAGCCCAAAAACAAAGCCGGGCATGGGCCCGGCTTTGTTCTTACTTCAGTGATTCGATCAGGTCGATGTAGTCCTGCATCGCCTCGTCGGCGGACTTGCCTTTGAGCTCGTTCCACGCATCCCACTTGGCGCGACCGACCATGTCGGTGAAGCCGGGGCGCTTGCCCTCCACGTCGCCCGCGGTGGCCTGCTTGTACAGCGAATAGATCTTCAGCAGGGTCATGTTGTCCGGCTTTTCGGGCAACTGTTTGCTCTCGGCGACAGCGGTCTCGAACTGGGCCTTCAGGTCTGCCATGGCGGTGCCTCCTGGGGTAAAGGTAAAGCAGAATTGACGGGCTGGGATGTTACCCAGCATCGTCGATACGACAAGCCGAATCCGTAGAGGGAGCTTTCCATGTCCGCCAGCCCCACCGTCACCACCGAGCGCATGTCGCGCGTCGACACCGCCTGGCTGCGCATGGACACCGAGGCCAACCTGATGATGATCGTCGGGGTCTGGCTGGTCGAGCCGACGCTGAGCCTGGCCGACCTGCGCGAGCGTGTCGAGGGCAGCCTGCTGAAATACAGCCGCTTTCGCCAGAAGGTGGTCGAGGACGCGATGGGCGCCCACTGGGTCGAGGACGGCAGCTTCGACATCACCCAGCACGTGGTGGCCGAACACCTGTCGATGGCACCGGGCCAGTCACCGGTCGAGGCGCTGAAGGCCCGCGTCGGCGTGCTGGCCGCGACGCCGCTGGATCCGACCCGCCCGCTGTGGGAGCTGCGCCTGGTGGAAGAGCTGGAGACCGGCCGCAGCGCGATCATCACCCGCATCCACCACTGCATCGGTGACGGCATCTCGTTGATCTCGGTGATGCTGTCGATCACCGACGGCGGCAAGCCTCCGCCCGAGCGCAAGAAGCGCGGCGGCAACGGCGAGGACCCGGATGCCGAGTTCGACTGGTTTGCCGACGCGCTGCTCAAACCCGTCACCGAGCTGACGATCAAGGCCATCGGGCTGTATGGCGACGGCATGGCCAAGTCGGTCGAGCTGATGGCCAACCCGGTGCAGCCACTGGCCGGCGGCATGGACGTGGCCCGCGCCGGCTACCAGCTGATCAGCGACGCCGCGGCGATGGCACTGATGCCTGACGATTCGCCCACCCGGCTGAAAGGCAAGGCCACGCCTGGCAAGGTGGTCGCCTGGGGCGAGCCGATGCCGCTCGAAGAGGTCAAGGCCGTCGGCCAGGCCTTCGGCGCGTCGATCAACGACATCCTGCTGACCTGCGTCGCCGGCGCGATCGGCGAGCACCTGCGCGCGCATGGCGACGACCCGGCCGGCAAGGAGATCCGCGCGATGGTGCCGGTCAACCTGCGTCCGCTCGACCAGGCCTGGAAGCTGGGCAACCGCTTCGGCCTGGTGCCGCTGGTGCTGCCGGTGGGCATTGCCAATCCGGTCGAGCGCCTGGGCGCGGTGCGGGCCCGCATGAGCGAGCTGAAGGGCGGCTACCAACCGGTGATGGCGTTCGCGCTGCTGGCCGTCGCGGGGTTGCTGATCAAGCCGATGCAGGCCGCACTGCTGAACCTGTTCGCGAAAAAAGCGACCGCGGTGATGACCAACGTGCCCGGCCCGCGCGAGCCGATGAAGTTCTGCGGCCGCACGATCAAGCAGACGATGTTCTGGGTGCCGGCCAGCGGCGACATCGGCGTCGGCGTCAGCATCCTCAGCTACGCCGGCGGCGTGCAGTTCGGCCTGATCACGGACGACGCGCTGTGTCCCGACCCGGACGACATCGTTGCCCGCTTCCAACCCGAGTTCGACAAGCTGCTGTACTTGTCGCTGATGCTGCCCTGGGGCGAGTAAGCTCGCATCATTTCTCACACCCTCGCGGCGCCACGATGGACCCTGTCTCCGTACTGATCGTGGAAGACGACGAGCGCTTTCGCGCCGCGTTTGCGTCGGTGGTCGGCAGCGCGCCGGATCTGCACCTGGTCGGTACTGCGTCCGATCTGCCGCAGGGTTTGCTGCTGCTGCGTGAACTGAAGCCGCACGTGCTGCTGGTCGACCTGGGGCTGCCGAGCGGCAGTGGCATTGAGCTGATCCGTTATGCGCACAGCCACCTGCCTGGCACCGACGTGATGGTGGTGACCATCTTTGGCGACGAGCCGCACGTGATGGCCTCGCTCGAGGCCGGCGCCACCGGCTATCTGCTGAAGGATGCGCACCCGGCCGACCTGGCCGAGCAGATCCGCACGCTGCACGCCGGCGGCAGCCCGATCAGCCCGGTGATCGCGCGGCGCCTTCTGCAGCGCCTGACCCCTGACCCGACACCGGCGCTCGATGGTGACGCGCTGCTGTCGCCCCAGGAGCGACAGGTCCTGACCTACTCGGCCAAGGGTTTCAGCTTCGAGGAAATCGCCCGCATGCTGGGCGTCTCGCGCCACACGGTGATGACCTACGTCAAGCGCAGCTACCGCAAGCTGCAGGTGCATTCGAAGACCGAAGCCATCTACGAGGCCCGCAAGCTCGGGCTGGTGCGTGACTGAACTGGGTGTCGGCGGCTCGCCCGACCCGGCGGCCGGCGATCGCGCAGAGCACAGCCGAAACTGGCGCATGCGCGGGGCGTGGGCGCTGGCAGTGCTCGCACTGCTGGCCGTGGGCCTGGGGCTGCTGGCGCGCTCCAGCCTGCCAGTCAGCGACGTCGCCGATCGCCAGTTCCATGAGGCCTGGCTGCATTCGCGCCCCTTCCAGGCCAACCAGATGCGGGGCGACGGGCGCCCGCGCCCGCAGGTCGATGCACCCGATCCGACCGATGCGGCGGCCTGGCGCAGCGTGTCATTGCCATTGCACGAAGCGCGCCGGCCCGACTTGCCGGCTCAGGCGCAGCCGCGCCCGCTGCGCGTCTGGTGGTACCGCGTGGACTATGTGGTGCCGCCGGGCGTCGAGGGTGCGCTCGCGCTGTACGTGCCGCGCATCACCGGCGGTGCGGTGCAGGTCATCCAGCACGAGCAGGACCATTGGCGGCTGATCTGGGATGGCGCCGATCGCTGGCGCGAACAGTGGAACCGGCCGGTCTTCGTCGATCTCGGCGCGGCGCCGCCCGCGGGCAGCACCTTGCGGCTGGCGATCGGGCTGGTGCGCTACGACACCGGCCAGCACCGCGTCTCGCGCATCGACGTCGGCCCGCGCGAGACGCTGGCGGCGCGCGACAGCTGGCGCCGGGCGCTGCAGCTGACGGCGCCCGAAGTGGGTTCACTGACCTTCCTGGCGCTGGGTCTGTTCGCGCTGGTCTACTGGCTGCACCGCCGGCGCGGGCAGGCCTACTTGCTGTTCTTCTTCAGCTCGGTGGTGTGGACGCTGCGCAGCCTGCACTACTTCATCGACATGCCGGCCGACCCGGTGGCCTACACCTGGTTCTGGTGGGCCACCAACGCGTCCTTGTCGTGGGTCATGATCTTGATCTACCTGTTCGCCTTCCGTTTCGATTCGCGCAGCTACCCACGGGTCGAGCGGGCGCTGGTGGTGTTCGTCGTCGCGATGTCACTGCTGACGATGCCGTTCGAGTGGTCACCGTTGTCGTCGCTGGTGCAGCAGCACCTGGTCAACGCGATCGTCGCGTTCATCGTGACGACCTGGCTGACGATCGTGGCCTGGCGCGGCGGGCGCATCGAGTTCCGGGTCATCGTCGTGACGCTGTGGCTGTCCGAGGTGCTCGGGGCCCATGACCTGTTGCTGATCGCCGGCAAGGTGTCGATCGAGTCGGTCTACCTGCTGCCGTTCGCCACCATCCTGGTGCTGCTGTCGTTCCTGTTCGCGGTGCAGACACGCTACGCCGTGGCGATCGACCAGGCCGAGCGCGTCAATGCCGGGCTGGAAGCGCGGCTGGCGGTGCGCGAGGCCGAACTGCGCGCCAACCACGAGCGGCTGCGGCTGATCGAACGCGAGCAGGCCTTGCTGATCGAGCGCCAGCGCCTGATGCGCGACATGCACGACGGGCTGGGCTCGACGCTGATGTCGACGCTGGTGCTGGCCGAGCAGGGCAATCTGGAGCAAGGCGCCGTGGCCGCGCTGCTGCGCGAATGCGTCGACGACCTGCGGCTGGTGATCGATTCGCTGGAGCCGATCGAGCACGACCTGGTTACGCTGCTGGCCTCGCTGCGCCACCGGCTCGGTCGGCGCCTGGAAGCGGCTGGCCTGCGCATGCAGTGGGAGGTCGACGACCTGCCGCCGCTGCACTGGCTGAACCCGCCCGATGCGCTGCAGGTGCTGCGCATCGTGCAGGAGGTGTTGACCAATGTGTTGAAGCACGCGGCTGCGCGCACTGTGCGCATCGCCACGCGCCTGGCCGGCGACGACCAGGTGCAGGTGCTGGTCGAAGACGATGGCCGCGGCTTCGATGTCGCGCTGGTCGACCAAGGCCGGGGCCTGCGCCACTTGGTGCAGCGCGCGGCGCGTCTGGGTGGGCGCCTGAGCATCGACAGCGTCGCCGGACGTGGCACGCGCGTGACGCTTGACCTTCCTTTACAGCGGGGAACCCGGCCCTGAAGGACAATTCGGGCTCCCGTTGCCCAAAAACGGGCCTGACCCTGCCCATGCTGAAGCAACGCACCCTCAAATCCCTGACCCGCGCCGTTGGCGTGGGGCTGCACAGCGGCCAGAAGGTCGAGATGACGCTGCGCCCGGCGGCACCGAACACCGGCATCGTGTTTCGCCGTATCGACCTGCCGACCCCGGTCGACATCCCGGTGCGCTTCGACTCGGTCAGCGAGACCCGCATGGCGTCGACGATCTCGCCCGCTGGCCAGCCTGGCGGGCCCAAGGTGCAGACGATCGAGCACCTGATGTCGGCCTGCGCCGGGCTCGGGCTGGACAACCTGTACGTCGACATCACTGCCGACGAGGTACCGATCCTCGATGGCTCGTCGGCCAGCTTCGTGTTCCTGCTGCAAAGCGCCGGCATCGAGCTGCAGAACGCGCCCAAGCGCTTCCTGAAGGTCAAGAAGACCGTCGAGGTGCGCGAGGGCGAGGGCCCCAGGCTGCTGTGGGCCAAGCTCGAGCCGTACCACGGCTTCAAGCTGACCTTCCAGATCGACTTCAACCACCCGGCGGTCGATGCGACCGGCCAGGAGGTCACCTTCGACATGGGCTCGGGCCGCTACAAGCAAGAGATCGCTCGCGCCCGCACCTTCGGCTTCACGAAAGACGTCGAGGCGATGCGCTCGCGCGGCCTGACGCTGGGTGGCAGCATGGACAACGCGATCGTCATCGACGACTACCGCGTGCTCAACAGCGATGGCCTGCGCTACGACGACGAGATCGCCAAGCACAAGATCCTCGACGCGATCGGCGACCTCTACATTGCCGGTGCGCCACTGTTGGCTGCCTACACCTCGTTCCGCGGCGGCCACGCACTGAACAACAAGCTGCTGCGCAAGCTTCTGGCCGATGCCAGCGCCTACGAATACATCACCTTCGATGATGAGGACCGCGCGCCCGCCGGGTTTGCCGAGTTGGCACCGGCATGGTGATTGAGCCCCCACGCCCCTCCCGGGGCTGCCCTGCAGGCCGCGCCGAGCCGGAAGCTCGGCCCTTCGGCAGGCACGAACAGTCCTCAGGACTGTTCATGTCCCGCCTCAGCCCCCCCGAGGGGGCTGGCGCAGCGGACCGGTGAAGCCGGATCCGCGCACGCCACTTGAAGGGCCGGCGCTGCGCGCGCCCGGGAATGCGGGGCGTCGCGTGGTGCCCGCCTGCGCACGCTAAGCTCACCGCATGATGATCTTTCGATTGCTGTTCGGCCTGCTGCTGTTGGCGGGCTTGTTGTGCCTGGCCACTTATGTCGCGACGCGTGACCCGGTCTGGCGGCGGCGTGGGCTGGTGATCGTCAAGTGGACGGTGCTCGCCGGGATCGGGGCGCTGGCGGTGCTGGTGCTGGAGCGGCTGGCACTGCTGTTGTAGGCGCTTGCGGCAGGGCGGCGCGCAGCCCGTCCACATAGGCGCGCACGGCGGCTTCGCCGCACACCACCAGATCGAAGCCACCGGGCCTCAGCGTCCAGTGATGCATCAGCCCGTCGACCAGTGCGAACAATCCCAGCGCGACGGCCTTGATCGTCAGCCCGGGCCGCAACCAGCCCAGGGCGTCAGCGCGCTGCAGTGCTTCGGCCAACTGCTGTTGGAACTCGCCGCTGCCTTCGAGGTAGCGCTCCTGCACCGGGGCCAGCTCGGCGGTGTATTCGGTCTGGTGCATCGCGATGCGAAAGACGCGCTGCACCTGCTCGCTCTCCGCCAGGACGCGAAGCGGTGCCACGGCCATTTCATGCAGCTGCGCCAGCGGGTCGTCGCCGGCCACCGCCAGCGCGCGTTCGGCCGCGCCCTCACAGGGCAGGAAGGCCCGTTCCATCATCGCGTTGAACAGCTCGGCCTTGTCCTGGAAGTGCCAATAGATCGCCCCGCGTGTCACACCGGCGGCGGCCGCCACGTCCTGCAGACGGGTGTGGGCCACGCCGCGGGCGAGGAACTCTGCCTCGGCGGCGTCAAGGATCTGATGGCGGGTGGCCAGTGCATCGGCCTTGGTACGGCGAACCATGAGGTAGGGGAAAGGCCCTAGGCCAGCGAGGAAATTGATTGCCTAGGCATATTTCGCACTCGGCGCGAATGCCGGGTCGGATTGTCGCGGCAACGGGTGCATCGGAGTATGAACATACATTCGTGATTGTATGTATACTGCGCCGCCCCAGACCGGGTAGTTGCCCGCAGCCGTCACGCGCGGGCAATCCGGGTGCCGGTGTCGCCCGTCGATGGTGCTCGGCCGTGTCGAACCCGGCGCTCCCCGTTCGTCGCCCCAGAACTCTGTTGCCAAAGGCCAGCTTCGAGGCCTTTGCCTTAAGGAATCACATGGACGTTGCCAAGCCCCTTGCTCACCCAGCCGACTTCCCGCGCCTTCGCGCCGTGCCGGCGCTGGCCTTGTCGGCGACCGTGGCCACGTTCCTGGTGGCCTGCGGCAACGCCGGTGGGCAGGGTGGTCCGGGCGGTGGCCAGATGCCGCCGACGCAGGTGGGCGTCATCACCGTGCAGCCGGCGGGCGTGACGATCGCGACCGAGTTGCCGGGCCGGCTCGAGGCCTGGCGCACGGCGCAGGTGCGCGCGCGGGTCACCGGCGTGGTCAAGCAGCGCCTGTTCGAAGAAGGCAGCGTGGTGAAGCAGGGCCAGAGCCTGTTCCACATCGACGACTCGGCCTACCGCGCCGCGCTGGACAGTGCGTTGGCCTCCCAGGCCAAGGCCGAAGCGGGCCTTGCGCAAGCCAGCGCGCTGCTCGAACGCAATCGCCCGCTCGCCGAGGCCCGCGCGATCAGCCAGCAGGACTGGGTCGCCACCCAGGCGGCCCACAAGCAGGCGCTGGCCGACACGGCGGCCGCGAAGGCCGCGGTCACCCAAGCACGCCTGAACGTCGACTATGCGGCGGTGCAGGCACCGATCGCCGGCCGCATCGGCCGCGCGCTCGTCACCGAAGGCGCACTGGTCAGTCAGGCCGAGGCGACGCTGCTGGCCACGATCCACCAGACCGACAAGCTCTACGTCAACATCACGCAATCGGCCACCGAGGCGTTGCGCCTGAAGCGCGCCTTCGAAAGCGGCAAGCTGCAATCGGCGCAGGGCGCCCAGGCTCGCCTGGTGATGGACGACGGCAGCGAATACCCGCTGCCGGCCAAGCTGTTGTTCGCCGACCTGACCGTCGACCCGACCAGCGGCCAGGTGACGTTGCGGGCCGAAGTGCCCAACCCGAAGGGTGAGCTGCTGCCGGGCCTTTACGTGAAGGTCAAGGTCGACCAGGCCAAGAGCCATGGCGCGATGCTGCTGCCGCAGCAGGCGGTCACGCGTGGTGCCGGTGGTGACACGGTGATGGTCGTCGGCGCCGACCACCAGGTCTCGCCGCGCCCGGTCCAGCTCGGTGGCACGCAAGGCACGCAATGGGTGGTGCTCGGCGGCTTGAAGCCCGGCGAGCAGGTGGTGGTCGACGGTTTCCAGAAGATCCGGCCGAAGGCGCCGGTGGCGCCAGTGCCTTGGACGCCGCCCGGTGCGGCCTCCGGCGCTGCGGCCGCACCGGCTTCTGCCCCGGTCCAGGCCCCGGCCCTCGCCCCCGCTTCGGCGGCCAGCCGCTGATGCCGGGGTGACCGAATGAATTCCCGTTTCTTCATTGATCGGCCCATCTTTGCCTGGGTCATCGCGCTGTTCATCGTCGTCATCGGCGCGGCGGCAATCACGCGGCTGCCCGTCGCGCAGTACCCCAGCGTCGCGCCGCCGGCCATCGTCATCACCACCGCCTACCCCGGCGCCTCGGCCAAGGTGCTGGAGGACTCGGTGCTGTCGGTCATCGAGCAGGAGCTCAACGGCGCGCCGAACCTGATCTACATGGAGTCCAGTGCCGATGCCACCGGCACCGGCAACATCACGGCGACCTTCGAGCCCGGCACCGATGTCTCGATCGCGCAGATCGAGGTGCAGAACCGGCTCTCACGCGCAACGCCGCGGCTGCCGGCCGCGGTGGTGCAGCAAGGCGTACGCATCGACAAGGCGCGCGCGAACTTCCTGCTGTTCGTGATGGTCAGCTCGACCAACCCGGCGCACGACCCGGTGGCGCTGGGCGACTACTCGGCGCGCAACATCGTGCCCGAGCTGCTGCGCGTACCTGGCGTCGGCCAGGCCATCCTGTTCGGCACCGAGCGTGCGATGCGGATCTGGGTCGACCCGGCCAAGCTGGTTGGCTACGGCCTGTCGACGGCGGACGTGAATGCAGCGATCCGGGCGCAGAACCTGCAGGTCTCGGCCGGCACGATCGGCGGCCTGCCGGCGGCCAGCGGCCAGACGATGTACGCGACGATCACTGTCAACGGCCAGCTGAGCAGCATCGAGCAGTTCGGCAACATCATCGTGCGCAGCAACACCGACGGCGGGACGGTGCGGCTGAAAGACGTCGCCCGCATCGAGCTCGGCGGCCAGGCCTACACCAGCTCGGCGCGGCTGAACGGCGTGACCGCCAACGGCATCGGCGTGCAGCTCGCGCCCACCGGCAACGCGCTGGCCACAGCCACCGCGATCAAGAAGCGCATGAGCGAGCTGCAGGCCTACATGCCCGAGGGCATGGGCTACGACATCCCGTACGACAGCTCGAAGTTCGTCCGCATCTCGATCGAAGAAGTGGTCAAGACGCTGGTCGAGGCGATCGCGCTGGTGTTCGTCGTGATGCTGGTGTTCCTGCAGAACATCCGCTACACGCTGATCCCGACCATCGTCGTGCCGGTCGCGCTGACCGGCACCTTCGCGGTGATGCTGGCGCTGGGCTTCTCGATCAATGTGCTGACGCTGTTCGGCATGGTGCTGGCTATCGGCATCCTGGTCGACGATGCGATCGTCGTGGTCGAGAACGTCGAGCGCATCATGGCCGAAGAGGGTCTGAGCCCACGCGACGCGACGATCAAGGCGATGGGCCAGATCACCGGCGCGATCATCGGCATCACCGTCGTGCTGGTCTCGGTGTTCGTGCCGATGGCGTTCTTCAGCGGCTCGGTCGGCAACATCTACCGCCAGTTCTCGCTCGCGATGGTGTCGTCGATGCTGCTGTCGGCCTTCATGGCGCTGTCGCTGACGCCGGCGCTGTGCGCCACGCTGCTCAAGCCGGTGCCGGCCGGACACCACGAGAAGAAGGGCTTCTTCGGCTGGTTCAACCGCAGCTTCAAGCGCACCGCCAAGGGCTACGAGTCGGTGGTGGCGCGCATCCTGCCTCGTGCGACCTGGTTCCTCGGCCTGTACGGCGTGATCATCGCGGCGGTCGTGCTGATGTACAACCGCCTGCCGACCTCGTTCCTGCCGAACGAAGACCAGGGCTACCTGATCGTCAACGTGCAATTGCCGCCGGGCGCGTCGCAGACGCGCACCGAAGCGGTGATGAGCCAAGTCGAGAAATTCTTCCTGGCGCAGCCCGAGGTCGACAAGGTCGTCGGCGTGCTCGGCTTCTCGTTCTCGGGCTCCGGCCAGAACGCGGGCCTGGCTTTCGTGCCGCTGAAACCGTGGGAAGAGCGCAAGGGCCAGGAGCACAGCGCGCAGACGCTGGCTGGCAAGGCCTTCGGTGCGTTGATGGGCATTCGCGACGCGTTCATCTTTCCGCTGTCGCCGCCGCCCATTCCTGAGCTGGGCACCGCGACCGGCTTCAACTTCCGCCTGCAGGACCGCGGCGGCATGGGTCACGCGGCACTGCTGGCCGCGCGCAACCAGATGCTGGGCATGGCCTCGAAGAGCAAGCTGCTGCAAGGCGTGCGGCCCGACGGGCTGGAGGATGCCCCGCAGCTGCAGCTGGACATCGACCGCGAGAAGGCGGCGGCGCTCGGCGTTGGCTTCGACACGATCGGCTCGGTGCTCGCCACCGCGCTCGGCTCGACCTATGTCAACGACTTCCCGAACGCCGGCCGTCTGCAGCGCGTGATCGTGCAGGCTGAAGCATCGACGCGCATGCAGCCGGAAGACATCCTGAAGCTCTACGCGCCGAACAACAAGGGCCAGCAGGTGCCGCTGTCGGCGTTCGCGTCGACGCGGTGGGTCGAAGGCCCGTTGCAGACCGTGCGCTACAACGGTTACCCGGCGATGAAGATCGCCGGTGATGCGGCGCAGGGTGTCTCGACCGGCGAAGCGATGGCCGAGATGGAGAAGCTCGCGGCCCAGCTGCCGCCCGGCTTCGGCTTCGAATGGACTGGCCAGTCGCGCGAAGAGAAGCTCTCCGGCGCGCAGGCCACCATCCTGCTTGCGTTCTCGATGCTGGCGGTGTTCCTGTGCCTGTCCGCGTTGTATGAAAGCTGGAGCATCCCGGTCTCCGTGCTGCTGGTCGTGCCGCTCGGCGTGGTCGGTTCGCTGGCCGGGGTGTGGATGCGCGACATGCCGAACGACGTGTATTTCAAGGTCGGATTGATCACGATCATCGGCCTGTCGGCAAAGAACGCGATCCTGATCATCGAATTCGCGAAAGACTTGCAGGCTGAAGGCAAGAGCCTGCTGGTGGCGACCCTGGAGGCCTGCCATCTGCGCTTCCGGCCGATCTTGATGACATCGTTCGCCTTCATCCTCGGTGTGCTGCCGCTGGCGATCGCGTCGGGGGCCGGCTCGGCCAGCCAGCGTGCGATCGGCACCGGCGTGATGGGCGGCATGGTGACGGCGACGGTGCTCGCGGTGCTTCTGGTGCCGGTGTTCTTCGTCGTGATCCGCCGACTGTTCCCGGGCGGCCACGTGCTGCACCACGCCACGCACATCTCGTCGGCGAAGACCGACGCGGCGGCCGAAGAAGCCTTGCACCACAAGAAGGAGGGCCAATGATGAGCCGCCATCTGTTCGTTCAGCGGGCGGCGGCCGGGCCGCTGTTGTTGTCGGCGGCGTTGCTCGCTGGTTGCATCAACCTCGCACCGGGCTACGAACGCCCCGGCCTGCCGGTGCCCGGCGTATTGCCCGCAGGTGCCGCGACTGGCGACGCCTTGCCGGCCATCAACGAGCTGCTGCGCGATGAGCGGCTGCGCAAGGTGGTCCAGCAGACGCTGGCCAACAACCGCGACTTGCGCGTCGCGATGCTGAACATCGAGCGCAGCCGTGCCCAACTGCGCCTGGCCGATGCCGACCGCTGGCCCACCGTGGCGGCGGCGATCAATGCCGCACGGGCGCCGAGCACGACGACCGACGATCAGGTGAACACGTTCCAGGCCGGCCTGCAGGTCACCAGCTATGAGCTGGATCTGTTCGGCCGGGTGCGCAACGTCAGCGGCAGCGCTGCGGCGAACCTGTTGGCCACCGAAGCCGGCAGCCGCGCGGCCCGGCTGGCCCTGGTGTCACAGGTCGTCGCGACCTGGTTCACGCTGGCGGCCGACCAGGAACAACTCGCGTTGGCCAGGCAGACGCTGGCCGGGCGTGAGCAGACGCTGAAGCTGAGCGAGTTGCGGGTCAACGTCGGTGCCGCGTCGGATGTCGAGCTGCACGGCACGCGTGGCCTGCTCGCGCAGGCGCAGGCCAGCGTGGCGCAGCTGGAGCGCCTGGCCGCTCAGGACGCCAATGCGCTTGCGTTGCTGGTCGGCCAACCGGTGACGGCGGACAGCCTGCCGACCGCCGGCGCGCCGCTGAGCACCGATGCGCTGGCTGCCGTGCCGGCCGGTGCGTCGTCGGAGCTGCTGCTGCGCCGGCCCGATGTGATCCAGGCCGAGCAGACGCTGATCGCCGCCAACGCCAACATCGGCGCGGCGCGCGCCGCGATGTTCCCGCGTATCACCTTGAGCGGCAGCGCGGGTGTCGTCAGCGACACGCTGCGAGGGTTGGTCGAGTCGGGCACGTTCGCCTGGACGCTGGCGGGCAATGCCGCGCTGGCGATCTTCGACGCCGGCCGCAACCAGGCCAACGTCAAGGTGGCCGAGGTCAACCGCGACATCGCGGTGGCGCAGTACGAGAAGGCGATCCAGTCGGCCTTTCGCGAGACTGCCGACGCGCTGGTCGCGCAGGCGACGTGGCGCGACCAGGTCAGTGCGCAGCAGACGCTGCAGACCGGCGAACGCGAGCGGCTGCGCCTGACGCGCATGCGCTACGAAGGCGGTGCCGCGAATCTGATCGAGCTGTTGGACAGCGAACGTTCGCTGGCCGCGGCCGACCAGGCGCTGGTGCTGGCGAGATTGGGTGAATTGCTGAACCGCCTGGCGCTCTACAAGGCGCTCGGTGGTGAGGAGCGTGCAGCGTCCTGACGGGGCACGCGCCGGGAGAACAAGAAGGGAAAAGAAATGGGTTCACGCTGCGGTACCGCCGGCCGTTGCCAGGGCCGGGCCGATGACAAGCCCTCCAGTTGGCTGGGCGCCTGGGGAAACGATCACGCGTTGCTGCTGGGCTTGGCACTGGCCTTGATCGGCATCACCGTCGCCAGGGCCTGGGTGGTGGTGCATGTGAATGCCGGCCTGCATGTGGACGAGGCGCAGTACTGGGCCTGGTCGAAGGCGCTGGATTGGGGCTACTACTCGAAGCCGCCGATGATCGCCGCGCTGATCGCGTTGTCGACCCAGGTGCTCGGCGATGGCCTCCTCGGTGTCAAGGCGCTGGCGATGCTGTGCTACCCGCTGACGGCCTGGGTGCTGTTCCGCTGGGTCAGCGAGGTGTTGGCCGACGTGTCGACCCACGCGGCGGCGTGGCCCGAACGTGGCGGCCGGCTGGCGGCGCTGTTGTTCATCGCCTCGCCGGTGGCTGGCCTGCTGGGCATGGCGGCGACGACCGATGCACCGCTGCTGCTGGCGTGGGCATTGGCCTCGGGCGCACTGTGGCGCGTGTGGCGCGATGGGCGGCGGCGCGATTGGCTGTGGCTGGGCCTGTGGGGCGGCCTTGGCCTGATGTCGAAATACACGATGGCCGCATTCGCCGTCTCGGCGCTGGGCCTGTTGTGGACCGTGCCGCGCACCGTGCCGCGCGCCATGTCGACGGCGCGGGGGCTGGTGTTGGCATCGGCCGTGGCGCTGCTGTGCGTCATGCCGAACCTGGCCTGGAATGCGGCGCACGACTGGCCGACGCTGCGGCACACCGCCGAGATCACCGTCGGCGCGCGCTCGGCGCCGATGTGGGCGACGCTCGGCCTGTACCTGGGCGGCCTGACGTTGCTGTTGGGGCCGGTGGTTGCGCCATGGGCAATGGTCTGGCGCTGGCGCGGTGCGAAGTCGCCCTCACTGGGTGCTGCCTTCTGGCAGCCCAGCCTCAGCGGCGCCACGCGACGCGAAGCCTGGTTGGCAGCCGCTTGGCTGAGCGGGCCGTTGCTGCTGATCGGTGTGGTGCAGTCGTTGCATGCGCGGGCCCAGCCGAACTGGACCGCGCCGGCGCTGATCGGCCTGGTGCTCGGCGTCGCACTGTGGCTGCAGGCCGAGCAGCCGCACCGGCGCCTGCGGGGCTGGTATGTCGCGCTTGCCTTGCAGGTCTTGTTGATCGGCGTCGTGACCTTGGCCAACGACCTGGCGCAGGCGCTGCACCGGCCGCTGCCGCGGCAGCTGGATGTCTGGGCCCGGATGCGCGGTTGGGACGAGGCCTTCAACCAGCTGCGTCCCGCGGCCGATGGCTTCTGGCAGCAGCGGCAAGCCGAGGCCGGCATGGAGGGCCCGACGCCGGTGGTGCTGGGCAGCGATCGCGCGGTGCTGGCGAACGGCAGCTACGCCTGGCGCAAGCATCCGCCACGCTGGCTGGCCTGGCGGGATGCCGGCAAGCCGGCGCACAACCACTTCCAGTTGACGTCGCCGGTGCAAGCGGCCGATCGCCCCGTGCCGCTGTTGATCGTCAGTGATGGTCCGCCCGACGCCGCCCTGCGCGCCGCACTGGACGGCCCGCCCCAGCGTCTGGCGGTGGCCGATGTCAAGCAGTCACCCGGGCGCTCGCTGCATCTGGAGCTGTGGCAGGGTGAGCTGGCGCCGCAGCCGGTGATGGCGCAGGCAGCCGGTCGCACACCGACACAGGCGCCGGCGCGTTAAACCGCGGGCTTCAGAACAACTGTTGTGCCAGGAACGCCAGGCTGCGGCCGTGCGCCAATGCGGCGCTGGCCGGGCTGTAGCTGGCCCGGCTCCAACAGTTGAAGCCGTGCTGCGCGCCGGCGTAGACGTGGATCTCGGCGTCCTTGTCGACGACAGCTTCGCGCACTGCCTCGACCGCGCTGAGCGGGATGTGGTCGTCGCGTTCACCGTAGTGGAACTGGATCGGGCAGTTGATCTGTGCGGCCAGGTGCAGCTGGTCTTGGATGCGTCCGCCGTAGTAGGCCACCGCGGCATCGACATCGCAGAGCGCCGCCGCGGTGTAGGCCAGCCGCCCGCCCATGCAGTAGCCGATCGCACCGACCTTGCCGCTGCATTCGGGCCGCGTGCGCAAGGTGGCCAGCGTGGCCTGCATGTCGCGCACCACCGCTTCGGTCTGGATCGTGCTCATCAGCCGGTCGGCGCGCTGGCGGTCATCGCCTTCGTAGCCCAACTCGATGCGCGCGCCTTTGCGCCAGAACAGGTCGGGCGCGGTGACGACGAAGCCGGCCAGCGCGTACTGCTCGGCCACGCCGCGGATGTGTTCATTGACGCCGAAGATCTCCTGCAGCAACAGCAAGCCCGGCCCGCGACCTGCCGGCGGCAGCGCGAGGTAGGCGCCGAAGCTGCCGTCGCTGCTGGGCACGTCGATCCATTGGGTGGTCACGGGCGGGTTGTTCATGGGAATGTCCTTGCTGTACGTGGCGCTCCGCAGGAGCCGCCGCCCCTCAGGTGGCGTGCGCGGATCCGGCTCTGCCGGTCCGCTGCGCGAGCCCCCGTGGGGGGCTGAGGCGGGACATGAACAGTCCTGAGGACTGTTCGTGCCTGCCGAAGGGCCGAGCTTCCGGCTCGGCGCGGCCTGCAGGGCAGCGACCGGAAGGGAGCGTGGGGGCCACAGTTCAATAGGTCCTGCCTTTGCGGAACTGTGCGTGCGTGCGCCGGTTCAAGGCCGTGGCCTGGGCCATCGCCGCGAACGAGCCACCGGCGTGCGCGTGGGTGATCGCCAGCCCCAGTGCATCGGCCGCGTCCTTGCCCGGCAGGCCGGGCAGGCTCAGCAGCCGCATCACCATCTCCTGGATCTGCGACTTGGCCGCATGGCCGTGGCCGACGACCGATTTCTTCATTTGCAGCGCGGTGTACTCGGCCACCGGCAGGCCCGCGGTCACCAGCGCCGTCAATGCGGCACCGCGCGCCTGGCCCAGCAGCAGCGTGCTCTGCGGATTGACGTTGACGAAGACGATCTCGACCGACGCGTTGGTGGGCTGGTAGCGCTCGGCGACTTCGCGCACGCCGTCGAAGATGATCTTCAGCCGCGCCGGCAGGTCACCTTGGGCAATGCCTGCACCGGTGGTGCGGATCGTGCCGCTGGCCACGTAGTGCAGCTTGCTGCCCTCTTGCTCGACGACACCGAAGCCGGTGCATTGCAGGCCGGGGTCGATGCCCAACACGCGGGTCATGTCATTGCGGCCCGGCTCATGGCGACAGTCTGAAGTACCAGCGCACCGAGTGGAAGAACACCGGCGCCGCGAAGGCCAGCGGCGCGACCCGGTCGAGCAGGCCGACGGCTCCGGTCACGGCGGCCTGGTTGCCCCAGTAGGCGACGCCGGCGTCCTTCTTCAGGGCCTTCATCACGAACTCGCCCAGTGTGCCGGCGCCGCCGGCGATCAGTGCCATCACGATGGCCTGCGGCAGTTTGAACGGCGTGATCCAGAACAGCAGCCCACCGGCCAGCCCGCCCGTCACCGTGCCCAGCGCCCAGGCGCGGGCCGAGAACGAGCGGCTGATCTGGCGCGCGAGCGGCCGGTGGCGCAGCCAGCGGCTGAAGCCTTCTTGTGTGATCTGCGCGACGGCCGTCACCATCACCAGGAAGAACACCAGGAAGGCGCCGCGGCCTGCTTCGACCCGCGGGAAATTCAGCAGCAGCAGCGCCGGCGCATGCGACAGGCCGTAGACGCAGACCATGATGCCCCACTGGATGGTCGCGTTGCGCTCCAGGAAGCGTTCGGGGTCGCCGGCCAGCGCGCTGATCACCGGAATCGCCAGGAACACGTAGACCGGGATGAAGACCGAGAAGAGGTCGAAGTTGCGGTTGCCCACCAGCACGTACTGCACCGGCAGCACGATGAAGAACGCGAGCAGCAGGCTGCGGTGGTCGCTGCGCCGCGTCGGGCTCAGTGTGATGAACTCGCGCAGCGCCAGGAACGAGAAAACGCCGAACAACAGCGTGGCGCCGACCGGGCCCGAGATCCACGCCAGCCAGAACACCACCGCGCCGACCCACACGGCCCGCAGGTCACGCTTGAAGCGCTCGTAGCGCTTGATCCAGACCGAGGGCCGGTCTTGCAGGCTGACCAGCAGCGCACCGATGGTGACCGCCAGCAGCACGCCGAACAGGATGATGAACAGCAGGCCGACCTGCTGTTCGCTGCTGAGGTTGCGCAGGGTCTTCAGCATGCTCGGCTCACAGCACCAGCGGGCGCAGCGCGACGACGGCGTCGCGCGCGCGGGCCAGGAACTCGCGCTTGTCTTCGTCTGGCTTCAGCGACAGCGGCGCACCGAACGTGACCGTGCACAGGATCGGCACCGGCACGACCTCGCCCTTGGGCATCACCCGCTGCACGTTGTCGATCCAGGCCGGCACCAGTTGCACCTGCGGAAACTGCTGCGCCAGGTGGTACAGCCCACTCTTGAAGGCCTGCGGCTCGCCGCGGTGGCTGCGGGTGCCTTCGGGAAAGATCACCAGCGAGTCGCCGGCCTGCAGCGCCTGCACGAGCGGCTCCAGCGGATCCTGGTCGTCGGTGCGCTGGCGGTTCACGTAGACGGCGTTGAAGACCTCGCGCGTCAGCCAGTGCTTGAATGGTGACGCGGTCCAATAGTCCTTGGCGGCGATCGGCCGGGTGTGGGCACGCAATTCGCCCGGCAAGGCCGCCCAGATCAACACCCAATCGAGGTGGCTCTGGTGGTTGGCAAAGTAGATGCGCTGAAGCGCCTCGGGCGGGCAGCCTTTCCAGTGCCCCTGCGCCCCGGTGATCAGGCGCGCGACGAAGGCCAGCAGCCGGCCCATCAAATCGGCACGGGTCATGGCGGGCAATGGTAGCCGGTTTGTAAGTGACGCCGTTCTAGCGATTTTCCGACATTTGCAGAAAATGACCCTGTACTTCGATTACGAGACAACGTCTGCCACATAGGTATGAAGGGGTTCATTCGCTTGCGGCGACAATGTAGTTTTGCTACCTTGTCATTTTGAGACTGCACTGGCGTGACCTGCTGTGCCCGTGGGGCGGGGTCGTGAGGTGCTCAACCCGGCTGGAAAACAACACGTGCAAATCTGTCTTCTTCCCCGCGCGGCCGCGCAGGCCCTTGCTCCTTCAAATGGCGGGAGGCGCCGGTGAGTGCCGCCACCCCGTTGCCTGATGCCGCATCGTCGTACCCGCGGCTGGTCGCCGACATCGGCGGCACCAACGCCCGCTTCGGCTGGTTGGCGGCGCCGGGCGCTGCCGCCGCCCATGTGAAGAAGCTGGCCGTGCCTGGCTACCCGGCGCCTGCCGACGCGGCGCGCGCGTACCTGGCGGGCCTGTCGGCCGAGCTGGGTTCGGCCTACTCTGCACCGCGCCAGGCGGCGATCGCGGTCGCGACGGCGGTGGTCGGCGACCGGGTGTCCTTCACCAACAGTCACTGGACGTTTTCGCGCCAGGCCCTGCAAGACGAGTTGGGCTTGCAGGGGCTGCAGGTGTTGAACGACTTCGAAGCGCTGGCGCTGGCCTTGCCGCACCTCGGCGCGGGCCAGTTGCGTCCGCATGGCGCGTTGCCGCAGCCGCATGGCACGCTGGCGGTGATCGGCCCGGGCACCGGCCTCGGCGTGGGCGGCGTGGTGCAGACACCGCAAGGCTGGCAGGCGCTGGCAGGCGAGGGTGGGCACAGCACGCTGGCGCCGGGCGACGATTTCGAATCCGAGATCTTGCGTGCCGTGCGCAAGGCGTTCGACCACGTGTCGGCCGAGCGGCTGCTGTCAGGCATCGGGTTGCCGGTGCTGCACCGTGCGGTGGCGGAGGTACTGGGCCGGCCGGTGGCTGAGCCTTGGACTGCCGAGCAGATCATGGACCGCGGCCTGGCGGGCGCTGACGAAGCGGCCAGCCGCAGCCTCGATGCGTTTTGCTCGCTGCTCGGTGGTTTTGCCGGCAATGTCGCACTGGTGCTCGGTGCACGCGGCGGCATCTACATCGGAGGCGGTATCGTGCCCCGCATGGAAGAGCGTTTCTTTGCGTCGGCCTTTCGCGCGCGGTTCGAAGCCAAGGGGCGGTTCCGGGCTTACCTCGAGGCCATTCCCACCGCGCTGATCACCGACACGCTGGTCGCGCTCATCGGTGCGGCCGCGGCGATCGAGCAAGAGACGGGTTGTTGATGCAGCGCCGATGCACCGGGCAGGCTTCATGAAGTCCAGGTTGGGCTGACGGGCCACGCCGTGCTTGGGCGCTTGCCGGCTGCACTGAAGAACCGCTGGGCCGACTGGTGCGAGCGGGTAGTGGGGGTCGACGATCCGTTTGCCGCATGGTCCACCGCTGCGCCGGACGCGGGGGGCCGTTTCGAATGTTTCGGCGCCTGGCCCTCGCGGCACGTTGCGCCCCGCCGGGTCGATGTCTGGCTGCCGCCGGGCTATGACGAGCCCGAGGCTGGGCCGCATGCGGTGCTCTACATGCACGATGGCCAGCAGCTTTTCGACCCGGCCACGGCAGCGGCGGGCCACCCGTGGGCGGTTGGCCATCACGTGACGGCGCAGATGCTGGCTGGCCGGATGCGGCCGACGATCGTGGTCGGCATCTGGAGCACCGAAAGGCGCTACGCCGAATACGCACCCGCGGCGGCGCTGCGGCGTCTGCCGGCACCGCTGTACTCCGTGGCGACCTGTGGCGGCCACCTGCCTGGCGAGCCATTCGAGGCCCTCTCCGACGCTTACCTGCGCTTCCTTGTCGATGAATTGAAGCCCGCCATCGATGCGCGCTATCGCACGCGGCGCGGCTTGGCCGATACGGCCGTGATGGGCTCGAGCATGGGTGGGTTGATCGCGCTCAATGCGCTGGTTGCCTACCCCGAGGTCTTCGGTGCGGCGGGCGGGCTGTCGACCCATTGGCCCTTGTCGATCAACCCGGCGCTGCTGCGGCGCGGCGGCGACCCGCGGTTGGGGTCGATCGCTGAAGCTGGCCGCGCCTGGCTGGCGGAGGCCTTGCCGCCGGCGGGTCGGCATCGGCTGTATTTCGATCACGGCGATCGTCACCTCGACGCGTTGTATGCGCCGCACCAACGTGCGGTCGACGCCTTGGCCGTGGCGCGCGGCTACCGGCGTGGCATCGACCTGCAAAGCCGGGTCTTCCCCGGCGCCGACCACCACGAGCGTGCGTGGCGGGCCCGCCTGGGCCCCGCGTTGGCCTGGCTGCTGCCGGCCTGACCTGCCTTTCCTGTTTCCCCTGTTGGTCCTCGACTTTGGCAAGCGCTGAAAGCGCTCGTCAGGGAAAGCCTGTGCCTTGTTTGTGGCGAAATCACAAATATGTAGTCACACTACACTCGTCTTGGCGGCGAAGTACGCCCCATGTTTGGGCGTCTCGCGGGATTTGATGGTTCGCTGTTGCGTGGATTGCCTCTGGTGGAGTGAGCGATTCGAGGGCGTTTGCGCACCACTAAGGGATTGCCTGAGGTGGCTGGGAATCTAGTTTTAGTACAGAATTCTTCGCAAGCTGCAAATTCGGCGCTTCTGTCTGAGAGGGAAGAACCGTCGGGTTGGGCTGTGGTGCGTGTGTGTTTCAAGAGCTTGAGGAGTCCTCCATGACAACGACCAACAAGAAGCGCCGGGCGAGCCACCATGGCTACGCGCCGCGCGGCGCCTTCCAGATCAACCCTGTCGCGGCGGCCTGCTCGGCGTTGATCTTTGCGACCGGCGTGGCCTATGCGCAAACCGAGCCCGCCAAGGACGCCGACAAGAAAGACAAGGCCGAAGAGGTCCAGACTGTCACCGTGACGGGCATCCGCAAAGGCATCGAGAGCGCGATCTCGGTCAAGAAGAACTCCGACAACATCGTCGAGTCGATCTCGGCGGAAGACATCGGCAAGCTGCCCGATGCCAGCATTGCCGAATCGATCGCCCGCCTGCCCGGCCTGACCGCGCAGCGCGACCCGAAGGGCGGTGCCGCCAAGACCATCAGCATCCGCGGCATGTCGCCTGACTTCGCCACTGCGCTGCTGAATGGCCGCGAGGTGGTCTCCACCAGCGACAGCCGCAACGTCGAGTTCGACCAGTACCCGTCGGAGATGCTCGGCGGCGTCAATGTCTACAAGACGCCCGACGGCGGCCTGGTCGGCCAGGGCCTGGCCGGCACGGTGGACATGCTCGCCGTGCGCCCGCTGAACTTCGGCGGCCGCCAGGTGGTGCTGAACTACCGGCAGGAGCAGAACGGCGTCGGCGCGCTGGCCGAAGGCAGCGGCAACCGCTACAGCTTCTCGTACATCGACCAGTTCGCCGACCGCACGATCGGCCTGGCCATCGGCTATGCCAAGACCGACCGGGATCTGGGCGCGCAGACGCGCGGCGGCTGCTGGGGCCTGGCGGACTACACCTACAACGCCCAGGCCATCCGGACATGTGGCGGCTTCGAGTTCTTCACCGACCTGATCACCGAGCAGCGCGAAGGCGTGATGGCGGTGCTGGAATGGAAACCGAACAAGAATTTCAGCAGCACGCTGGACTTGATGTACTCGACGTACCAGAAGCAGATCGACAAGAAGGGCTTCCAGGGCGGCCTGATCTGGGGCGGTGGCGACACGCTGCCCTACGGCCAGCCGCGCGTGCTGCGCGACGCCACCGTCGTCGACGGCGTGGCCGTTAGCGGCACCTGGGACAACTTCCGCGGCATCATTCGCAATGACGCCCAAAGCATCGACGACGAGCTGCAGGCCATCGGCTGGAACAACAAGCTGAAGCTGGCCGACGGTTGGAGCGCTGCAGCCGACCTGAGCTATTCGACCGCCGACCGCAAGGAGGTCGTCGTCGAGACGACCGCCAGCACGCCGACCTTCATGGCCGACACGCTCGCGTTCGACAGCACCGGCAGCAGCTTCCGGGTGACACCGGGTCTGTCGTACGCCGACCCGAGCGAGATGAAGCTGACCGACGTGATGGGCTGGGGCGGAGGCCCCGCTGCCGCGCAGGCCGGCTACACCAAGCTGCCGCATGTGACCGATGAGCTGGCATCGATCCGCCTGTCCGGGCGCAAGGACCTGGACGGCGGCTGGTTCTCCGGCATCGACTTCGGCGTGAACTACGCCGATCGCATGAAGAACCGCGAGTTCATCGAAGGCCAGCTGCGCATCAAGGGCGGTGACCCGTTCGGCTTCGCCGACATGCCGGGCGGCAGCTCGATGCAGGCGGGCGACAGCGGCCTGAGCATCGCGACCTTCGACCCGGTGGCGAACCTGAACGCCGTCTACGACATCGCCGCGAAGCGGCATCCGGACATCTACAACAAGGACTGGGATGTCAAGGAGCGCCTGACCACCGCCTACGCCAAGGCGGACATCGACACCGAGATGTTCGGCATCCCCGTGCGCGGCAACCTCGGCCTGCAGTACGTGCATGCCGACCAGAGCTCGACCGCCTGGGTCGTGAACCGTGCCGTGCCGGGTCAGGACGATGCCGATCGCACCGCGACGCTCACCACCAACGGCGAAACCTACGGCGACGTGCTGCCGAGCCTGAACCTGGCCTTCGACCTGGGCTCGCAGAACATCCTGCGCCTGGGCCTGGCGAAGGTGATGGCGCGTCCGAACATGGCCGACATGCGCACCAGCTTCGCCTTCGCGGTGGACGTGCAGACCGGCCTGTACAGCGGTTCCGGTGGCAACCCGTGGTTGCGCCCGTTCCGCGCCAACGCGATCGACCTGGCCTACGAGAAGTACTGGGGCAACAAGGCCTACGTGGGCGCTGCGGCCTTCTACAAGGACGTGAAGACCTACGTGGTCAACGAGTCCGTCGCGTTCGATTTCGGGCCCTACGTGACCGCGGACACCACGCCCGCGCCGGGCGGCAACGTCGGCTTCCTGACCGTGCCGGTCAATGGCAAGGGGGGCTCGGTCAGTGGCTACGAGCTGGCGGCATCGGTGCCGCTGGACATGCTGTGGAAGCCGCTGTCCGGCTTCGGCCTGGCGGCCAGCTACTCGAACACCCGCAGCTCGCTGAACCCGCCTGACATCACCGATGGTGGTGCCGGCAAGATGGAGCTGCCGGGACTGTCCAAGGAGGTGAGCAGCATCACCGCGTACTACGAGAACAGCGGCTTCCAGGTCCGCGTGTCGCAGCGCCAGCGTTCGGACTTCATCGGCGAACGCCGTACCGATATCGGCGATCGCCAGCTCGTCTACATCAAGGGCGAAGCGATCACCGACGCGCAGATCGGCTACGAGTTCCAGTCCGGTTGGCTCAAGGGCCTGGGCGTGCTGCTGCAGGGCTACAACCTCAGCAACACCAAGTACAAGCGCTACGCCGACACGCCGAACAACGTGGTCGAAACCGTGAACGTCGGTACGACCTACCTGCTGGGCATCAACTACAAGCTGTAAGAAGATCCGCTTGCCGGATCGAGGGCCTCTTGTCGACCACGGCAAGAGGCCTTTTTCGTTTCATCACTGCCGCCGCGTGTCGTCATGAATGCTCAGCCTCCTGTGAAGAACCTGGTGATCGTCGGCGGTGGCACGGCCGGGTGGATGAGTGCCGCCGCGCTGGCCAAGGTATTGCGCGGGCGCTACCGGATCCGGGTCGTCGAGTCCGACGAGATCGGCATCGTCGGCGTCGGTGAAGCGACGATCCCCGCGATCCGCCTGTACAACTCGGTGCTGGGCATCGACGAGGACGAATTCATCCGCGAGACCCAGGGCACCTTCAAGCTCGGCATCGAGTTCGTCGACTGGGGCCGGCTCGGCAACCGCTACATGCATGCGTTCGGCAAGCTCGGCCAGGACCGCTGGACGGTCGACTTCCACCAGTACTGGCTGAAGCTGCGCCTGGCGGGCCGGGCGGCGCCGCTGGAGAACTACTCGATCAACCGCGTTGCGGCGTTGCGCGGCAAGTTCATGCGGGCGACGCAAGAGGTGCCGAACTCGCCGCTGGCCGATATCACCCATGCCTTCCACTTCGACGCGGGCCTCTATGCCAAGTTCTTGCGCCGCTACAGCGAAGCGCAGGGCGTCGACCGCACCGAGGGCAAGATCGTCGAGACTCGGCTGCATCCGCACAACGGCCATGTTGCTTCGCTGCGGTTGGAGAACGGGGAGGTCATCGAAGGCGACTTCTTCATCGACTGCTCCGGCTTCCGCGGCCTGCTGATCGAGCAGGCACTGCAGACGGGGTTCGAAGACTGGTCGCACTGGTTGCCCTGCGACCGTGCTATCGCCGTGCCCTGCGTCTCGGCGCCGGTGCTGACGCCGTACACCCGCGCGACCGCGCGCAGTGCCGGCTGGCAATGGCGCATCCCGCTGCAGCACCGCATCGGCAACGGCCACGTGCACTGCAGCCAGTACGTCAGCGAAGACGAGGCCACCGCGATCCTGCTGGCCAACCTGGACGGTGAGCGCCTGGCAGAGCCGCGCACCATCCGCTTCAAGACCGGCAAACGCCGCAAGTTCTGGAACAAGAACGTCGTCGCCGTCGGCCTGTCCAGCGGCTTCCTCGAGCCGCTGGAGTCCACCAGCATTCACCTGATTCAATCGACGATTGCGCGGCTGATCGGCTTCTTCCCCGATGGCGGCTTCGACCCGGTGCTCGTCGACGAATTCAATGCGCAAGCCGACTTCGAGATGGAGCGCATCCGCGACTTCATCATCCTGCACTACCACGCCACCGAGCGCGACGACTCGCCCTTCTGGCGCCACTGCCGCACGATGCAGATCCCGCCCACGCTGCAGCGCAAGCTGGACATGTGGCAGGCGCAGGGCCGGCTGGTGCGCGACAACGGCGAGCTGTTCACCGAGCCGGGCTGGCTGCAGGTGTTGGAAGGGCAGGGCCTGTTGCCACGCGCCTACCATCCGCTGGTCGATGTGATGCCCGAAGGCGAGGTGACGGACTTCGTCGGCCGCATCCAGCAGGTGGTCTCTCGCTGCGTCGACACGATGCCGGACCACGCCGAGTTCATCGCCCGGTACTGCAAGGCCCGGACCTGACCTAGGGCCTGTTACGTAACAGGCCCTAAGCCGTGTCGTCCGATCGCGCCGCCCGCAGCCGCCGCCGCGCTGCCCGTGCATGCGGCAACCAGCCCAGCGTGGCCCAGCGGCGCCACATCAACAAGCCGCGGATCCATTCGTCAGCCGCGTAGGCGATCCACAGCCCGGGCAGGCCCCAGCCGAAGTGGATGCCGAGCAGCCAGCTGCCGCCGGCCAGCACGACCAGCATCGAGACCGCACCGACGGCCACCGGGTAGCGCGCGTCGCCGGCCGCGCGCAGTGCGTTGATCACGACGAGGTTGAAGGTGCGTCCCGGTTCCAGCACGATCGTGATCCACAGCACCGTCTGGCCGGCGGCGATGATCTGCGGATCCTGGGTGAACAGCCGCAGCAGCCATGGCGACGCGAGGGCCACGATGGTCGCCACCGCCGTGCTCACCATCAGCCCGCGCGCCATCGCGCGGCGCACCAGCTGGTGCGCCTCGTGCCAGTGGCCGGCGCCGATCAGGTGGCCGACGAGGATCTCCACACCCAGACCGGTCGCGAGACCGAACAGCAGCACGCCGTACATCAGCTGCGACGCATAGGCCTGCGTGGCCAATGCCTGTGCGCCCAGGTGCGCGGCCACCGATACGCTGACCATGAAGGCCAGCCGGTAGGCGATGTTTTCGGCGGCACCGGGCAGGCCGATGTGCAGCATCGCGGCCAGTTCGCGTCGCGGCGCGTGCCACCAGTCGCGCCCATGCGGCACCAGGCCCAGGCGCAGGCGCCACAACCACAGGTGAAGCGCGACGCCGAGCACGCGACTGGCGCCCAACGCCAGCGCGAAGCCCGGAAGGCCCAGCGCCGGCAGCGGACCGGCGCCGGTCATCAGCGGTATCGCCAGCGCCAGGTGGCTGGCATGCATCGCGATGATCACCGCCAGCGTGTCGCGGGTGCGCAGGTGCGCACGCATCACGCCGGCCATCGAGGCATTCCAGGCGTCGAGCAGCAGCGCGGGTGCCAGGGCCGTCAGGAACGGCACGGCCAGCGGCATCACTTCGGCCGGTGCACTCATCAGGTTCAGCATCAGCGTCGCACCGAAGAACGCCAGCAGCGCGGTGGTACCTCCCATCCACGTGCTGGCACCCAGCGCCGCGCGGGCGACGCGGTCAGCCCCCTCGCGCTGGCCACCGCCGAGGTTCTGCGTGATCACCACGCCAATACCGGCGCCGACGATCCGGAAGACGATGAACAGCGTCGCGAAGATCTGGTTGGACAGCGCGAAGGCCGCGCCGGTCGCATCGGACACGCGCGCCGCCAGCGCGGTGCCGACGATGCTGACCCCGATGCCGAGCAGGAACTCGACGAACAGCGGCCAGGTGAGCGTGAACAACCGCGGCCGCGGTGGAACGGGGGTCATTCAGGGGACGATATCAGCACCGTGCCGCCAAGGGCAGGCAGTTGCAGCGTTAGCTGGCCGTTTTCGGCAATCGCAGCCGGGTGGGAGGCGTTCAATGCATCCGACCAGCGCTTCGGTGCACCAGCCGGCAACTTCACTGTGGCGGTGCGCGGCGCATCGGCGTTGTTCGTCGCGGTGATCGCCCACTGGTCGCCGAGCCGGCGCGCCAGCACGATCGCATGCGCGTCGGTGAACAGCGGCGCCTCCAGGCTGCCGCGGCGCAGCACCGCGTGTCGGTGCCGCAGCGCGATCAGGCGCTTGAACTCCGCCAGCATCGCGTCGTCGGGCTTGCCGCCTTCATCGGCCCACGGGTAGGTCGCGCGGTTGTACGGGTCGTCGCCACCGGTCACGCCGACCTCGTCGCCGTAGTAGACGGCTGGTGAGCCGGGGAAAGTCATCTGGAACAGCAGCGCGAGGCGGTAACGGCGCTTGGCCAGTGCGACAGCCTCGGCGCTGGCGCCGTCCGTCCAGCCCAGCACGTGCAGCGAGCGCGCCTGGTCGTGCGTCGACAGCAGGTTCATCAGTGCGTGGAAGGCCTGCGGCGGATAGGCCTCGCGGATCGACTCGAGGTTGCGGTAGAGCACCGTGGCGTCGCCGCCCGCCGCGTATTCGAGCAGCGTGTTGCGGAAGATGTAGTTCATCGTCGAGTCGAAGGCGTCGCCGAGGAAGTACTTCGAGCTGTCGAACCAGGTCTCGGCGATCGTGATCGCGTCGGGCTGGTGGGTCTTGATCGCGCTGCGCCACTCGCGCCAGAAGTCGTCCGGCACCCACGGCGCGACGTCCATGCGCCAGCCGGAAGCGCCACGGTCGAGCCAGACTTTCATCACCGAATCAGGGTTGCCGTAGGCGAATGCGCGCCAGGCGGGCGAGGCCTTGTTCAGCTCCGGCAGGTCGCGCACGCCGACCCAGCCTTTGAACTGTTTGTCGGCGTCGGGTTGCGTTGGATCGAGCGTGAACCAGCTGGCGTAGGGCGACGCGGCGTTGATGCGGCCGTTCTGGAACGCACCGTTGTCGCCGTGGTTGCCATAGCGGTTGAAGTAGACCGAGTCGCTGCCGACGTGGTTCAGCGATGCGTCGGGGATCACGCGAATGCCGCGCTTCGCCGCCTCGCGGCACAGCCGTTCGAAATCGGCGTTGTTGCCGAAGGCCGGGTCGACCTGGTGGTAGTCGGCGGTGTCGTACTTGTGGTTGCTCGCCGCCTTGAATATCGGCGTCATGTAGATCGCGTTGGCGCCGAGGTCCTGGATGTAGTCGAGCTTGTCGATGATGCCGGCGAGGTCGCCGCCGAAAAAGTCGTTGTTGTAGACGGCGTCGGAGCCATCGCCGGTGCCCGGCTTCCAGGGTTTTTCGTTCCAGTTCCGGTGCAGCTCCACGGTCTGGTCCTGGTAGCGGTCGCGGCCGCCAACGGGATCGTTGCGCTTGTCGCCGTTGCGAAAGCGATCGGGGAAGATGTAGTAATAGACAAGGTCGGGTGCGTAGTCTGGCACCTTGAAGTTCGCGTCATAGACGGTCTGGCGAAAGCGGCGGATGGCGCTCTGGCGAGTCGGCAGCGGTGCCACGGCGCCGACACCGTGGCTGCCCTTCTCACGCGTCCAGAAGACCGACTCGGCGTTGTTCTGCAGCACGAAGGTCTGGCCGTCGATCTCAGCCTCGAACCAGTAGCCATAGATGGCTTTGGTGGTGAAGGTGTGGCGGGCGGTCCAGGTGTCGCGGGCTGGGGCTTCGACAGGCTCAGCCCGAACGGATGGTGGCTCAGCCGGAACCGGTGAAGAGACCACCCCCATCCCCACACCGTTCTGCCTGAGCTTGTCGAAGGCCAGGCGTGTCATCGGCACTCGCGCCACCGGCAAGTACGCCAGCACTTCCTGGTTGCCCTCCAGCCGCCGCTGCTCGACGACCAGCGTCAGCTTCGTCACACCCGGCAACGCCGACACCGCGAACTCGATCGGCGTGTGTTCCACCACCGCGCCGAACGGCGCCTTGTGCTGAAGCGAGCGCGAATCGAAGCGCAGGCTCTGCGCGACCGGGTGTTCGACAGGTTGGCTGTTCGGGTCGGCGAAGGTCTTCGGGCCCAGGCTGACCAGCGGTCGCTCGGCGACGATCACCGCGCGCAGCGTCTGCTCGCCGTCGAACTCCAGTGTGTGGCCCTCGGAGGTCAGCGACGGGGTCCACGCCGCATCGGCCAACTTGAATTCGTGCTTGCCTTTGAGCTTCGTGTTCAGGTAGTAGGCATCGCAGCTGTACTGCAGCGCGTACTCGTCGAGCGCGGCCCAGTTGTTCATCGAGCCGCGCAGGTACAAAACCGTGTCGCCGAATGGCGGGGCGGCGCTGGGGCAGTCTTCAACGCTCAGGGTCGGGGTGGCGAGGGTGTCGGTGCTCATCGTCAGCGTGATGCGGTGGGTGCCGTTGAAGCGGCGCGAGATGTCAGGGCCCTGGCGCCGCAGTTGTGCGCCAAGGCCCTGGCCGAAGTCGGCATCGGGCGACCAGGGTTCGTCGCCGATCTTGAAACGCTGGTCACCACCCAGGCGGGTGACCAGCACATAACGGTCGCAGGCCCATCGCAGGCGGTGGGCCTCGTCGGCGGCCCAGGCGTTGAAGCTGCCGCGAAGGTACAGCGCGCGGCCGGCCAGTGGGTCGGTCGAACAATGCGGAGCAGCGGCGGCGCCGGCCTGGGCTGCGAAGAGCCCCAGCGCGGCGCCGATGACGTGAGCGAGTTGGTGGCGCGCGCCTCCCGTCATTGCACCCGCTTGTAGTTCGTGTAGCCCCCGGGCGGCGCGACATCGGGCTTCAGCACCAGGAACGAACCGGCCGGCACGGTGACCTGCAGCAGCGCCGAGCTCACGCGCGGCGGCTCGGCTGGCTTGGCCGCGTCCTGGGGTACGCCGAGCAGATCGATCAGGCGCGTGTTGTCCATGATCTTCGAATCGGGGATCAGCACCGTGTCGGTGACGTCGGCGCTGCTCGGGTTGACCAGCACCAGCACGGCATCGCGCGCGCGGTCGGTGTAGCGCTCGAACGCGAGCAGGCGCTGGCTTTCGAGCAGGCGGAAGTTGCCGACCTTCAGCGCGCGCTCGCTGCGGTGCAGCTGGACCAGCCGCTTGGTCCACGTGAGCGCCGCGTTGTCGGGCGTCACCTGGTCCCAGCGCATCGGCGCGCGCATCTCGGGGTCTTCGCCGCCCAGCATGCCCAGCTCGTCGCCGTAGTACAGGTTGGGCGAGCCGGGCAGCGTGAACTGCAGCACTTGCGCCAGGCGGCGCTGGCGCTCGTCCGGGAGGGTGGTGGCCAGGCGTGCGGTGTCGTGGTTGCCGAGGTAGAGCCAGCTCTTCAGCATGGGCTCGATGCCGGTCTCCTGGACCATGCGCTCGACCATGCGCGCAGCGGCCCGCGGTTCGAGCTGGCCGTTGACGGTGCGCAGGATGATCTGGCGCAGCGTGAAGCCGAGCACGCCGTCGACGGCCGGGAACCATTCCTTGGGGTAGTTGGCGATTTCGCCGATCACGAGCGAACCGGGCTTCTCGCGGTGTGCCGCCTGGGTCAGTTCATTCAGGAAGTCAGGGCCGATGTCGAAGGCGACGTCCAGCCGCCAGCCGTCGGCGCCGTCGCGCAGGTAGCTGCGCACGACCGAGTCGGGCCTGGCATAGATGTGGTCGCGCACCTGCGGGTTCTCGAGGTTCAGCTCGGGCAGGTTCTGCGCCAGCGCCCAGGTGCGCGCGCCACCTTCGTACTGGGGCCCGAAGACGAACCATTGGCGGTACGGGTTGTTCGGGGTGGCCTCGGCCTGCTTGAACACCAGCGCGTTGCGGCCCATGTGGTTGAACACGCCGTCCAGCACCAGCTTCATGTGGCGGCGGTGCAGGTCGGTGGCCAAGGCCTTCACGTCCTCGCGCGTGCCGAATTCGGGCGAGACGACCTGGTAGTCCAGCGCGTCGTACTTGTGATTGGTGTACGCCAGGTGGATCGGGTTCAGGTAGAGCACGTCGGCGCCCAGCTCCTGCACATGGTCGAGCTTGGTGGCCAGGCTCTTCAGGTCGCCGCCCCAGAAATCGATCTCGTGGCTCCACAGCTTGGCGTCGGGCAGGTATTTGCCGGCCCGCGGCAGCTCGTCCCATTTGCGCAGCACCTTGGGGGCGGGGTAGAGGTAGCGCTTGGCGTCCAGGTTGGCGCTCGGCGCGAAGCGGTCGACCAGCACCTGGTAGACCACGGCACCGTTGCGCCAGTCCTTCTCGCGCGCTTCGAAGGTGCCGGCCAGGGCGGCGTCGAAGCGGTTCGCTTTGGGCGCCGCCTTCGGGGCGGCCTTGGGGTTGACAGGGGCTGCGACAGCCGTGGCGGCCGCCAGCGCGAGGGTGGTGAGGAAGAGGCGCTTGTTCATCCCTCAATCATCCCTTGACCCCGCCTGAGGTCAAACCCGAAACGATCCAGCGCTGCGCGGCCAGGAAGACCAGCGTGATCGGCAGGCCGCTCAGCACCGCGGCAGCGGCGAAGTCACCCCACAGGTATTTCTGGTCGTAGAGGTAGAACTTGGAGCCGACCGCGAGCGTGAGGTTCGGCTCTTCGCGCAGCAGCACCGAGGCGACCGGGTACTCGATGATCGTGCCGATGAAGGCCAGCACGAAGACCACCATCAGGATGGGCACGGCCATCGGCAGCAGCACGAGGCGGAAGGCCTGCCAGTGCGTCGCGCCATCGACCTTGGCGTTCTCTTCGATGTCGACCGGGATCGTGTCGAAGTAGCCCTTGATCGTCCAGACATGGGTGGCCACGCCGCCGAGGTAGGCGACGACCAGGCCGGTGTGCGTCTCGATGCCCATCCAGGGCAGGTGGTTGCCGATGCCCTCGAAGATTGCGTAGATCGCGACCAGCGCGACGGCGACCGGGAACATCTGCAGCAGCAGCATGCTGTTGAGCAGGCTGCGCTTGCCGGCGAACTTCAGCCGGGCGAACGCGTAGGCCGCGGTGGTCGAGATCGCGACGATCAGCAGCGCCGAGATGGTCGCGATCTTGATCGAGTTCCACAGCCACAACAGCACCGGGAAGGGCGGCTCGATGCGCACGCCATCAGCACCGACGTGTGCAATGCCGAGTGCGAGTTTCCAGTGTTCGAGGCTGATCTGGGTCGGGATCAGTGAGCCGGTCGCGAAGTTGCCAGGCCGCAGTGAGATCGACACGACCGCGAGCAGTGGGAACAGCGTGACCGCGATCAGCAGCCACAGCCCGGCGTGGGCCGCGAGGATGCGCCAGCGTTGGCTTCTTCCGGTGACGATGGCCATGTCAGTTCCTTGCCGCTTTCGCTTCGCCGGTCAGCTTCAGGTTCACCAGCGACATCAGCGCGACGACGATGAAGATCAGCGTCGAGATCGCGGCGGCCAGGCCGAAGTTGGCGCCGGCGTCGGTGAAGGCGATGCGGTAGGTGTAGCTGACCAGGATGTCGGTCGTGCCGGCCGGCAGCTTGGTGTTCAGGTAGTCGGGCCGGCCGTCGGTCAGCAGCGCGATCAGCACGAAGTTGTTGAAGTTGAACGCGAAGGCCGAGATCAGCAGCGGCGTCAACGGCTTGGCGATCAGCGGCGCGGTGATCTTGAAGAAGTTGGTCAGTGGGCCGGCACCGGCGATCGCCGAGGCTTCGTACAGGTCCGCGGGAATGGCCTTCAGCAGCCCGGTGCACAGCACCATCACATACGGGTAGCCGAGCCAGGTGTTGACGATCAGCAGCATCGCACGCGCCAGCGTCGGGTCGGCAAACCAAGCCGGGCGCACGCCGAACAGGGCATCGAGGATCGCGTTGATCTCGCCGAAGTTCTGGTTGAACAGGCCTTTGAAGACGAGGATCGAGATGAAGCCCGGCACCGCGTAAGGCAGGAACAGCAGCGTGCGGTACAGCGTGCGGTACTTCAATGCCTCCCAGTTCAGCAGCACCGCCAGCGTCATGCCGATGATGGTCGCGAACAGCACGGTCAACGCCGAGAAGACGACGGTCCAACCGAAGATCGAGACGAACGGGCCGCGGAAGTCGGCGTCGAACATCATCCGCGTGTAGTTGGCCCAACCGATGTTGACCTTGAAGCCGGGCTGGATGTGCTCGCCGCGCTCGTTCTCGAAATAGCCGGTGTCGCGGTTCGGCTTGTAGACGGTGCCTGACGGTTGCTGGACCAGCGCGCCGTCGCCGCCGGCCTTCCACAGAGGCATCAGCGGGCCGAATTCGCGCACACCGGTGTAGTGCAGCCGAGTGCCGTCCGGGCGCTGCAGCACCAGGTCGCGCAGGGTGTCGCGCTGCGCCAGCACCTCGCGCAGCGACAGCGGTGTACCGAGGTCTTGCGTGGCGGGGCTCAAGGCCACCGGTGCTTTCGGCGCCGCGCCTTGCGGCAGCGGGGGTGTGACCAGCACCTCGCTGCCATCGGCGCTGGTCAGCTTGATGCGCAGCGCCGAGCCATCGGCGTGCAGCGAGCTCGCCATCGCGCGCGCTTCGTCGACATCGTTTTGGTCGAGCAGGTAGGCGCGGGCGCGCGCCTCGCTCAGCAGGTGGGCCGACGAGTAGTTCGTGAAGCCGATCTGCATCGTGTAGACGAGCGGAAAGGCCACGAAGACCAGCATGCCGGCGACGCCCGGGAACAGATATCGCCAGGCCAGTGACTTCGTCGAAGCGTAGGTCCAGACACCCATCGTGCCGAGCGCGAGCGCGGCGGTGCTGACCAGCACCTGGCCGCCGGCGGCCAGGCGCCAGGCGAACCACAGCACGAGCAACTCGCACAGCGCGGCGATGGCCCAGGTGAAGCTGCGCTGCCCGGCGCTGGCGGGGCGAGTCAATGGGGGCGAGGCGGCGAGGGTGTTCATGTCAGTTGATGACCATGCGAGCGGCTGCGCCGTCGAGTGCATCCTTCGGCGACTGGCGGCCGTTGGTGATCGCCTCCAGCGCGGCGTCCATCGCCGGGAAGAAACGCTGCGTCTCGGGGATGTTCGGGATCGGCTCGCCGGCACGGGCGTTTTCCATCGTCGTGCGGATCGCGGCATCGCCCGACAGCTCGGCGAAGTAGGCCTTGTTGGCCGGGGTGCCCAGCGACACATCGGCCGAGATGGTCTTCAGGCTGTCGACGGTCAGGAGATGGTTCTCGATGAACTCGCGCGCGATGTCTTTCACCGGGCTGGGCGCCGTGACCATGCAGCCGAGCACGCCGACGAAGGGTTTGGCCGCGTGCCCGGCCACGCCTGGGATCGGCGCGACGCCGTAGTCGATGCCGGCCTTCTTGGCGTTGTCCCAGGCCCAGGGGCCGGTGATCATCATTGCGACCTCGCCGCGCGCGAAGCTGGCTTCCATCTCCGAGTAGCGGGCGCCTTTGGGCATGTGGCCGTCCTTGATCAGGCGGTCGAGCATCTCGGCGCCTTTCAGCGCGCCGGCGGTGTTGACGCCGACGGCCTTGGGGTCGTAGTCGCCCGACGGCGTGCGGCCGAAGACGAAGCCGCCCGGGCCGGCCAGCATCGGCCAGGTGAAGAAGGACTTGTTGTAGTCCCACAGCACCGCGTGCTTGCCGTTCTTCTGCAGCTGCTTGTCGAGCGCGATCAGCTCGTCGAAGGTGGCTGGCGGCGTCTTCACCAGCGCCTTGTTGTAGATCAGCCCGATCGCCTCGATCGACAGCGGATAGCCCCAGGTCTTGCTCTGGTAGGTGAAGGCGTTCCAGGCCGAGTCTTCGATCTCGCTGCGCACGCGCGCAGGCGGGTGCACCGGCACGATCAGGCCGGACTTGGCCCATTCGCCGACGCGGTCGTGCGGCCAGCAAAAGATGTCCGGGCCCTTGCCGGCGCCGGCGGCGGCCTGGAACTTGTCCGGCGCGCCTTCGGGGTGCTGCACGGTGACCTGTACGCCGGTCTCGGCGGCGAACGCATCACCGACCTTCTGCAGCCCGTTGTAGCCCTTGTCGCCGTTGATCCAGACGAGCAGCTTCAGTGCGCCGGTGTCGGGGCCCTTGGGGGCGCAGGAGGTGAGCAGCGTGGTCGCGGCAATCGCCGCCCAGCGGACGAGCTTGTGATCAGGCACGGCCCGCCTCGCTGTGGCGCTGGAAGGCCAGGCCCTGCGCATCGAACATGTAGGCACGCTCTGACGGCACCTGCAGGCTCAATGTCTGGCCCTGCTTCGGGTGCGAGTGTCCATCCAGCTCGCAGGTCAGCGTGTCTTCGGCGCCGGGGTAGTCGCAGTAGGCGTAGGTCGTGCCGCCCAGCGACTCGACGAACGTGACCTT